>NZ_CP089214.1:6257922-6986884 GCF_021183625.1 Nocardia asteroides
GGTGACACCGGCGCGCTGCTGCTCGACCTGGCGGGCGACCCGGCCTGGGAGCGGCCCGAGATGTGGACCGCCGACGGGCTGCACCCGGCCCCGCTCGGCCACCACACCTTCGCCGTCGCCGCCGCCGGCGCCATCGCCGACCGCACCGCGACCACCGTCGCCGCCTGACCACCCGCCCGGTCCGAGAGGAACTTCCGTGACGGACGAACGACGCCTAGCGCGCACCCCGATCGCCATCGTCGGCATGTCGGGGCTGCTGCCGCAGGCACGCAACCACCGCGAGTACTGGCAGAACATCATCGACGGCGTCGACTGCACCACCGAGGTGCCCGCGTCGCGCTGGAACCTGGACGACTACCACGACGCCGACCCGGAGGCACCGGACAAGACCTACTCCCGGCGCGGCGCCTTCCTGCCCGACGTCGAGTTCGACCCGCTGGAGTTCGGGCTGCCGCCGAACCAGCTCGAGGTGACCAGCACCATGCAGACGCTGAGCCTCGGCGTCGCCCGCGACCTGCTCCTCGACGCGGGCGCCACCGGCTCCGAGTGGTACGACGCGAGCCGCACCGGCGTCGTGCTCGGCACCACCGGCCCGGTGCCGCTGATGCACCCGCTCGCCGCCCGGCTCTCCACCCCGGTGCTGGAGGAGGCGGCGCGCTCGGTCGGGCTCAGCCAGGCCGATGCCGAGGCGGTCTCGGCCAAGTTCGTCGCCGCCTACGCGCCGTGGGAGGCGAACTCCTTCCCCGGGCTGCTCTCCAACATCACCGCGGGCCGGGTCGCGAACCGGCTCGGCCTCGGCGGCATCAACTGCACCGTCGACGCCGCCTGCGCCGCCTCGCTCGCCGCGCTGCGCACCGCCGTCGCGGAGCTGCAGGACGGCCGCGCCGACATGATGATCACCGGCGGCGTCGACACCGAGAACACGATCTTCATCTACCTGTGCTTCTCCAAGGTCGGCGCGCTCTCCAAGTCCGACCGGATCAGCCCGTTCGGCAGCGACGCCGACGGCACCCTGCTCGGCGAGGGCATCACCATGCTCGCGCTGCGCAGGCTGGAAGACGCCCGCCGCGACGGCAACCGGATCTACGCGGTGCTGCGCGGGCTCGGCTCGTCGTCCGACGGCAGGGCCAAGAGCATCTACGCCCCGCGCGCGGGCGGCCAGCGGGTCGCGCTGGACCGCGCCTACGCCGACGCCGAGATCTCGCCCGCCACCGTCGCGCTGATCGAGGCGCACGCCACCGGCACCCCGGTCGGCGACAAGACCGAGCTGACCGCGCTCGAGGAGCTGCTCACCGACGCCACCGACGAGCCCCGGTTCGCCGCGCTCGGCAGCGTCAAGTCGCAGATCGGGCACACCAAGGGCGCCGCGGGCACGGCCAGCCTCATGAAGCTGGCCTTCGCACTGCATCAGAAGGTGTTGCCCGGCACCATCAATGTCACCGCGCCGAACGCGAAGATCGCCGCCGAGAACGCGCCGTACTACGTCAACTCGCGCACCCGGCCGTGGATCCGCGACCCCGAGCGCCCGGTGCGCCGCGCCGCAGCCTCGGCCTTCGGCTTCGGCGGCACCAACTTTCACGTGGTGCTCGAGGAGGCCGACGGCGAGCGGCCGAGCGTGCTGCACCGCACCGCGCGGGCGCACCTCTGGCACGCGGCCGACGTCGCCGGGCTGATCGACGCCGTGCGCAGCACCGCCCCGATCGACGGCGGCGAGATCCCGGAGGGGCACGTGCGCGTCGGCTTCGTCTCGCTGGACGACGAGAACGCCGAGCACCTGCGCGGCCTCGCCGTCGACGAGCTGGTCCGCAACCCCGACGCCGCCTCCTGGGAGCACCCGGAGGGCGTCTACTACCGCGCCTCCGCGCTGCCGGACCGCAGGGTGGCCGCGCTCTTCGCCGGCCAGGGCAGCCAGTACGTCGACATGGGCGCGGACGCCGCCATCGCGCAGCCCGCCGTCGGTGCCGCCTTCGACGCCGCCAACGAGGCGTTCGCCGGTGCGCCGCAGCGGCTCTCGTCTGTGGTGTTCCCGCCGCCCGCCTTCGACGAGGCGGCCGCGGCCGCGCAGGAGCGGGCACTGCGCCGCACCGAGTTCGCGCAGCCCGCCATCGGCGCGCTCGCCGCCGGGCAGTTCGCGGCGCTGCGCGAGCGCGGGTTCCGCGCCGACGGGTACCTCGGGCACAGCTTCGGCGAGCTCACCGCGCTCTGGGCGGCCGGTGCGCTCAGCGGGGCCGACTTCCACGGCCTGGCCAGGGCACGCGGCGTCGCGATGACGCCGCGCGACGGCGTCGAGGCGGGGACGATGGTCGCGCTGAACGCGACCGTCGAGGTGGCGCGGGAGATCGTGGACGCCATCGACGACGTCTGGATCTGCAACCACAACGCCCCCGACCAGGTGGTGATCGGCGGGGGTCCCGATGCCGTCGCCGCCGCCGTCGCGGTCTGCGGCGAGCGCGGGGTCGCCACCCGCGCGCTTCCCGTCTCCGGGGCGTTCCACACCCCGTACGTGGCGCACGCGGTCGACGCCTTCGCCGCCGCGCTCGCCGAGGTGCAGATCGGGGCGCCGGACGCGCCGGTGTACGCCAACAGCGCTGGCGCGCGGTACGGCAGTGACGCCGCCGCCAACCGGGCGGTGCTCACCGGGCAGCTCGGGCAGCCGGTCGAGTTCGTGGCCGCGCTCACCGCGCTGCGCGAATCCGGCTGCACGGTCTTCGTCGAGTTCGGGCCGAAGCAGGTGCTGACCTCGCTGGTGCGGCGCACCCTCGGCGACGATGTCGTCGCCATCGCGACCGACTCCGGGCCGATCGGCAACAGTGATCTTTCCTTGACGCGCGCCGCGGTCCGGCTCGCCGTGCTCGGCTTCGGGTTGTCCGGGATCAATCGGCACGCGGCACCGGTGCTGGAGCCGCACAAGCCGAGCCGGCCCATGACGGTGACCATCTCGGCGCCCGAGTATGTGCCGGAAACGCGGAAGGCGGCGTACGCCGCCGCGCTGTCGGACGGGTATCGGGTGCGGCTCGATGATTCCGGTTCGAACGGGAACGGTTCTGCCGTAGCCGTTTCCGCCGCCGGAGGTGTCGGCGACGGCGCCGTGGTCACGGGTGGCGGGCGCGCCGGTGCCGGTTCCGCGCACGGCGTCGCCGGTGGCGGCAATGGTGCCGCTGCCGCGAAGGTCGGTACAGGCAATGGTGCCGCCGCCGTCGGTGCGGGTGCCGCTTCCGTCCCGAACGCTCCCGGGCACGGTCTGCCCGCCCGCACGTCCACCTCCGCCCGCACCTTCCCATCCGTGGCCACGGCAGCCGCACCGACGGCGCCGCCCAGGTACGCCCCCGAACCGACGGAGAGTTCCGTGTACTCGTCCCAGCAGGACGGCGCGCTGGAAAGCGCGCTGACCCAGCACCTCCGATCCCACCACCAGTTCCTCGACGGCCAGCTCGACATGGCACGCGCGCTGGTCGGCGCGCTCGACGCGGGCGTACTGACCGAGACCACCGTGCGCGCCATCGAAGCGGTGAAGGACCACGGCGTCGCCATCGCCGCCAGCCACACCCGCGCCTCCGACGTCCTGGCCCAGCTCGCCGATCTCGAGGCCGGTTTCGCCCGGCCCGCCGCCGCCCGGCCGGTTCCGGCCTACCGGCCGGCCGCCGTGCCGCAGCATCGGCCCGAAGCGCTCGCTCCGGGCCACACCAACGGTTCGGCCGAGGCACTTCCCTCGGCGCAGGTCCCGGCCGGACACTCGGCTGCCGTAGCCACGGCAGCAAGTTCTGCCCCGGCAGACGGCCATGTCCCGGCCCGGACCGTCCCGGCCGCGCCGTTCGGCCCGGCCGCGCCGTCTGCCTCGGGCCCGACCGTCCCGCCCGCGCCGTCTGCTCCGGCTTCGGCCCCGGCCGCGAATTTCACTGCCGTGGCTACGGCAGCCGCACCAGCGCCGGTTCCGGCACCGGCCGACGAGCAGTCGAGCCAGGCCCCGGCGGGCAGCCGCGAAGACCTTCTGCAGGCCCTGCGCGAGGTGGTCGCGGAGAAGACCGGCTACCCGGTCGAGATGGTCGACACCGGGATGGACCTGGAGGCAGACCTCGGCGTGGACTCGATCAAGCGGGTCCAGGTCATCGGCGCTCTTCAGGAACGCTTCCCCGACCTACCCAACCTCGGCCCGGAGCAGCTCGGCACCCTGCGCACCCTCGACCAGATCGCCGAACTCCTCGGCGCGAACGACACCGGCCCCGCCTCGGAGAGCTCCACCGGCACCCCCGCCACCGGGGACAACGCGGAAACCCTCCGCCAGGCCCTGCGCGAGGTGGTCGCGGAGAAGACCGGCTACCCGGTCGAGATGGTCGACACCGGCATGGATCTCGAAGCAGACCTCGGTGTGGACTCGATCAAGCGGGTCCAGGTCATCGGCGCTCTCCAGGAACGCTTCCCCGACCTACCCAACCTCGGCCCGGAGCAACTGGGCACCCTGCGCACCCTCGACCAGATCGTGGCCGAGCTCAGCACCGGCGGTGATGTCCACCCAAAAGCTGATGCCGCGGCGCGCGCGCCGCGGCATGCCGTCGAACTGATCACCCTGCCCGCCGCGGACACCGCGATCGGCGCCTACCGGGCGAACCCGGTGGCCCTGCTCATCGACCCCGCCGGCAGCGGCGAGGCCACCGCGCTGACCACCGCGCTCACCGCGCGCGGATGGTCGGTGCGCACGGTCACAACGCTCCCCGACCCGGGGGAGCACCCCGACCTGTGCCTGATCCTGCTCGGCTCGGGCACCGAGCGAACCGACGTCGAGCGCCTGCTCACCGACACCATCCTGACCGCGGGCCGGATCACCCCCACCATGTCGGCGGAGCACGGCCGCGCCGCCGTCGCGACCCTGATCCGGCTGGACGGGGGGCTCGGCTTCCGCACCGCCGACGACCCGGTGCGCGCCCGGCTCGGCGGCGTCGGCGGCATCCTGAAGACCCTCGCCGCCGAACGCCCCGACCTGTTCTGCCGGGCACTGGACATCGACCCGGCGGCGACGCCGGAGCGCTGTGCCGACCTGGTGCTCACCGAACTGGACGACGCGGCGCGAGACATCGTCGAGGTCGGCGTGGCCGCCGACGGCACCAGGTCCACCCTGGTCCCCGGCGGCTTCGGCCCGGCCCGCACGGTGACCCCGATCCGCCCGCTCGACAGCCAACCCGAGGTCACACTGACCGCCGACGACCTGCTGGTCGTCTCCGGCGGTGCCCGCGGCGTCACCGCCACCTGCGTCCGTGCGCTGGCCGGGCGGGTTCCGGCCCGCTTCATCCTGCTCGGCCGGACCGAGCCCGAGGCCGAACCGGAGTGGGCGGCCGGGATCGCCGACGCCGACCTCCAACAGGCCGCGGTGCGCGCCCTCGCGGGCACCGGGGCGAAACCGCGCGACATCGCGCGCACCTGCTCCGGGATCAGGGCCGCCAGGGAGATCCGGGAGACCCTGACCGCGCTGGACGGCCGCGCCGACTACCTGGCGGTCGACGCCACCGACGCCGACGCGGTGCGCGAGGCGCTCGGCCCCCGGGCCGGGGAGATCACCGGCATCGTGCACGGCGCGGGCGTGCTCGCGGACTCCCGGATCCCGGACAAGACCCCGGAATCCATTGCCCGCGTGCTTAACCCGAAACTGTCGGCGCTGACGGCGCTGCTCACCGCGGTGCCGGAGCCGAAGCACCTGATCCTGTTCACCTCGGTGGCCGGGCTCTACGGCAACACCGGCCAGGCCGACTACGCCGCCGCCAACGAGGCGCTCTCCCGCTTCGCGGTGGCCTGGCGCCGGGCCCATCCGGACCGGCACGTCACCGCGATCGACTGGGGCGCCTGGGACGGCGGCATGGTGACGCCCGCGCTGCGCGAGCACTTCCACGCCGCCGGCGTCGAGCTGCTGCCCCCCGAGGTCGGGGCGGCGGCCTTCACCGAGCAGTTCACCGCGGAGCGCGAAGCGGACACCGTCGTTCTGATCGGCCCGGCCGAATCGCTCGCCGGGCCCGCTCCGGTGCCGCACGCGCCGGTCCGGCTGCGCCGCAGTCTGATCGGGCTCACCGAGGAGCCGATCATCGAGGCGCACCGGGTGGGGGAGCACGTGGTGCTGCCGGCCACCTTCGGGCTCGGCGCGATGGCGCACGCCGCGGAGCGGGCCCTTCCGGGCCGGACCGTGATCGGCGCCAGGGATTTCCAGGTGCTCAAGGGGCTGGTGTTCGACCATCCGGTCGAGGCGCTCGACCTCGAGCTGGAGCCGGGTGCCGAGGCCGGTGGCGTGCTTCCGGTCCGGGTGACGGTGCGTGACGGTGCGATCGCGCACTTCCGGGCAACGCTGGAACTGGCTGCCGCTGCGGCGGATGCACCGGTACTCGCGGTGCCCACCGGCCCGGCGAGCTCGCTCGACATCTATCGCGAGGCCATCCAGTTCCACGCCCCCGCACTGCAGGGGCTGCGGCGGGTGGTCGCCGACACCGGGGACACCGTGGTCTTCGAATGCGCCATCGACGCGGCCCCGGTCGCGGGCGGCGGCTACGCGAGCAGGCTGCACGACCCGGTCCGCGCGGACCTGATGCTGCAGGGCCCGCCGGTGCTCGGGCACCGGCTGCTCGGCGCGGCCTGCCTGCCGCTCGGCATCGGGCGGGTGGAGTACCACCGGCCGCTGCCGGTCGGCGAGCCGTTCCGGTTGGTCGTCGGCAATGGTCGGGCGGGTCGCTTCGACGCCCGCGTCGACGCCACCGCTGTCGCGGCCGACGGCGCGGTATTGCAGCGGTTCTCGGACGTCGTGGTGGTCACGACGCCCGATCTGACGGAGAAGTTCCAGACCTCGGTGAGGCGGTGGATGGCATGACGACCCTCGAGTTCGACGGCATCGCGTTCGATCCGGACGCGGTGCACGATGCCGCCGTCCCGGCGGTGCGGGAGCCGGAAGCGGCCCCGGCGCTGCCGGAACCGGAAGCGGCTCCCACGGTGCCGACCACGAGCACCCCGAATCCGCTCGCGCAGCTCCGCGCCGGCGTCGCGGACGCACACCGCGCTGCCCTCGCGGCGCAGTACGCCCTCCAGCGCGCCCTCTGGGAGCGGGCCGGACTCGCCATCCCGACCGGTACCGGGCAGCCCGCCCAACCCGGCACCTCGGCACAGCCCGGCACCTCGGCACAGCCCGGCACCGCGGCACAGCCCAGCATTGCGGCGCAGCCCGGCACTCCGGCACAGCCCAGCATTGCGGCGCAGCCCGGCGCCTCGGCCCAACCCGGCACTTCGGCACGGCCCAGCACCTCGGCGCAGCCCGGCATCGCGCCGCAGCCCGACGCCGCGCGACCTGCCCCGTTCCACGCCCCGGAATGGGCCTTCAAACCCCAGGCCCGCACCACCCGGACCCACCTCGACCGAGCAGCGCTCGACCAGCTCGCCGCCGGCGACATCGCGACCGTCTTCGGCCCGTCCCACCAGCGCCCCGGCATCCGCCCGGCGGCGAAACTCGCCCCCCAGCACCCCCTGGTGCTCACCGAGGTCGAGACCCTGGAGCTCTTCGGCGCAGGCGGCCGCGGCCGCCTCACCGCCACCTACGAGGGCGACCCCGGCACCGCCGCGACCCAGGCCGGCGAGGTCTTCGCCCTGTTCGCCGGGCTACACCTCGCCCTGACCGGCTCCACCCTGGCCTCCTCCGGCCCGGCGGGAGCCCCCGGCCCGCACTCCGGCACCCTGGAACTCCACGTCACCGAGATCGACCTGGTACCCCGCCCACACCTCACCGCCGAGGTCCACATCGCCGGCGCCGAACCACTGTCGGTACAGATCACCGCCACCGAACCGACCGGCGCCGCCATCGGCCCGGGCCAGGCCGACGAAACCCTGCTGCTCAGCGAATTCCACATGACCCACCTGGCCCGCGGCGACCAAGCCATCGCCATGGGCCCGGAGTTCGCCGAGTACACCGGCGTCCGCGCCACCCGCCTCCCCACCGGCGGCCTGCTCCTGGTCGACCGCGTCCTCGACTTCGACGGCGCCCGCGGGCAATTGACCGAGGCCGCGTACACCACCGAGTACGACTCACCCGCCGACTCCTGGTACTACGGCGCCACCGCCAACGAATCCATGCCGCACTTCGTCTACATGGAGACCTCACTCCAGGCCGCGCTGCTCATGGGCTACTACGCGGGGCCGACGCTGACCCAGCCGGGCACCACCCTGAGCCTGCGCAACCTCGGCGGCACCGCCACCGTCCTGCGCCGGGTCGACCTGCGCGACAGCACCATCCGCCAGCGATCCCGGCTGCTGACCACCACCATCCTGCCCGGCTCCTCGCTGCAGACCTTCGACTACACCCTGAGCACCGGCGGCGAGCCCTTCTACCGGGGCGAGACCATGTTCGGCTACTTCAGCGACGAGGCACTCGCCAACCAGACCGGCCTCGACGCCGGCCGCCCCGCCCCCACCTGGCTGGCCGAGCACCCGGACGCCGAGCGCAGGACCATCGACGTGGCCGCCCGCCGCGCCGACCCGGCGGCCCCGCTCTGCGCTCGCGACACCCTCGCGCTCATCGACCGCGTCCAGGTGGTCGACGGCGGCGGCAAGTACGACGCGGGCTACCTGCACTCGCTGCGCGCGATCGACCCCGCCGACTGGTACTTCGACCGGCACTTCCACCTCGACCCGGTGATCCCCGGCTCGCTCGGCGTCGAGTCGGTGATCCACGCCGTGCAGGAGTGGATGCTCGACGCCGGCTACGCCGACGGCCTCATCGACCCGGCCTTCCGGATCCCCGCCGACATCCCCTTCGGCTGGCGCTACCGCGGCCAGTTCCTGCCGACCGACGGCACCGTCGAACTGGAGGCGCACATCAAGGAGATCAGGCACGGCGAGCACGGCGTGATCGCGATCGTCGACGGCTCGCTGTGGAAGCCGGGGCTGCGGATCTACGAACTCACCGATCTGGCGATCGAACTCGGCGAACGGGAGGTCCGGTCGTGACAACGCTGCACCGGCCGGTCGCCGAGACCCCGGCCGAGATCACCGCCCTGCTGCGCGACGTCACCCGCCCGGTGTGGGTGCTGCGGCGGGACGGCCGGGTCGGGCTCACCGCCGACCGGGCCGCGACCGCGGGCGCCCAGGTGCTCGCCGCGGTCGGCCCGCTCACCCCGGACCGGCTGGGCGACAGCGGGTTCCGCGCCGCGCACGGGTTGCGCGGCGCCTACATGGCGGGTGCCATGGCCAACGGCATCGCCGCACCCGCGCTGGTCACGGCGCTGGCCGGGGCCGGATACCTGGGCTCCTACGGCGCGGCAGGCGTCACCCCGGACCGGGTGGACGCCGCGCTGGCCGGGCTGCGCGCCGAACTCGGCGAGCTGCCCTACGCCTGCAACCTGATCCACAGCCCGTCCGAGCCCGCGCTGGAGCGGGCCATCGTCGACGCCTGCCTGCGCCACGGCGTGCGCTGCGTGGAGGCATCGGCCTTCATGGGCCTCACCGCCGAGGTGGTGCGGTATCGCGCGGCCGGGCTGAGCACCGATCGGGAGGGCCGGATCGTCGTCGGCCACCGGCTGATCGCGAAGGTGTCCCGGGTCGAGGTCGCCGAGCACTTCCTGCGCCCGGCCCCCGCCGCCCTGCTGAACCGGCTGGTCGCCTCCGGCGACATCACCGCCGAGCAGGCCGGGCTCGCCGAGCGGGTGCCGATGGCCGACGACATCACCGCGGAGGCGGATTCCGGCGGCCACACCGACCGCCGCCCGCTGGTCGTACTGCTGCCGGAGATCATCGCGGCGCGCGACCGGCTCGCCCGCACGGTCCCCGGCGCCGCCGAGGTCCGCGTCGGCGCGGCGGGCGGCATCGGCACCCCGGCCGCCGCCGCGGCCGCCTTCGCGCTCGGCGCCGCCTACATCGTCACCGGCTCGGTGAACCAGGCGACGGTGGAGGCCGCGCAGTGCGCCGCCACCAAGCAGCTGCTGGCAGGCGCGCAGTTCGCGGACTGCGTCATGGCGCCATCGGCCGACATGTTCGAACTCGGCGTCCAGGTGCAGGTGCTGCGCCGCGGCACCATGTTCGCAGGCCGCGCGCAGAAGCTCTACGACACCTACCGCGCCTACGACGGCCTCGACGCGCTCCCCGCCGACCTCCGCGCCGACCTCGAGCGGACGCTCTTCAAGCGCCCGCTCGACCAGGTGTGGGACGAATGCGTGCGCTTCTTCACCGAGCGCGACCCGGCCCAGCTGGCCGGCGCCGCGGAGCACCCGAAACGCCGGATGGCCCTGGTCTTCCGCTGGTACCTCGGGCTCTCCTCGGGCTGGAGCATCCGCGGCGACACCGGCCGCGTCGCCGACTACCAGATCTGGTGCGGCCCCGCCATGGGCGCCTTCAACACCTGGGCGGCAGGCACCCACCTGGCGGCGCTGCCGAATCGCCACGCCGCCGAGATCGCCGACCAGCTGCTGCTCGGTGCGGCGTATCTGACCAGGGTCGCGCAGTTGCGTACCGCGGGAGTCCGGCTGCCCGCCGGCTGCGCCGACTTCGTCCCCGTCCCGCTGGAGGCGTGAGTCAGTCCAGGCAGAACTCGTTGCCCTCCGGATCGGCCATGACGATGAAGCCGTGGCTCATCGGCGGTGCCGGTTCGGAGCGGCGCAGCCGGGTGGCGCCGAGCGCGACGAGGCGGTCGCACTCGGCCTCCAGCGCCGCCATCCGCTCGTCGCCGGTCAGCCCGGGCGCCGCCCGCACATCCAGGTGCACGCGATTCTTGGCGACCTTGTCCTCCGGCACCTGCTGGAAGAAGAGCCGGGGGCCGGTGCCGTCCGGATCCTCGGCCGCCGAGTTGCTGTTGCGCTGCCCCTCGGGGACGCCCATCTTGGCGAGGAACGTGTCCCAGGCGTCGAGCGGGTCGGCGCCGTCGGCGAGCTCGGCGCCGGGCGGGCCGGGGATGACGTAGCCGAGCGCGTCGCGCCAGAAGAGCGAGAGCCCGCGCGGGTCGTGCGCGTCGAAGGTGATCTGGACGGTCCGGCTCATGCGGTTTCTCCTCGTCGCGTGTGCAGGTAGAGGTCGCGCAGCAGGCAGACCTCGGAGAGATGGTGGATCAGCTCGCGGTGGATGTGCAGGACCAGGTCGGCCATCGGCGCGTCCTCGTGCCCGGGCTCCTTCGGCCCGACCGGCGTGGCGAGCGCGGCCTCGTCCAGCTCCGCGACACCGGCGAGCCAGACTTCCAGCTCGGTATCCAGCTGCGCGAGTGCCTCTTTCGCGGTGCCCGCGTAGGCCCAGCCTTCGTAGGACGCGGGTGCGCCGCCGAAGTGTGTGGCATTGCGCATGGCCAGCACGCCGACGATCACGTGCCCCAGCCGCCAGGCGATGGTGGTGAACGGCTCGGGCGAGGGGGTCGGGAAGGCGAAGTCGATCAGGTGCTCGCCGGTGCCGAACTGCGGCTCCGGCCCGCCGCGCGGCCGGACGTTCCAGGGGTCCGGCACCGGTGACCAGGTGTACTCGTCGTCGGTGAGGCCGGCCAGCCGGTCCCGCACCTGATGGTTCCAGTGGAATTCCCACTGCTCGCGCAGCGCGCGGTTCCAGTCGAGTGTCGATGTCATGCCCCCACCCTCACAGCACCTGCGGACAGGATCGGTCCGCTAGTCTCGGGAGACTGTGGGTGTGGCGGACGAGGAAGCGCGCGGCACGACCGAGCGGGTACTGACCCTGCTCGGGCTGTTGCAGCAGCGCCGGGTCTGGACCGGGGACGAGCTGGCCGACCGGCTCGGCGTCACCCCGCGCACGGTGCGCCGCGATGTCGAGCGGCTGCGCGTCATCGGCTACCCGGTCCGCGCCGAGCACGGCATCGGCGGCGGCTACCAGCTCGGCCCCGGCCAGGAGCTGCCGCCGCTGCTCTTCGACGACGAGGAGGCGATCGCGACCGCGGTCGCGCTGCTGGCGGGCACCGGCGCCGCGAGCACCGGGGATGCCGCGCTGCGCGCCCTGACCAAGCTCGACCGGGTGCTGCCCACCCGGTTGCGGCACGAGGTGCGCGCGCTCTCCGGGGCGGTCGAGTCCTTCGGCGGCGGCCGCAACCCGGTCGACCCGGAGCTGCTGATGACGCTGGCCCGCGCCTGCCGCGACGAAGTGGAGGCCGGGTTCGAGTACCCGTCGAAGGACGGCGTCGGCCGCCGCCGCGTCGAGCCCTACCGCCTCGTCGCCTCCGACCGCCGCTGGTACCTGCTCGCCTACGACCTGGACCGCGCCGACTGGCGCACCTTCCGCGTCGACCGCATGGCCGAGGTCGCCGCGCGCACCTGGCGCTTCCGCCCCCGCCCCGATGCCCCCGACGCCGCCGCCTTCGTCCAGGAGGGCGTCGCCAGCCGCGTCTACCGCCGCCAGGCCCGCTTCCTGGTGCGGGCCCCCGCGGCGACGGTCCGCACCCAGGTCTCCGCCAACGCCGCGATGGTCGTCGAGGTCGACGCCACCACCTGCGAAATCCACAGCGGCGCCGACAATCTCGACGTAGTACTGATGTACGTGGCCACCCTCGGTCACGCCTTCCGCGTCCTCGAACCCCCCGACCTCGCGACCCGCGCCGAGGAGCTGGCGGCCCGCCTCAACGCCGCGGTACAGCCCTAGACCGACCCCAGGTCCGCCGAGAGCCACTGCTCGGGCCGCATGTACACGGCGACCTGCTCCCCGTGCGACTGCGCGTACTCCAGGTACCCCTCGAGCTTCTCGGCGGGCAGGTACCGCGCCGCCATCTCGCGCACCAGCGCGGCACCGGGCTCGATCCGGGTGACCGGCCCCTCCGCGGTCACGTAGCGAATGGTCGGCTCCAGCACCTGGACCATGAGGCTGAACCGCCGCGCGGCCTTCAGCAGCTCCAGCTTCCTGGAGGTGGTCCCGGTGAGCACCCAGAGCTCGCCGCCGGGGGTGTAGTCGTACCAGATCGGTACGTTCAGCGGGGCCCGGCCGGGAGCGCCTGCGACGGCGAGCGCGCCGATATGCGGCCGGGCGAGGAATTCCTGTCGTTCTTCCAGGGGGAGCGCCATGCGCCCAGCCTACCCACCAGCTACTTCAATCCGGAGCGCACGAAGGCGTTCACGATGTGCCGCTGCAGCAGCAGGTACATGATCAGCACCGGCAGGCAGGCGAGCCCGGCGAGCGCCATCATCGGCCCCCACTGGTCGCCCTCGGTGCCCATGAAGCTGCGCAGCCCCAGCTGCAGCACGCTGTTCGACTGCCGCAGCACGACGGCAGGCCAGAAGTACTCGTTCCAGGCGTTGATGAAGAGCAGGATGCCGAGCGCGGCCAGCGCGGGGCGCAGGTTGGGCACCACGACGGTCCACAGGATGGACCAGGAGGAGCGGCCGTCGATCCGGGCCGCCGCCACCAGCTCCTTGGGGAAGCTCGCCATGTGCTGGCGCAGCAGCAGCACCGCCAGCGCCGAGCAGAGCGTGGGCAGCGCGACCCCGATCAGCGTGTTGATCAGCCCCAGCTGGGTGAGCAGCACGTAGTTCGGCAGCATGGTCACCTGGAACGGCACCAGCCAGGTGCCGACGAACGCCAGGTAGAGCACGCGCTGGAACGGGAAGGTGTACAGCGCGAAGGCGTACGAGGCGAGCAGCGCCACCAGCAGCTGCCCGGCCGCGGAGAACGCCGCGACGAAGAAGGTGTTGCCGATCAGCCCGAGCACGTCCACCTTGTCGGCGGCGTCGGTGTAGTTGGCGATCGAGAGCGGCCACGGGAACGGCGTCAGCGAGGTGACCTCCTCCGGCCTGCGCAGCGAGGTCGCGAAGAGCCAGTAGATCGGGAACACCGCGATCAGCGCGGTCGCGCCGAGCAGCAGGTGGCTGCCGAGCGCGCGCAGGCGGTCAATCGTCATGGAAGGCAACCTTCTCCGAGATCCAGACCAGGGCTCCGGCGAGCACGCCGAACCCGAGGAAGAGCAGCACCCCGGCGGCGGCGCTGAGCCCGGCGTCGAAGCTGTGGAAGGCGTAGTCCCACAGCAGGTAGTAGATGTTCGTCGTGGCCTGCGACGGCCCGCCCTGGGTCATCGAGTCGATCAGCGGGAAGGTGAGCGCGGGGCTGAGCAGCACCGTGGTGAGCACCATGAACATCAGGGTGGGGGAGAGCAGCGGCAGCGTGATCCAGCGCCGGATCTGGCCGGGGCTCGCGCCGTCGACCTGGGCGGCCTCGTCGTAGTCGCTGCTGATCCCGGCCAGCCCGGCCCAGATCACCAGCACCGCGAAGCCGAGCAGCTGCCAGCCGGTGATCACGATGATCACCGTGTGCGCGGTGTCCACGTCGTAGACCCAGTTGCGGTCGCTGTCCAGCAGTTGCCCGACGACGCCGCCGCCCGGGTGCAGCAGCCAGCGCCACACCGCGGCCGCCGCCACCGGCGCCACCAGGAAGGGCGCGAAGATGAAGGCGTGGTAGAGGGTGCGAGCCCGGCCGTGCACCCGCCGCCCGGCCAGCGCGACGAGCAGCGGGAGCAGCACGGTGAAGGGCAGCAGCCCGAGGATCAGCACGCCGGTCCGGCCGAGCGAGTTCCAGAAGGCCGGAAGCTCCAGCAGCCGTTCGTAGTTGCCGGTGCCGACCGGCGTCATCGGCTGGGTCGGCAGCAGGTTCCACGAGTAGGTGGAGAGCTCGAACGCCTGCACCAGCGGCCGGTACGTCCACACCACCAGCAGCACCAGCGCGGGTGCCAGGTACAGGTAGGGGACGAGGCCCCGCCCCAGCCGGCGGAGCCGGGCGGAGGCCGGGGCGGTGCCCGCCTTCCCCGACTCGCCGACGGAAGCAGAGCTGCCGACGGAGGCCGACTTGTCGACGGAGGCCGACTTGTCGAGGGCAGCGGTCTCGGCGAGGGCAGCGGTCTCGGCGAGGGCAGCGGGCTCGTCGAGGGCGGGCGCGTCGAGCACGAACATGGCTACCGCGCCTCCGCCGCGAGGGCGGCGAGCTGGTCCAGCGTCGCCTGCTCGTCCCGCTCGTAGAGCGCCGCGGCAGGCGTCGCCTCGACCGCGGTCGCCACCAGCGAATCGCCGACGACGTCGATCCGGCTGTACCCGAACGCGGCGTACCCGCGCTGCCTGCCGACCGGGGCGAAGGAATCCTGCCGGAACGAGGTCGCCGGGCCGACCCACACCGGGATCCCGGCCAGCGCCGACGCCGCGGTGAGGTGGCTGTGCCCGCAGACGATCAACCGGACATCGCTGCCGCGCAGCACCTCGGCCAGCCGCTCCGGCTGCCGCAGCCGCAGCAGCTGCGAGACCGGCAGCGCCGAGGGGATGGGCGGGTGGTGCAGCACGAGCAGGGTGCCGTGCGGGGCCGGTTCGCGCAGCAGCTCGCGCAGCCGCTCCAGCTGCTCGTCGCTCAGCTCGCCGTGGTGCAGCCCGGGAACGCTGCTGTCCAGCAGCACGATCCGCAGCCCGGCGATCTCCGCCACCTGGTCGGTCTCGGCGTCAGCGCCGCCGAGCAGCTCGGCCCCGAAGGCCGCGCGCTCGTCGTGGTTGCCCGGCGTGTAGAGCACGCGCGCGCCGAGCTCGCCGGCGACCGGCTCGACCGCGTCGCGCAGCCGCCGGTACGCCTCAGGCGAGCCGTCGTCGGCGAGGTCGCCGGAGAAGACGATGGCATCGATGTCGCGGTGCGAGGCGCGCAGCTGGTGCAGCACGTGCGTGAGGTTGGCGAAGGTGTCGACGGTGCCGTGCACGCGTTCGCCGGTGGCGCGGATATGGGTGTCGGTGAGCTGGACGATGGTCACCTCGGACATGGAGCCCCCTTGCGGAACCGCGCGCCCCGGGAGGGGACGCGCGGCTCGAATCGTTGGTCGGTTACGGATGGCCGGTCACTGCTGCGGCATCAGCTGGGCGCCCTGGTCACGCGCCGTGCCGAGCGTGGCCTTGGGGTCCTTGTTCTGGAAGACGGCGGCCTCGACCGCGTCCATCATGCCGTCGCGGATCTGCAGGTAGTTGTTGCCCGGCATGGAGATCCAGGGCTCCATGCTCGCCAGCTGCGCCACGTTCGGCGCCAGCAGCGGGTTCTTCGCGGCCCAGCCCTGCAGCCCCGCCGGATCGTTCATCAGCCCGGTGCGCAGCGGCAGGTAGCCGATGCCCTGCGAGATGGTGGTGTACGCGCCCTCGCTGGTCAGGAACCTGATCAGCTCCCACGAGGCGCGCTGCTTGGCCGGGTCGTTCGACAGGATGTGCAGCGACGCACCGGAATTGGTCGGCACCACCGGCTTGCCGGCGAAGGCGGGCATGGGCGCCGCGCGCAGGTCCCACTTGTCCTTGGCGCCGGAGACGAAGGTGCCCTGCACCGCGCTGGTCTCCAGGATCATGCCGATCTCGCCGCGACCGAACGCCTCGTACCCCTGCTTCTGCTGGAGCCGGGGCATGCTGCCCGACTCCACCAGCCGCTGACCCAGCGCCGCCACCTCGACCGCCGGGGTGTCGGCGAAGGTGAGGTTGCGCCGATCCTCGGAGATCACCCGGCCGCCGTTGGAGCGCACCAGCGACTGGAAGCACCAGTCCTTGGCGGTCTTGGTCAGGCAGTCGATGTAGACGCCGCCCTTGCCGGTCTTGGCGATCGCCGCCGCGGCGGTGCTGACCTCGTCCCAGGTGGTCGGCGGCTTCGCCGGGTCCAGCCCGGCCTCGGTGAAGAGCGAGGCGTTGAAGTAGAGCACCGGGGTGGAGAAGACGAACGGCACCCCGTACGTGTGGCCGTTCCAGTCCGCGAGGGTGCGCGCCCGCGGCGCGTACGGGTGCTTGCTGCCGTCGAAGTTGGCCGCCACCGCGTCCTTGCCGACCAGCGAGTCGAGCGGCTTCGCGCCCAGCTGATTGATGGTGAAGTCCAGGTCGCTGAAGCCGAGCTGGGCGACGTCCGGCGGGGTGCCCGCCACCATCTGGTTCTGGATGCTGGAGATTGTGTCGGTGGCCGGGTTGGGGCTGTTGCCCTGCGGCTTCTGCGCCGTGACTTCAATATTCGGGTGCGTCGCGCGGAACTCGCCGAGCAGCTTGTCGAAGGTGTCGGTCCACGCGCCCGCGAGGCCGTAGTTGTAGGACTCGAAGACGATCGAGACCTTCTGGTCCGGAGCGAGCTCCGGGACGAGGGAGGTCTGCGCGTCCCCGTCGGACGCGGTCGGGCCGAGGCCGCCGCACGCGCTGAGCGCGAGGACCGCCGCGAACACCAGGCCCAGTACGGGCACGGTGCGTTTCACTGTGTTCTCCTCATCATCGGAAGAAGTGCGAGCCTGACGAATCAGGCGACAGCGACGCGGGCGTCGCGGTCGATCGGGGCGCCGGAGTCCGGGTCGCGCCAGCGCAGCCGCAGCCCGGTGGCGGCGTCGAAGAGGTGGACGTCGGCCGGGTCGGCGTGCACGCCGAGCAGGTCGCCGGTGGCCACCCCGGCGGGGCGCGGAACCCGCACGCCGAGGGTGTGTTCGCCGGTGCCGAGGTGCAGCAGCTCTTCGCTGCCGAGGTTCTCCACCATCTCCACCCGGCCGGTGATCGCGCCCGCGGGGTCGGGCCGCAGCCGTTCCGGGCGGATGCCCGCGGTCACCGCGAGCGGCTCGGTCTCCGCGCCCGCGGGGTACGGCAGCACGATGTCGACGCCGGTCGCGCTCAGGTGCAGCCTGCCGTCGCGCGGCGTGACCGTCGCGGGGAAGAGGTTCATCGGCGGCGCGCCGAGGAACCCGGCGACGAAGGTCGAGTTCGGCCGGTCGTACAGCTCGGCCGGGGTGCCGACCTGCTCCACCCGCCCGTCGTTCAGCAGCGCGATCCGGTCGGCCATGGTCATCGCCTCGACCTGGTCGTGCGTGACGTAGAGGAACGTGGTGCGCAGCGTGCGGTGCAGCGTGATCAACTCGGCCCTGGTCGCGGAGCGCAACTTGGCGTCCAGGTTCGACAGCGGCTCGTCCATCAGGAACGCCCCGGGATCGCGGACCATCGCCCGCGCCAGCGCCACCCGCTGCCGCTGCCCGCCGGAGAGGTTGGCCGGCTTGCGCTCCAGCAGCTCACCGAGCCCGAGCACCGCCGCCACCTCCGCCACCCGCTGCGCGATCGCCGCGCGCGGGGTGCGCCGGGCGCGCAGCGGGAAGCCGATGTTCTTCGCCACCGTGAGGTGCGGGTAGAGCGCGTAGCTCTGGAACACCATGGCCAGGTCCCGGCGCTGCGGCGCCAGGTGCGTGATGTCGCTGTCGTCCAGCAGGATCCGCCCCGAGCTCGGCTCCTCCAGCCCGGCCACCATGCGCAGCAGCGTCGACTTCCCGCAGCCGCTCGGCCCGAGCAGCACCATGAACTCGCCGTCCGCGATGTCGAGCTCGACCTCGCGCACCGCCACCGACGCGCCGAACGTCTTCGACACCTTCTCGATCCGCAACCGTGCCATCACGCGCCCCGCGCCCATGCGGCGATCCGGGCGGCCAGCACCGGGGAGTCCTTGACCCAGGTGAAGTGGTCGCGATGGGCGACGCCGGAGCTCGCGTCCACGTGCCAGCGGGTGACCCGTGCGCTCGGCATCCGGCCGACCAGGAAGTCGACATTGGACTTCGGGCCGAGTACATCGGAGTCCAGCGAGATCACCAGCACCGGCTTGGCCAGCCGGCGCAGCAGCGAGTTGTACCGCCGCCGCGAACCTTTCGGCCGGTAGAAGCTGGTGAGCGAGTGCATCGACCAGTCCCGCATGACCCCGCCCGGCATCGGCGCCGGGATCAGCACCCCGCCCGGCCACTGCCCGGTCCGGCGGGAGACCCAGCCGATGTACTGGATCTGGCTCAGCGCCTCCCACCAGCGCCGCACCCCGAAGGCGTACCAGAAGACCGTCCCGGTGCCGATGATGCCGACCCCCGCCACCCGCTCCGGCTCCGCGCTCGCGAAGAGCAGCGCGAGCTGCCCGCCGAGGCTGTGCCCGAAGAGGTACAGCGGCGCCGCCGGGAAGCGGTCGTGGACAGCGGCGACGATGGCGGGCAGATCGGTCTCGATCATCTCCCGGTAGCCGAAGTCGCGGTGCTCGCCGAGCGCGGGAGTGGCCTCGCCGTGCGCGCGCAGGTCGGTGGTGGCGACGGAGAGCCCCTCGGCGTGCAGGCTCGCCGCGAGCGCCAGGTAGTGCTTGGCCTTCATGGCCATGGCGGGCAGGATCAGCACGACCGGGGCGTCCGGCTGCGCGGCGGCCAGGAAGCGCACGGTGAAGGTGACGCCGTCCGCGGTCGCGACCGCGGCGGACTCCAGCTCGGTGAACTTCGGCAGCTTGCTCGGGGCACTCATCGCTCGTTCTCCCCGGGGTTGGTGTCGCAGACGTAGTCGAAACCGAACTCGGCGACCAGCACGTCGGCGTCGTCCAGCAGCGCCGCCGGGATCACGATCTCGAACCGCTCGCGCACCGTGGAGGCGAGCACGCCCGCCACCGCCGCCGGCTCGACCGTGGCGATCGCCCGGATCCGGCCCGCCGCCGGGCGCTGGTAGCGCACGGTCGCGCCCCGCAGCACCAGCCGCCGCACCCGGTACAGCTTGCTCGCCGCCGCCCCGACGAAGGCGGCGGCTCCCGCGATGTCCGCCGCGGTGAAGAGCGCGCCCGCGTGCACGGTGCCCATGTGGTTGGTGGTCGGGCCGTCGGCGGGGATCTCCACCACCGCCCGCTCCGGGCCGATCTCGGTGATCTCGGTGCCGACGTGGGTGCCGAACGGGATCAGGGTGTGCGAGGTCGAGCGCAGGTATTCGTAGTCGACGTGCTCCGGATCGAGCTCCGGGTAGCCCGCCGCGAAGCCGGTGAGTTCACGCGTGGTCATGGTGGTTCCCCTTTCAGCGGTGTGCGCGCAGCGCGCGGCGGGCGATGGAGGTGCGCAGCACCTCGGACGGGCCCTCGTAGATCCGGAACGCCCGCGCCTCGATCAGGAACCGGGCGACCAGGTGGTCCTCGCAGACGCCGAGCCCGCCGTGCAGCTGCACCGCGCGGTCCAGCACCCGCCAGACCGCCTCGGAGACGAAGGTCTTCGCGATCGACGCCTCGTGCCGCGACTGCGAGGCGGTCGGGCCGTGCGCGTCGATGGTCTCGGCGGCGGTGCGGATGACGCCGCGCGCCGCGACGATGTCCATCTCGCTGTCCGCGACCAGTGCCTGCGCCATGCCGTGCTCGGCGATCGGCGACCCGAACGAGGTGCGCGCGTTGATGTGCCGCAGCGCCAGGTGGTGCCCGCGCACCGCGAGCCCGAGCCAGTTCATCGCGAACACCAGCCGCGAGGGTGCCAGCCGGACCTGGGCCAGCGGCAGCCCGTGGCCGACCGCGCCGAGCACCGCCGAGTCGGGCACCTCGCACTCCTCGAAGAACACCTCGCAGTGCCCGCCCGGCGCGCTGGTGTAGTCCATGGTCGGCATCCGCCGCCCGACCCGGAAGCCCGGATTGTCCGCGTCGACCAGGAACATGGTGGCGCCGTCATCGGTGTTCGCCACGCAGATGACGAAGGCCGCCCCCTGCGCGCCGGTGCAGAAGTGCTTGGCGCCGTCGATCACCCAGCCGCCGTCGGTCTCCCTGGCGTAGGTCCGCAGCATGCCGGGATCGGAGCCCGCCCCCGGCGCGGGCTCGGTCATGGCGATGGCCGAGCGGACCTCGCCCGCGGCCAGCGGAGCCAGGTAGCGGCGCTGCTGCTCCTCGTTCGCGACGTGCGCGAGCAGGTGGATGTTGCCGTCGTCGGGCGCCCAGGCGTTCAGCGAGAGCGGGCCGAGCAGGCTGGCGCCCGCCGCCTCCAGCACCTGCGCCTGCTCCGCGGTGTTCAGTCCGAGCCCGCCGTAGCGCGGATCGGAGAGCGGCCCGAAGACCCCCGCCTCCCTGGCCAGTTTCTGCAGCTCCAGCCGCAGCGCGTCGTCCATCACCCGGCCGTCGACGACGACCTCGCGCTCCACCGGGACAACCTGCTCGTTGATGAACTGCGTGGTCCGCTCCACCAGATCCGCGACGTTGTGCATGGCGCCAGTCTGGGTCGGCTGGTTCCGGGCGTGTCGGGGCGATAGGCGTTGTCGATCGACCGAATCATCCACCCGTTCGCGCCCTGCGCGGCGGTCGGTTTCCGGTGACGGTTACCGCGTCACACCGTCCGGTGAGGAGACCAGATGACCGACATCACGGCACGGGTGCGCGCCCGCAGGGACGAGGCGGAAGGCGTCTTCGCGCTCGACCTGGCCGACGCCTCCGGCGCCCCGCTGCCGCGCTGGCGTCCGGGTGCCCACATCGACGTCGCCGTGGGCCCGACCGGGGTCAGGCAGTACTCGCTCTGCGGCGACCCCGGCGACTCCGCGAGCTGGCGCATCGCCGTCCTGCACGAACCCGGCGGCCGGGGCGGCTCGGACCACCTGCACCGCACCGCGCTGGAGGGCTCGCTGCTCCAGGTCTCCGAGCCCCGTAACAACTTCGAGCTGGTCGAGGCCGAGGAGTACCTGTTCGTGGCGGGCGGGATCGGCATCACCCCGATCCTGGCCATGACCACCACCGCCGCGGCACCGTGGTCGCTCTACTACGGCGGCCGCAGCCGTGCCCACATGGCCTTCGCCGGATTGCTGGCGGAGCGCCACCCGGACGCCACGAGATTGCTGCCGCAGGACGAGCACGGCCTGCTCCCCATCACCGAGCTGCTTGACCGCCACCCCCGCGCCACCGTCTACTGCTGCGGCCCCGAACCGCTGCTCGCCGCCACCGTCGCGGCGGGCACCGAGCGCGGAATGCCCGTACACGTCGAACGATTCGCGCCCAAGCCGGTCGTGGCGGGGGCCGACACCGAGTTCGAGGTGCGGCTGGCGAGCACCGGCCGGACCTTCGTCGTGCCACCGGGACGATCCATCGCCGACGTGCTGGAGGGCGCGGGCGTCCCGGTCATCACCTCCTGCCGCGAAGGCACCTGCGGCAGCTGCGAGACGACCGTGCTCGCCGGCGCCGTCGACCACCGCGACTCACTGCTCACCGAGGACGAACGGGCCGCCGGGAAAACCATGATGCTCTGCGTCTCCCGCGCCCGGCAGGAGCTGCTCGTCCTCGACCTCTGAACTTCCCGCGGCCCGACCGGGCCGCCGGGTGCACCGAAAACCGAGAGGAAACATCAGGATGAGGAAGATCGTCGCGGTGGCCGCGGGCCTGGTCGCCGCCTGCGGAATCGCGTCCGGCACCGCCGGCGCGGCCCCGGCCGGTGACGGCACCGTCGATTTCACCGCGCACGCCACCGACACCCAGAGCATCATCAGCGTCGACGAGGGCTCCCTCGTGATCGAGGACGCCGCGCTGAAGATCAAGGCCCCGAACGGCGACCTCATCGCCGGGACGCCCCTGAGCTTCCGCGTCGACGACTTCGAGTTCCCCATCGTCGCGCAGATCGCGGACCGCACCGCGACCCTGACCCCGCAGCTCGACGTGGCGCAGGCCGTCTACAAGCCGGTCGCGCTGCCGTACGAGGACAAGGCGCCGTTCAAGAACGAGTACGACCGTGAGGTCGCCGCCTGGTCGCGGCTGACCAGCACGATCAGCGCCGGCGCCACCATCGGCACCCTGGTCGGCGGGCTCGTCGGCGGCGCGGCCGGTTGCGTGCTCGGCGGCATCGCCGGGGCGACCGTCGCCTCCGCGACCATCGTCGGGCTGTTCGGCCCGTTCGTCCCGGCGGCGGCCATCGGCTGCATCGGCGGGATCCTCGCCATCGGGGCGCTCGGCACGCTGGTCGGGCAGATCGTGGTCACCGCGCCGGTGATCATCGGTGCGGCCATCCAGTACTTCTCCACGATCAACGCGCCCGCGCCGGTTCCGCCGGCGGCGAAGTAGGGCGTACAGGCCCGGCGGTAGGTCCGGGGGACAGGCGGCTCCATCCGGGTTGGTCCGGGTGGAGCCGCTGTGCGTTTCGCCACCGGGTTCCTGCTACCCCGCTGAGCGGCGTTTATCCGATTCGCAGGCGGGCATCTCCGGCGATGTGCTGCTCCTGCCCGCCCCCGAATCCGCCGCCTCCGACTCGGTGCTCCCGAGCACCTCCGGCCCACCCGCCGATGACCGCGCCGCCGCCGTCATCATGCTGGTCTACGGCCTCACATCGGACCAGGGCGAGTACCTCCTCGGCCTGTGCGCCGAGCGCTCCGGCGAACCACGCGATCGTTTCGCCGCCGAATTGTGCCGAGCCGCGGAACAGTCCGGCGCCCCGTCCGCGACGGTCCGCGCGCGCCTCGACCCGCTGCTCGGCTGACTGTTGCCGTGACGGAGTTGCTGTGACCGAAGCTGCGACATACAGCGGGCTTCAAATCCGTTCGGATTTTCGGTCGAGCGATGTTCAGTCCCGTGACTGCGGTGCCCATCTAGACTGACGTAGGCCGTCTCGGCGGTGTCGCGACCAATCGGAGGGCAGCATGAGTACACCTACCGAACTCGAGCTGAAGTGCCGACCGGCCTGCTCGGCCGACCTCGCCCGGATCGTTGCCATCGAAGCGGACGCTTTTCCCGACCCCTACCCCTACCTTGTGCTGCGCCAGCTATTCGACGTGCACAGCAGTACCTGGCTCGTCGTGGAGGCGGAGGGACTGGTGATCGGATACGCTCTGATGCTCGAGAATGATGGCGAGGCAATGCTTTTCACCTTCGCCGTCCATTCGGACTACCGAGGCCACGGTTACGGCAGCGCGCTGTTGCGTGACGCGCTGACAGATCAGGAGAAGGCCGGGAGCAAGCGGGTGTGGCTGACGGTGCGGCCCGACAACGAAGAGGCCATCAGGCGGTTCGCGCGTGCGGGCTTCCGGCCGTCGGGCTATGAGGAAGAGTATTTCGGACCGAACGAACCCAGGTTCGTCTACGAGTATTTGATCGACCGATGAAGTAGGACGCTCTATGGGGGGCTTGGAATCGTCGGACGCCTCGATGCAGGATCGCATCCTCAATCGTGCGCTCCGCTATCGCCCGGACGAGGATGCGAACCGACCGATACTTCACGAATTCGATGAGAAGGTCGAGGAACTTCTCGTTCACTACACGCCGTCGGTTGCCCGAAATCGCTCGCATGCCCTGTTCTTCCACCAGTTGTACAAAGCCGCGATCGATCCCGAACCCGATGATGTGCCCGGCCCGGTGCCGAGTGCCGTTATCGCTGCCTTCCTGGCCGCAGAATTGGAGTACCGCAGCCCGCTGCGGCTGAGCGGCAGGCAGAGCATCCAGCTCGCGGAGGAATTCGAGGCGGTAGCCGGGGCCTGCTCGGCGGCCGGCCTGCATCGGCACGCGGTCCGGGCCTATCAGCGGGCGAAGGCGCTGCACCGGATGACCGAGGACACCGAGGGCGAGGACAGGTGCGGGCTGCTGCTCGCCAGAGCCCGCACGGCCGCCCAGCCAGATCCCTGGCGCCGCCGGCTGGGCCGGCTCGCCGACATTCTGTGCGGCTACGGCTATCGGCCCTCGTGGCTGCTCGGCTGGGTTGTGGCGCAGCTGGCGTTCTTCACCGCCCTGGTGCTGGCGATCGGGGGTGGCGAGTCGAACTGGAACCTCACCTACATGGCGCTGACCACCTTCCTCGGCCCGCTCGGCCCTGGCAATCTCGGGCAGGTCGACGGTGCTGCGCACGTGGTCTTCGGGGTCGAATCCTGGGCTGGAGCCCTCACCATGGCGGTCTACTTCGCCCTGCTCGTCCGGCGCTGGTTCCGGCTGTAGCCTGCCTACCGGTCGAACCCCAGCGCCCGCTGTCGGAGGAATTCCAGCGTCGACACCGCGATGCCGTCGCGGATCCGCGCTGCCAGGATGTTCCACTGTCGAGTGAATCCCGGGTCGGTCTGCAGCTCCTTCCACAGGGTGCGCATGGAGGCGGGGGTGTGTGCCCCCGGCATCCACAGCCCCGTGAGGTGCACGAGGGCCGGGCTCAGGATCTCGAGCTGGTCCCTGCTCGCGACGCCGAAGCGGTCCGCCTCCGCGAGCAGCGCGGTGAGCACGGTCAGCAGCCAGTCGTGCGCCGCGAGGTCCTCGCAGAATCGTTGCGCGTCCTCGATCCCGGCCTCGTCGCGGATGACGAGCCGCACCGAGCGGGTGGTGTCGTCATCGAGCGACATGGAGATCGACGGCCCGGTATCACCGCCGATACGAGCCGTCCACCGCAGGCGGGTGGCACCCACCCGTACCGGGGGCCGCTGATCCAGCATGGGGTGACTGCGGGCGCCGGCCAGTAGTCGCTCGCTGATCGAGCCGAGATCGAGGATGTCGCCGTGGCGGGTGCCGCCGAGGAACCCGTCCTCGAGCATCGGGCTCGCCACGGCGCGCGCCGGAATGGAATCGATGACCTCGACCGTCCCCTTCCGGTGCAGATAGTGCGGCCACGGCCGCCGCCGCTGTTCCGCCGCTCGCACCACCGCTGTGCCGGCCGACGACTGCAGTACCCGGCCGCCCGCCAGCCGGAGATTCGTCGCGACTGTCCCGACGACACGGGCGGGCCCGGGACGCAGTGCGAGCAGGCAATCGACCCCGACGGCCAGCGACGGCGAGATCGCCAGCGTGCCCGGCCGCTCCCGCCACCACACGGAACGTCCCGGAATCAGGCCGAGGAACTCCCCGGCCGCCGGCCGATCGAGCGCGACCGCCGACGGCAGCAGGCAGGTCCGGGTCTCGCCCAGCACGATCAATGGAGTGTCCGACGGCATGTCACGAACCGTCGAGCAGTAGGTGTGACACTCGCTCGTTGATGTTGCGGGACACCACGATCGGAATGTCGTCGCCGGCGCCGCGGGAGACGATGTCGTGGGTGACGTCGTCGTCCAGATCCAGGTGGTCCAGGATCACCCGGACGGCGTGCTCGATCGGAAGATGATGTTTCGGCAGCATCGACAGGGTCTTGAAGGCGGCGAACGGCGCTGCCGTCGGGTTCAGCTGCATGACGGGCGGCAGGTCTTGCCACTCCTCCGGCCATGGCCTGCCCTGCCAGAGATGCGGCTCGGCCACCACCGCTCCGTGGTGCCGCAGCATGCCGAGCCGGAACAGGTGCCACACCGCTGCCAGGAACTGACAGGACCACTGTTTGCCGGGCTGCCCCTGCGCGCTCCGGGTGGTCCAGAGCTCGACGTCGAGGAAGATCGAGTGCGACCGTCGGCCGAACTCCTCCGGCGGCCGGTAGGAGCGGGTCCGCATCGCCTGGCTCGGCTCGTACTCGGAGGACCGTCGCCCATTGCACAGCCATCCCGACTGGGCGGTGGGCGGCCTGCTGCCGTTGTCGGGCGGTGCGGGCTCCGAAACAATTCGCGCCGCTGCCATTTCGGCGACCGGGAGAGGTTCACCACGGGGCGCGCCGTTGGCGAACGGCGCGGCTCGCCAGCATCCCGACTCCCGCCCCAGGTAGTCGATCACCAACCCCGCCTCGCTCGCCGCGGTGAGCAGTTCGGGAATGATCTCCGACGGATCGGAGTCCGGCTGGAAGTAGTCGTCGAGCAGGTAGCAGGTGCTTATGCGGGCCCCGTCGCCGTAGCGGAGGCGGGTGGATTCCACGAAGGCCGAGATCAGCGGCACGATCCGGCGGAACTCCGTGCGCACGAGGGCCGGGTCGTCGGTGATCTCTTTCAGCCGGAAGTGTCCGACCTCGATCGACAGGTGCGACAGCGGAACGTGGGCGACCGGTGCGTGCTCGGTGGCCTCGTCGTAGGAGGGGTGAAGGGGCATCGGCTACATCTCCCAGGCGGCGTCGTCCACGAGACGCCGGGCGAGTTCCTGATAGGCGGTCACGGTTTCGGGATTCGCGATGTGGGCGTTGATGTCGTTGTCGAGGATCACCTGCTCCCGCCAGAGCAGGATCGGTTCGATCGGGGTGGTACCGAGCACCTTGGTCTTTCCGACGTTGTTGGTGGCGGCGAGCCTGCGGAGCACTTCGTCCTGGGCTTGCAGCCACGCCGCCTGAGCACCGCGCTCGGCTCCGACCTGGCCGGGCGAGACCGGCACGGCGGTGCGGACGAATCGGGTGGCACCGAGCAGCCGACTCCTGTCGTGACCGGACTGGACCCCGAGATCCAGGAGCCCGTGCGGTTCGTAGACGAGGCCTGCGGCCGCCAGGATGTGCTGTCTCGTCCACCGGTGGAAGACCAGCCAGCGCGCTGTCGTCCCACGCAGCGGGCTCAGCGCTGTCGCCCGGAGCGCGATGTCGAGCGCGCCGGTGCGGCCCGCGCTGAGGTCGACGATCACCACATGGAATTCGCTCGCGAGGTGCGCCAGCAGCTCGGCGCAGCGCTGGACGACCTCGTCGTTCGTGGTGAGCAGGTCGGCGCCGCCCTCGTCACCGGGGAACAGTGCCAGCCTGCCCGCGCGCTGGGCCACCCGCTTGAATTCCGCGCGCTCCGTCACTGAGCCGACATCGAGCCGAACCGCTTCTCCGGTCCTGCCGAGAAGGTAGGAGTGCACTCCGCCACCGGCCTTGACGCCGCGCTCGTAGCCGTCGATCTCGAACAGCGCACCCGCGGTGGGGGAGCCGAAGTCGAAGTCGACATAGGCGACATTCCGCCCCGCGAGGGTGAGCCGATGGGCGATATTGCAACTGGTGACCGAGCGCCCGGTGCCGCCCTTGTCGGACGTCGCGAAGACCAGCATCACGGCCTCACCGAGTCGCTTGCCTGCGCGCGTAGGCCAGGTCGTCCAGCGCGACGAGGGCCTCCGCTGCCAGGCTGTGCGCGGTGGCGGGTTGCTCGGTCAGGATGTCGCGTGCCCGGTCGAGTTTCTGCCGGATCCGGCCGACCTCGCGCTCGCTGTGCGAGAGCTGATAGCCCTCGATGCGCAGCTCCTCGCGATTGAGCAGATGCTCGGCCTCGCTGATCAGATCGACCGCGCGATTGACCATGGTGCCGGGCGCGAGCGGATCCGTCTCGAAGGTGTTGTGCGCGACAACCAGGCATTCCATCATCCGTTCGGTGATGAACCAGGAGACGCCCGAGTCGCCACCCGCGACCGCGGGGTCCGGCTCGTCCCACAGCCCGGCGGCCGCGCCGCCGCGCTTCATCCGGGCGGTGAGGTGCTCCATCGCCGCCTCCGCGAGGCTCATCAGCTGATCGCGGGTCCGTACGTCGGTACGCAATCTGCTCGCCTGCAGGCAGCGTTTCAGCAGCATGGTCGCGTAATCGGAGACGTACCAGTGCAGCAGCGAACCACCGTCGATATCGCTGCCCGCGAGCTCCATCAGGACGCCGGGGTGATGCAGCGCGAGGGCGGGGTCGGCGGTCGTGGCCCGGCTGGTGATCCGGCCGCGCCGGGCCAGCTGGTCGAAGACCGCAACGGTGCGCGCCAGGTCGTCGGTGCTGTCCCGGTAGACGAGATCCTGGATCAGGATGGCCGTCACCACCAGGCTGTAGTAGTCGGACTCCTGACCGTCCGAGGTACGCCACGGAATGTCCTCCAGCGGCCAGCGCCCGCCGCCGAACCGGGCGACCGTGCTCCAGTAGGTCCGCGCCAGCTCGAATCGCAGCTGCAGGGCGTCGCCCAGGGCTCGCTGCTCGTCGTTCAGCAGCTCGAGTTCCCGGATGCGTTGCGAGGAGAGATCGCTGATTCCGTCGAGCGCGACCGCCGTGAAGTAGAGGTACGGGCGGGGTGCGGCGTGCCCCGGTGCGCTGCCGAGCCGGGTGGGCACGATGTCGACCTCGGCCGCGGTCCGGACGATGCCCCAGCCCCAGCCGCACTCGAACAGCCGCCGGTCGTCGGCGACGTCGACCCCGGAGAGCTGCCCGAACTCGACCTCGTTCGAGGCGCGCACCCGCAACCGCTCGAGTTCGCGAGTGAGCCGCGGGAGCGTCTCCGAGGGAGAGCGGTTCTGGCTCACCATCCGGAGTATCTCGCCGTGCGCATCGTCGGCCGACGCGGGAGTGTTGATGACGAAGCTGCGGACCAACCCGGTCATCGCCGCGGTGAGCCTTGCGCTCGTCTTCGCGCGGAGCGGCCCTATTCGCTCGTAGACGTCCCGGTCGGACTGACGTAGCTCCCCCGCCAGCGCACCCTCCAGTCCGCGGAGGAAGCGGAGCGCCGCGATGCACAGGCTCAGCGACATGGAATAGGAGTCGACGACGTCGAGCGCGAGTTGCGCGTCGGTGGGGTGGCCGTCGGCTGCGCGAAAGTAGGAGCCCGCGCTGAAGACCGGCTCCCCGTCCGGATCGGTGTAGCGCTGGAAATACTCCTCGAGCAGCCCGACGAGCAGGCCACCGGCCTCGGTCGAATCGCCCCACGGCTCCAGTGCCCGATGCACGTCGGGCGCGACCCTGTCCGGCTGATCGAGGGCGAATGCATCGATCTCGGTCGCCGGGTACAGCAGGCACAGCAGCTGCTCGGCATCGCTGATCGAATTCGAATCTTCGCGACCTCCGCCGAGCCAGGCGTCGGCCGAGCGATAGGTCACAACCGCTCGCCACAGCTCCAGCAACTGCTGCCGTGGCTTGATCCGCACAGATCCCCCTGCGGGCCCGTTGCCCGGTTCTTTTACCGACCTTCGTTCCGACAGTGTGCCCGAATACGGGCACTGTGCCCAGGAAAGTACCCAACTATGCCGTTCAGCGCGCTCGGTGCACCAGGATGCGACAGCTACGATAATCGAATTTCGTATTGAGAGCTTTGATGCGAAGCCACGCCCGGATCGTTGCGTGACGCGCCGATCGAAGTGTGGCTCGGTGACGAATATGCTGCGATGCAACGACTTTGCGAACGGCTCGACAGCGAGGGGAGCGGGGTACCGCGAACGGGCCGGCCGCGTGAATCGGGGCTGGAGTGTCTGCCCGCGAGGCTCTGTGCCAAAGAGTAGCCTGGCCGCCGTGACCATTGTGGATTCTTCGTCTTCGGCTCTCACTGGGGATGATATTCGTCCTGTCAGGGGCATTGTCGATGCGAAACTTCGACCTGCGAGCCGGAGTGAACGGGATGTTTGCCGAGCGCTTGTACCTGGGGTGTGCGGGCGCCATTTCGGACCGATTGGTATCCATCTGGACGGCGCTCGCCCGATCGCTTACGCTGGCGCGCGCGCCTCTTGGATCGAAAGGCGTAGAGGCGCAATGGATTGCGGTATAGTGGTACTTTTCTCGGAACGACGCTCACGCGAGTCGGTTCGCGGTGGCCTGGATGCGGCTCGCACACTCGGGGGAAGGACTGCGGGCAGGTGCGAATAAGACCGCGGCAGCAAATTCTGGAAATCTGGGCTGCACTGCTCTCCTGCTGCTGGGACGGAAAGAATTGGAGCTGGGCCGGGCGGGATGCCGAGGGCGAACCGCTCTCCGGGGGCAACTCCATCAGCGATTCCGAGCAGTTGCTGTGTCTGCTGTATCCCGCGACCGAGATCGAGAGCCTCGCGCTCGATCGTCCGGACGACATGGCCGACGACGTCCGCGCGGTGCTCGAGCCGCTGGGCGGGCAGACTCGCATCGGCTCCGTCGTGGTGCGGTTGCTCGAGGAGTACATCGAACGCAATACGAAACCGGACGGCACCCCGGACTTCTCGGCGGGTGACTATCTCCGCGGCCAGGAAGATCTGCCACCGGTCAGCGCGCAGCGGGCTATCGAGGTGGTCGACTCCTACTCGATGTCCACCACCCTGTGCATCGCCGGGCTCGGCTTTCTCCGGGTCTTCGAGATCTGGGTCAGGTCGGGGGCGAGAGATGAATTGGTGGCACGGATCGAGCTGCTGCGTTCGGCGCTGAGTGCCCGGTTGACGGCGGCGATGGCCGGCCTCGTGCGCAGTTTCGTCGTGCACACCGCGACCCCGAAGTCCCCGGCGGGGCAGAACATGTTGCGTATGCTCAATCCGGCGAAACTGCCCGAGCGCGTCGTGGTGGACAAGATCGCCCAGGATCTCGAGCGGGTCCGCAACCGCCTGCGCAGTGACATCAGCCTCGGGCAGAGTCCGGACACCGAACTCGACGACGAGGGCAAGCTCTTCGAATGCGGGTGGAGCTGGGGCATCGTCGAGAACTCGTCCGAAATCATCGACGCCGCCGATATCCCCATCGCCAAGCAGCAGGGATATGCCGAAGCGCGACCGTTCCTGTACTTCACCATCATCGCGCTCGACGGCAGTAACGACCTCATCTCGCCGCGCACCCGTGAGCTGAATCTGCTCAACGAGGATCAGCGGCGGTTGACCGAGGCGCTGCGGCTGCGCTGGGACCTGACCCAGGGCTACTGGTCGACGATCGCCCGCTTCGGCGACCCGAGCTGGCCGCTGGAGGATATTCCGTGGCGCACGTCGGACGGTGAGGAATCCGACTACTTCAGCCTCATCGTCTCCGCGGTGCTGATCCAGGACCTTATTCGTCGCGCTGCGACGGACGACGATCTGACTCGGTCGATCGGAGTCTTCGACGAACTCGCCCGACGGGGCCGGATACTGCGCCGCGCGACGCGCGAGGACCCCGCCGTCGCGCTGCACACCACGGGCGTTGGGCTCGCACTGCGCGGTAGCGAGAAGGTCGGCGAAGGTCCGGAATTGCGCTGGATGGTCTCGGATTTCGCCGCCGTGCTGCTCAAGCGGGTCCTGCAGGCCGCGCACCTCTCCGGCAATATCGGGTCGCGGGACAGGCTGATGGAGCTCGCCAAGTCGGTGATGGATCACCTGGACTCACGGGTTCTGCGCAGCGCGTTCGGAAAGGGGCTGTGGGACAACCCGACAGCGATTTTCGACCCCGGGTCGGCCGAGCCGACGCACCCCTCGTGGTACATGACCGAGCGAGTTGTCGAATGCCTGGTGGCAGCGGACCGGAACTTCCGGGAGGCTCCCCTCACCTCCCCCGCCATGATCAACCGGGCCGTGGAGTTGCTGAACGAAGCGGAACACCTGCTCAATCAGGAGTTGCTGAACGTCGGCATCGATGACGTGTCGGAGAAGCGCGTGACCCTCGATCGCGTGGAGAACAATCTGGAGCAGGCGCGGCAGCTCGTGGCGCGGCGGCAGGCCGGCACCGCGTTCGTGCTGGCCTCGGACGCGCTGCGGGACCTGAACCAGCTCGCGTTCGCGCGGCGGGACGCCACGAGGAGCGTGTACTCGTGATCGTCTTCTCGACCTCGGACAAGGGAGGCACCGGGCGCTCGGTGACGAGCTGCAACATCGCCTACCGGCTGTGCGCCGGAGGGCGGAGTGTCGCATACCTGGACTTCGATTTCGGATCGCCGACGGCGGGTGCCCTGTTCGAAATCGGCGGGGTCGAGCAGGGGGTGCCGGAGAAGGGGCTGCACTCCTATCTGACGCACGGGAGTGAGCCGGTGGCGCGGGTCGATATCCGTGCCGCGACGGACCGTCCCGCACTCCGCAATATCCGGTCGCGCACCGGACAGCTCGTTCTCTTTCCCGGCGACGAGGGCGGCGCGGAGTTCAACGGCATCGATGACGAGACCGATGCGGTCGTGGATCGCTGTATCACCCTGCTGGCGGCACTCGAGCAGGAATTCGACGTCGCCGTCGTCGATCTCAGCGCGGGGCGCTCGCTCGCCATGGAGCTCGCGCTGCGCGCGACCGCGAGCCCGCACCTCTCCTCCGCGACCGTGCGGTGGCTCGTCTTCCATCGGTGGACGCGGCAACACATCCTCGCTGCCAGCGGCCTCGTGCACGGGCATCACGGTCTGCTGGCGGGCGCGGCGCTCTGGGGCCACGACAAGAAGAAATTCCTCGAGAACCTGCGTTATGTGCGGACAGCGGTGCCCCGGCTGAACAAGTCGGTGGACGGCGTTTACCGGGGAGCGCAGGCGGCGTGGCTGACGGAGCAGAACGCCGCACTCAAGGCGCTGGCCGCACGGCACCTGATCGGCGCCACTTCCCTCCTCGGCGAGACACCGGTCGAACCGGTGCTGCAGTGGCGGGAGCAGGTCATTCTCGACACCGATGTCGCGAACAAAATCGCAAATCTGGAAACCGCGGCGGCATTCGACGAGCTGACTGCTCGCCTGATCGACACGGAATACTGGGAACAGTTTTGATGTTCGGACTCCCGCACTTCTTCGGAAAGGAAATCGGCGACAGTGGAGCATGGCAGCGGATACGATGAGGCCAGCACACAACTACGTGTAGCCCGGGTTCCGCTGTCCCACTTATCCATCGAGGTGGGGCATCTGTACATGTCGGACCTCCGCCGGGGAGGCGAAGCGATCCGTCGGCAGCTGAAGCGGGTCGCGCCTATGCTCCACGCGATCACGGCGAGTGCGGAGGCGGAGTTCGGGAGCAACGCGCGCATCAGTACCTGTTTTCTTCTCGATGACTACTTCGACGACGGTGGAAATCCAGCGGAGGTCATCGGCAAGCTGCTGGAGATCACCTCCGAATTCGGAGTCGGGATCGATTACCTCGGCCGGGAGTCGGCTTGTCACGAAGCTCCGGCCGCGCGTGCCGGGGAGTTCGTACCTCTCGCGGAGATGGTGGCCGCCCGAATCGTAGAAGAGCCGGCCAAAGGCGAGACCGGAAGCCGGCCGCCCGCGCTGAAATCCGGCTGGCTCGCCAATGGGAAGCGGGGATCGGATGGTATCCGCGTCGGCCAGGCCATGCGTTCACGCAGCTATCAACACCCGGAAGAACTGAGCCGCCGGGAGCACTCGATCTTTCTCGACGTCGAGATGTGGCGGAAGAGCCGCACCGGCGTGAACGGTACGGCGACGACGACGGTGAAGTGGTCCTGCCCCTTCCTGGCGTCGGTCTGGCAGCTGCTCCGGCTGGGAATTCTCCGTGATCAGGGGAATCCGGTGGCTCAGCCGGTCAACTGGGAAGATCGCACGGTCTGGCCCGATCGCTGGGCGGACCTGCCCGCGATCGTTCAGCTCGAGCCGAGGGCCAAACCCTTCGCCGCATACCGCTCGTTGTCGATCATGCCTCGGTACTATCTGGGTATCGAACACGCGGTTCGTGTTGTCATCGACCACCTCCAGCTCGATAGCGAAATCGTGGACGACATCGTGGATCGCGGCACCGCCGAGTTGGTGGATGTCTCACGCGATGCCGGTGAGCGGCTGGACTATGTCTTCCTCGGCGGTTGCTGATGGACACACCGAACGCGGTCGGTTTCGCGGAGCCCGATTACACGCTCGCGCAATTCGGCGGCTTGGAAGCGGTCGACGGAGTCGAGCATGCTCCCCCATTCGAAACGCTCCACGGCGTTCTGCCCGACCTACAGCGGGGGGTGGCTCGAGCCGGAGCGGTTGATCCGATCCTCGTCACCGGGGAGATTCATACGCGCCTCGTTCCCCATTCCACTGCCCTGACCCGAGCCTCCGCGGAAGAAATGCTGACCATCGTGCCCGGCTACCCGGTGCGGTGGCGTACCAGGCCCAGCAGTGTCGGCACCTCGCCGACGATCGCCGCGGGATTCGACTGCGGACTCCCGCGGGTGTCGGGCGCCGCGGTACACGCGATCGGTACCGCAGCGGTGCATGCGGTCGTCTGCGGCGGTCGGGTCCTGCAGAGCTCGGCCCATACGGGGGTGGTGGCGGCGGAATCGTCGCAGCGGCAGGTCTGGTCGCACTACCTTTCCAGGGTGGGGGTCGCCGAGGTGGTCAGCCGGGTTACTCCGCAGACCCGGAAGCGGCTCGTCGACGGATTTCTCGGCTTCGTCGACCCGCCGCCGGGCACCGTGGACATGCCGTCGATCACGCAGCACCTGCTCAATCGAGTGAGTATGTGGAGCGGGCTCGATCAGCGAGCCCCGTTCCGCGCGGTCACGACCAGGTTGCGCTGGGCCGCGCACATCGGTGCCGCGGCAACCCTGCGATTCCGGCTCGAAGAGGGGCGGGTTCGCACTGTCGTGGTGACTGTGCGGAACGAGACCGAACTCGCCGCTGTCGGCGCGTTCTGCGAAGATCTGGCCCGGCACGATTGGCTGCTCACCGTTGTCGAGGCCATCACCGACCAGGTGGATGCGATGCCGTTGGGGGCGGATGTGACGCAGGCCGTCGCCCCGGTACTCGCCGGTGTCACACACCTGTGGACGCCGGGCGTCCACACTCCGGCTGTGCTCCGGCCGCTGTGGCGCCAGCTGGAGGCCGACCCCGCCTTCTCGGCGGAATGGTTCGCGCGGCTCGGTCACCTCCGTAGCCGCACGGATTTCGTGGCTCCGGCCGCGTCCCAGCGCGAATTCGCGGTCAAGACCTGGTGAGGTGGCGGACGCGAACGTCCCGGATCATCGGAGTCCGGGGCGTTCCTTCTGCCACGGGTCGGTAACCGTATCGGTCAGCGGACGGGGTTCCGGGCGGTCGAACCGGCAGATGAGGACATCCCTGCCCTCGCCAGGGCCGAAGTAGTCCGGGTCGTGTTCGATGCGGACGAAACCGGATTTGCGGTAGAGCCCGACGGCCGGATGATCGCTCGGCCGGACGGTCAGGAGGATCTGCGGTACGGCCGCCGAGCGGCAACGGTCGACAGTGCTTCGCAGCAGTATGCCGCCGTAACCGCGGCGGTGATATCGCGAGTCGACTGCGAGGCCGAGGATCCACGCGGTACCCCCATCGCTCGTGGCGACCATGGAGTATCCGCAGAGCTGCCCCTCGATCTCCGCGATCAGCCACTGTGGCCCGTGGACGTCGAACAACTGACGCAATGCGAAGTACGGGTAGGCGAAGCGATCGAACTCGGCTCGTTCGAGCGCGTCGATCGCGGCGAGGTCTTCCAGGCGGGCCGCCCGGAAAGTGGGTGTCTCCGAACTCGTCGACAGAATCACCGTTGTCTCCCCTTCGGCGATGGGCGACGGGGGCCCAGCGTGGGTCGGAATGTGCTCCGGGAATACCGGATGCTCGCGGATTGCGGACCGGTGGCGATCCGGACGGCTGCGACGGACCCAGCGGCCAGCGCGGTCCGTAACGCATAAATCCCTTGCTCGTCCGTGCCCGGCGGCTACACGCCGGCACCGTTCCTAGAGTGTGCCCTGTGAACTCGCAACCGGCCGAAGAAACGGGAGAGTGTGAGCAACAACGTCAATTATGGTGACGCGCAACTGCTTAGAGGAATTCGAATGTGACAGTTCGAGATGAGAGACTCCTGATTCTCCTGCCCCGCCGGGTGAGCACTCTCCTCCCGCGCTGAGCGAGTCCGACTCGGGCTTCGCGAGGTGCCGGCGGGGCGGGGTCGTGGGTGCCGTTGGTGCTCAGCAGGACGACGGCACCGGGGGCGGGGAGTGGGTGAGGTGGTCGACGGCGACCTTCGTCCCGAAGCGGGAAGGTGCGCACCGACCCGTGCGCGGCCAAGGCGAAGTGCCCACGCCGGGAGTTCGAATCACGGTGAGCTGACCCGTCGTCCCGGCCGGTCCGGGAATGGTCAACTCTCTGGCGACAGCGCCGGACCTTCGGCGTGCGATTTCGAGGAAGACCCACCACCGCCATGAGGAATATCCGTTTCCGCAGACTTCTGGCCGCCGCGACGGTGGCGACCGCTCTCGTGACAGCGCTCGCCGGGTGCGGCGGGCCGTCGAATTCGCCGGAGGCGGAGGGGGGTACTCCGGTGTACGGGGGGACGCTGAACTTCTACGATCCGGTGCAGTACACGGCGTGGTTGCCGACGGCGTCGATCTGGTCGAACAGCCAGGTCGCGAACAACCTCGCGGACCGGCTGACCTGGCAGGATCCGGAGTCGGGCGAGGTGAAGCCGTGGCTGGCGAAGTCCTGGGAAATCAGCCAGGACAAGCTGAGCTACACCTTCACGCTGCGCGAAGGGGTGACGTTCAGCAACGGTGATCCGGTGGACGCGGCGATCGTGAAGGCCAATTACGACCAGCACGGTTTCGGGGACAAGGCGCTCGGAATTCCGGCGGATTCCTTCTTCGCCAATTACACGGGCAGTGAAGTCGTGGGCCCGCTCACCGTGAAGGTGAACTTCAGCAAGCCGAATGTGGGCTTCCTGCAGGTGACCTCTTTCTATCGGGCCGGCTCGATTCTGGCGAAGCCGTTCCTGGAGAGGGATCTGAACGGGCAGGGGCAGGCGCAGAACTGGATCGCCTCGGGGCCGTTCGTGGTGGAGTCGGTGAACGGCACCACCGGGATCACGCTGAAGCGGCGCGAGGATTACAACTGGGCGCCGACGGGCTCCGGCCACGAGGGCCGGGCGTACCTGGAGCGGGTGGTCTTCAAGACGGTGCCGGAGGCGGGCACCCGGGTCGGCGCGCTGCAGTCCGGTGAGGCGCACATCTCGCGCAATATCGCCCCGTACGACGAGGAGACGGTCGGCGCGCAGGGCGGGCGGATCGCGGCCTTCCCGGTGCAGGGGCAGACGAACAAGCTGTCGCCGCAGCTGGATTCGACCGCACCGGTGATCGACAAGAACGTGCGGCTGGCGCTGCAGGCGGCGACGAACCGGGAGGAGATCAACCAGACGGTGCTCTCCCCGAGCTACCCGATCCCGGGCAGCATCCTGGTGCAGGGGACGCCGCAGCGGCCGGACGCGGGCGACGCGCTGAAGTACGACCTGGACAGGGCGAATTCGCTGCTGGAGCAGGCGGGCTGGCAGAAGGGCTCGGACGGGATCAGGGCGAAGGACGGCAAGCGGCTGCGGATCGAGATCTGGATCGCGCCGTATTACCAGGTCGCGCAGCCGGTGCTGGAGCTGCTGCAGTCGCAGTGGAAGAAGGCCGGGATCGAGCTGAACATCAACGCCACCTCGCTCACCGAGTACGAGGCCACCCAGACCGCCCGCGCCGACAGCTGGGCGCTGGTGCAGGGGCAGCTCTCCCGCGCGGAGCCGGACGTGCTGCGCTCGGCCTACGACAGCACCGCCACCAACGAGCTGCACAACCCCACCCCGGACGCGAAGCTGGACGAGCTGGTCCGCGCGCAGGCCTTCGAGTTCGACCCGGCCGAGCGGGCGCGGGCGGTGCGGGCGATCCAGGACCACCTGCTCGCCGAGGGGTACGTGATCCCGCTCTACGACGAGACCCAGGTGTTCGGGCTCGCGCCGTCGGTGCACGGCTTCGGCACCGAGTCGACCGCCCGCACCTGGCTGTACGACACCTGGATCGCGGAGTAGCGGGATGCGCGGCTACGTCCTGAAGCGGCTCGCGCAGGCGGTGCTGGTGCTGCTCGCGGCCTACACCCTGTCGTTCGCGCTGCTCAGCGCCTTGCCGGGGGATTCGGTGAACAACCGGATCCAGAACCCGGACGCGCAGATCTCGCCGGAGGCGGGGCGGATGATGCTGGAGTACTACGGGCTGGACCGGCCGCTCCACGAGCAGTACCTGCACGGGCTGGCGGCGGCGCTGCGCGGTGAGTTCGGCTTCTCGCTCTCCACCGGGACCCCGGTCGCGGAGATGATCGGGACCGCGCTGCCCGGCACGCTGGCGCTGACCGGGCTGGCCCTGGTCTTCGGGCTGGTCTTCGCCGGCGTGGTCGCGATCGTGATCAACTACGCCCGGTGGGCGTGGCTGCGCGACCTCGCCGGGTCGGTGCCCGCGCTCTTCGCCTCGGTGCCGACGTTCGTGGTCGGCATCCTGGCGCTGCAGTTCCTCTCCTTCCGGTTCCACCTCATCCCGTCGGTGGACGACGGGTCGGCGCGGGCGCTGGTCGCGCCGGCCGCGACGCTGGGGCTGCTGGTGGCGGCGCCGATGTCGCAGGTCTTCGCCACCTCGATCCGCGGCACGCGGCGGCAGCCCTTCGTGCACGTGCTGCGGGCCAAGGGCGCGGGGGAGGGCTTCGTCTTCCGCAAGGACGTGCTGCGCAACTCCTCGCTGCCGGTGCTGACGCTGCTCGGGCTGACCTTCGGCGAGCTCATCGCCGGCTCCGTCGTCACCGAGGCGGTCTACGCGCGGGACGGGATCGGGCAGCTCACGGTCGGCGCGGTGGAGACCCAGGACCTGCCGGTGGTGCAGGGCGTCGTGCTGCTCTCCGCGGCGGCGTACGTGCTGGTGAATCTCGCGGTCGACCTGGTGTATCCGTTCGTCGACCCGCGGGTGCTCGTCGACGGCCGGACGCAGCGGTTCACCAGGGCCCGTGCCGGTCTCGCCCGCACGCGCGTGGTCGTTCCGCCGCGCGGGCTCCCGGCCGAGGTGGCAATGCCGTGACCGCCGTCCTGGAACCCGAGAAGAACTCGCGGGCGCCCGAGCGGAAGGCGGCCCGGCCGCGCCGGCTCGGCGCGAACTGGACGCTGGTGCTTGCGCTCGCCGTGGTGGCGACCGCGCTGCTCTGGGCGCTGGTCCCGCAGCTGTTCGTCGGCTACGACCCGCTGCTGCCGGACCCGGCGAACAAGCTGAAGCCGCCCTCGGGCGAGCACTGGTTCGGCACCGACCAGCTCGGCCGCGACCTCTACACCCGGGTGGTCTACGGTGCCCGCGCCTCACTGCTCGGCTCGGCGGTGGCGGTCGGCGTCGGCGTGCTGGTCGGCTCGCTGCTCGGCGCGCTCGCCGGATGGTTCTCCGGTTTCACCGACAGCGCGCTCATGCGGGTGATCGATGTGGTGCTGGCGATCCCGGGGTTCCTGCTCGCCATCACCATCGTGGTGCTGCTCGGCTTCGGGGTGCTGCAGGCCGGGATCGCGGTCGGGCTCACCACCTCGGCGACCTTCGCCCGGCTCATCCGCTCCGAGGTGCTCAAGGCGCGGACCAGCAGCTACGTGGAGGCCGCGATCACCAGCGGCGCCTCGACGCTGGACATCCTGCGCAGGCACGTGATCCCGAACTCGATCGCGCCGACGGTCTCGCTGATCACGGTGCAGTTCGGCATCGCGATCATCTGGATCGCCTCGCTCAGTTTCCTCGGGCTCGGCGCGCAGCCGCCGGAGCCGGAGTGGGGGCGGCTGGTCTCCGACGGCCGCAACTACATCGCGACCCGCGGCTGGCTGACGCTGTGGCCCGGGCTCGCCGTCGTCGCGGTGGTGCTGGCCACCAACCACATCGCGCACCACATCACGAGGAGGCAGCCGTGACCCTGGTCGACGCGGAGCTCAGCACCACCGCGACCGCCGTGCTCTCGGTGCGCGACCTGAGCGTCGGGTACCGCACCGGCCGCGGGCTCACGCCGGTGCTGCGCAACGTCTCCTTCGAGGTGGCGCCGGGGCAGGTGCTCGCGCTGGTCGGCGAGTCGGGGTCGGGCAAGACCACCACCGCGCACGCCGTGCTCGGGCTGCTGCCGGAGAACGGCGAGGTGCTCGGCGGGCGGATCTCGTTCGCCGGGCAGGAGCTCACCGAGCTGTCGGAGAAGGGCTGGCGGGGCATCCGCGGCCGGGCGGTGAGCCTGATCCCGCAGGACCCGGCGGTCTCGCTGGATCCGGTGCGCCGGGTCGGCCACCAGGTCGAGGATGTGCTGCTGCTGCACACCGACCTGGACGCGGCGGCGCGCCGGGCCCGGGTGTACGAGCTCTTCGAACTGGTCGGCTTCACCGAGGTGGAGCGGCGCTACCGGCAGTACCCGCACGAGCTCTCCGGCGGCATGCGGCAGCGGGTGCTGATCGCGGCCGCGGTCGCCGCCGAGCCGGAGCTGATCATCGCCGACGAGCCGACCTCCGCGCTCGACGCCACGGTGCAGAAGCAGGTGCTCGACCTGATCGACGACATCCGGCGCCGCCTCGGCACCAGCGTCGTCCTGGTCACCCACGACCTCGGCGTCGCCGCCGACCGCTCCGACGTGATCGGCGTGATGCGCGGCGGCGAGCTGGTCGAGGTCGGTCCGACGCGGGAGATCGTCGCCGGGCCGCGGCACGAGTACACCAGGACGCTGCTGGACAGCGTGCCGTCCCGGATCGGCCGGATCCGGCCCCGAGCGGCCGCCCCCGCGGACCGGGAGACGGTGATCGAGGTCGCCGGGCTGCGCAAGGAGTACGGCGACGTGACCGCCGTGGACGGGATCACGTTCCAGGTCGAGCGCGGCGAGACCTTCGCCATCGTCGGCGAATCCGGGTCGGGGAAGTCGACGACCGCCCGGATCCTGACCGGGCTCACCGAGGCCACCGGTGGCAGCGCCACCCTGCTCGGCACCGACATCACCCGGCTGCGGCGCAGCGAGTTCCGCGCGCTGCGCCGGAACGTGCAGATCGTCTACCAGAACCCGTACTCCTCCTTCGACCCGCGCTTCGACGTCTACGACGTGGTCGACGAGCCGCTGCGCTCGTTCGGCGGGAAGCGCCGGGGAAAGCGGCCGAACGAGGAGCAGGTCGTGGCGGCGCTGGAGGCGGCCGCGCTGCCCGCCGACTTCGTCCGGCGGCACCCGCGCGAGCTCTCCGGCGGCCAGCGGCAGCGGGTCGCGATCGCCCGCGCCCTCGTGCTCGAGCCCGAGGTGGTGGTGCTGGACGAGCCGATCTCCGCGCTCGACGTCTCGGTGGCTGCCCAGCTCCTCGACCTGCTGCGCACCCTCCAGGAGGAGCGCGGCCTGACCTACCTGTTCATCTCGCACGACCTCGCGGTCGTCCGGGCCATCTCGGACCGGGTCGCGGTCATGCGGCAGGGCCGGATCGTCGAGCAGGGCCCGGTCGAGCAGGTCTTCGCGCACCCCGCCGACGACTACACGGTCCGGCTGGTCGACGCCATCGCCGGGCGCGACCTCATCTCTGGAGGACAGCCATGAGCACACCACACGAGACCCTGGCCGCCGCGCTGGAGCACATCCGGGCGGTGCTGCTGGAGCTGGCCAAGGGCGTCGGCGAGCGCGACCTGGCCTTCGAGCACCCGGAGGCGCTGATCCAGGAGCTGGCCGACGCCGGCTTCGGGCGGCTGCGGGTGCCGGTGGAGTTCGGCGGCTTCGGCGTCGAGCTGCCGGTGCTGTTCGAGCTGCTCGCCGAGGCGGCGCAGGCCGACTCCAACGTCCCGCAGATCTTTCGCGGCCACTTCACCACGGTCGAGATCCTGCTGCGGGAGACCGATCCCGAGGTGCGCGCGCACTGGCTGCGCCGGATCGGCGACGGCGCGGTGTTCGGCAATGCGCAGTCGGAGCCGTCGGCGGTGGTCGCGGAGGCGGTGAGCGCCGGTGACGTGGCGCCGGGGTGGGGTGGGTCGACCACGAAGGTGCGGGTCGCCGCAGACGGGCGGCGGCTGGTCTCCGGCACCAAGTTCTACTCGACCGGCGCGCGGTTCGCCGACTACATCCGGGCGGCGGTGGCCGACGACGAGGGTGGCCGCGGCTTCGTGGTGATCCCGGCCAGGCACCCCGGCGTCACGCACGTGGACGACTGGGACGGCATCGGGCAGCGCCAGACCGGCAGCGGGACGACGCTGTTCGCGGACGTCCCGGTGGAGCCGAACGGCGATGTCGGGAAGTTCAAGGAGTCGCTGCGCGGGCTGGACTCGTTCGTGCAGATCGTGCACCTGGCCAACCTGACCGGGATCGCGCGCAGCATCGTCGCCGAGACGGTCGACATCGTGCGCGCCCGCACCAGGACCAGCCTGCACGCGCTCACCCAGAAGGCGGCCGATGACCCCGAGGTGCTCGGCGTGGTCGGGCTGCTGGAGGCGCGCAGGCTCACCGCCGAGACGTTGCTCCGGCTGGCCGGTGAACGACTGCAGGCGGCGCACGACAGCGGCGAGGAAAGTGCCTACACGCGGGCGTATCTCGACACTTCGGCCGCGCAGATCGCGGTGATCGAGGCGGTGCTGGACGCGGCGAACCGCGCCTTCGACGCCGGTGGCTCCTCGACGGCGCGGAACAGCGCGCACCTGGATCGGCACTGGCGCAACGCCCGCACGCTGGCCTCGCACAACCCCGTCGTCTACAAGCCGCGGGTGGTCGGGGCGTATTTGGTGAACGGGGAGTCGCCGGAGCCGGGGTACTACCGGAACCGCCCGTCGGCGGAGGTGTCGGCATGACGAAGCAGCTGCATCTCAACGTCAATATCTTGAATTCCGGTGTGTTCGGCGGGTCCTGGCGGTTCCCCGGGACCGACGGGCTGGCCTCGTACACGATCGAGCACTACACCTCGATCGCGCGCAAGGCCGAGGAGGCACGGCTGGACGCCGTCTTCCTGGCCGACGGCCCCTCGCTCGACCCGTCGACCAAGCACCGCACCGGCAACAACCTGGAGCCGACCACGGTGCTGGCCCGGATCGCGGCGCGGACCGAGCGGATCGGGCTCATCGCCACGCTCTCGTCGTCCTACAACGACCCCGCCGAGCTGGCCGGGCGCCTCGGCGACCTGGACCACCTGAGCGGCGGGCGGTTCGGCTGGAACGTGGTGACCACGGCGGGGCCGGTGGCCGCGGCGAACTTCGGCCGCGCGGGCGAGCCGGAGCACGGGCTGCGGTACCGGCGCGCGGGCGAGTTCGTCGAGCAGGTCGTCGCCGCGTGGGCGGCGCGCACCGAGTACGTGTCGCCGCAGGGGCGGCCGGTGGTGGTGCAGGCCGGTGGCTCGGCGGACGGCAAGCGGCTGGCCGCGCGGGTCGGCGAGGTGATCTTCTCCGCCGAGCAGGACATCGACGCGGCTCGGGACTTCCGCACCGAACTGCGGGAGGGCGCGCGGCGCTTCGGGCGCGACCCGGACGAGATCGTGGTGCTGCCCGGGCTCTCCACCGTGCTCGGCAGCACCGAGGCCGAGGCGCGGGAGCGCCGCGAACTGCTGGACGACGTCCTGCCGGACGCCTACGCGCGCGCCCGGCTCGCCGGGCAGCTCGGCTTCGCCCTCGACGGGCTGCCCGACGACGAGCCGCTCCCCGCCGAGCTGCTCGAGGCCCCCGACGCCGGCGCTGGTTCGCAGACCTTCAACCGGGTCGTGCGCGACATCATCGCGCGGGAGAACCCGACGCTGCGGCAGCTGCTGCTGCGACTCTCCGGCGGTGGCGGGCACCGGATCGTGGTCGGCACCCCGGAGCGGGTCGCCGACGATATCGAGCGCTGGTTCCGGCACGGCGCGGCCGACGGCTTCAACGTCATGCCGGACGTGCTGCCCTCCGGTTTCGACGATTTCGCCGACCACCTGGTGCCGGAGCTGCGGCGGCGCGGGCTCTTCCGCGCCGAGTACGACGGGACCACGCTGCGCGACCACCTCGGGCTCGGGCTGCCCGCCGCTCCGGCGGCGGAGCGCGGGCCCCTCGAAGCGGCGCGCTGAGGGGGAGAGAAGCGATGACTGTTCCTGTTCTGCTGGAAATCGCCGTCGGCGGGGTGGCGACGCCCACCGCGGGTGACGCATTCGCCGCGGGCGGATCGCTCGCTGCGGGCGGATCGCTCGCCGCAGGCGGACTGCTCGCCGCGGGCGGATCGCCCGGTCTCGTGCCGCTCGCCGCGGCGGCGGAGGTGGCGGCCGCGGCCGAGCGCGCCGGCGTGGTGGCGCTGCGGGTGCGCGCCGATGCCGTCGGTGCCGGCGGCGCGGCGCCGGCGCTCGATCCGAGCGTTGTGGCCGCCTACCTCGCCGGGCGCACCACCGAGCTCGGCTACCTGATCGACCTGCCGACCACCGGCAACGCCCCCTACAACGCGGCGCGCCGGGTGCTCTCCTTCGACCGGGCCGTCGGCGGCCGGGCCGGGGTGGTGCTGCGCCCCGGTGCCGGCGACGAGGTGAGCGCCGCCGCGGCCCCTGATCCGGGCGCAGATTCGCCCGCCGAGCGCTGGGCCGAGTACGCGACCGTGCTGACCCGGCTCTGGGAGTCGTTCCCGCGCTCCGCGCTGCTCGGCGACCAGGAGCGGGCACTCGTGCTCGACGACGCCCTGATCACGCCGATCGACTTCGCCGGCCGGTACTACCGGGTCGCCGGGCCGCTGGACGGACCGTCCTCGGTGCAGGGCCGCCCGGTGCTCGCGGTCGAGGCGGCGGCGGCTGTCGCGGACCGCGCGCTCGCGGACGTGGTGATCGTCGAACGCGGCGCGGCGGCGCCCGCCGGTTCCTTCGCGCTGATCGGGCGCGCGGAGGTCTCCGCGGCGACCGACCCCGCGGAGCTCGCCACCTGGGCATCCGGCTTCGACGCGGTCCTGCTGGCCCCGGTCGGCGGCGCCGAGGCGGTGCGCGACACCATCGACCGGGTGGTCCCCGCGCTCGCCCGCCACGAACCGCACCCGACCCTGCGGGCCGCACTCGGCCTGCCCGTCCCGACGATCGAGGAGGTCCCGGCATGACCGCACTGCAGGAACCGGCGGGCGGCTCCGGGCCGGAGGCACCTACCGCCGACACCACCACCTTCGCCGGCGGGGACGATGCCCCCGGTCGCCGCGCCGTCTTCACCGGTCCCCGGGTGACCGGAGACGACGGGAGCCCCGCAGCACCGCCCGCCGAAGGCGAACCCGATCCGGCCGCGGAGCAGCTCACCGTGGCGGGGATCCGCGCGGCGATCGCCCCGATCCTGGCCCGCCTCGCCGCGACCGCGAAGCACCGCGAGGAGACCCGCGACTACGCCTTCGCCGACGTCCGCGCACTGGCCGAGGCCGGCATCGCGCTCACCGGCATCCCGGCGCACGAGGGCGGCGCGGGCGGCTCGCTGCGCGACGTCGCCGAGGTGATCATCGAGATCGCCCGCGCCGACTCCAATATCGCGCAGGCGCTGCGCAGCAGCTTCCTCACCGCCGAGCAGGTGGTGGCCCGCCCGGACCGCCCGCAGCGCGACCGCACCCTGGCCCGGCTGCGCGCCCGCGACCTCTTCGCAGGCACCGCCAACGAGCGCACCGGCGGGGCGAGCGGCCGGATCAACGCCACCGCGCGGCCGGACGGCGCCGACTGGATCGTGAACGGCGAGAAGTACTACTCCACCGGCGGCCTCTACGCCGCCTGGTTCTCCACCCAGGCGCGCGCCGATGACGACACCGTGGTGCGCTTCACCGTCCCGCTGGATCGGGACGGCATCGAGCGGCTGGACGACTTCGACGCCGTCGGCCAGCGCCTCACCGCCAGCGGCACCACCCGCTTCACCGAGGTCAGGGTCCGGGCCGACGAGGTCACCGAGCTCGGCACCCCGGAGCCGGCCAACCCGTGGACCGGTGCCTTCGCCCAGCTCTACCTGGCCGCGGTGCAGGCGGGGGTGGCGGCGCGGGCGCTGGACGACGCGGTCTGGTACGTCCGGGAGAAGGCCCGCCCGATCAAGCACAGCACCGCGACGGCGAGCGTGGACGACCCGTACGTCCGGCAGACCGTGGGCGAGATCGCCGCCCGCGCCCAGGCCGCGCGGGCCGTGGTACTGCTCGCCGCCGAGACCCTCGCCGGCGTGCACGGGCTGACCGGCGACGCGCTCCGGGCCGCGGGCGCCGCGGCGTCGGTGCACGTGGCCCAGGCCGGCGTGATCGCCATCGAATCCGCGCTCGCCGCCGCCGAGCTGCTCTTCGATGTCGGCGGCGGCTCGATCACCAGCCGCGACCTCGGCTACGACCGGCACTGGCGCAATGCCCGCACCGCCGCCAACCACAATCCGCGGCAGTGGAAGTCGGCCGTCGCCGGCGCCTACCACCTCACCGGCGAGGAACCGCCGACCACCGGGCTCTTCTGAACCTCGACAGCAAAGGAACGCACATCCGATGTCCCATGGAGCATTCGAACCGACCTACACGGCCGCCCCGAACCGGTACGAGCGGATCCCGTACCGGCGCACCGGGAACTCCGGGCTCGACCTGCCCGCCTTCTCCTTCGGGCTGTGGCAGAAGTTCGGCACCGACTACGCCTACGAGACCCAGCGCGAGATCATCCTGCACGCCTTCGATCTCGGCATCACGCACTTCGACAACGCCGACCGCTACGGCCCGCCGCACCGCGCCGCGCAGCAGAACTTCGGCCGGGTGCTCGGCAGGGAGCTCGCGCCGTACCGGGACGAGCTGATCCTCTCCACCAAGGCGGGCAACCCGATCGGCCCGAGCCCCTACCTGAGGGGCGGCTCGCGCAAGTCCATCCTGACCTCGCTCGACCACAGCCTGCGCGACCTCGGCACCGACTACGTCGACATCTTCTACCACCACAGCCCCGACCTCACCACGCCGCTGGAGGAGTCGGTCGGCGCGCTGGTCAGCGCGGTGCAGCAGGGCAAGGCGCTCTACGTCGGCATCTCCAACTACCAGCCGGACCGCACGCACGCCGTCGCCGAGCTGCTCCGCGAAGCCGGTGTGCCGCTGCTCATCCACCAGGCGCGCTACAGCATCTACGACCGCCGCCCGGAGCAGAACGGGCTGCTGGAGACGGCGCAGGACGACGGCTTCGGCGTGATCGTCTACTCGCCGCTGGCGCAGGGGCTGCTCACCGACAAGTACCTGGGTGGCATCCCGGAGGGGGCGCGGGCGCAGAACAGCACCTTCCTCTCGCCGGACGTCATCGACGACACCTACCGGCAGCGCACCGCCGAGCTGAACAAGCTCGCCGAGTCGCGCGGCCAGTCGCTGGCCCAGCTGGCGCTGCAGTGGGTGCTGCGCAGGCCGGAGGTCACCTCGGCGCTGATCGGCGCCAGCTCCACCGCCCAGCTGGACCACAACCTGGCCGCGGTGAGCTTCCCCGAGCTGACCGCCGACGAGCTCGCGCTCATCGACGAGCACGGTGTGCACGGGACCGGGCTGAAGCTCTGATCTCGTCCTGAAGCGGGCCGGAACTCGATAGGTTCCGGCCCGTTTTTCGTGCTCTGATACGGACATATCAGTTTTCGTGGTACGTTCATATTAACAACTCAGGGAGGGTGGAGAGCATGGCGAAGGTCGGTAGGTTCAGTAGCGCGGCGGGCGCGGCGCGGTTCCGCGCGGCCTACGACGCGCTGGCCGCGCGGTGGCCGGTGCCGTCGACGGAGCACGAGGTGCCGACCTCGTTCGGCAGCACCTATGTGCGGAGGTCCGGCACCGGGACCGGTGCCCCGATCGTGCTGCTGCCCGGCATCGGCGGCAACGGGCAGATCTGGTACCCGTTCATCGAGGAGCTGGCGCGCGACCACGTCGTCTACACCCCGGACGTCATCGGCTGGGCCGGGCGCTGCGTCCAGACGGCCCCGGTGCGCGATACCGCCGATATCGCCGCCTGGTTCGCCGAGGTGCTCGACGGACTCGGCGAGCGGCGGGTGCACCTGGCCGGGAACTCGCTCGGCGCCTGGCTCGCCGGCGCTGTCGCGGTGCACCGCTCGGACCGGCTCGCCAGCCTGACGCTGCTCGAGCCGAGCGCCGCCACCTTCGCCCGGCCGCGGCTCGGGCTGCTGTGGAAGTTCATCGTGGGCGGGATCAACCCGACTCCGGAGCGGATGCGGAAGTTCAACCGGTGGCTCATGCCGCGCTACGTCATGGACGACGCCGGTATCGAACTGGCGGGCGCCATCACGAAGTTCCGGATGGCCATGCCGTGGGACCGCGCGTTCACCGACGAGCAGCTCGCCGCCATCGACGCCCCCACCCTGGTGCTCTTCGGCGCGGAGACGATCGTCGCCGACCCCGAGTTCGGCGCCGCCCGGGCGCGGGAGGGGATCGCCCGGGCGCAGGCCGAGATCATCCCCGGCGTCGGCCACGACCTGCTCTGGGCCAACCCGGAGCAGGTCGTCCCGCGCTTCCTCGCCTTCGTCGAGAGCCACGAGCAGGCCAGAACCTGAGCGGTGCTCAGGGCGCGGGCGGCCGCGCGACCGGAAGCAGCGCGAGCGCCGCGAGCAGGCACGCCGCGCCGAGCAGCACCAGGAAGCGCCAGTCCCCGATCCAGGCCGCCGCCAGCGGAGTGCCAGCCCTGGAGAGCGCGATCGGCACCGTCATCAGCGCCAGGATGCTGCCGAAGCGCGCCACCCCGAAGGTCTCCGCGACGATCGACGGCCTGGCCACCACGCTGATCCCGTAGCCGAGGCCGAAGGCGCCGACGCAGGCGAGGGTGAGCGGCAGCGAGGTGCCCGCCAGCGGCAGCGCCAGCAGTCCGGCGCCCTGCACCGCGAAGGACACCGCCGTCACCCTGGCCATGCCGAACCGGCGGGCCAGCGGCGCCAGCCCCATCCGGGACGCGACCTGCAGCACCCCGACCCCGATCGGCAGCGCCGCCGCCACCGTGGGGGAGAAGCCGACATCGCGGAACCAGGTCACCATCATCAGCAGGAACGCCGAGGTCGCCCCGCTCTGCGCGACGAAGGCGACGACCAGGAACCAGAAACCGGCGCTGCGCAGCGCGGCACCGACCGGCACCCCGTCCCGCCCGGTGACCCGCAGACTGTGCGCGGTGCGCCCGGGAACCGCCCACAGGTGCGCGGGCACCGCCACCACCGCCAGGATCAGCGCCAGCACCACGAGCGTGTGCCGCCAGCCGAGCTGCCCCTCCAGCCAGCCGGCCAGGAAGTAGTAGAAGCTGGTGGCGAGGCCGCAGATCATGGTCACCGCGATGATCGCGCCGTCCCGGTGCCGCGCGTCGGTGACCACAACCAGCACCGCGAACGCCGCCTCGTAGGTCGACATCGCCAGCGCCGGCCCGGCCAGCACGAAGGCGAGGTAGAGCTGGGGCAGCCCGGTGGCCTGCGACCACAGCAGCACCGCGACCACCCCGATCGCCGACCCCGCGGTCATGAGCAGCCTGCCGCCGTACCGGTCGAGCATGGTGCCGATCGGCACCGCCGCGAACGCCCCGATCAGCGTGGAGATGGTGGCCGCCACCGCCACCTCGGTGCGCGAGACGCGCAGCGCCTCCGACATCGGGACGAGCAGCACCGTGAACGCCTGGATGAGCGCGCCGTAGGTGACGGTGTTGGTCAGCGCGAAGACGCCGACCAGGCGCTGCCGGCGCAGGTCGGGCGGGGCGGCGGGAGCGGAGGTGAGCTCCGCGCTCATCCTCGGAGCAGCGGGAGCAGCTGATCCCCCTGCCTGCCGATCTCGCGCAGGTACGGGGTGTCGGAGAGCACGAAGTGCGTGATGCCGAGATCCTGGTAGCGGCGCAGCGATTGCGCGACGTCCTCGGCCGAGCCGACCAGCCAGGTGGTGCCCGCGCCGCCACCGCCGTAGCGGCCGGGCGCGGTGTAGAGGTTGTCGTCGAGCACGTCGCCGCGCTCGGCCAGGTCGAGCAGCCGCTGCTGCCCGACGGCGGTGCGCCGGAACGGGTTCCGGTGGTCGAGGTCGCCCTGCTGCGCCGCCATCTCGGCGACCTTGGCCTCCGCCTCCGCCCACGCCTGCTCGGTGGTGTCGCGCACGAAGGTGGTGACCCGCAGCCCGAATTCGAGCGGGGCGTGCTCGCGGCCCAACTCTGCGCCGAGCGCCTTCAGCCGCTCGATCCGCTCCTGCACGCCGGAGAGCGGCTCACCCCAGAAGAGCTGCACGTCGGCCTCGGTCGCCGCCACCCGCTCGGCCGCCTCGGAGGCGCCGCCGAAGTAGAGCTTCGGGTGCCTGCGCTCGCCGCGCCTGGCGATGCGCGGCCGCACTGTGGAGTTGGTGACCCGGTAGTGCTCGCCGCGGTAGGTGACGTCGTCCTCGGTCCACAGCTTGCGGACCAGCTGCATGAACTCCCTGGTGCGGCCGTAGCGGTCGGCCTGGTCGCCCTCGGTGTCGCCGTAGGCGCCGAGATCGTCCTTGCCGGAGACGATATTGACCCGCACCCGGCCGCCGGTCAGGTGGTCGAGCGCGGCGGCCGACGCGGCGAAGTTCGCGGGCCGCCAGTAGCCGGGGCGCACCGCGATCAGCGGCTCGAAGGTGGTGGTGCGGGCGGCGAGCGCGGTGGCGACGGTGAAGGTGTCCGGGCGGCCCCAGCCCGCGCCGAGCAGCGCGCCGCGCCAGCCGTGCTCCTCCAGCGCCCTGGCCTGGGCGGTGAGCGTCTCCAGGCTGTTGTGGTCCGCCGAGACGGGCTCGCCGCGGTGGCCCGCGACGACCTGATTCGGGATGTACCAGAGGAATTCGAGCGTCATCGAGCGTGGTTCCTGTTCGTGTTCAGCGGGCGAGCCGGGTGAGCTGGGCGCGCCGGACATCGCCGGTCTGCCCCTGGACCAGCACGAAGAGCGCGGAGCGCGCGTGCAGCTGCGCGGTGTCGTCGCTGCCGAGGCCGCGGCCGGAGCGGACGATCAGCAGCGCGCGGGTGAGCGTGCCGAGCGCCTCGCCGCTGGCCGCCTTGGTGGCGAGCCGCTCGGCCAGCCGGTGCGGGCCGCCGCCCCGGGCCAGCGCCTCGTCGGCGAGCGCGTAGGCGGAGTCCCTGAGCCGGGCGACCCGCGGGCGCCAGGTCGCGGCGACCGCGTCGGCGTCCGGGTCCGGGGCGGCCTCCAGTTCGCGCAGCACCGTCTCGGCGAGGCCGAAGTGGTGGCCGCGGGCATCGCTGGCGGTGCCGATGTCGTCGTATCTGGTCTTCTCCAGGGTCTGCGCGGTGAGCACGTTGGCGTCCGGTACGAAGACCGACTCGATCCGCACCCGCGCGGTCCGGCTGCCCGCGACCGCGCCCAGCTCGAGCAGCCCCTCGCTGTGCACGCCGTCGGCGATCGGGACCAGCGCGGTGACCACGGTCTCCGTCGCCGCCTGCACCGCCGCGACGGTGAGCACCGAGTTCAGCCCCCAGCCGCTGACCCAGGAGATGGTGCCGTCGAAGACCCAGCCGCCCTCGACCCTCCTGGCCGCGATGTAGTGGTCGGGGAAGCGCCGCACGTCGCTGACCCCGGCGCCGAGCAGCAGCTCGCCGCGCAGGATCCGCTCGGCCAGTTCGGGAATCGGCTTGTCCCGCTTACGCAGCTCGGTGATCCGCCCGGCCAGCGGCGCGTGCTGCGCCCACACCAGCCAGGTGTCGAAGCAGGCGCCCGCGACGATCTCGTGCAGCCTGCGGTCGGTGTTGCGGTCCAGCGCGAGCCCGCCGTACTCCGCGGGCGCCAGGTGGTTGAGCAGCCCGAGCCCGGCCAGGTCGTCGATGTGCGCGCGCGGGACGCCCTCGCGATCGGTGCGCAGCGCGGCCGGGCGCAGCACCCGCTCGGCGTATTCGCGCACCCGGGCGACCACGGGATGCCCGTCCGCCGCCGTGACCGCGGCGCCCGCACCGAACTCCGTCTTCGCCGCCGTCATCGCGGTCCCTTCGTCCGAGCGCACGCCGAACGCGGGCCGCATCCGGACTCGGAGAATTATTGCCCCGGCTACCGATCCCGCCCCGGGTTCGCGGCCGCTCCGGCGCCTCGATGACCGCCTCGACCAGCCGGTACTTCCTTCGGCGGGAAATAAATTCTCACCGATTCGAGCGCCTGCACCCGGGCCGCCGCCGACCGCGCGCTCCACCGGCCCGACTCGCTCACGCGAGTTCCGGGGGGAACCCGCCGGTCGCGATCGGACCCCAGCGCTCGATCGTCACCCGGATCAGCGATTTGTCCTGCCTGGCCATGGCCGCGCGGTACTCGTCCCAGTCCGGGTGCTCGCCCGCGATGCAGCGGTAGTAGTCGACCAGCCCGTCCAGCGCCGCGGGCATGTGCAGCACCTCGGCGGTGCCGTCCACCTGCACCCAGGCGCCGTCCCAGTCGTCGGAGAGCACCAGCACCGAGACCTGCGGCGTGCGCTCGAGATTGCGGGTCTTGGCCCGGCCCGGGTAGGTGGAGATCACGATCCGCCCGTCCTGATCCACCCCGCAGGTGACCGGCGAGATCTGCGGCCGCCCGTCGGCCCGGACCGTGCTGAGCAGGGCGTGGTGCCGCGGCCGCAGGAAATCCAGCAGCGCCGGGCGCTGCACCACGTCGGCGGTGGCGATACGGGGCACGGGGTGTCCTTCCTCGAACGGGTCAGTGGTCCGCGCTGCCCGCGCGGCCGCCGATGTAGGCGCGCAGCGCCGGATCGTCCGACACCAGCCGGTCGACCTCCTCGCCGCCGGTGCAGGGCAGCAGCGCGACGGTGATCGCGCCAGCACCACCGGCGACGACCCGCCAGGTGCCGCCGGAGTCGGTCCAGCGGCGCAGCGCCGCCACGGGATCGTCGGTCATGCCCTCCGAGCCTAGCCCCGGCCCGCAGCGCCCTGAGCGGCTGTCCGCTCTGCGCGAAATCGGGGGTCGGACCGGGTGGGTGCGGCTCTAGGCTCGATCCATGAGCGAGCAGCGGCGATTCCAGGTGATTCCGGGCGGGCGGGCCGAGGCCGAGCCGCTGTGGCGCGAGGTGCTCGGCGAGCGGCTGCGCGCCCTGCGCACCGAGCGCGGCGAGCGGCTGGTGGAGACGGCGGGGCGGGCGGGCATCTCGCCGCAGTACCTCTCCGAGGTGGAGCGCGGGCGCAAGGAGCCGTCCAGCGAGATGATCGCCGCGCTGGCAGGCGCGCTCGGCACCTCGCTCGGCGAGCTGGCCGGTGCGGTGGCGGGCGAGCTGAGCCGCCCCGCCGCCGCGCCGACCGCCATGCTGCGCGCCGCCTGATCCGCGCGCGGCGTGCGATGCCGCGCGCCGCCTAGACCGACCGGGCCGGCAACACCCGGTCCACCAGCCCGTACTCCACCGCGGCGCTCGCGGTGAAGACCCGGTCCCGGTCGGTGTCGTGGCGCAGCCGCTCCACCGGCTGCCCGGTGTGCCGCGCCAGGATCGCCTCGATGTCGGTGCGCATCCGGACCAGCTCGTCGGCCTGGATGATCAGGTCCGGGATGGTGCCGCGGCCGCTGGCGGCGGGCTGGTGCAGCACCACCCGCGCGTGCGGGAGCAGGCTGCGCTCGCCCGGTTGGCCGCCCGCGAGCAGGACCGCGCCGACCGCGATGGCCTGGCCGACGCAGGTGGTCTGCACCGGGGCGTTGATGTGCTGCATCGTGTCGTAGACGGCGAGCATGGCGGAGAGGTCGCCGCCCTCGCAGTTGACGTAGAGCTGGATCGGCTGCTCGTGGTTCTCCGACTCCAGGTGCAGCAGCTGCGCGATGAGCGCGTTCGCGACACCGGAGTCGATCACCGTGCCCAGGTAGACGATGCGCTCGCTGAGCAGGTGCGAGTAGATGTCGGTGATCCGCTCGCCCCCGCGCGGGTGCGAGGCGACGACGTTGGGGATCGTGTAGCCGCTCACGACGTGATCCCCACCCGCTGCCGCTCCGGCACGACCTGCCCGAACGAATCCACGATGTGGTCGATGAAGCCGTACTCGCGCGCCTGGGTGGCGGTGAACCACCGGTCGTGCAGCGAGTCCTCGTACACCCGGTCGTAGGGCTGGCCGGTGTCGGCCGCGATCAGCCCGAGCACCGTCTCCACGGTGTAGCGCAGATCCTCCGCCTGCACCTCCACCTCGACCGCGCTGCCGCCGATCCCGGCCGAGCCCTGGTGCATGAGGATGCGCGCGTGCGGCAGCGCGTACCTGCGCCCCGGCGAGCCCGCGGAGAGCAGGAACTGCCCCGCGCTGCACGCCAACCCGAGCGCCAGCGTGCTCACCTCGCAGGGCACGAGCCGGAGCACGTCCCTGATCGCGAGCATCGACGGCACCGAGCCGCCGGGGGAGTGGATCCAGAGCGCGATCCCGGCCCGCGCGTCCTCCGCGGCCAGGGTGAGGATCTGGGTCATGAGCAGGGTGCCGTTGTCGTCGTCGAGCGCGCCGTCCAGCACCACGATGCGGCGGGCGAGCAACTGCTCACGGGCCCGCCGATCGAACATCGGGATTTTGTCGTCGTGTGCCATGGCTCCACCGTGCCGCAGCCGCAACGGTTTCCGCGGCCCGTGCTGCCCTGAGCGGATCCGCTCAGGGCAGCACGGGCGGGCGGTTCAGTTCTTGCGCGCGTCGATCAGCTCGGTGAGCAGCCCGAACCCGTCGTGCGCCGCGACCGCGGCGACCGCGCGCTGCACGCCGACCGCGGAGACCTCCAGCGGCTGCATCCGGTCGCTCGCCTCCGCGGTGCAGACCGCGTTCAGGTAGAACTCGGTGGTGGCGGCGCGGTACAGGGTCCACATCCGCTCGGCCTCCACCTCGATCCCGGCCGCCGCCAGCCGGGCCGTGTACCGATCGACCAGCCCGCGCTCGACCTTGCGCAGCAACTCCGGCTCCATCGAGGCGGTGAGGCTGTAGGCGACGTCCCTGATGCCGGGGCCCGCGGTCGCGATCTGCCAGTCCAGGAAGCCGGGGCCCGCGTCGGTGAAGTACAGGTTGCCCAGGTGCGGGTCGCCGTGCATGAGCGTCTGCGGCACCGACGCCCAGAAGGCGTCGATCTCGGGGGCGCGCTGGTAGAAGATCCGGCACTGCGCCTGCATCTCCGCCGGGATGAGCTCGGCGGCATGGCCGTTGATCTTCTCCAGGAAGCGGCGCCGGATCAGGTTCGCCAGCTGGATCGATGCCGTGGTGCGCGCGGCCAGCGGGGCGAGGTCGGTGGCGAAGCGGTCGGTGCCCCAGAAGGCGGCGTGCAGGTCGGCGAAGGCGTCGACCAGCGCCTCGGCCTCGGTGTCGCTGATCGAGTCGAGCACGGTGCGGAACCGCGCCACCTCGGAGAGGTCCTCCAGCACCAGCAGCGACCGCTTCCGGAACCCGGACACCTTCGCCGCGTAGCAGCGCGGCACCCGCACCGGCGGCTCGTCGCCGAGCGCCCGGTAGGCGATGGTCTCCTTGATGCCCATGCCGAACACGTTCATCATCACGTGCTGCAGGTAGTTCTCCGGCGGCAGCTTGAGGAACAGGTGCTCGGGGATGTCCGCGGTGCTCCGCACCGCGATCCGGGCCCGCGCCGCGGTGCCCGAGTGCTCGTCGAGCACCTCGATGGCGGTGATGCTGCCCTCCGGCAGCCCCAGCACGTTCTCCAGCCACCGCGGCTTGATCCGCTCGGCCTTCAGCGGGATGTCGGCGCCGAAGCCGATGCTCCGGTCGAATGCGGCGCGCAGCGCTTCGCGCACACCCATGCCGATACTCATGGCCGTCGCCACCGGGGTGGGAATCGTCACGTCTGTCCTGTCTCGTCTCCGTGCCTGCAACTCTCGAGGGATCCTAACGAGTTTCGCTCCGGCGTGTGGCGGCGTGTGACCCCGCACTACCGGGAAGCCGCAGTGCCGGTATCGGATTCGGCGCCGTTCAGGGCCAGGGTGACCAGGCGGGCGGCCTGCTCGGGACCGCTGTGCTCCCCGGTCCAGGCGGCGGCGCCGATGAGGGCGGTGAGGTCGGCGGGGGTCAATGCGGGGAGGGCGCCTGCCGCGTTGGCGGCGGTGAGCAGGGTGGCGCCGATGTGGTCCATGCGCAGGCAGGCGGCGTGCAGTTCGCCGTCGGCGTCGTCGAGGCCGGTGGCGAGGACGTCGGCGAGGCCGCGGTAGATGGCGGCGTGTTCGATCACGGCGGTGATCCAGGCGGTGAGCGGCTCCCGGCCGGGGGGAGTGGCGGTGAGGCGGTCGCCGGTGGCGAAGAGCTCGGCGTTGCGGTCGGCGAGGAGGGCGGCGATGAGGGCGCGGCGGGTGGGGAAGTGGCCGTAGAGGGTGCCGATGCCGACGCCGGCGGCGCGGGCGATCGGCTCCAGGGGGGCGTCGGTGCCGTCGGCGGTGAAGGCTCGGGCGGCGGCGGCGAGGATCCGGTCCCGATTGCGGCGGGCGTCGGCGCGCAGCGGGCGGGCGGGGGTGTCCATGTCGCACCTTCCAAGTCGAGGGTTCCTCGAGTTAGTATTCCGAGGGTGTTTCGACTTCAGCAGACCACATGATCCTGGTGACCGGTGCGACCGGTTCCATCGGCCGCCCGCTCGTGGCGGAGCTCCATCGGCGCGGGGCGGCGTTCCGGTCGCTCGTCCGCGATCCGGCGCGGGCGAACCTGCCCGGCGCGGTGGCGGTGGGCGACTTCGACGACCCCGCCTCGCTCGACCGCGCGCTCGACGGCGTCACCCGGGTCTTCCTCTGTTCGCCGGGCGCCGTACCGGCACCGGGGCCGCAGCCGATGATCGCGCAGCAGGGCGCGGTGATCGAGGCCGCGGTGCGGGCGGGGGTGCGGCGGATCGTCAAGGTGTCGGTGCAGGGGGCCCGGGCGGGCGGGCTGCTCGCGGAGGGGGCGCACGCGGTGCTCGAGGAGCGGCTGCGCGCGGCCGGGCCGGAGTGGGTGCTCCTGCGGCCCTCCGGTTTCATGCAGAACTTCCGCACCGGGACCGGCGCCTTCACCGCGGACGGTGATCTGGTCGGCGCCTACGGCGAAGGCCGGGTCGCCTACATCGACGCCGCCGACATCGCGGCCTGCGCGGTGCCGCCGCTGCTCGAATCCGGCTACGCGGGCGAGACCTTCGTGCTCACCGGCCCGGAGGCGCTGAGCCACACCGAGATCGCGGCCCAGCTCACCGCCGCGACCGGGCGCGCGGTCCGCTACCGGGACCTGCCCGCGGCGGAATTCGCCGAGACGCTGGTCGCGCAGGGGTTGCCCGCACCGTTCGCCGCCGACGTCGCCGCGCTCTTCGCCGAGGTGGCGCGGGGCGGGCTCGCCACGGTCACCGACACGGTCGAGCTTCTCACCGGCCGCCCCGCCACCACCTTCCGCGCCTTCCTGGCCCGCGAGCGCGCCCTAGGGTGAGCGGATGCGCCTCTTCGACGCCCACCTGCACATCATCGACCCGCGCTTCCCGCTGACCGAGAACAACGGCTACCTGCCGCCGGAGTTCACCGCGGCGCGGTACCGGGAGCGGGTGGCGGGGTTGGAGATCGCGGGCGGCGCGGTGGTCTCCGGCTCGTTCCAGGGCTTCGACCAGGGGTATCTGCGGGCGGCGCTGGCCGAGCTCGGTCCGGGGTTCGTCGGCGTGACGCAGGTTCCGGCCGAGGTCACCGACGCGGAGATCGCGGAGCTGGACGCGGCGGGGGTGCGGGCGGTGCGGTTCAACGTGCGGCGCGGGGGGTCGGCGGCGCCGACCGAGCTGGATCGGCTGGCGCGGCGGGTGCACGAGGTCGCCGGGTGGCACGCGGAGCTCTACATCGACGCCCGGGATCTGGCGGAGCTGGCGGGCACGATCGCGGCGCTGCCCGCGGTGAGCATCGACCACCTCGGGCTGCACGCGGACGGTTTGCCCGAGCTGCTGCGGCTGGTCGAGCGGGGGGTGAAGGTGAAGGCGACCGGGTTCGGGCGGGTCGAGCTCGATCCGGCGGTTGCGATGCGCGCCGTGCTCGAGGTCGACCCGTCCGCGCTGCTCACCGGCACCGACCTGCCGTCCACCCGGGCTCGAAGGCCGTTCGCCGACGCCGATCTCGAGCTGGTGGCCGAGGTGGCCGGCGCGCACGCGGCGGCCGTGCTGTGGGACAACGCCGCCACCTTCTACCGGCTCGGCTGAACCCGCTCGACCGCGACGTGGACCGCGTTCAGCGCCGCGGTCTGGGAGAGCGGGTCGACGGTGGTGTCGGCGAGCAGGTTGCGGTTGGCGCCGTATACCTCGGGGCCGGCGCCGCCGTGCGGGTCGAAGACGCGGGAGCCCCAGCCGTGGTCGACCACGACGATGCCGCGGCGCGGCCGGTCGCTCAGCGCGGCCCGCAGCTCGATGGCGCCGGTGGGGGAGCTGACCCGGACGAGGTCGCCGTCGGCGATGCCGAGCGCGGCGGCGTCGTCGGGGTGCAGCAGGGCGTCGTTGCGTTTGCCGCCCGGGTGCAGGCCGGGGATTTCGTTGAGCCAGGAGTTCATCGAGTGTCTGCGGCGGCGGTTGCCGAGCTGGAACGGGAACCCGGGTGGGGCCGCGGGCACCGGCTCGGCGAGCAGCTCGCGGGTGCGGGCGATGAACTCCGGCGGCGCGATCCGGACCCGGTTGCCCTCGGTGCGCAGCGCCTTGCGGAAGTGCCCGTACTCGCGCGGGCCGAGCACGAGCCCGTGCGGCGCGGCGGCGATCTCCCGCCAGCGCGGTTTGCGCCCGCCGAAGCGCCGCGCGGAGGCGACCATGAGCCGGTCCACCCAGTGTGCGCCGAAGGCGAGCCCGGGGCGGCCGGTGCGCGCGGCGAGCAGGCGGGTGGCGCGGACGAAGCCGTTCAGCCCGCGGGCCCCGAACAGCGGAACGTCCATGGCGAGCGCCAGATCGAGGAAGATCCGCCACTCCTCGCGCACCTGCGGCGGTGGGCGCAGCACCGCGCGGCCGTAGTGCACGAAGGGCTCGTCGTGCATGCCGCTGGTGAGCGCCAGCAGGTCGTCGCGCTCCAGCCAGTGCGTGGCGGGGAGCAGCCAGTGCGCGTGCCGGTGGCTCTCCCGCTGCACGACATCGATGGCGACGAGCAGCTCGAGGTCGGCGAGCGCGGCGTCGAGCGCCGCGCCGTCCGGGCCGGAGACGACGGGGTTGCCGCAGTTCAGCACCAGTGCGCGGAGTTGCCCGCGGCCGGGCGTGGTGATCTCGGCCGGCAGCTCGCTCAGCGCGTGCGCACCGGCCACCAGCGGGCGGCCCGCGATCCGGCTGCGGTGCGGGGTCGCCGGGGCGAGCGCGGTGATCCGCAGCGCGTCCAGCACGCCGGGCTCGAAGCGGCGCCCGCCGGGGCGGTCCATGCGGCCGGTGACGAGGTTGAGGACGTGGCCGAGCCACTCGGCGACGGTGCCGGAGGTGTGCAGCGCGGTCCCGGTGCGGGTGACCGCCATGGCCGCGGGGGCGGTGGCGAAATCCCTGGCCACCTCGCGGATCAGCGGCGCGGGGATGTCGCAGCGGGCGGCCAGGTCGTCGATGTCGGCCGCGGCGGCCATGGCGCGCAGCTCGGGCAGGCCGGTGACCAGGTCGGCGCAGTCGCCGTTGTGCTCGAGCCCCTCGCCGAGGATCACCGCCACCAGGGCGAGCAGCAGCGCCCAGTCCTGGCCCGGCCGCACGGCCAGGTGCAGGTCGGCCCGGTCGGCGCTCTCGGTGCGCAGCGGGTCGACCACCACGATCCGGGCACCGGCGCGCTGCCGCTCCAGGGCCCGCTGCCAGCCGGCGGGCGCCGACTCCAGCCAGTTCCAGGCGCTCACCGCCGGGTTGGCGCCGACCAGCAGGAAGTAATCGCAGCGGTCGATGTCCGAGGTCGGGATCATGATCGGGGAGCCGTAGAGCGCGTCGGCCACCACGTGCGCGGCGTTCTGGTCGACCGAGCCGACGGCGTAGCGGTTCTGCGTGCCGATCCCGTCCAGCCAGGCGTTCATGAACACCAGGTTCGAGGTGGAGAAACCGGCCGGGTTGCCGTAATAGGCGCCGACCGCGTCCGGCCCGCCGCGCTCGACCAGCGCGGTCATCCTGGCCGCGATATCGGCGAGCGCCTCCTCCCAGGTGGCCTCGACATACCCGTCGCCGACCCGCCGCATGGGCGCCAGGATCCGGCGCGGGTGCTCGACGAGCTTGCCCGCGGTGCGGCCCTTGCCGCAGAAATCGCGCCAGCTGTGCGGGTTCTGCTTGTCCGGGAAGATGGTGAGCACCCGGTTCTCCTCGACGGTCACCTTCAGCCCGCAGGCCGCCGGACAGTAGCGGCAGAAGGTGTAGCGGGTCTGCGGGATCGGCTCGGCGGCCACAGCGGCTCCTTACGTTCTCCTTCGAGGAGAGTTCCGTTCTCGGAACGGTACGAGGGATCCGGCCGTCTGTCGAGGGGTGGTCAGCCGCGCAGCTCCTCGATGCGCTCGCGCAGGTGGCTCAGCAGCGCCTCCGGCGAATCGAAGTCGGCGGGATCGATGGGCAGGCCGAAGCGGATGGTCACCGGGCGGGTGCGGTCGAAGCGGCCCGTGCCCTCCGCGCCGCGCAGCGGGAGCACGTCGTCGGTGCCGGTGGTGCCGACCGGGATGATCGGCACCCCGGTGCCGAACGCGAGCTTCGCCACGCCCGGCTTGTACGGCTCGACCTCGCCGGGCCGCACGCAGCGCCCCTCCGGGTAGATGATCAGCACGCCGCCGTGGCGCAGCACCCATTCGGCCTGCTCCAGCGCCGCGCGGCCGGAGTCGGGGTCGCGGCGGATCACCGGGATGTGCCCGAGCCCGCGCACCAGCACCCCGACCACCGGCCAGGTCCACAGCTCGGCCATGGCCACCGCCATGGCGCGGCGGCGCAGCGCGCCCCAGAGGAAGACCGCGTCCAGCATGGAGATGTGGTTGCTCGCCACCAGCACCGGCCCGCGCGCCGGGACCATCTCGCGGTCGATCACCGTCACCCGGACGATCCGCGACCAGGCCAGGAACCGCAGCACCCGGCGCACCAGTTTCGTGGTGACCCAGGCCCGCAGCCCGAGCCCGACCGGGCGCCGCCGATCCTGCTCGCGCGTCATGCTCGCTCCTCCCCGGCCCGAGCCGGTTAGGCTGCGGCCGTGACAATCCTGCTGATCGTGCTTCTGGTCATTGTCATCGTCGGGCTGGTCGGCGGTGTCATCGCACTGACCGTCGTCTTCGTCACCGGCCGGGTCGGGCAGTCGTCGGCGAGCGCCGTCGAGGCCGCCTTCGCGCCCGGCGAGGTGCTGCGCAGCGACCCCATGGCGAACTACTTCGGCTGGGCGTCGAAGGGCGGCAAACAGATTCGTGGCAACGGCGCGCTGGTGCTCACCGGGCAGCGGCTGTGGTTCCGCCGCGCCGGATCGTCCGAGCCGCTGGAGATTCCGCTCACCGCGGTGACCGGGGTCGATATCGTGGGCTCGCACAACGGCAAGTCGGTGCGCCGGGACCTGCTGCGGATCTCCGTCGACGGCGACAGCGTGGCCTGGTTGGTGCGCGAGCCGAAGGTCTGGGAGGGGCACCTCCGCTCGCTGCTGCCGCGGTGAATCCCGAGCATCGGCAGGGGGAGTACCGGGTCCGCTTCGACTGGGGGCCCGTCGGCGCGGAGGCCGTGCGCGCCGAGGTGACCGTCGTGGTCGACGTGCTCTCCTTCACCACCACGCTCTCGGTCGCCGCCGACCTCGGGATCGAGGTGTTCCCGTACCGGTGGGGGCACGACGGGGTCGCCGAGTACGCCGCCGCGCGGGGCGCCGTCGGCGCGGTCGGGCGCCGGGTGGCCGGGCCGGGGCAGGTGAGCCTCTCACCGGGGACCATTCGCCGGGCCGCGCCCTTCGAGCGGCTGGTGCTGCCCTCGCCCAACGGTTCGACGATCGCGCACCGGCTCGCCGCGGCGGGGTCGCTGTGCGCGGGGGCGTCGCTGCGCAATGCCGCCGCGGTGGCCGAGTGGATCGGGGGGCGCAGCGTCGCCGTGGTGGCGGCGGGGGAGCGCTGGCCGGACGGGTCGCTGCGGCCCGCCGTCGAGGATCTGTGGGGGGCGGGGGCCGTGCTCGCGAATCTCCGCGGCCGGGAGGGGTTCTCGCCGGAGGCGCGGATGGCGGTGCAGGCGTGGCTGGCGGTCGAGGGGGAGGTCGGGAGTGCGCTGCGCGAGTGTGGTTCCGGGCGGGAGTTGATCGCGGGCGGGTACCCGGAGGATGTGGCGATCGCGGGGGAGGTCGGGGTGAGCGGGGTGGTGCCGGTGCTGGCGGGCGAGCGGTTCCGGCCGGGCGGCGGCTGATCGGCCCGAGCCGGTGCAGCCCGCGTCGCGAAACCGCGGCGTTGGCAGGCGAACCTCAGCCCGGTGCCCGCACCAGCGTCACCCTCGACCGCTTCCGCAGCGTGAACCCCAGCGTCTCGTACAGGCTGATGGCCGTGTGGTTGTGCGCCACCGCGTGCAGGAACGGCACCTCCCCGCGCTCGCGCACCACCGCCCCGACCGCCCGCACCAGCCGCGACGCGTACCCGCGCCCGCGGAACTCGGCATCGGTGCAGACCGCGCTGATCTCGGTCCACCCGGTCGGGTGCATCCGCTCCCCGGCCATGGCGACCAGCCGCCCGCGCTCCCTGATCCCGAGGTAGGTGCCCATCTCGATGGTGCGCGGGGCGAACGGGCCGGGTTCGGTGCGGGCGATGAGCTCCAGGATCTCCGGGACGTCCGCGCCGGTGAGCACCTCGAGGGCGGGGTCGGGCTCGGTGCGCAGGGCGCTGCCGTCGAGCTGGACGGAGTCGAACTCCCTGAGCATGGTCCAGCCGTCCGGGAGCACGTGGCCGAAGCCGCGCAGCCCGGTGCTGCCGCCGGGGCCGAGGACGGCGGCGAGATCGAGCCAGTCCCGGTCGTCGAGGGCGGGCGGGTGGCCGACGAACGCGGCGACCTCGGGGTGGTAGCGGGCGATCCGCCCGGTCCAGGTGGCGAAGCGGCGGTGCGCGCCGCGCAGCGAGGACCGCACCGGGTCGTCCAGCGGGTGCAGCGCGATCTCGGGTTCGATGGCCGTGTCGATGGTCAACGCACGCTCCTCCTGCAACGGTGTCCGGCCTTGGACGTTAGCGAGGCGCACGATCGCGGGCACGGGTTGCGCTCACCGCAATTCCATTCGGGGTGCTGTTCCCGCGCGCTCGAGCTGATCCGAATCGTTGACACCCGAGGCGACCAGCGGGGCCGGTTCGACGGCCCGGTGCACGGCGTTCGTCGCACCGCCGGACGACGTTGCACGGAGTGACCATCCACGCGCACAGAAACGGGAGACGATGGCACCGAAACCCCTCCACATCGGCGTCGCGCTCGACGGTGCCGGGTGGCACCCGGCCGCATGGCGGGAGCCGAACTCCCGGCCCACCGAGCTCTTCACCCCCGGGTACTGGACCGACCTGGTCGGCACCGCGGAGGCCGGGCTGCTCGACTTCGTCACCATCGAGGACAGCCTGCGCACCCCCGGCGACCGGCACGACGAGAACCCCGGCTCCGCCGACCAGGTCAGGGCCAGGATCGACGCGCAGCTGATCGCCGCGCGGGTGGCGCCGGTGACCGGTCACATCGGGCTCATTCCGACGGTCACGGTCACGCACACCGAGCCGTTCCACGTCTCCAAGGCGCTGGCCACGCTGGACTTCACCTCGCGCGGCCGGGCCGGCTGGCAGGCGAGGGTCTCCGCCTCCGGCTCCGAGGCGAAGCACTTCGGCCGCAGGGAGATCCGCGATCTCACCGCCGCCGAGCACGCCGAGGCCATCGCCACCGGCACCTACCCGGCGCACATCCCCGAGCTCTTCGAGGAGGCCGCCGACGTGGTCGAGGTGGTGCGCCGGCTCTGGGACTCCTGGGAGGACGACGCCGAGATCCGCGACGTCGAGAACCGCCGCTTCATCGACCGCGACAAACTGCACCGCATCGACTTCGAAGGCCGCTTCTTCTCCGTGCGCGGCCCCTCCATCACCCCGCGCCCGCCGCAGGGCCAGCCGGTGGTGACGGCGCTCGCGCACGCCCCGCTGGTCTACGAATTCGCCGCGCGCGGCGCCGATCTGGTGTTCGTCACGCCCGGCAGGAAGCACGGCCCCGCGCCGATCGTGGCGCAGGTCGCCGCGGCCGCCGAGAAGGTCGGGCGGAGCGGCGAGCCGCTGCGGATCTTCGCCGACCTCGTCGTCTTCCTCGACACCGAAGCGGAGAGCGGCGCGCGGCGGCTGGCCCGGCTGAACGAGCTCGCCGGCGCCGAGTACCGCTCGGACGCGGTCGTCTTCACCGGCAGCGCCGACGAGCTGGCCGAGCTGCTCACCGCCTGGGGCGGGCAGGGGCTGGACGGCTTCCGGCTGCGCCCCGGCGTCGCCGTGGACGACCTGGCCGCGATCACCGCCGCGCTCGTCCCCGCGCTGCAGCGGCGCGGCGCCTTCCGCACCGGCTACCCGGACGGCGGCCTGCGCGCCGTGCTCGAGCTGCCGACCACCGTTCCCAACCGCTACGCGACCGCCTGAGCGAGGCCACCATGAGCAGCAGCAACCGCAAGCAGGTCATCCTCGGCGCCTACCTGGGCGGGGTCAACCACCACACCGCGTGGTGGGATCCGCGGGCGGGCAGCCAGATCGACTTCTCCAGCTTCGAGCACACCGCGCGCACCGCCGAGCGCGGCAGGTTCGACTTCTTCTTCCTCGCCGAGGGGCTGATCCTGCGCGAGCGCGCCGGGCAGGTCTTCGACCAGGACGTCATCGGCCGCCCGGACACCTTCACCGTGCTCGCCTCGATCGCCGCCGTCACCGAGCACCTGGGGCTGGCAGGCACGATCAACGCCACCTTCAACGAGCCCTACGAGCTGGCGAGGCAGTTCGCCAGCCTGGACCACCTCTCCGGCGGCCGGGCCGCCTGGAACGTCGTCACCTCGTTCGACGCCTTCACCGGGCAGAACTTCCGGCGCGGCGGCTTCCTGCACCGGGACGACCGCTACGTGCGCGCCGAGGAGACGGTGCACGCGGTGCGCGAGCTCTGGGACTCGTGGGCCGCCGACGACATCGTCGCCGACAAGGAGTCGGGGCAGTTCCTGGCCCGGCCGGACGCGGGCGCCTTCGCCATCCGCGGGCAGCAGTTCGACATCGAGGGCCGGTTCACCGTGCCGCGCAGCCCGCAGGGCAGGCCGGTGCTGCTGCAGGCCGGGGTCTCGCCGCAGGGCCGGGCCTTCGCCGCGGGCAATGCCGACGCCATCTTCTCGCCCTACGGCCAACTGCCGGAGGCGGCCGACTTCTACCGCGACATCAAGGCGCGCGCGGTGGCGGCGGGCAGGCAGCCGGATGACATCAAGATCCTGCCCTCGGCGAGTTTCGTGCTCGGCGACACCGAGGCCGAGGCGATCGAGAAGTACCACGACGTGCGCAATCAGCAGGTCACCGGGCAGACCGCGCTGATCCTGCTGGAGCAGATCTGGAACCGCGACCTCTCCGCCTTCGACCCCGACGGCCCGGTCCCCGACATCGAGCCGGACCCAAAGGCGCCGCCGATCATCCAGGGCCGTGCCTTCGTGCACCAGGACCGTTTCGCCACCGTGCGGAGGCTGCGCGAGGTGTCGGAGGCCAAGAAGCTCTCGCTGCGCGAGGTGGTCATCGACCAGTTCGAGCGCGGTCCGCTGGTCGGCACGCCGGAGCAGGTGGCGCGGCAGATCGACGACTTCGTGCAGAACGACGGCTCGGACGGCTTCATCCTCGGCTCGCACCTGGTGCCGACCGGGCTGGACGAGTTCGTCGACCGGGTGGTGCCGCTGCTGCAGGAGCGCGGCGCGCTGCGCACCGAGTACAGCGGAACCACGCTGCGCGACAACCTCGGCCTGCCCAATGCCGATCGGGTCGCCGCCGACGCCTGAGCGCGCCGGGACGGGCGGCACCGCGCCGCCCGGCCCCGGCCCCGGCCCCGGCTCAGGCGAAGTCGAACAGCGGCGGCCAGAGCGCGAGCACCACTGCCGCCCAGATCCCGAAGACCGGGAGGTAGCCGGTCTGCCAGCGCTCGATGGCGGCGAAGCCGCGCCTGCGGCGCAGGAACCCGGCCGCCAGGTAGGCCGCGCCCGCCAGGTTCACCAGCAGCACCAGGTTCATCCCGAGCGCCGCCGTCTTGTTGGCGGTGGCGCCGAACTCGGCGATCCTGCTGGTCATCACCGCGAGCATGAGCAGGTCGGCCGCGAGCGCGAGGGCGATCAGCAGCAGCTGCAGGTGGTCGAAGAGGTCGGGCGGGCGCAGCGGGTCGCGCGCGGAGACGGCGTAGAGCACCAGCCCGAACACCAGGATCAGGATGGCGTCCATGGTGATCAGCAGGCCGCGATCCACGTCGGCGACATTGCCGCTCGCGGCCAGCGCCACCAGCAGCGCCAGCAGCATGAGAATCGTGAGCGGGGTGAAGACGCGGGTGAGCACCGGCGCGATGTTCTCCACCACGCTCTGCTTCGCCTCGACCAGCCAGGCCGCCACCACCAGCGCGGCGCCCGCGTAGATCGGCAGCACCCACTCGACCACGAAGTCCTCGGCGTCCAGCCCGACCGCGTCGAAGGCGCCGACGGTCAGCCCGATCAACACGCCGCCGCCGAGCGCGAGCAGCGTCAGGTAGACCACCCACTCGCCGGTGAACCGGACGAAGTCCATCCGGCGCCGGTCCGAGCGCCACTCGCCGCCGAGATAGGCCAGACCGACCGCGAGCCACAGCACGATCGGCGCGTGCACGACGACGACGACCTCGACATCGCCGTCCTCGACGAACGGGTAGACGTTCAGCAGCACCCCGGCCAGCACGAACGGCACCGGCAGCAGCGCCGCCGCGCGCAGCGGCATCCGCCGCTTCCAGGCGAAGTAGATCGCGAGGAAGGGCAGCACGAAGAGCCCGATATTCCGCGCGACCAGGTTGTCGTCCGGCTCGAGCAGCCGCACCAGCTCCAGCGTCAGCCCGGCGCCGAGCCCGAGCGCCAGCACCACCAGCAGCTCCAGGTCGGGCTTGCGGCCGCCGGCGCGGGCCGGTTCGGGCGGCAGCACCAGCTGCTTCCACAGCCGGTCGGAGTGTTCGCGGGCGAATTCGCGGGAGATGTCGTCCACCCGGCCCATGCGCTTCACCGCCACCAGGAACGCCTCGTCCGGCTCCAGCCCGGCGGCGCCGAGCTCGGCGATCTGATCGCGCAGATGGTCCTCCATCTCGTCGGCGTCCGCGGCCGAGATCGCCCGGTGCCGCACGACGTAGCCGCGCCACTGCCCGATCTGCGCGTCCAGCGCCACGTCGGTCACGCGGGGCTGCCCGCGGTGACCGGGGGAAGGCCGCGCCAGACCTGGTCGAGCGCGTCGGCGACCACTACCCACTGGCTGCGGCGCTGCGCCAGCGCCTCGTGGCCGGTCGGGGTGATGGCGTAGTGCTTGCGCCGCCGCCCGGTCGCCGAGCTGCCCCAGCTGGCCGAGACGTACCCGGCGCGCTCCAGCCGGTGCAGCAGCGGGTAGAGCATGCCGTCGGACCACTGCATCCGCCCGCCGGACAGCTCCCTGACCCGTTGCAGGATCGCGTAGCCGTAGGACTCGCCGTCGGCCAGGATGCCGAGCACCAGCGGCGTCGCCGACGCCGCCACCAGATCCTTGTCGATATACATGGCACCCCTATGCCTAGTTCCACTAGGTATGTGCGGCCAGCCTAGCAGCTCGAGGTATGGGTGACGTGGATCACGGTCACAGCGGGCCGGGCGCGGTGTCGAAACCGGTATCCGACCCCGGCGAAGGGATGCCAGCCGTGCCCGCACTGCCCGTACTCGATTCGTTCCTGCACTACCTCGACACCGGTGCCGGTGCCGTCCCGGTGGTGTTCCTGCACGGGAACCCCACCTCCTCCTACATCTGGCGGAACGTGCTCCCGCACGTGGCGGCCGACAACCGCTGCCTCGCGCCCGACCTCATCGGCATGGGTGATTCCGGTAAGCCGGAGATCGGCTACCGGTTCGCCGATCACGCCCGCTACCTGGACGCCTGGTTCGACGCGGTGGTCGAAGGTGAGGTGGTGCTGGTCGGCCACGACTGGGGCGGGGCGCTCGGCATGGACTGGGCGGCAAGGCACCCGGGGCGGGTGCGCGGGATCGCGCTGGTCGAGACGTTCCTGCGGCCGCTGCGCTGGGCCGAGTTGCCGCCGCGGGGGGCCGAGCTCTTCCGTCGGTTCCGCTCGCCGGAGGGGGAGGCGATGGTGTTGCGGGAGAACATGTTCCTGGAGTTCAACCTGCCGAGTCAGGTGCCGGGGCTGACGGTGGAGGATCTCGACGTCTACCGGGCGCCGTACCCGACGCCGCGGTCGCGGTTGCCCATGCTCGCCTGGCCGCGCGAGTTTCCGCTGGATGGGGAGCCCGCCGATGTGGTGGCGATCGTCGAGCGGTACGGGCGGTGGATGGCCGGGTCGCCGGAGGTGCCCAAGCTGCTGATGGCGGTCGAGAACGGGGTCGGGCTCGGCTCGCCCGAGATGATCGACCTGGCCCTGCGGGAGTTCGCCGCGGTCGAGGTGGTGTCGATCGGGGCGGGCGGGCATCACGCGCCGGAGGAGCGGCCGGACGAGATCGGCGCCGCCGTCGCGGCGTGGCTCCGGCGGCCCGGGCTGACCGGGTGAGCGCGCTTGCCGCGGGGTCGGGCGGGGGTGACGATCAGGGCATGGTGGACGAGGCCGACGCGGAGCCGGACGATGACCGACCGGTCGCCGGTGCCGGGGTTGCGGAGCCGGGCGATGCCGAACTGGTCGCCAGGGCGGTGGGCGGCGAGGTCGCCGCGGTCGACGCGGTGCTCCGGCGGGTGCAGGACCCGCTCTACCGGCTGGCGCTGCGGATGACCGGCAACCGCGCCGACGCGGAGGACGCCACCCAGGAGATCCTGCTCCGCGTGCTCACCCACCTCGCCACCTGGCGCGGCGAGGCGGCGCTGCTCACCTGGGCCTACCGGATCGGCGTCAACCACCTGCTGAACCAGCGCCGCCGCTCCCCGCAGGAGCGCGGCGGGATCGACCTGGAGATCTTCGCGAACACCCTGCTCGACGGCCTCGCCACCACCGATCAGCGCGGCCCCGAGGCCGAGCTGCTCGCCACCGAGGTCAGGTTGCAGTGCAGCCAGGCCATGCTGCAGTGCCTGGACCGCGCCGAACGGGTCGGCTTCGTGCTGGCCGAGGTCTTCGAGCTGAGCTCGGCCGATGCCGCCTGGATCCTCGGCATCGCCCCGGCGGCGTACCGGAAGCGGTTGCAGCGCACCAGGGCCAGGCTGGGTGCCTTCCTCACCGCCAACTGCGGCCGGGTCGACAGCGGGGCCCGCTGCCGCTGCACCCGACGGATCGAGGCCGCCACCGCGCGCGGCCGCATCGACCCCGCCCGCCCCGCCTTCACCGGCCACCCGGTCACCCCCGGTGGGCGCGATGCCGCCGCGGCCGAGCGGCAGATGGTCCGGCTACACGACGCCGCCGCCGTCTTCCGCGCGCACCCGGACTACGCCGCCCCGGCGGAGAAGGTGGAGGGTGTCGTCGCGCTGCTCCGCTCGGGCCGTTTCCCGCTGCTCGGCTGAGCCGCCCGCCGGATCAGCCTGCGGGCGGTCGCCGGGGCGCCCGCCGCATGACCGAAAGTACGGCCGGTAGCCCGGCTGCTCATTCAGCGGACGAGACGGCTACGGCCTACTGCATCCCCTGCGTGACAACGGCGTTCAGGGCGTCGATCGCGGCCTGCCCTGTTCACCGGAGAGGCGGGCGGTGCCGCCGCAGGTTCAGGCCCAGAGGGCGAGGTCGGTACCGGAGCGGGTCAGCGGGAGGCGGCGAGCGCGGCGAGGGTCTCCGCCGCGGTGTGTGTCGGCTGCCAGCCGAGGTCGCGCTTGGCGCGGGTGGTGTCCATGACCACAGGGGTGCGCACGATGTGCAGCCACTCCAGGGTGGCGGGGACGAAGGGGAGCCGGGCCAGCGCGGCGGAGGCGACGGTGGCGGTCGCGGCGGGGACCCGCACCGGGCGGCCGCCGAGCGCGGTGGCGACCTCGGAGAGGGTGAGGGTGCCGTCGCCCGCGATGTTGTAGGGGCCGGGCGCGGCTGAGGTGGTGGCGGCGAGCGCGATCGCGGCGGCGACGTCGTCGTGGTGCACCAGCTGCAGCGGGTGCCCGGGGTCCGGGACGACCGGTTTGAAGAGCGGCGCGGAGCGCATCAGCGCGCGGATCGGGCCGGGCACCTTCTCCCACGGGAGGTCGTGCAGGGCAGGCGCTTTCGGCCCGGCGACGATGCACGGGCGGAGCACGTAGACCTCGAGGCCGGAGTTCGCGGTGAGCTCGAGCAGCGCGCGCTCGCAGGCGGCCTTCTGCTCGGAGTAGTAGTGCTCGGGGGAGCCGTTCGGCGGCACGTCCTCGGTGATCGGCGACGGGTTCTCCGGGTGGTAGCCGTAGGCGGCGACCGAGGAGGTGTAGACGAGGCGGCGCGGACGGCCCGCGGCCACGGTCGCGGCGAAGACGGTGCGGGTGCCCTCCAGGTTGACCCGGGCGCTCTCCGCGCGCGAGCCCATGATGACGAAGGCCAGGTGGATCACGACGTCGGCGTCGGCGACCAGGGCGTCGACCGCGGCCCGGTCCAGGATGTCGCCGCGCCGGTACTCGGTCCGGGTCCAGCCGTGCGCGGCCGGGTCGAAGGGGCGGCGGGCCATCCCGATGATCCGGTCGACGGCGGGGTCCTTTTCCAGCGCGGTGACGGCGGAGATGCCGATCTCACCGGTCGGACCGGTGACGGCGACGGTGATTCCCATGGAGCCGGGATGCCCGCGCCGCCACCGGTGAAACAGTCAGTCGGGGGGCTCGACGTCGCCGGCGTCCTCGTTGACGTCCTCGTTCTCCGGGATCTTCCGCTGCTCGGATTCGTAGTCGTCGGGGTGCGTGGTGTCGGTGTGCTCGCCGAGATCGGGCGCTGTGGTGTTTCCGGGTTCGGTCACGGAAGCGGGTTTACCCATTCGGGGCGCGGAATACGCGGGATTCAGTTGATCTGCTCGGCGGCGGCGATCAGGTAGGAGCCGCCGTCCGGTTGCAGGGTGAGGACCCGCTGTTCCCGGCGGACGCTGCCGTCCGTCCCGGTCAGGACCAGGTCGAGGGAGACCCGGTTCCGGGGCGCGTCCACGCCGGTGACGGCGACCGAGAGCGCGGCGATGCCCGACCAGAACTCGGTGTGCGCGGTCCGGCCGATTCTGCGCTGGTAGGCGGGGGTGAAGCGGGTCCAGCTGGAGGCGGGGTCGGCGGGGAGGTCGGCGTAGTGCGCGCGGACGAAGTTCGCCATCGCGTCGTCCACCGGCGGGCCGGGCGGGATGGGCGGGGTGGTGAGCGGGGCCGCGGCAGGCGGGGTGGCGGTCGGTGTGGTCGCGGAAGCGACGGGGGTGGTCGCGGAAGCGCTGGGTGTGGTCGCGGAAGCGCTGGGTGTGGCGGAGCCGGTGGCGTCGGCGAGGCCGATGGCGGAGCCGGTCGAATCCGGACGCAGGATCAGCGCCGCGACCGTCGCGATCGCGAGTATCGGCACTGCGACCGCCGCGCCGATCACCAGCCGCCTCCGCCGCCCGCGCGTGGTGCCCGGCGTCCTCCGCTGCCCGCGCGCAGCGCCCGGCGTCGTCGCCGCCGTCCGGGTCTCGTGCGCGGCCGGTACTGCCGAGGCCGATCCGAGTTCGGTCGGCGCGGTGCGCGGCTCGCGTCCCGGTACCCCCGCCCCGAGCACCGTGGGCGCGGTCCGAACCCGGTGCCCCTGCCCGCCCGCGACCGCCGCGGCCTGTGCCGCCGCCGCGAGCGCCCCCGCGGTGGCGTACCGCGTGTCCGGCTCCTTCGCCATCCCGCACCGGATCACCGCGTCGAACTCCGCGGGCACCCCGGGAAGCACCTGCGAGGGTGCGGGCGGCGGCGTGTTCAGGTGCGCCACGATCTGGTGCTGAATGCTGTCGCCGGGAAACGGCAGCTGCCCGGTCAGCGCCTGGTGCAGCACGCAGGCCAGCGCGTAGACGTCGGCGCGGGCGTCGACCTCGGCCGCGCCGAGCCGCTCCGGCGCCATGTAGGTGAAGGTGCCGATGGTGGCGCCGGTGCTGGTGATCCCGGTCGCGGCCAGATCCTTGGCGATGCCGAAGTCGATGAGGTAGGCGAAACCGGTGCGGGTGACGATGACGTTCGACGGCTTGACGTCGCGGTGCAGCAGCCCGGCCCGGTGCGCGGCGTCGAGCGCCTGCGCGACCTGCTCGACGTAGTGGACGGCGTCGGCGGGCGCGAGCGGCCCCGCCGCGATGATCTTCCCCAGGTCGGTGCCGTCGACCAACCGCATGTCGAGGAAGAGCTGCCCGTCGATCTCGCCGTAGTCGTGGATCGGGACGACGTGCGGGTCGGTGAGCCGGGCGGCGGCATGCGCCTCGCGCCGGAACCGCTCGCGGAACCCGGCGTCCGAGGCGTACTGCTCGGGCAGCACCTTGAGCGCGACGGTCCGGTCGGTGCCGGTGTCGTGCGCCCGGTAGACCCGGCCCATGCCGCCCGCGCCGAGCAGATCGAGCAGCCGGTACCGGCCGAACTGTGTGCCCTCCATCCCGTACTCGTACCACGAGCTCGCGCGTCAGGTGAGCCTGCGCACCACCGAGAGCGGCAGCCCCCGCAGCGCGTAGCCGAGCGGAATCCACGGCCACGCGGGCACGTACGCCTGTGCCTTCTCCTTCTCGACGGCGGCGACGATGGCCCTGACCCCGGTCTCGGTGTCGACCATGAACGGCGTCTTCTGCGTGACGTGCTCGTTCATCTCGGAGCGGATGTAGCCGGGGTAGACGGTCGTGACCTTCACCCCGGGGATCCGCTCCGAGCGCACCCCCTCGGCCAGGTGCGCCAGCCCGGCCTTGGTGGCGGCGTAGGTGGTGAGCGTCTTGCGCATGCCGCGCAGCCCGGAGATCGAGGAGATCACCACCAGGTGCCCGCCGCCCGCGGCGCGGAAGATCTCCAGCGCCGCCTCCATCTGGGCCAGCGCGCCGACGAAGTTGGTGAGCGCGGTTTCCCGGTTGGCGTCGGCGCGGCCGGTGCCGAGCGGGGCGCCCTTGCCGAGCCCGGCGTTCACGATCACCCGGTCCAGCCGCCCGAACGCCTCCGCGATCTCCGCGAAGACCCCGGGCACCGCGTCGAAATCGGTGACGTCGAGGGTGCGCACCTCGACCCTGGTGCCCGGGTGGATGGCGGCGATCTCGCCCGCCAGCTGCTCCAGCCGCTCGGTGCGGCGCGCGGTGAGCGCGAGATCGTAGCCGCGCGCGGCGAACTGGCGCGCCATCTCGGCGCCGAGCCCGGAGCTGGCGCCGGTGATCAGGACGACCCCGCGGCTCATCGCCTCGCCCCGTGCTTGCCGAGCTCCAGCCGCGCGATGACGCCCTTGTGCACCTCGTCGGGCCCGTCGGCGAGCCGCAGCGCGCGGGCACTGGTCCACGCCGCCGCCAGCGGGAAGTCGTCGGAGAGGCCGCCGCCGCCGTGCAGCTGGATGGCGAAGTCGATCACCCGCTGGGCCATGGTCGGCGCCGCGACCTTGATCTGGCTGACCTCGCTGAGCGCGTTCAGCGGCCCGCCCTCGTCCAGCTTCCACGCGGTGTTGAGCACGAGCAGCCGGGTGGAGTCGATGGCGATCCGCGCCTCCGCGATCCGCTCCCGGTTGCCGCCGAGGTTCACCAGCGGCTTGCCGAACGCGGTCCGGGCGAGGCCGCGCTCGCAGGCCAGCTCCAGCGCCTTCTCGGCGAGCCCGATCAGCCGCATGCAGTGGTGCACCCGGCCCGGCCCGAGCCTGCCCTGGGCGATCTCGAAGGCCCGCCCCGGCCCGGCGATCACGTTCGACAGCGGCACCCGGACATCGGTGAAGGAGACCTCGCCGTGGCCGAACGGCTCGTCCTGCATCCCCATGGTGGAGAGCATCCGCTCCACCTTCACGCCGGGGGCGTCGCGCGGCACGAGCACCATGGAGTGCCTGCTGTGCCGCGCGGCCTCGGGGTCGGTGAGCCCCATGACGATCAGGATCTTGCAGTCCGGGTGGCCGACGCCGGTGGACCACCACTTGCGGCCGTTGATCACCATCTCGTCGCCGTCGACGACGGCGCTGAGCTCCATGGTGGTGGCGTCGGAGGAGGCCACGTCCGGCTCGGTCATGCAGAAGGCGCTGCGGATCCGGCCCTCGAGCAGCGGCTCCAGCCACTCCGCGCGCTGCGCCTCGTCGCCGTACTTGAGCAGCACCTCCATGTTGCCGGTGTCGGGGGCATTGCAGTTGAACAGGTACGGCGCCAGGAAGGAGCGGCCGGTGACCTCGGCGATCGGCGCGTAGTCGGCATTGCTCAGCCCGGCGCCGCCCGCGGTGCCGTACCGCGCGGCGTAGGCGTCGCCCTCGCCGGCGGGCAGGGAGAGGTTCCACAACCCCTGCGCCCGCGCCTTCTCCCGCAGCTCGGCCAGGAGCGGCAGCGGCTGCCACGGGTCGCCGCCGGATTCGCGGAGCGCGGCCACCTCGTGGTGGTACCGCGCCTCCACCGGCTCGATCTCGGTGTCCAGGAACGCGCGGGCCGCGGCGGTGAGTTCGGCGGCGCGGTCGGAGGGCCGGAAGTCCATGTCCCGACCCTAACCCACTATTGATCGCTGATCGATAAGATCCCGTGCACCGCGCTCAGTGCCGCCGGTACGCGCTGATCTGGGCGGCCACCGTGTCGACGGCGTCGCCGAGCGGGAGCGTCAGGTCGGCGACGTGCAGCCCCCAGCCGGGGTCGGGGAACGGGCCGAGCGGCGGGGCGCCCGGCTCCGGCGCGGCCAGCAGCACGTGCGCGCCGCCGACGTGCGCGCACTGCGCCCGGTAGCGCTGCGCGGGCCGCAGCCAGGGGGTCGGCGGGGTGGGCAGGGCGGTGCCGAGCGGCTGCGGCGCGCTCCCGGTGCGGACCAGCGTGTGCAACGCGACCTCGTCGGTGCTGCCGGGCGCGGCCGGGTGCACGCAGGCCACCTCGTAGCCGGCGCCGTACGGCTGCGGCGCGGCCTCGGGCGTGGTCGGCGTGGTGCCGTAGCGCGCCTCCGCGGGCGGAGTCTCGCCGAAGAGCGACCAGGCCAGCGCGCAGTGCGTCTGCGCGCGCTCGCGGCAGAGCGGCACGGTGCGGAAATCGCCGCCGACGTCGGCGCCGCGCGGTACCACCACATTGCCGCCCGCCAGCACCGCCGACACCAGCCGCGCGTTCACCGCCGGATCCGGCTCGATCCGTTCGCCGAGCAGTTGCCGGAGCATCCTGGTCCCCTGCGAGTGCCCGATCAGCACGACCCCGCGGCCGCCATTGTCGTTGACGAGGTACTGCTCCCAGGCCCGCGCCACGTCGGCGAAGGCGAGCTCGGCCGCGGCCCGCGCCTGCTCCGGCGAGCCGGGGGAGCGCAGCGCGAGCAGGGTGCGCTGCCGGTAGACCGGCGCGTACACGTCGCACACCTGGGAGAAGCGCTGCGCCTGCTGCGCGGCGATGAACCGCAGCGGCGGCGCGACCTCCCTGCTCGCGGAGTAGGAGAGCTCGGTGGAGACCGTCGGGTAGACGTAGAAGCAGTCCACGTCGCGCGGCCCGGCCGCGGGCCGGACCACCTCGGGCGGCTGCCCGTCGCGGTAGACGGTGGTGCCGAGGTCGCCGCGGCACGGGTCGGCGGGGAGGTCGGGGCGGCAGAGCCAGACCACGTCGTCCGGTTGCTCCGGCAGCGCCACCGCGCCCGCCGCGGCGGCGACCAGGGCGAAGAGCAGGGCCAGCAGCGTCGTCACCCCGCGCCGCGGGGACACCGGAGAGACAGGGGCCACCGGAACCTCCTTCGATCGGGCTCACTGTACGGCGCTCACCCCCGGTTCCGGGGTGGGTACGAATCCGGCTGAGCGCAAACGGTGCCCGGCGCGGCGGCGGCTCGTAGCGTCGGCTGTCATGGTCCGTGCGCGCCGCCCCCTCAAGACCGTGACCGGAGTCAGCGGAGGGGCGGACGTCTACGCCGCCGCCGTCGACCCGGCCCGCTCCACCCTCGACACCGCGATCGAGATCGCCCGGCTGGCCGAGGAGCACCGGATCGACGCGCTCTTCGCCGCCGACCTGCTCTCCTTCGGCAAGCAGGGCGCCATCGGCGCACAGGAGCCGCTGATCTTCCTGGCCGCGCTCGCCGGGGTGACCAGCGGGGCCGGGCTGATCGCCACCGTCACCACCACCTTCCACCACCCGTACAACCTGGCCAGGCTCTTCGGCACGCTGGACCACGTCAGCAACGGCCGCGCCGCCTGGAACGCCGTCACCTCCTCGCTCGGCGAGGAGAACTACGGCGCCGGGGAGCTGCCCAGCCCCGAGGAGCGGTACGCCCGCGCGACCGAGGTGCTCGAGGTGACCAACGCGCTCTTCGACAGCTGGGCGCCGGGCGCGCTCACCCCCGACGGCAGCGGCGGCGCCGTGCTCGACCCCGCGCTGGTGCGCCCGATCGAGCACACCGGCGAGTACTTCTCGGTGCGCGGCCCGCTGAACATCCCGACGCTGCCGCAGCGCAGGCCGGTGCAGTTCCAGGCCGGGCAGTCCGCGGGCGGCGTCGAGCTCGGCGCGCGCTTCGCCGAGGTGGTCTTCACCTCGCTCGCCACCCTGCAGGACGCGCTGGTCTTCACGAAGCGGATCCGTTCCCGCGCCGCCGAACTCGGCCGCACCGACGGGCTGCCGCTGATCTTCAGCTCGCTGCACGCCACCTACGGCGGCACCGAGGATGAGGCCCGCAGGCTCGCCGCCGAGCGCGCCGAGAACACCGACCTGGAGGCGGGCCGCAGGGGGCTGGAGGACATGCTCGGCGGCGGCGTCGACCTCGCCGAGCTGCCGCTGGACCGCCCGCTGCCGGAATCGCTGCTCCCCGACGTCACCGCGGTGAACCGGCGGCGCGGCCGGGCCGAGATCTTCACCCGGCTCGCCCGCTCCGGCAAGACGCTGCGCGAACTCATCGTGGCGGCGAAGGACACCGGGCACTGGGCCGAGGTGGGCACCGTCGAGCAGATCGCCGACGCGATCGCGGAGCGCTACGACGCGGGCGTGCTCGACCTCGTCACCCTGGGCGGGCTCGCCGACCCGCGCGGCCGCGAGTACGTGCTCGACGGCCTGCTTCCGCTGCTGCGGAAGCGCGGCATCGTCGGCGAGGACTACATCGGCGGCACCTTCCGGGAGAACCTGGAGCTGCCGCCGCTGCCCTGACGGTCAGTCCGTCGGGCCGCCCGCCACGTAGATGACCTGGCCGGAGACGAAGCCCGCGCCCTCGCTCACCAGGAACGACGCGGTGTGCGCGATGTCGTCCGGCTGCCCGGCCCTGCCCACCGGGATCTGCCCGACCACGGCCTCGGTGAACTGCTCGAAGGTGACGCCGACCCGCTCGGCGGTCGCCGCGGTCATGTCGGTGGCGATGAAGCCGGGCGCGATGGCGTTCACCGTGACCCCGAACTTGCCGAGCTCGATGGCGAGCGTCTTGGTGAAGCCCTGAAGCCCGGCCTTGGCCGCGGAGTAGTTGGCCTGGCCGCGGTTGCCGAGCGCGGAGGTGCTGGAGAGGTTCACGATCCGGCCGAACTTCGCCTCGGTCATGTACTTCTGGGTGGCCCTGCTCATCAGGAAGGCACCGCGCAGGTGCACGTTCATGACCGCGTCCCAGTCGCCCGTCGTCATCTTGAACAGCAGGTTGTCGCGCAGGATGCCGGCATTGTTGACCAGCACGGTCGGCGCGCCGAGCTCCTCGGCGACCCGGCTCACGCCGCGCTGCACCGCCTCCTCGTCGGAGACGTCGACCGAGAGCCCGATCGCCCGGCCGCCCGCCGCGGTGATCTGCTCCGCGGAGGCCAGGCTGGCCGCCTCGTCGAGGTCGAAGACGGCGACCGCGAGGCCGTCGGCGGCCAGGCGGCGCGCGGTGGCGGCGCCGATGCCGCGCGCGGCTCCGGTGACGATCGCCGTGCGGGGTGCGGTGCTGGTCATATCGGTCCTCTCGTCGGATGTCCTCGATGATTCATACTCGATCGGGTTCCCGGCCGGTGTGGACGGGATCAGCCGGGCGGCGGTGACAGCAGGCGGTAGTCGCGCTTCCGCGGGCGCCGGGCGCGCAACCGGTACTCGATGAGCGCGCCCGGCCAGTTGTGCGCGTCCCGGCCCGCGGCATCGCGGTACCAGCTGAGGCAGCCCGAGTTCCAGGCCAGCGGGCGGGCGAAGCGGCGGTCGAGCAGCCGGGACCAGCGGGCGAAGGCGGTTTCGGTCACCTCGAGCGCGCTGCCCGGCGGGGCGGCGGCGAGCCGGGTGACGGCGGCGGCGATGTGCGCCGCCTGGGTCTCCAGCATGAAGACGATGGAGCCGGAGCCGAGGTTGGTGTTCGGGCCGTAGACCAGGAAGAGATTCGGGAAGCCGGGCACGGTGAGCCCGAGGTGCGCGCGGGCGCCGCCCGCCCACTGCTCGGCCAGCGTCGCGCCGGTGCGGCCGGTGATGTCGAGGGTGGTGGCGAAGCCGCCGGTGTCGAAGCCGGTGGCGAAGACCAGGGTGTCGGCCGGGTGCCGCCCGGCGGCGGTGCGCACGGCGCCCGGCTCGACGGCGGCGATCGGCGCGGTGACCAGCGTGACGTGCGGGCGGGTGAGCGCGGCGTGGTACCCGTCGGCCATCAGGATGCGCTTGCACCCGGCCCGGTCCGCCGGGGTGAGCGCGGCCCGCAGCGCGGGGTCGGCCACGGTGCGCCGCAGCGTCCGCGCGTGCGCGCGCTCGATCGGCCGGAGCAGCGCGGGCCAGCGCCAGAAGCCGAGGGTCATCGCCTCCAGCCCGGCCCAGAGCGCGGCCCGCGTCGCCCGGCGCACCGCGGGGAAGCGCCGGTGCAGCGCCCGCACCCGGTACGGCACATCGGGTTTCGGCAGCACGTAGGGCGCGCTGCGCTGCACCACGGTGAGCGCCGCCGCCCGCCGGGCGAGCTCCGGGATCAGCTGCACCGCGCTGGCCCCGGTGCCGACCACCGCGATCCGGCGGCCGGTCGGGTCGAAATCGTCCGGCCAGTCCGCGGTGTGCAGCACCCGGCCGCCGAACTCGGCGAGTCCGGGCAGCGGCGGCACCGCGGGCACCGCGAGCTGCCCGGTGGCGGCGACCAGCACGTCGAACCGCTCGGCGGTGCCGTCGCCGAGCCTCAGCAGCCAATCCCGGCCGGACCACGTCGCGGCGGTGACCGCGGTTCCGGTGCGCAGGGTGAGGCCGGCGGCGCAGCGCTCGAGGTAGCCGCGGATCTCGGCGCCCGGCGCGAACCGGCGCGACCACGCGGGCGGCTCGGTGAAGGAGTAGCTGTACACGTGCGAGGGGGCGTCGCAGGCTACCCCGGGGTAGCGGTTCGCCGCCCAGGTGCCGCCGGCCCCGTCCCGTGCGTCGAACACCGTGACTTCCCGGTGCCCGGCCGCGCGCAGCCGCAGCGCCGCGCAGATCCCGCCGAACCCGGCGCCGACCACGGCAACCCGGACCGCACGGAAATCGTTGCTGCACATGGCTTCTCCCGATCACCCCGGTGACCCGGGGCATCGATCACCGTAGCTGGAACCTGTTCCAGAAACAAGCGTGGATTTTTATTGACGCGCGTCGAATAGCGGCTTAGAGTGCGTGTGATCGCCGTCACGCTACCGTCGACGGCACAGTGGCAGGAGGCCCGATGCCCCATCCGACGGTCGCCGTGATCGGCGCCGGGATCAGCGGTTTGACCACCGGGAAGATGCTCGGCGACTACGGGATCCCGTACACCTGCTTCGAGTCGTCCGACCGGATCGGCGGCAACTGGGCCTTCGGCAACCCGAACGGGCACAGCGCCGCCTACCGCTCGCTGCACATCGACACCTCGAAGTACCAGCTCTCCTTCCGGGACTACCCGATGCCGGAGACCTACCCGGACTTCCCGCACCACAGCCAGATCAAGGAGTACCTGGAGGGGTACGCCAGCGCCTTCGAGCTGAAGCGCCGGATCGAGTTCGGCAACGGCGTCGCGCACGCCGAGCGGCTGCCCGACGGCGGCTGGAACATCGCCACCCAGCGCGGCGAGCAGCGCCGCTTCGACCTGCTGGTGGTGGCGAACGGGCACCACTGGGACCCGCGCTTCCCCGACTTCCCCGGCGAGTTCACCGGCGATGCGATCCACTCGCACGCCTACGTCGACCCGCGCACCCCGCTCGACCTGTACGGCAAGCGCATCCTGATCGTCGGCATCGGCAACAGCGCCGCCGACATCACCGTCGAGCTCTCCTCGCGCGCCATGGACAACGAGGTCTGGCTCTCCACCCGCTCCGGCGCCTGGGTGGTGCCGAAGTACCTGGCGGGCACCCCCGCCGACCGCTACTACCGCACCCTGCCGTACGTGCCGCTGCGCTGGCAGCGCAAGCTGGCGCAGCTCTTCACCCCGGTCATCTCCGGCAACCCGGTGAACTACGGGCTGCCCGCGCCGAACCACAAGTTCATGGAGGCGCACCCGACCCAGTCGGTCGAGCTGCCGCTGCGGCTCGGCAGCGGCGACGTCACCGCGGTCGGCAACGTCGCCCGGCTGGACGGGCGCACCGTGCACTTCGAGGACGGGCAGGCGAAGGACTTCGACGTCATCATCTACTGCACCGGCTACAACATCACCTTCCCCTTCTTCGACCCGGAGTTCCTCAGCGCGCCGGGCAACCGGATCCAGCTCTACAAGCGGATCTTCAAGCCGGGGCTGGACGATCTGGCCTTCGTCGGCTTCGCGCAGCCGTTCCCGACGCTCTTCCCGTTCGTCGAGTGCCAGGCCCGGCTGGTCGCGGCCTTCGCGGCCGGGCACTACCGGCCGCCGTCGGACTCGGAGATGCAGGCGGTGATCGACGAGGACGAGCAGAAGTTCATCGGGCACATGATGAACACCGCCAGGCACACCCAGCAGCTGGACTACTGGCTCTACGAACACGACCTGCGGGTGCGCGAGCTGCCCGCCGGGTACCGCAGGGCGGGGGCGCTCGCCGGGCGGGCCACGTGAGCGCTCGGGCGCGCACCGACCGCCGCGCGCCGCACCGCGGCGACCTGCGGCGCTCCGCCCTGCTCGGCGCGCTGGCCGAGCTGCTGAAGGACAGCGGCGGCGACCTGGACCCGATCACCATCGCGGAGATCTCCAAGCGCGCCGGGGTGACCCGCTCCGCCTTCTACTTCTACTTCGAGAACAAGGCGGCCGCGGTGGCCGCGACGCTCGAGGAGATGTACGACGAGATCTTCGCGGTGACCGACGTGCTGGTCGGCGCGGGCGACCCGGCGGTGCGGATCGAGCACACCGCGCGCGGCCTCGTCGAATTCTCCGAGCGGCACCGGCACCTGCTGCGCGCCGCGCTGGAGGCGCGCTACGCCTCGCCCGAGGTGCGGCGCATGTGGGAGGCGGATCGGCAGGCCTTCATCCCGGCCATCGCCGCCATGATCGACGGCGAGCGCGCGGCGGGCCGCGCCCCCGACGGCGCGGACGCCACCGCGCTCGCCGATGTACTGCTGCTGCTCAACGAGCGGCTGCTGGAACGGCTCACGCTCGGCGACGGGCTGGAGCGGGAGAACTACGTCAATGCCGTGGTCACCGTGTGGCTGCGCACCGTCTACGGCCGGACGCCGGCCGATCGGGGAACGTCATGACCACAACGCTGCCGGTGGGCGCCACCGCGCTGACCTTCGACTCGGCCGGGATACGCTGCGAGGCGTGGCATTTCGCGGCCACCGCGGACGATCTCGCCGGCCCGGCCGGGCGGCCGGTCGCGGTGCTCGCGCACGGGTTCGGCGGGACCAAGGACTCGGGGCTCGCCCCCTTCGCCACCGCGCTGGCCGGGGCCGGAATCGACGCGCTCGCCATCGACTTCCGCGGGTTCGGCGGGAGTGCGGGGGAGCCGCGGCAGCGCATGCGGATGGGCGAGCAGATCGCCGACTACCGCGCCGCGATCTCGGCCGCCGCCGGGCTGCCCGGCGTCGATCCCGAGCGGATCGTGCTGTGGGGCGTTTCGATGTCGGGAGGCCATGTGCTCGCCCTGGCGGCCGAGTACGGCGCCGCGAGTGCGCAGGGCGTGAACAGCGCGCGGGCTGCCAGCGGCGCGCAGGCCCCGAATGGCGCGCAGGCCCCGAATGGCGCGCAGGCCCCGAACGGCGCGCAGGCCCCGAACGGTGCGCAGGCCCCGAACGGTGCGCAGGCCCCGAACGGTGCGCAGGCCCCGAACGGTGCGCAGGCCTCGAGCGATGCGCTGGGGCTCGTGCCGGACGGCGTGGGTGCTTCGGTACCGCGGATCGGCGGCGTCGAGCCGCTGGTGGCGGCGGTGGTCTCGATGACCCCGCTGGTCGACGGCCGCGCAGCGGTGCGGCACGCGCTGCGGCACGGCGGCCCGCTCGCCTCGCTGCGGGGCGCGGCGGGCGGCGTGCGCGCCGGAATCGCCCGGCTGCGCGGCAAACCCGGGCTCATCCCGCTGGTCGGCGCGCCCGGCAGCGGCGCGGCGCTCTCGCTCGACGGCTACGAGCGCTCCTACCGCGCGCTCAGCGGCCCCACCTGGCAGAACGGCATCGACCCCGCCGTGCTGCTGACGCTCCCGGGCTACCGCCCGGCTCGCCGCGCCGCCGACATCACCGTGCCGGTGCTGGTGCAGATCGCCGACTTCGACCGCGCCGCCCCGCCGCACGCCGCCGCCAAGGCCGCCTTCGCCGCCCGCGCCGAGGTCAGGCACTACCCGTGCGACCACTTCGACGTCTGGCCCGGCGGCGAATTCCACACCGCCACGGTCGAGCACCAGCTGCACTTCCTGCGCAGGCACCTGGGCTGAGCCGCCCTCGGAGCGCGGCAGGCGCGACCGGATGCCGAGATAACCGCGGCGGCAGCAGGTCTCAGCCCGGCTCGGCGCGCGGGCGGGCGCGCAGGTGCGCGCGCTCGCCCTGCTTGCCGAAGAGGCTGAGGAACTCGACCGATTCGGCGTCCGCGGAGCCGAACCAGTGCGGCACCCGGCAGTCGAACTCGGCCGCCTCGCCCGGGGTGAGCACCAGGTCGTGCTCGCCGAGCACCAGCCGCAACCGGCCGTTCAGCACGTAGATCCACTCGTAGCCCTCGTGCGTCTGCTGGGTCGGTTCGCGGCGGCTGTCGCCCGCCGGGATCACCAGCTTGTAGGCCTGGATCCCGCCGGGGCGCTTGGTGAGCGGGAGGAAGGTCATGCCGCCGCGGCCCGGGACCGGGCGCAGGTGCACCCGCGGGTCGCCGGTCGGCGGCGCGTCGACCAGCTCGTCCAGGGTGACGCCGTGCGCCCTGGCCAGCGGGAACAGTAGCTCGAGGGTCGGCTTGCGGCTGCCCGACTCCAGCCGGGAGAGCGTGCTCACCGAGATGCCGGTGGTCTCGGCGAGCGAGGCCAGCGTGGTCTCGCGCTGCTTGCGCAGGGCCCGCAGCCGGGGGCCGACCGCCTCCAGCGCGCGGTCCAGGTCGTCGTCCATCGCCCCATTCTGCCCAGCGAGTTGCCACTTCGGCAAACAAAGTTGCCGCTTTCCTAGGTCGGCGGGCACCCTCGGAGCCGAGGAGGTGGTCAGGGTGACCGAAGAATTGCGGGACGACTACGACGTGGTGGTGATCGGTGGCGGCGCCGCCGGGCTGAACGGGGCGCTCATGCTGGCGCGCTCGCGGCGCTCGGTGCTGGTGATCGACGCGGGCGCGCCGCGCAATGCCCCGGCGGACGGGGTGCACGGCCTGCTGGCCAGGGACGGGACCCCGCCCGCCGAGCTGGTGGCGCGCGGGCAGGCCGAGGTGCGCGGGTACGGCGGGCAGATCGTGCGTGGCGAGGTGCGCGAGGTGACCCGCGCGGGCGACGGCTTCACGGTGACGCTCGCCGACGGTCGGGCGGTGTCGGCGCTGCGGCTGCTCGTCGCGACCGGGCTGGTTGACGAGTTGCCGGAGATTCCAGGGGTGCGCGAGCGGTGGGGGCGGGACGTGCTGCACTGCCCCTACTGTCACGGCTGGGAGGTGCGCGACCGGGCGATCGGGATCATCGCCACCGGGCCGAACGCGGTGCACCAGGCGCTGCTCTTCCGGCAGCTGAGCGCCGACGTCACGGTGTTCGCGCACACCGCGCCGCCCGGCGCCGAGCAGGTCGAGCAGCTCGCCGCGCGCGGGATCGCGCTCGTGCCGGGCACCGTCGAAGAAGTGGTGATCGCCGATGACCGGATCACCGGGGTGCGGCTGGGCGACGGCACCGTGCTGTCGCGCGAGGTGATCGTGGTCGGGCCGCGCATGGTGGCGCGCGGTGGGCTGCTCGCCGGGCTCGGGCTGGCGACCGAGGAGCACCCGTCCGGCATGGGCGAGACTGTGCCCGCCGACGCCCTCGGCCGCACCGCGGTGCCTGGCATCTGGGTCGCGGGCAACGTCGCCGACCTCTCCGCGCAGGTCGGCGCCGCAGCCGCGGCCGGGGCGATGGCGGGGGTGCAGATCAACGCCGACCTGGTGCTGGCGGAGACGCAGGCCGCGGTCGAGCTGCACCGCGCCGGTACGTCGGTGGCCGCCGGATAGCGGTGACCGGGGCCGCCTCGGCAGCGTCCCGAATCGCCCGCGCCGGGTTCGCGGCGGGTCGGCGGCGCTGGTGGTGCCTCAGCCGGGCGCAACAGCTCGGCCCGGCCGTAGCCCTCGACCCGGCCGTACCCGGCCCGGCCGTACTCAGCCCAGCCGGGGGATGATCTGCGGCAACTCGACGCTGCTGCGGATCCCCGGCCCGGCCGCGCACACCGCCGCGACCACGTTCACCGCCCGGTTGGCGGTGAACGCGGGCGAGACCGCCGCCATCCGCTCCAGCGGCACCGCGAACCGGAGGTCGACCTCGAGCGGGGCGTCGCCGCGCACCGAGATGTGCCAGCCGGTGTCGCCGATCGGCCACTCGACCGCCAGATCGGGGGTGCAGTACCAGGTGGCGCGGAAGGTGAGCAGCGGCGCGCCCGCGCGGATGCCGTTCACGGTGATGCGCTGCGCGGCGACGGTTCCCGCCGGGATGGTGCCCGCCGCGATCCGCACCTCGGTGCGCGCCGTCGCCAGCTCGGCGTGCGCCACCACGTCGTCCAGCACCAGCCCGAGCGCCTCGGCGACCAGCCGCAGCGAGGGCCCGAAGCTGCTCAGCATGTGCGGGGCGAGGAACTCGCTCACCGCCGTCTGCTCCCGCCCGAACCCCATCACGTCGAAGAGCAGCTCGGGCGAGTCCCGGCGGGAGAGGTCGGCGTACTCGTCGATGACGATCCCGGTGAGCTCGCGCTGGATCGAGGCGAGCACCAGCGGCACCGCCTCGGTGATGAACCCCGGACTGCTCCCGGTGCTGTGCAGCGTGCTCCCGCCCGCCGCGCAGGCCGCGGTGACCCGCTCGCGCAGCGCCGGCTCGGTGCTCGCCGGATGGTGGAAGAGCCCGCAGGTCGTCACCACGTCGCTGCCTGCCGCGAGCAGCGCGCAGACCTCGTCGGCGTCGAAGGCGAGCGGCATGTAGAGGACGCAGTCCGGGCGCAGCGCCAGCACCTCGTCCAGGGTGCCGACCGCCGCGATGCCGATCGGCGCGATCCCGGCGAGCTCGCCCGCGTCCCGGCCGACCTTCGCGGGCGAGTGCACGCGCACGCCGACGAGTTCCAGCCCGGGGTGCGCGTGCACCGAGCGCAGCGCGTAGCCGCCGATGGTTCCGGTCGCCCACTGCACGACACGCAGCGGGGCGGGGGGTTGCGTCATGGAAACCTCAGTCCAGGAAGAGATCCGGCGTCGGGTTGGCGCCGCCGCCGTAGCGGGCCAGATCATCGATCCCGGCGTAGACCGAGACGGCGTCGGCGTCGAGGAAGCAGTTGCCGGTGACCGACTTCGCCTGCTGCGTCACGATGGCGACCGCCGCGTCCGCCATGATCCGCGGGCTGCGCGCCGCGGCCAGCTGGTTCTCCGCGTCCGGCAGCGCGGCCACCGCCGAGGTGGCGATGAAGGTCTGCGGCCACAGGCAGTTGAAGGCGATCCCGGCGTCGGCGTACTCGGCCGCCCAGCCCTGGGAGAGCAGCGTCATGCCGTACTTGGAGAGCGTGTAGACCGGGTGCGCGCCGAGCCAGCGCGGATTCAGGTTCACCGGCGGCGCGATGGTGAGCACGTGCGGGTTGGCCGAGTCCCGCAGGTGCGGCAGGGCGGCGGCGGTGAGCAGGAAGGTGCCGCGCAGGTTGATGTCCTGCATCAGGTCGAAGCGCTTCGGGCTCAGCTCGTGCGTCGGCTCGGTCGCGATGGCGGAGGCGTTGTTCACCACGACATCGATGCCGCCGAACCGCTCGACGGCGGTCTGCACCAGCCGCGCCACGTCCTCCTCCCGGCGCACGTCGCCGACGACCGCCGCGGCCCTGCCGCCCGCCGCCTCCACCTCGGCGGCCGCGGTGTGCACGGTGCCTGGCAGCCGGGGGTGCGGCTCCGCGGTCTTGGCCAGCAGCACCACGTTCGCGCCCTGCTCGGCGGCGGCCACCGCGATGGCGAGGCCGATGCCCCGGCTGGCGCCGGAGATCACCACGGTGCGATCGAGCAGCGGACGGTCCTGGTCGGGCATGGTTCTCCTCGCGGCGGCGGTATTGGCATTCTCATTTTCTGGAAGTAGCATATCCGTCAATGAACAACCACGTGCAAAATTGGTCTCGGACCTGGTGGGAGGCACCGTGCGCATCGGCGTGATGATCGGTCCGGAGAAGGGCGATTCCGGCCGCAAGCTGGAGCGCATGCTGCGCGACATCGAGTGGGCCGAATCGGCGGGAATGGACACCGCCTGGATTCCGCAGATCCCCACCGATTTCGACGCGCTCATCACCATCGCGGCGATGGGGCTGAAGACATCGCGGATCGAGCTCGGCACCGCGGTGGTGCCGCTGCAGGCGCAGCACCCGATCGCGCTGGCCAGGCAGGCGCTCTCCGCGCACGCCGCGGCGGGCGGGCGGCTCGCGCTCGGCGTCGGGCCGTCGCACCACTGGATCGTGCGGGACATGCTCGGGCTGCCCTACGAGAAGCCTGCCGCCTACTCCCGCGACTACCTCGACGTGCTGAACGCCGCGCTGCGCGGCACCGGCTCGGTGGACGTGGAGAACGACACCTTCACCGTGCACAACCCGCTGGACCTGGGCCCGGTGGCGCCGGTCCCGGTGCTGATCGCCGCACTCGGCCCGGTCATGCTGCGGATCGCGGGCGAGCGCACCGACGGCACCGTGCTCTGGATGGCCGACGAGCGCGCCATCGAGCACCACGTGCTGCCCAAGATCAGCAAGGCGGCCGCCGACGCGGGCAGGCCCGCGCCGCGGATCGTGGCCGGGCTGCCGGTCTGCCTCTGCGCCGCCGACCAGGTGGACGAGGCGAAGGCGCGGGCCAACCGGATCCTCGGCGAGGCCGAGGTCTCGCCGAACTACCAGCGGCTGCTGGAGCAGGGCGACGCCCGCGACATCGGCGACCTCTGCATCGCGGGCGACGAGGAGACCATCGCCGCCGGGCTGCGCCGCTACGCCGAGGCGGGCGCCACCGACCTCTCCATCCGGCTGCTCCCGATCGGCGACGATCGGGACACGCTGGTGGCGTCCAAGCGCCGCACCAGGGAGATGATCGCGGTTCTCGCCCGCGAACTGCGCTGAGCGAGTGCGCCTTCCGGCGTCGACCTGCCCGAATGCGGATCGGTCGGCGCCGGGACGCGTGCACCGTCGTGCGGCCCCGGGGCGGGGAAGGGGCCGTCGGCGGGCCGCTCCCGCCGACAGCGGGCGCTGCTACTCGTAGTCGACCGTGATGTCGGCGGTGTCCGGCACGGCCTGGCAGGTGAGGATGTACCCCTCCTCGACCTCGTCCTCGGCCAGCGCCTCGTTCTGCCGCATGGTGGCGTGCCCCTCGGTCACCACGGCGATGCAGGTGGCGCAGTTGCCCTGTTCGCAGGAGAACGGCGGGCTGAGCCCCGCGCGCCTGGCGGTCTCGAGCAGCGTCTCGCCCGAACGCCGCGGCACCGCCGTCTTCCTGCCGTTCAGGATGACGGTCACGGTGCCGTCCGTCGGACCTGAAGAACTGGGACTCGCCATGAACATCCTCCTCCTGGTACGTATATTCTAATGCAAAGAGAATTACATTCTCACCTATGCGACGGGAACTTCCAAGATGGCGGCTGACGGGACGCTCCTCTTCGAGGATCGCGCCTACACCCGGCCCGAGCTGAGCGCGCTCGCGGCCGGGTTGGCGGCCGAGCTGGCGGCCCGCGGCGTCCGCGCGGGTGACCGGGTCGCGCTCATGTCCGGCAATCGCCCCGAGTTCGTGATCGCGGTGCTCGCGGTGTGGCGGCTACGCGCCGCGGTCGTGCTGCTGAGCCCGGCCTGGAAGGCGGGCGAGGTCGCGCACGCGCTGGCGATCACCGAGCCCGCGCACGCCGTCGGCGACAACGGTGAGCTGGCCGCGCGGCTGCCGATGCGGCACCTGGACGAGCCGATCACCCCGGCCGAAGCGGTGGACGCCGCGCCCGATCCGGACGCCGACGCGGTGCTGGTCTTCAGCTCGGGCACCACCGGGCTGCCGAAGGCGGTGCGGCACACGCACGGCTCGCTCGCGGTCGCGGTGCGGCAGTGGATCGAGGTGCTCGGGCTGACCGCCGCCGACCGGCTGCAGATCGCCACGCCGCCCTCGCACATCCTCGGGCTGCTCAATATCCTCACCGTGCTGGAGGCGGGCGCGAGCATGCGGCTGCACCGCCGGTTCGACCTGGACACCGTGCTCGGCACCATCGCCGCGGAGCGGATCACGGTGGAGATGGCGGTCGCGCCGATCGCGCTCGCCCTCGCCGCGCACCCGGAGCTGGAGCGCTACGACCTGAGCTCGCTGCGCTACATCATGTGGGGCGCCACCCCGGTCACCGCCGAGGTCGCCGAGCGGGTCACCGCGCGCACCGGCGTGCCGTGGCTGCCCGCCTACGGCGCCAGCGAGCTGCCGGTGATCGCCTGCAACCCGCTGACCGGAGCCCGGCTGGACACCGTCGGCCGCGCCGCGCCCGGCGTCGAGATCCGGGTGGCCGAGCTGGGCAGCGGTGCACCGCTGCCGCCGGGCGAACTCGGCGAAATCCAGTGCCGCGCCGCCTCGATCATGGCCGGATACCTGCCGGACTCCGAGAACGCGAGCGCCTTCGCCGACGGCTGGTACCGCACCGGCGACGTCGGCCTGGTCGACGCCGACGGCTGGATCCGGCTCACCGACCGGGCCAAGGAGATGATCAAGGTGCGCGGCTTCCAGGTCGCGCCCGCCGAGATCGAAGCCGTGCTGCACGGCCACCCGCAGGTGCACGACTGCGCCGTCTTCGGCACCCCGGACGAACGCGACGGCGAGGCCGTCGTCGCCGCCGTGCGCGCCGACGGCGTCACCGCCGATGAGCTGATCGCCCTGGTCGGCACGCACCTGGCCGGCTACAAGCGGCCCCGCCGGGTCGTGTTCGTGCCCGAGATCCCGCGCCTGCCCTCCGGCAAGGTGCTGCGCCGAGTCCTCGAGGAGCGCTATGGACGTCCGACTGACCAGTGAGCAGCGGCAGCTGCGCGATGCCGCGGCGAAACTCGCCGACGACCTCGGCCCCGGTTCGGTGGCCGAGCTGGACGACGCGAAGCGGCTGGCCCGGCTGGAGAAGGCGGTGAGCACCGCGGGCTGGCGCACGCTGCGCTCGGACGGCGCCACCGGCGTCGAGGTCGCGCTCGTCGCCGAGGAGTTCGGGCGCGGGCTGGTCGACGTGCCGTTCCTCGGCCCGGTCCTCGCCGACGACCTGCGCGGGCCGGTCGACGGCTTCGCGACCATCGGGCTCGGCGGCCGCGCGATCGACATCGCGGTGCCGGGTGGCGCCCCCGACCGTCCCGCGGATGCCGCCGGGCGGCAGCGGGTGCTGCTGCTCGACGGCCGGCAGCTGCTCGCCGCCGAGGTGGGGGAGCGGCTGCCCGGCGCCGACCTCACCCGGCACACCGCCGAGATCACCGGCACCACCGAGCAGCTCGGCGAGCTCGCGCCCGAGCGGATCACCCAGTGGCAGGCGCTCGCCGTCACCACGACCACCGCCGACCTGCTCGGCGCCGCGCGTGGCGTCCAGGATCTGGCCGTCGAGTACGCGCGGATGCGCGAGCAGTACGGCCACACCATCGGCTCGTACCAGGCCGTCGCGCACCTGCTCGCGGAGAGCAGGGCGCTGATCGAGGGCTCGATCAGCGTGCTCAGGCACGCCGCCTGGGCGGTGGACGAGCTGCCGCCCGCCGAGGCGCTGCGCGCCGCTCGGATCGCCAAGATCTACACCGCCCGCGCCGCGCGCACCGTCTGCGAGACCTCGATCCAGGTGCACGGCGGCATCGGCAACACCTGGGAGTGCCTCGCGCACGTGTTCCTGCGCCGGGTGCTCACCTCGACCGAACTGTTCGGCGTCCGTCTGGAGGAGATCGACCATGGACTTTCGTGATTCGCCCGCGGAGGCCGAGTTCCGGGCGCGGCTGCGGACCTGGCTGGCCGGGGTGGCCGGCGAGTTCCCGTCCTCCGGCGACGCGTACTGGGCGCGCGCGGGCGAGTGGCACCGCGCGCTCTACGGCGCCGGGTTCTTCGGCCTCTCCTGGCCCGCCGAGTTCGGCGGGCACGCGCTTCCCCCGGTCTACGACGTGATCCTGGACGAGGAGCTGGCCGCCGCGGGCGCCCCCGCCCGGCCCAGCCTCGGCTACCTGGTGGTCGGGCTCGGCAGGCACGCGAGCCCCGAGCTCCAGCAGCGCTTCCTGCCCGGCATGATCGACGGCACGCAGCGCTGGTGCCAGGGCTTCAGCGAGCCGGGGGCCGGCTCCGACCTGGCCTCGCTGCGCACCACCGCCACCAGGGACGGCGACGACTACGTCCTGCACGGCCACAAGATCTGGACCAGCTACTCCGACGTCGCCGACTGGTGCCTGCTGCTGGCCCGCACCGACCCCGACGCGCCGCGGCACCGCGGCATCTCCGGCTTCATCGTGCCGATGAAGCAGCCCGGGATCGAGCAGCGCCCGCTCACCATGATCAGCGGCGTCACCAAGGAATTCGGGCAGGTGCTCTTCGACGGTGCCCGGGTGCCCGCCGCGCAGATGGTCGGCGCGCCCGGCGACGGCTGGAAACTGGCGATGACCGTCGTCGGCCACGAACGCGAGCCGTCCACGCTCGGCTTCGCCGCCCGCTACGCGAAGACGGTGCGGCAGTTGCAGTCCCGGGTGGACGGCCCGCAGCCGGAGGAGCTGGCCTGGGCCGCCGTGCAGACCGAGATGCTGCGGCTGCACGTCCGGCGCAGGCTCTCCGAACAGCTCGACGGCGTCACGCACGGCCCCGACGGCTCGCTGGACAAACTGCTCATGACCTGGGTCGAGCAGTCCGTCGGGCACGCCGCGCTCACCGTCGCCGGGACCGGCGACGAGGAGATGCTCGGCCACTACCTCTACAGCCGGGCCCAGAGCGTCATGGGCGGCACCTCGCAGATCCAGAAGAACATCATCGCCCAGCGCATTCTCGACCTAGGAGCCTGATCATGTACGACCTGCCCGCCGAGATCCGCGTCGACGCCGAAGGCCCGCTCCGGATCATCACGCTGAACCGCCCCGACGCGCTCAACGCGGTGAACGACAGCCTGCACACCGGGCTGGCGAAGCTCTGGCCGCAGCTCGACGACGACCCCGAGGCGCGGGTCGCCGTGCTCACCGGCGCGGGCAAGGCCTTCTCCGCCGGCGGCGACTTCGCCTACCTCGCGGAGCTGGCGCAGGACGCGCCGCTGCGCGCCAAGACGATCCGGCACGGCCGCGAGATCGTGCTCGGCATGGCCCGGCTGCGGCTCCCGCTCGTCACCGCCGTGAACGGCCCCGCCGTCGGCCTCGGTTGCAGCCTGGTCGCGCTCAGCGACATCGCCTACATCGCCGAGACCGCGTACCTGAAAGACCCGCACGTGCAGGTCGGGCTGGTCGCCGCCGACGGCGGCCCGCTCACCTGGCCGCTGCACACCAGCCTGCTGCTCGCCAAGGAGTACGCGCTCACCGGCGCCAAGATCCCCGCCGAGCGGGCCCGCGAGATGGGGCTGGTGAACCACGTCGTCGCCGACCCCCTCACCGAGGCGCTCGCCGCCGCCAAGCGCATTCTCGAGTTGCCGCAGCAGGCGGTCGAGAGCACCAAGCGGCTGCTCAACCTGCACCTGGAGCGCGCGGTGCTGGCCACGCTCGACTACGCCAACGCCGCCGAGGATCTTTCGTTCCAGCATCCGGATTTCCACGCGACGATCGCGAAGCTCACCGCGGGGAAGTAGGGGTCCCGGCGGGCAGGCAGCCCATTGGGTGGTGGACGTGGGTGGTACCATATGTGGCATGGTGAAGACGACGGTGTACCTGCCGGACGAGCTGGAACTCAGGCTCGATGCGGAAGCGTCGGCGACCGGGGTGAGCAAGGCGGAGCTCATTCGCCGTGGCATCGCCATGCTGCTCGACGCGTCCGACCGCCCGCGCAACGACGCGCCGCTGCCGGTGTTCCGCAGCGGGCGCTCGCGCGATACCGATGAGATGCGTGACGATATCTATCAGCAGATCAAGCAGCGGTCGGGCCGTCGGTGATCGTTGTCGCCGACACATCGGCGCTCTTCGCGGCGTTCGATGCCGACCAGGATGAACACGAGCAAGCGCTGCGGGTGATGGAGCGGGAAACCCTGATCATCTCGCCGCTCGTGCTGACCGAGCTGGATCATCTGACTCGGCGCGATCTCGGTTTCGCGGCGGCCATGAACATCACCGATGCCCTGCTGAATCGTGCTATCGAGGGACGGTATCGACTCGCCGAGCTGAAGCATGTCGATCTGTCGACAGCGCAGAGTGTTCGGGCCAAGTACGAAGGCTTACAGCTGGATCTCGCCGACGCTGTCGGCGTCGCGCTCGCCGACAAGTACAAGACCGATCAAGTCTTCACCCTCGATCAGCGTGATTTTCGCGCAATCGAACCCCTGACTCCGGATTTCCGCTCGTTCCGGATCCTTCCCGCTGATCTCTAGGTCGGCTGCGTCGCGAGGCGGAGGAGACGAAGCGGCAGAAGCGGGGTCGAGGTCGAGGTCGAGGCCGGGTTCGCCCTTTCGGGCGGCCCGGCCTTCGTCATGTCGGTCGCCGGCGCCTCGGCGCCGACCGGCACTACCTCGGCGGGAAGCGCAGGGCGCCGTCCAGGCGGATGACCTCACCGTTGAGGTAATCGTTCTCGATGATGCTCACCGCGAGCTTCGCGTACTCGTCCGAGCGCCCCATCCGCTTGGGGAACGGGATCTGCGGGGACCAGTACGCCTCGAGCTTGTCGGCGTTCTGCCCGTAGGCGGGGGTGTTGATGGTGCCGGGGGCGATGGAGACGACGCGGATGCCGAGCGGGGAGAGGTCGCGGGCGGCGACCAGGGTGATGGCGGCGACGCCGCCCTTGGCCGCGGCGTAGGGGAGCTGGCCGATCTGGCCCTCGTAGCCGGCGATCGAGGAGGTGGTGACGATGACGCCGCGGGCGCCCTCCTCGAGCGGCTCGCTGCGGGCGATGCCCTCGGCGGAGAGCCGGAGCACGTTGAAGACCGCGGTCAGGTAGAACTCGATCGTGGTGCGGAAGCCGTCGAGAGAGAGCGCCTTTCCGTCCTTGCCGATCAGCCGCCCGCCGGTGGCGGGGCCGCCGTGGGTGTCGACCGCGATGCGCAGCGGGCCGAGCGACTCCGCCTCCTCGACGGCGGCGCGCACCGAGTCCTCGTCGGTGGCGTCGGTGTGCACGTAGCGGATGCCGAGTTCGCTCGCGAGCTCCTTGCCCTTGTCGTCGGCCACGTCGGCCACGACGATGCGCGCGCCCGCGGCGTGCAACCTCCGCACGGTCGCCTCGCCCAGCCCACCGGTACCGCCGACGACGAGCGCGGAGCCTCCATCGATCTGCATGTCGCAATCCCTTCTCGCAAGTCGTACTCTCGAATACAAAGAATACTATTCTCACCACGAACCGGGGAGGCCCTCCATGCCCGAAGCCGTCATCGTCTCCGCGCTGCGGACACCGATCGGTACCGCCAGGAAGGGGACGCTGCGCGACACCAACGCCTTCGACCTGGCCCACCACGTGGTGAGCGCGGCCGCCGAGGGGCTGGATACCGCGCGGCTCGACGACGTCATCCTCGGCGAGGGCCGCTACGGCGGCGGCGTGCTGGCCAGGCACGCGGCGGTCACCGCCGGGCTCACGACGGTGCCGGGGCTGGCGCAGAACCGGCACTGCGCGGCCGGGATGGCCGCGGTGCAGTCCGCGGCGGCAGGCATCAGGTCCGGGATGGACGAGCTGATCATCGCGGGCGGCGTGAACAGCGACTCCACCGCGCCGCGCGCCCGCTTCAAGGTCGGCGAGGACGAGTGGATCGACCCGTGGACCTCGCCCAGCCACCCGGACCGCCCGGACGCCCCGGCCATGGACATGTCCATCACGGTGGGCTGGAACGCCGCGGTCCGCGCCGGGCTCACCCGCGAGGAGCAGGACGCCTGGGCGCTGCGCTCGCACCGCAACGCCATCGCGGCGATCGACGAGGGGCGCTTCAAGGAGGAGATCGTCCCGATCGAGACCCCGCACGGCCTCTTCGACACCGACGAGCACCCGCGCCGGGAGACCAGCCTGGAGAAGCTGGCCTCGCTCAAGGTGCTGCACCCGGAGATCGAGGGCTTCTCGATCACCGCGGGCAACGCCTCCGGCGCCAACGACGGCGCCGCGGCGCTCGCCATCGCCAGCGACAAGCTGGGGCTGCCCGCGCTCGGCTACATCCGGGCCTGGGCCTCGGTCGGCGTGGATCCGGCGGTCACCGGGCTGGCGCCGATCGAGGCGATCACCAAGGTGGTGCGCCGGGCCGGGATCACGCTGGGCCAGGTGAAGCTGATCGAGATCAACGAGGCGTTCGCCTCGGTGCCGATCGCCACCATCAAGGCGCTCGACCTGAATCCGGAGATCGTGAACTACAGCGGCAGCGGGTGCTCGCTCGGCCACCCGGTGGCGGCGACCGGCGCCCGCATGATCGTCACGCTGGTGCACGAGCTGCGCCGCCGCGGCGGCGGCTTCGGCATCGCGGCGCTCTGCGCGGGCGGCGGCATGGGGTCGGCGACCGTGATCGAGGTCCCCGCCCCCTGAAACGGGTGAGCGAGCGGAGGGCGGCGTCCCTCCGCTCGCTCCCGCGTGCGTTCGTTCTCTCCGGCGGCCCACCGGACACCCTCACCGTGTCCGGACCCGGGGATTCGTTCCTTGCTACCCGCGCGCGAAACCGTGCGCGCAGAAGTTCCACACCTCGGTGGCGGTGATCGGATGCTGCGTCTCCTCGTCCACCGCGCCGGTGGACTGGGCGGTGAACATGACCGTCTGCATCACCATGGCGGCGGTGCGGCGGGAGTTCATGTCCTGGCCCAGCTCGCCCTTCTCCTTGGCCTGGTCCATCAACTCGGTGAAGAGCGCGAGCATGGGCGCGTGCGCCACCTTGACGTGACCCGGGTGCGAGACGAGCAGCTGCGGGGCGAAGTCGGTGAAGAGCGGGCGCTGCGCCGCCGGATCCGGCCGGCACAGCTCGAAGAGCAGCTCGACCGCGACCTGGAGCTTGTCCATCGGGTCGGTCTGGCCGTCGGCGGCCGCGCGCAGCTGCTCGGAGGTGCGCGCCAGCGCGTCCTCGAAGAGCGCGAGCAGCAGCTCGTGTTTGCCGTCGAACTGCAGGTAGAAGCTGCGCAGCGACTGGCGGGAGCGGTCGACGACCTCCTGCACGGTGAAGTCGGTGCTTCCCTTCTCCGTGATGATGGCCTGGGCGGCGTCGAGGAAACGCTGCACGCGCTCCTCCGCGCGTAGCTTCGCCGAGCGCAGCGACCGCTCGATCGCGCGCTGCTTCCAGGCCGGCTTCTCGCTCGGGCTGGTCACGGGCACCTCGATCCCCGGTCATATGAAGAGAACATGAATGCACTGTACCGGAGAACGTCATGCGACAGTGCCGTCACGGTACGCATGTTCCGTCTTTCCAGAGACTATAACTTCCGCAACTGAGAATGTTATTCTCGCTCTCATCGCACCCCGGCGGCAAGGAGCACGTCTTGTACATCCGTTACGAAGTCGCTGACCGTATCGCCACCATCACCCTGGACCGGCCCGAAGTGGCCAACGCCCAGAACAGTGAGCTGCTGGACGAACTCGACGCCGCGTGGACCCGCGCCGCCGAGGACACGGAGGTCGCGGTGATCGTGCTGCGGGCGGAGGGCAAACATTTCTCCTCCGGGCACGATCTCAAGGCAGGCAAGGGCTGGACGGACAAGATCACGCTGGAGCAGATCTACGGCTCCGAGTCGCAGCGGTACCTCGGGTACTCGCTGCGCTGGCGCAACGTGCCCAAACCGTCCATCGCGGCGGTGCAGGGCCGGTGCATCGCCGGTGGCCTGCTGCTGTGCTGGCCCTGCGACCTGATCGTGGCCGCCGAGGACGCGCTGTTCTCCGATCCCGTGGTGATGATGGGGATCGGTGGCGTCGAATACCACGGCCACACCTGGGAGCTCGGCGCCCGCAAGGCGAAGGAGATCCTGTTCACCGGCCGGCCGGTCACCGCCGAGGAGGCGCGCCAGACCGGCATGGTGAACACCGTGGTGCCGCGGGACGAGCTCGACTCGCACACCAGGCAACTGGCCGCGCACATCGCGACCATGCCCGCCTTCGGCCTGCGCCAGGCCAAACGGGCCGTCAACCAGACGCTGGACGTGCAGGGCTTCTACGCGGCCATCCAGTCGGTGTTCGACTCCCATCAGACCGGGCACGGGAACGCGTTGAGCGTCAACGGTTTCCCGGTTCTGGTTCATCTGGACGATATGAAGGCCAAGATGCAGTAGGTCCGGAAATCGTCCGTTCCCTCCCCCTGAAACGAGGAAGTTTCATGCGCGAATCCCTCTTCCGCAAGGCGACAGCGTGTATCGGTCTCGCGGTCGTCGCGTCCGCCGTGCTGGTCGGCTGCGGCTCGGACGACGAGTCCGACGCGGCCACGAGCACCAAGGCCGCCGCCACCACGACGGCCGCGCCCGCCACCGCCGACGCGGCGACCACGCAGGCGATCACCCAGGCATACACCACCTTCTTCGACGCCACGCAGCCCGCCGACAAGCGGGCCGCGCAGGTGCAGAGCGGTGATGCCTTCCTGCAGATCCTGCAGGCGCAGGCGAGCAACCCGCAGGGCCAGGGCACCACGGTCTCGGTCGGCGCGATCAAGCTGGTCGACGCGAGCAATGCCGATGTCGGCTACTCGCTGCTGATCAACGGCGCGCCGGTGCTCCCGGACCAGACCGGGCAGGCGGTGAAGGAGGGCAGCACCTGGAAGGTCGCCTCGGCCACCTTCTGCGCGCTGATCGCCATCCAGGGCGGCACCTCGACCGCCTGCTGACCCGTCGGGTCCGCCGAACGCCCGGTACCGGAGATCGCTCCGGTACCGGGCGTTCCGGTAGGCGGCTACCGCGGTGGCAGGAAGCCGCCGAGTTTCCGCTCGAGCAGCTCGGCCAGCCGCAGCGGGGTGCGGTCCTCGAACATCGGGCCGAGGAGCTGCACCCCCACCGGCAGCCCCCCGGGGGATCGGCCCGCGGGGACGGCCGTGGCGGGCAGCCCGGGCAGGCCGGCCACACCGGCCCAGACGAGCTGATCGAAGTACGGGTGTTCGACGCCGTCGATATCGACGCGCCGGGTCTCCAGATCGCCGCTGTGGTCGTGCGGGAAGGCGGGGGTGGGCGTGATCGGGCACACCACGGCGTCGAACTCGCCGAAGAGCCGCCGCCAGTCGTGGCGGTGGAGTTCGCGGCGGGTGTTCGCCTCGACCCAGTCGCGATGGCTGAGAACCATGCCGCGCGATCGTGCCGCAGCCAGACCGCGGTCGTCCGCGCCGAGGGCGGCGGCGTGGGTCCGGAGCTGGTCGTAGACGTCGGTGGGCAGACCGGCGGCGGCGTTCGACAGCATCAGCAGCAGGTAGAGCGTCGCCGCTTCGGTCAGGTCGGGCAGTAGCGGGCTGTGCCGTTCGACGCGGGTGCCCCCGTCGAGGAGTGCGTCGGCGACCCGGTTCACGGCGGCCCGCACGGCCGAGCCGGTCGGGATGAGGGGGTGGTCCTCGACGATCAGGACGCGGAAGTCGGCGAGCCGCTCGTGGCGCGGGGGTGGCAGGGCGAGGTGGTAGGCGATGCCGTGGGTGAGCGGGTCGGGTCCGCCATCACGTCGAGCAGCAGCGCGAGGTCACCGGCGGTGCGCGCCATCGGCCCCGCGACGGCGATGTCGAGGTCGATCGGCAGGGCGGGCGCGGGCGGGGCGGCCATGCCGCGGGTCGGCGCCAGCCCGAGCGTCGGCTTGTGCGCGTAGACGCCGCAGAAGTGCGCGGGGGTGCGCAGCGAACCGGCGAGGTCGGAGCCGATGGACAGCGCGCCGAAACCGGCGGCCAGCGCCGCGGCCGACCCGCCGGACGACCCGCCCGGGGTGCGGTCGTGGTCCCACGGGTTGCGGGTGGTGCCGTAGATGTCGTTGAAGGTCTGGATGTCGCGCAGCATGAACGGCACGTTGGTCTTGCCGAGGATCACCGCGCCCGCCGCCTGCACCCGCGACACCTGCACCGCGTCCTCGGTCGGGATGTGGTCCCGGTGTGCGGGCATGCCCCAGGTCGTCGGCAGCCCGGCGATGTCGTAGGACTCCTTGACCGTGATCGGGATACCGAGCAGCGGCCGCTCCGCGCCGCGGGCCCGCGCCCGGTCGGCACGGTGTGCCGCGGCCCGCGCCCGGTCGAAATCCGGGACGCAGATCGCGTTGATCGCCTCGTCGTCGCGTTCGATGCGGGCGATCGCCTCGTCGGTGAGCTCCACCGAGGTCACCTCGCCCGCCCGCATGGCCGCTGAAAGCTCTCCTGCCGAGCACAGACTCCACTCCATGGCTCCGACGCTAGCGGCCCGCCGCCGAGGGCATGAAACGCGCGTTCGCGCAACGGGATACCGACCTCGAGATCCACTCGGCACGGCCGCGCCGAGCACGATCGGCCGCGCGGCCGTGCGTGCCCGCTGTGGTGCCGGTCAGAGCTGGGCGAGCCGGGGTGCCGCGCCCGCGTTCCGGATGTAGGCGCCTGCCTCGCGGGTGAGTTCCCGTGCGCTGCCGAGCAGTCCGTCCAGCACCAGGGTGCGGCGCACGTGGCCCTGCAGCGCGTGCTCGGCGGTGAAGCCGATGCCGCCGAGCACCTGCTGGCAGTGCCTGGCCGCGGTCAGCCCCGCCTGCCCGGCCGCGGCCTTCGCCAGCAGCGCGGCGTGCGTCGCGGCCTCGGCCGGGTCGAGGCCGTGCACCGCCGGGGCGGTACCGGCCACGGTGGCCGCCGCGGCCGCCTCGTCGGCGACGAGCAGCGCGGCCTCGGCGCCGTCCAGGGCGACGAGGGTTTCGGCGAGGCGGTGCCTGACCGCCTGGAACGAGGCGAGCGGGCGGCCGAACTGGGTGCGCTCCAGCACGTGCGTGCGGGCGAGGGCGAGCATGGCGTGGCCGGTGCCGAGCAGCCACCAGCCCAGCGCCCGGCGCCCCTCGGCGAGCGCGTGCGCGGGCAGCGTCGCCCCCGCCGCGGCCGCGCGCAGCGGCAGCGCCTCGTCCACCGAGCCGGGAACGAGGTCGCCGCCCGACCCGTCTCTGTCGGGCCGGTGCCCGCCCGCGCTGGTCTCGCCCGCGTGCCGGCTGTTCGCGTCGTACCCGATCCCGCTGGAGCCGACCCCGTCCGCGCCGGGTCCGCCTGCCGAGGGCGATTCGGACCACTCCACCCACCGGCCGCCCGCGAAGGGCAGGGCCGAGGGGGCGGCGCCGGCGTGCCGGAGCACGTCGAGCAGCAGCGGGGCGTGCGCACCGGTCTCCCCGAGCAGCCGGAAGACCAGCGGAACGGCGAGCTCGGGCGCGTCGTCGAGCAGGTCGGGCCAGCCGAGCTCGCCGAGCGCGGTGACCAGCTCCGGGCCGGAGGCGCGGGACAGGGTGCGGCGCAGGGTGTCGGTGAGCATCGCCAGTTCGGCGGCGTCCAGGGTCACGCCTACTCCTTTCCGAGGTCGAGCAGGCGGCGCGCGATGATGTTGCGCTGGATCTCGGCGGTGCCGCCGTAGATGGTGGCCGCCCGCGAGTACAGGAACTCGGTGCGCCACGGCCCGTCGTCCAGCTCGACCGCGCCGGGCAGCAGCTCCCGCGCGGTGTCGAAGAGCCGCTGCTCGGCGGTGGCGAGCAGCACCTTGTCGATCGAGGTCTCCGGGCCCAGCCTGGCGCCGGCGGCGAGGTTGCGCTGGGTGCCGCGGGAGCGGCTGCGCACCTGGTGCAGCGCCAGGTAGGCGGCGCCGAGCGCGGCGTCGTCGGTCTGCGTGGTCTGCTCGAGCACCTGGTCCAGCCGGGTGAAGAGGTAGGCGATGCGGTGCCAGAAGCAGGTGGAGCGCTCGTGCGGGAGCAGGTCCATGGCGACCCGCCAGCCGTCGCCCGGTTTGCCGAGCATGCGGTCGGCGGGGACGACCACGTCGTCGAAGAACACCTCGGCGAACTCGTCGACGCCGTGCATGGTGCGCAGCGGGCGGACGGTGATGCCGGGGGAGTCCATGTCGACGAAGAACGCGGTGATCCCGTCGTGGCCGGGCCCGGTGCGGGTGAGCAGGACGCAGCGGGCCGCGTACTGCGCCAGGCTGGTCCAGACCTTCTGCCCGGAGACCACCCAGGTGTCGCCGTCGGGGACGGCCTTGGTGCTGAGCGAGGCCAGGTCGCTGCCGGAGCCGGGCTCGGAGAAGCCCTGGCACCACTGCTCGCGGCCGGAGAGCAGCAGCGGCACCATCTCGGCGGCCAGCTCCGGGCGGGCGTAGGAGATCATGGTCGGCGCGAGCACCTCGATCATCGACCAGATGCCGGGCTCGGCCAGGTCGCGGGAGGCGATCTCCTCGCCGAGCACGGCGCGCAGCGCGGCCGGGCCGCCGAGCCCGCCCACCTCGGTGGGCCAGCCGTAGCGGATCCAGTCCGCGTCGAAGAGCGCGCTCCGCACCCGCAGCAGCTGCGCCACCTGCCCGTCGAGGGAGTGGTCCGGATCGGGGGAGAGGTCGTGCTCCGCCAGCCAGGCCCGCAGCGCCGAACGGAACTCCGCGACGCCAGGCGCACCGGCGAAGCCTGCCCCCGCCGCGCCTCCGCCGCTCACGCCCGCTCCCGCGGCCGGGTCCGCATCACCGCTCATCCCTTGGTGCGCTCGAAGGCGTGCGGAATCCCGGAGTCGTGATCCCCGCTGCGCCGGATGAAGGTCATCCGCCGCGTCTTGATCCGCCACCCGTCCGCGGTGCGCACCAGCGCGTCGGTGTAGTACCCGATGCGCATGTCGTGCGTGCTCTGGTCGATGAAGCAGAGCGGCTGGGTGCCCTCGGCGGTGTCGCCGTCGATCTCCAGCACCGGGAGCCCGGTCAGGAAGAGCCCCTTGGGCGCCGCCGCGACGAGGTCGGGGAAGAGGTCGAGGGTGTAGGTGTCGCCGAAGGCGCTGTAGCTGCCGTCCGGGGTGAAGACCGCGAGCAGCCCCTCGATATCGCCCTTGGTGATGGTCACCGCGTACCGGGCCAGTGTCTGCTGGATCTCCAGCAGGTCGTCACTTCTGGACATGGATCTTTCCGCCTTTCATCACGAACCGCACGTCCCTGGTGTGCGTGATGTCCTCGATCGGGTCGCCGGGGATGCCGATCACGTCGGCCAGCAACCCCTCGGCGAGCCGCCCGCGGTCCTCGACGCCGATCAGCTCGGCGCCGCGGATCGTGGCCGCGCGCAGCACGTCCACCGCGGGCAGTCCGCGCTCCACCAGCGCCACCAGTTCGTCGGCATTGCGGCCGTGCGGGATCGCGGGCGCGTCGGTGCCGACGGCGATCTTCACCCCGGCCTTGTACGCGGCCAGCACCGAGGTGCGGGCCTTGGGGAACATCAGCGCGGCCTTGGCCTGCAGCTCCGGCTCGGCCTTCGACACGTCCATGGCGTCGGCGAGCCGGGTGGTCGGCACCAGCCAGGTGCCGTGCTCGACCATGAGGTCGATGGCCTCGTCGTCGATGAGGAAGCCGTGCTCGATGCAGTCGATGCCTGCCGCGACGGCGTGCTTGACCGCGTCCGCGCCGTGCGTGTGCGCGGCGACCCTGAGCCCGCGGCGGTGCGCCTCGTCGACGATGGCGCGCAGCTCCTCGTCCGAGTAGTGTTGCGCGCCGGGCGCGCCGGTGAGCGACATGACCCCGCCGGAGACGCAGATCTTGATCAGCTGCGCGCCGTGCTTGATCTGGTACCGGACGGCCTTGCGCACCTCGTCGACGCCGTTGGCGAGCCCCTCCTCGACGGTCAGCTTGAGCACGTCGGGGGCGAAGGCGGCGAACATGGTCGGGTCCAGGTGCCCGCCGGTGGGGGTGATGGCGTGCCCGGCGGGCACGATCCGCGGCCCCTCGATCCAGCCCTGGTCGATCGCCTTGCCGAGCGCGACGTCGAGCAGGTAGCCGCCGGTCTTGACGAAGAGCCCGAGGTTGCGCACCGTGGTGAACCCCGCGCGCAGCGTGCGCCGCGCGTTGCCGACGGCGCGCAGCACGCGCAGCGCCGGGTCGTCCTTCACGCTGGAGGAGAGCCCGGTCTCGCCGCGCCCGCCCATCAGCAGGTTGACCTCCATGTCGAGCAGCCCCGGCAGCAGGATGAGATCGCCGAGATCGACGACCTCACCCCGCGCCGGACCACCGACCCCGACGATCCGATCGCCCTCGATGTGCAGGATGCCGGGCCGGACGATCTCACCGGAGTCGACATCGAGCAGCCCAGCCGCCTCGAGCGTCAGCACAGTCATCGGCGGCACCTTCCTTTCCTGCAAGGAGAATTACGTTCTCAAAATCCAACTAGTAGATTTCCATGCAGGCGGGGCCCTGTCAACGTCGGTCGCGGGCCGACTCGGCCGGGCGCTCGACATGCACCATGCATAGTGGCACTCTCTCAAAATCAGATATTGATTATCCAAATCTGAGAAGATAGTTTCCGTTGCAGTGCAGCGGCAGAGGAGGACCACGGTGAAACCGCAGCGAACAGTCGTCGCCCTGATGGCGATCGCGCTCCTGATAGCGGGGTGCGGTCGTGATGGCGGCTCCCGCGAGGAGACCCCGACCGGCGGTGGCAACGCCCCGGCAGCCTCCGGTGACTTCGGCTCCCTGAGCGATGTCTGCAAGCCGGGCAGCCCCGGGGCCTCGTCGGCCCAGGGCGTCTCCGACACCGAGATCGAGGTCGGCGTCTTCTCCGACATCGGTTTCACCAAGAACCCCGACTTCGTTGATGCCGCCAAGGTCTTCACCTCCTGGTGCAACGCCGCGGGCGGCATCAACGGCCGCAAGATCTCGACGAACCTGCGCGATGCCAAGCTCATGGAGGTGCGCCAGCGCATGCTGGAGGCCTGCCGGGAGGACTTCTTCCTGGTCGGCGGCAGCGCCGCGCTGGACGGGCTCGGCGTCAAGGACCGGCTGAACTGCCTGCTCCCCGAGTTCCCCGCGCAGGTCACCCAGACCGCGAACACCGGCTCGGACCTGCAGCTGAACGCGGGCTCGACGATGTCGGAGAACGTGAACCCCTACACCGGCTTCCAGGATTGGCTGATCAACACCGCCTACCCGGACTCCAAGGGCGCGATCGGCATGATCAACGGTGACAATCCGATCACCAAGGTGATGGGCGAGAAGCTCACCGAGTCGCTCAAGGCGGCGGGCGCGACCATCACCTACAGCGATCTGTACCCGATCTCCGGCGTGCCGGACTGGACCCCCTACGCGCAGGCGATCAAGGCCGCGAACGTCAAGGGGCTCATCTTCTTCGGCGAGTTCCGCTACCTCGCGAAGCTCGAAGAGGTGCTGACCAGCATGAACTATAAGCTGGACTGGATCGACGCGAACTCCAACTCCTACAACGAGATCTTCCTGGACGCCGCCAAGACCTCGCTCGGCTTCCAGAACAACGTGGCCGACCTGACCGACACCGCGCCGCTCTCGGCCGCGGCGAAGGTGCCCGCGGTACAGCAGTTGAAGGATCTGTACGCGCAGTACTCACCGGACAGCGACATCACCTTCCAGGGGCTCAAGGCCTTCGGCGCCTGGCTGCTCTTCGCCAAGGCGGCCACCGCCTGCGGCGACGACCTGACCCGCGCCTGCGTCTACAACACCGCGGCGAAGGAGACGAAGTGGACCGGCGGCGGGCTGCAGGCCCCCGTCGACCTCTCCAAGCCCTTCGCCGAGCAGCCGCGCTGCTTCAACGTGCAGCAGGCCACCCCCGACGGCTGGAAGCCGGCGGACTTCAAGCCGAACACCGAGGGCGTCTTCAACTGCGGCTTCACGCCGTACAAGTACACCGCCGACTTCGGCAAGCCGCTGACCCTCGCCGACGTCGGCAAGAGCATCGCCGATCTGAAGTGACGGAGCACGGGCGCTGATGGAACAGTTCCTCGCCTTCGGGATCGTCGGTCTCAGCACCGCGGCGATCTATGCCATCATCGGCAGCGGATTGGTGCTCACCTACACCACGACCGGCGTGTTCAACTTCGCGCACGGCGCGGCGGGCATGGTCTCGGCGTTCGTGTACTGGCAGCTCTCGGTGGGCTGGGGCTGGCCGGTGCCGCTGGCCCTTGCCGCCGTGCTGCTGGTCTTCGCCCCCGGTTTCGGGTTGCTCTTCGGCAAGGCGCTCGCGCCGACCCAGGGGCTCGGTGACGCCGAGAAGCTGGTGATGACGATCGCGCTGCTGAGCGGGCTCATCGTGGTGGCCCGCTGGATCTGGAATCCGAACGAATCCCGTTCGCTGCCCCGGTTCTTCGCGGACAAGTCGTCGATCGACCTCGGCGTGGTGACGCTCACCTGGCACCAGGCGCTCACCATGATCGTCGCGATCGTGGTCGCGGTCGGGCTGCGCGTGCTGCTGACCCGCACCAGGACCGGTGCGGAGATGCGGGCCACCGTCGACGACCGCGCGCTGGTCGGGCTGACCGGCGCCGACCCGCGCAAGGCCAATCGGATCGCCTGGATCCTCGGTATCGAGCTGGCCGCCATCGGCGGCATCCTGATCGCGCCGACGGTCACCCTGGACGCCGCGCAGCTCTCGCTGCTCATCGTCTCCGCCTACACCGCGGCGATCTTCGGCAGGCTGCGCAACCTGCCGATGGTGTTCCTCGGCGCGGTCGTGGTCGGCCTGCTGGAGAGCTACCTGACCGGCTACCTGCCGCAGAACGAGTACCTGCCCGGCCTCCGGCTGGCGGCGCCCGCGCTGCTGCTCTTCCTGGCGCTGCTCGTCTTCCCGCACGGCCGGCTTCGCGGGCGGGACCGCAAGCTCGGCGCGGTGCCGCTGCCCACCCTCGGCGGCTCGGCCGCCTTCGCGGCCGCGGTGGTCGTGCTCGGGCTGATGCTCGCGAGCATGCTCAGCGAGCCGGACCTGATCACCTACGGGGCGATGTTCGCCTGGGGCATGATCGCGCTCTCCTACGTGCCGCTGCTCGGCTTCGCCGGGCAGATCTCGCTCTGCCAGCTCAGCCTGGCCGGGATCGGCGCGGTGGCCTACGGGCACCTCGGGCCGGACGGCCAGTGGTGGGCGCTCTTCGCCGCCATGGGCATCACCGCGGTGGTCGGGGCGGTGATCGCGATCCCGGCGCTGCGGCTCTCCGGCGTCTACATGGCGCTGGCGACCGCCGCCTTCGCGGTGATCCTTGACCGCTGGATCTTCACGCTGCCCTCGTTCGAGCTGTTCGGGGTGAAGATCTCGCTGTTCGACCAGGGCTCGGTCTCCATCGTCGGCCCCGACCTGTTCGGGCTGAAGGTCGAGACCACAGCGGGGATCACGGTCTTCGCCGCGGTCTGCCTGGCCCTGGTCGGAATCGGGATCGCGCTGCTGCGGCGCAGCAAGTACGGCCGCAGGCTGATCGCGCTGCGCGACAGCGAGGCCGCCTACGCCACGCTCGGCGGCAACCTGCTGGTCGCGCGGGTGCTGGTCTTCGCGCTGAGCGCGGCCATCGCCGGGCTCGGCGGCGCGCTCTACGGCATGCAGATCAGCGCGGTGGCGCCGGAGCAGTTCAACCTGGTCGCCGGGTTGCCGATCTTCCTGATCGTCACCATCGCCGGGCTGGGCGCGGTCGGCGCCGGGCTCTTCACCGGCCTGGTCTTCGCCGGGCCGCTGAACGTCATCCCGGTGCTCTGGCCGGGGCTGCTCAACCTCTCGCAGGTGCTGCCCTCGCTCGGCGGCATCCTGTTCGGCGGCGGCGTGCTCAAGGATGGCGCGATCACCCCGCTGCGCCGCGAGTGGTTCCCGATGCTGCGCGACCGGCTGGTCGCCCCGCTGCTCATCGCCGTGATCCTCGGGCTCTGGGGGCTGCGGCTGCTGGAGACCATCGACGGCTGGGAGTTCACCGGGGGCGTCGTGCTCGCGCTGATCGCCGCCCGGGTCTGGCACAGCTCGCGCACCAGGCCCGCCCCGGATCCGGCGGTCGTTCCGGTCGAGTGGTGGGGCGTGAAACGGCCGTTCAAGACCGAGGACGAGGAGGTGCTGGACCGTGCCGTCACTACTGGAAGTTGACGACGTGACCGTGGTGTTCGGCGGCAACCGGGCGCTGGACCGCGCCGGGCTGCGCGCCGAGCGCGGCGCCGTCACCGGGCTGATCGGCCCGAACGGCGCGGGCAAGAGCACGTTGTTCGACGTGATCTGCGGCCTGCGCAACCCGACCACCGGCAGCGTCGCGATCGGCGGCAAGGACGTCACCAAGCTCGGTCCCGCGCGCCGCGCCAAGCACGGGCTGGCCCGCACCTTCCAGCGGCTCGAACTCTTCGGCCGGCTGAGCGTGCGGGACAACCTGCTGGTCGCCGCGGAGCTGGGCCCGGCCAAGCGCAAGGCGGCCCAGGTGGTCACCGAGATCATCGAGCGGCTCGCGCTGCACCACGTCGCCGACCACTCGGCCGACGAGCTGCCCACCGGCACCGCGCGGCTGGTCGAGGTCGGGCGGGCCATCGCGGCCAGGCCGCACCTGATCCTGCTGGACGAGCCCGCCGCCGGCCAGGACCACACCGAGACCGACCGCTTCGCCGGGCTGCTCCGCTCGCTCGCCGACGACGGCACCGCGGTGCTGCTGGTCGAGCACGACATGGGGCTGGTCATGAACGTCTGCGACGAGCTCTACGTGCTCGATCTCGGCAAGATCATCGCCTCCGGCCCGCCCGCGGTGGTCCGCTCGGACGCCTCCGTGCTCGCCGCGTACCTGGGGGAAGTATGACCACCGGATTCACGGCGGAGGCCGTGTCGGCCAACGGCTCCGGACCGGCGCCGCTGCTCGCCCTGGACGGCGTCAAGGCCGCCTACGACGCCATCACCGTGCTGCACGGCGTCGACCTCGAGGTGCGGGCCGGACAGGTGGTGGCGCTGCTCGGGCCGAACGGCGCGGGCAAGACCACCGCGCTCAGCGTCATCTCCGGCACGCACCCGGCCGCCGCGGGCAGGCTGCTGCTCGGCGGCCGCGACGTCACCGGCGCCAACCCGCGCGACCTGGCCAGGGCGGGCGTCTGCCTGATCCCGGAGGGGCGCGGCGTCTTCCCGAACCTGACCGTGCGCGACAACCTGCTCATGATGACCTTCACCGGGCGCCCCCGCGCGGAGATCGAGGAGATCGCGTTCAGCCGCTTCCCGATCCTCGGCGAACGGGCGAACCAGCTGGCGGGCACCATGTCCGGCGGCGAGCAGCAGATGCTGGCGCTGGCCCGCGGCCTGGTCACCGACCCGGCGGTGCTGCTGCTCGACGAGCTCTCCATGGGGCTGGCGCCGCTGGTGGTCGGCCGGCTGTACGAGGAGGTCGCGGAGATCGCGCGGCAGGGCGTCGCGGTGCTCGTGGTCGAGCAGTTCGCCGCCGCCGTGCTCGACATCGCCGACCACGCCGCCGTGCTGGTGCGCGGCCGGGTGGTGCGCCAGGGCCACCCGGACGACGGAATCCGCAACGAATTGGCCGCCCTCTACCTAGGAAGTCACACCCCATGACCGAAACCCGCGCGGACCGTTTCGTCCGCGAACTGCAGGAACTCAAGATCCCCGACCCGGCCGCGGGCCGCTCCGGCCTCTGGCTGCGCACCGGCGTCGTGCTCATGGGGCTCGGCCTCGCCGTCGCGGTGATCTCGTACTTCCTCGCGCACGGCACCACCGACCCGCTGGCGCAGCGCGACGCCATCACCCTCGCGCTCGGCGGCGTGGCCGCGACCATCGTGGGTTCCGCGCTGTTCCTGCGCTATTCGATCACCAACTTCCTCCGCTTCTGGCTCGCCAGGCAGTCCTACGACCTGGACGCGCTCGGGCACCGGGTGGCGGGGGAGACGCGCCTCGACGATGCGGCGCCGACGCCGGTGAACTCGGCGTCGCTCTGACCCGGTGCCACGGCACCCGGGCGACCCGCGCTCGTCCGCGCGCGCCCGCCTCGACTGGGGAGGCACAGGGGTAGCGCGCCGGATGGACGATCGCCGGTCGAAGCCGCCGGTGCGGGAGGTTGGATCGGCCTCCCGCACCGGCGTGCGTTCGACCCGCACGACGAGAAGTGGAGGTGCACAGTGTCCGAAGGAATGAACTTCGAACTGTCCGAGGATCAGCAGCTGATCCGGTCGTCGGTGGCCGAGTTGTGCCGCAAATTCGACGACAACTACTGGATGGAGAAGGACCGGGCGCACGAATTCCCGACGGAGTTCTACGAGACCATCGCGAGCGGCGGCTGGCTCGGCATCACCATCCCCGAGGAGTACGGCGGGCACGGCCTCGGCATCACCGAGGCGACGCTGCTCGCCGAGGAGGTCTCCCGCTCCGGCGGCGGCATGAACGCCGCCAGCTCGATCCACATGTCGATCTTCGGCATGCACCCGGTGGTCGTGCACGGCTCCGAGGAGCTCAAGCAGCGCACCCTGCCCCGGGTCGCCGCGGGCGACCTGCACGTGTGCTTCGGCGTCACCGAACCGGGGGCCGGGCTGGACACGCCGCGGATCACCACCTCGGCCAGGCGCGACGGCGACCACTACGTGATCAACGGCCGCAAGGTGTGGATCTCCAAGGCGCTGGAGTCGGAGAAGATCCTGCTGCTCACCCGCACCACGCCCTACAGCGAGGTGACCAAGAAGACCGACGGCATGACGCTGTTCCTCACCGACCTGAACCGCGATCACGTCGACATCCGGCCGATCGCCAAGATGGGCCGCAACGCGGTGAGCTCCAACGAGCTCTTCATCGACGACCTGCGGGTTCCGGTCGAGGACCGGGTGGGCGAGGAGGGGCAGGGCTTCCGGTACCTGCTCGACGGGCTGAACCCGGAGCGGATGCTGATCGCCGCCGAGGCGCTCGGGCTCGGCCGCGTCTCGCTGGACCGCGCCGCGCGCTACGCCAAGGAGCGGGTCGTCTTCGACCGGCCGATCGGGCAGAACCAGGGCATCCAGTTCCCGCTCGCCGACTCGCTGGCGCACCTGGACGCCGCCGAGCTCATGCTCCGCAAGGCCACCTGGCGCTACGACAACGGCAAACCCTGTGGCCGCGAGGCGAACACGGCCAAGTACCTGTGCGCCGACGCCGGCTTCACCGCCGCCGACCGCGCGCTGCAGACCCACGGCGGCATGGGGTACTCGGAGGAGTACCACGTCGCCCGCTACTTCCGGGAGGCGCGCGTCATGCGGATCGCCCCCGTGAGCCAAGAAATGATCTTGAACTACCTGGGCACGCACGGCCTGGGACTGCCGAGGAGCTACTGATGGCGCAGCGCAACCTGTTCGACCTCACCGGCCGTTCGGCCCTGGTGACCGGCGCGGCCGGCGGCATCGGCTCGGCGGTGGCCGAGGCGCTCGCCGCCGCGGGCGCGGCGGTGCTGGTGACCGACCTGGACGGTGCCGCGGCAGCCGCGGTTGCCGAGAAGATTACGGGAAACGGCGGCACCGCGGCGAGTTTCGCGCTGAACGTGACCGATCGGGACGCGGCGGGCGAGGCGGGTGAGCGCGCCGCCGCGCTCACCGGCGGCACGCTGCACATCGTGGTGAACAACGCGGGCGTCACCGCGCCTGCCATGTTCAAGGACACCACCGCGGAGTCGGTGCGCCAGCTCTTCGAGATCCACGCGCTCGGCACGGTGAACGTCACCCAGGGGGCGCTGCCCTTCCTGGCCACCGACGGCACCGGGCGGGTCATCAACGTCACCTCGGCGGCCGGGCTCGTCGGCACGCTGGGGCAGGTGAACTACTCGGCGGCCAAGGCGGCGATCATCGGGATCACCAAGTCGCTGGCGAAGGAGTTCGCGCGCAAGCAGATCCTGGTGAACGCGCTGGCCCCGCTGGCGGCCACCCCGATGACCGCGACCATCCGCACCGACGACCGCTTCGCGCCCGCGATGCTGGACCGGATCCTGCTGCGCCGCTGGGCCGAGCCGGAGGAGGTCGCGGGGGCGTTCGTCTTCCTCGCCTCGGACGCGGCGTCGTTCATCACCGGGCAGGTGCTGCCGGTGGACGGCGGCACGGTGATCTGATGGGGCCGCTCGCGGGCGTCACCGTCGTCGCGCTGGAGCAGGCGGTCTCGGCGCCCATGTGCACCCGCACGCTGGCCGACTTCGGGGCGCGGGTGATCAAGGTGGAGAACCCGGCGGGCGGGGATTTCGCCAGGCACTACGACGACGTCGTGCTCGGGCAGGCGGCGCACTTCGTCTGGGTGAACCGGGGGAAGGAGTCGGTGGCGCTGGATCTCAAATCCGAGGCCGGCGTCGCCGTTCTGCACCGGCTGCTCGCCGAGGCCGACGTGCTGGTGTCGAATCTGGCGCCGGGTGCGGTCGGGCGGCTCGGGTTGTCCTCGGCCGAGCTGGCCGAGAAGTACCCGGAGCTGATCTCGGTGGAGATCGACGGGTTCGGGGCCGGTGGACCGCTCTCGCACAAGCGGGCCTACGACCTGCTCGTGCAGGCGGAGTCCGGGGTGTGCGCGGTGACCGGCACCGCCGACGCGCCCGCCAAACCCGGGCCGCCCATGGCCGACGTGACCACGGGTTTGTACGCCGCACTGTCCATCCTCGCCGCGCTGTACGAGCGGGACCGTGCTCGTGGTGGCGCGGCAGCCGGCGGCGCGAGTATCGCGGTGAGCCTGTTCGACACGATGGCCGAGATGATGGGGTACCACCTGACCTACGCCAGGCACTCCGGCATCGACCAGCTGCCGCTGGGGATGAGCTCGCCCGCGGTGGCGCCGTACGGCGCCTACCCGACCCGCGACGGCCGCACCGTCGTCCTCGGCACCACCAACGACCGCGAATGGCAGCGCCTCGCCACCGCCGTCATCGACCGCCCCGACCTCGCCGCCGACGACCGCTTCCGGACCAACCCCGGCCGCACCGGGCACCGCGCCGAACTCGACGAAGCCATCGCCGCCTGGTGCGCCCGGCACGACCTCGCCGACATCCAGCGCGTCGCCGACGCCGCCGGGATCGGCAACTCCCGGTACAACCGCCCCAGCGAGGTCCTGAACCACCCCCAGCTGGTCCAGCGCGACCGCTGGCGCGAGATCGACACCCCCGCGGGCCCCATCCCCTCCCTGCTGCCCCCCGCGATCCTCTCCGGCTTCGACCCCCCGATGAACCCGGTCCCCGGCCTCGGTGAACACACCGACACGGTCCTCGCCGAGTTCGGCTACGACGCGGGGGAGATAGCGACCCTGCGGTCGTCGGCGGTCATCGGCGGCGAGTCCCGAGCCGAGGCCACCCCGTGAGCAGCCCGGACGGCGCCGTCCTGCTGACCGACGACCACGACGGCGTCCGGACGTTGACCCTGAACCGCCCGCACCGCAGAAACGCCATCGACGCCGAGCTCTGGCAGGCCCTGGCCGACGCCTTCCGCACGGTGGCGACCGACCGCACCGTGCGGGCTCTGGTACTCCAGGGCGCGGGCTCGGCATTCTGTTCGGGCGCCGACATCTCGGTCCCCGACAACGCCCACCCCATCTACCGCATGCGCGCCCTCACGGACGTGGCGGTCCTCCTGAACGAACTGCCACTGCCGACCATCGCGAAGGTCACCGGCCCGGCCATCGGCGCGGGCTGGAACCTGGCGCTCGGTTGCGACCTCGTGGTCGCCGCCGCATCGGCGACCTTCGCCCAGGTCTTCACCAAGCGCGGCCTGACGATGGACCTCGGCGGCTCCTGGCTCCTTCCCAAACTGGCGGGCATGCAGCAGGCCAAACGCCTCACCATGCTCGCCGAAACCATCGACGCCACCGAGGCGAAAGCCCTCAACCTCGTCACCTGGGTCGTCCCCGACGCCGAGATCGACCCCTTCACCGACGAGCTCGCGCACCGACTGGCCGCGGGCCCCCCGGTGGCACTGGCCCAGACCAAAGCCCTCCTGCACGAGGGCGCCGATCACACCCTGCGCCAGGCCCTCAGCGCCGAGGCCCGCGCCCAGGGCCTCAATTTCGCCACGGCGGACGCGCCGGAAGCCTTCGCCGCGTTCGCCGAACGACGGGAGCCGCGATTCACCGGGCGGTGGACCATCCACCGCCCGCCGATCCGCCCCGAGAACGGGAGCTGAACATGCCCGAGGTAGTCATCGCCGGAGCGGTCCGCACCGCCGTCGGCAAGCGCAACGGCGGCCTGTCCGGGGTACACCCGGCCGACCTCTCCGCCGTCGTGCTGAACGCGCTCGCCGAGCGCACCGGGCTGGACCCGGCCCTGGTGGACGACGTGATCTGGGGCTGCGTCTCCCAGGTGGGCGACCAGTCGAGCAATATCGGCAGGTACGCGGTGCTTGCCGCGGGCTGGCCGGAGAGCATCCCCGGCACCACGGTGAACCGCGCCTGCGGATCGTCGCAGCAGGCCCTCGACTTCGCCGCGCAGGCGGTGCTCTCCGGCCAGCAGGACGTGGTGGTCGCCGGCGGGGTCGAGTCCATGAGCCGGGTGCCGCTCGGCGCGGCCAAGGCGGGCGGCGCGCCGTACGGGCCGCGCGCCCTTGCCCGCTACAACGGCTTCGAGTTCAACCAGGGGATCGGCGCCGAGCTGATCGCCGAGAAGTGGGGCTTCGACCGCACCCGGGTGGACGAGTTCTCCGTGCTCTCGCACGAGCGCGCCGCCGCCGCCCAGGACGCGGGGGCCTTCGCCGACCAGATCGTCGCGGTCGACGGCATCACCGCGGACGAGGGCATCCGCCGCGGCAGCACCGTCGAGAAGCTGGCCGGGCTGAAACCCGCCTTCCGCGAAGACGGCGTGATCCACGCGGGCAACTCCTCGCAGATCTCCGACGGCGCCGCCGCCCTGCTGCTCACCACCCCGGAGAAGGCCCGCGAGCTCGGCCTGACCCCGCTGGCCCGCTACCACGCGGGTGCCGTAGCAGGCTCGGATCCGGTGCTCATGCTCACCGGCCCCATCCCGGCCACCGAGAAGGTGCTGCGCAAGACCGGCCTCGGCATCGGCGACATCGGCGTGTTCGAGGTGAACGAGGCGTTCGCCCCGGTCCCGCTGGCCTGGATCGCCGAAACCGGCGCGGACCCGGCCCTGGTCAACCCGCTCGGCGGCGCCATCGCGCTCGGCCACCCGCTCGGCGGCTCCGGCGCCGTGCTGATGACCCGGATGCTGCACCACATGCGCGACAACGGCATCCGCTACGGCCTGCAGACCATGTGCGAGGGCGGCGGCACCGCCAACGCCACCGTCGTCGAGCTGGTGAGCTGACCGTGCGCCGCGATCTCTTCACCCCCGACCACGAGTCCTTCCGCGAACTGGTGCGGACCTTCGTGGAGAAGCAGGTGGTGCCGAACTACGTCGGCTGGGAGAAGGACGGCAAGCTGCCGCGCGAGCTCTTCGCCGAGATGGGCGAGCTCGGCATGCTCGGCATCGCGCTGCCCGAGGAGCACGGGGGAGCGGGGCTGCGCGACTACCGCTACAACGTGATCCTGCAGGAGGAGGCGTACCGGGCGCAGGTCACGCTCGGCACGGTCCGCACCCAGCTGGACGTCATCCTGCCGTACTTCCTGGAGTACGCGAACGACGAACAGCGGGCGCGCTGGTTCCCCGGGCTGGCGAACGGCACCCTGCTCACCGCCGTCGCCATGACCGAGCCGGGCACCGGCTCCGACCTGGCCGGCATGCGCACCAGCGCGGTCAGGGACGGCGACGAGTACGTGCTGAACGGCGCCAAGACCTTCATCACCGGCGGGCTCCTCGCCGACCTGGTGATCGTGGTCGCGCGCACCTCGACGGACCCGGAGAACCGCCGTGCCGGGCTCACCCTGCTGGTGGTCGAGGACGGCATGCCCGGCTTCGAGCGCGGCCGCGAGCTGGAGAAGATGGGCTGCAAGGTGCAGGACACCATGGAGCTCTCCTTCACCGACGTCCGGGTGCCCGCCCGCAACCGGCTCGGCGAAGAGGGCGCCGCCTTCGGCTACCTCGGCCACAACCTGCCGCAGGAGCGGCTCACCGTCGCCGTCGGCTCGGTCGCCCAGGCGCGCGCCGCCATCGCCGCCACCATCGACTACACGAAGGAGCGCAAGGCCTTCGGCACCCCGGTCGCCTCGTTCCAGAACACCAAGTTCGAGCTGGCCGCCATGAGCGCCGAGGTCGAGGCGGCGCAGACCATGATCGACCGGGCCGTGCTCGACCTGGTGGACGGCGTGCTCTCCGGCGCCGACGCCGCCCGGGTGAAGCTCTTCTGCACCGAGACCCAGGCCAGGGTGGTCGACCGCTGCCTGCAGCTGTTCGGCGGGTACGGCTACATGATGGAGTATCCGATCGCCCGGCTCTACACCGATGCCCGCGTGGCCCGGATCTACGCCGGGACCAGCGAAGTGATGAAGATGATCGTCGCAAGGGACCTCGGGCTCTCCTAGCTCTCAGCGCGCGAAAAACGGCCGGTCGGGCCCTCCTCGGCGGAGGGAACCCGATCGGCCCTTCGGCGTGCCCGCGGCACCGGGGCAACAGTGGTGGTTGACGATTCGCCCGCGGGGTGAAAGTCTGTTGTTCAGATATGAGAATGCTATTCTCGTAGCGGAGACGGCCACTGCCAGTATTAGAGGAGACCGACAAATGCCCTTCTTCCCGAAGCCCGAGGCGGGTACCTGGACCGAGAACTGGCCCGAACTCGGCACGGCTCCCGTCAACTACAACGACTCGGTCGACCCCGAGCACTGGCTGCTCGAGCAGCAGGCCATCTTCAAGAAGACCTGGCTGCAGATGGGGCGCGTGGAGCTGCTGCCGAAGAAGGGCAGCTACGTCACCCGCGAGCTCCCCTCGGCCGGTCCGGGCACCTCGCTGATCATCGTCAAGGACACCGAGAATGTGGTGCGCGCCTTCTACAACATGTGCAGGCACCGCGGCAACAAGCTGGTGTGGAACGACTACCCCGGCGAGGAGGTGTCCGGCGTCTGCCGCCAGTTCACCTGCAAGTACCACGCCTGGCGGTACAGCCTCAAGGGTGATCTGACCTTCGTCCAGCAGGAGGGCGAGTTCTTCGACCTGGACAAGAACCAGTACGGGCTGGTCCCGGTGCGCTGCGAGGTCTGGGAGGGGTTCATCTTCGTCAACCTCGACGACAACGCGGAGCCGCTGGAGGAGTACCTCGGCGAGTTCGGCCAGGGGCTCAAGGGCTACCCGTACCACGAGATGACCGAGCACTACAGCTACCGCTCGGAGATCAACGCCAACTGGAAGCTCTTCATCGACGCCTTCACCGAGTTCTACCACGCGCCGATCCTGCACATGAAGCAGGCGGAGCGGGAGGAGGCGGAGAAGCTGGCCAAGTTCGGCTTCGAGGCGCTCGCCTACGACATCAAGGGCGACCACTCCATGGTCTCGTCCTGGGGCGGCATGTCGCCGCCGAAGGACCTCGGCATGGTCAAGCCGATCGAGCGGATCCTGCACAGCGGGCTGTTCGGGCCGTGGGACCGGCCCGACATCGATGGCATCAAGCCCGACGAGCTGCCGCCTGCCATCAACCCCGGCAGGCACAAGTCCTGGGGCACCGACTCCTTCGAGTTCTTCCCCAACTTCACGCTGCTGTTCTGGGCGCCGGGCTGGTACCTCACCTACAACTACTGGCCGACCGCGGTCGACAAGCACATCTTCGAGGCGGACCTGTACTTCGTCCCGCCGAAGAACCTGCGCGAGCGGCTGTCCCAGGAACTCGCCGCGGTGACCTTCAAGGAGTACGCGTTCCAGGACGCGAACACCCTCGAGGCCACGCAGACGCAGATCGGCACCCGGGTCGTCACCGACTTCCCGCTCTGCGACCAGGAGATCCTGCTCCGCCACCTGCACATGACCGCCCACCAGTACGTGGACCGCTTCAAGGCCGAGCAGAACGGCACGGCCGCCGCCGCCACCAACGGAAAGGATCGCGCCAATGTCTAAGCTGCCCGAGGAATTCGCCGATCTGGAGCGGTTCAGCGACTGGTGCCTGCCGACCGAGGAGGAGCGCTACGCCAAGCGGCTGGCCTCAACCATGGACGAGATGCAGGAGCTCTACGACGCCGGCATGGCGCGGCTCGAGGACATCATGGTCTACGTCGACGCGCGCTTCCCGCTCGCCTCGATGCCGGACGACGCCAAAGCGCTGGTGCACCTCGGGCAGTCCGTCGTCATGGTGAGCTTCCCGATCGAGGTCTGGAAGCAGCCGCGGGTGCTCGACAGCGGCGCCGCCTACATCCAGCTCGTCAAGGAGCCGGTGGTCTAGGCGGTTGCGGCCACGTCCCGCCGAACGCGGGCGGGCGCGGCCCGCACCGGGCCACGGTGGCGGGGTGAAGGTCTTTCTCGCGGCCGTCGCGGTGGCGGCGGCGTTCGCGCTGCCGCACCCGGCGGCCGCCGCCCCGCCGGCGCGCGGCAGCACCCTGGTGGTGCTCGGCGACTCGTTCGCCGCCAACGCCGTGCACTGGGACGCCGCGGAGTGCGTGCGCGGCGCCACCTCGTGGCCCACCCAGCTGAGCAGGCTGCTCGGGGTGGCGGGCACCCCGGACTTCCTGGACGAATCCTGCGCGGGCGCCGCGCTGGAGTCGGCGACCGGCTACACGCCGGCCCTGGAGGCGGTCGAGGCCGATCGGGCCGGTGGGTTCGGGCCGGAGACCGCGCTGGTCGCGATCCAGTTCGGCTTCAACGACGCCTGGGGGAGCGAGAACCCGAAGACGCTGTGGGGATCGCTGGTCTCCTGCGTCTACAACCTGGTCGACGGCTGTGACCGGGAGGCGGCCGCGCAGGGCCGGATCACCGACTTCCGCGCGGTCTCCGGCCCCGCCTACGCCGAGCGGATCGAGCAGGTCGTGCGGTACCTGCGCTACTACGCGCCCGCGGCCCGCATCGTCCTGGTCGGCTACCCGGAGCTCTTCCCGCCGGGCGACACGGTCTGCCTCAACGTGCTCGGTGTCGCCGACTTCACGCAACCCCGCGGCGGTGCGGTAACCGAGTACCTGAACCGGCTCGACACCGCCCAGCGCGAGGCGGCCGCGCTGCTCGGCACCGACTTCTTCGACACGCGCGCGCTCACCGCCGGGCACGGGCTGTGCTCGCCCGAACCGTGGGTGAACGGCACCCTCGACCCGCGCGCCGACCTCACCGGCATCCCCTTCCACCCGTCCGCGCGGGGCGACGCGGTGCTGGCTGCCGCGCTGCACGAGCGGTACGGGAGCCGCCGCTGAGCGCGGGGCCGCGCCCGGCCCCTGCCGAGACGGACGGGTACCTCGCCGCACCGCGGCGGTTCGCCGTCCGCTCGTTACCGCAGTCCGGTCGTCCCGAGGTGCCGATGCAGAAAGTCGAGCTGGTCGGTGACGAGCGCTTCGTGCGCCGGGCCGTCGTAGATGTCGAAGTGGTCGACCCCGGGGTAGATCCGCAGCTCCCCGTGTGGCGCGCTGCGGGCGGCGCGGATGGCCGGGCCGGGCGCGGCAACCCGATCGGCGCCACCGACGCAGACCAGCCACGGGCAGTGCAGCCCATCGGCCGAGCGGATCGGCCGGAACGCGGGCCCGAGCAGCCACCGCGCACTGGCCCGGTTCCGCCACCGGGAATCCTCGCCGGTGGCGACGACCCGGCGCCACCCCCGCTCGCTGTCCGGGGCATTGATGAAGGCGGGCTCGTCGGGCCGGCCGACGGCGGGCAGGTGACCACCGCGGGCGGCGACCAGCAGCATGCGCAACCGCACCGAGGTGGCGGCGCGGTAGGCCTGGGTGCGGATATCGAGGAACGGCACCTGACTGATCACCGCGGCTATCCGCAGGTCGGCCGCGGCTGCGGCCAGCGCGTTCCCGCCGCCCATGGACGAGCCGAAGGTGACGATCCGCTCGGGGTCCGCCTGTCCGCGTGACCGGGCGAAGGCGATGGCGGCGTGCCAGTCGGCGAGCTGGCGGGCGGGGACGAACAGGTCGCGCTCGCCGCCGCTCTCCCCGAAGCCGCGGTGGTCGAAAAGCAGGGCGCCGCAGCCGGCGTCGGCGAAGCGCTCGGCGAACGCGCCGAGCCGGTCCCGGCGGGTGCCGCTGAGGCCGTGTGCCATGACGACGACCGGCGCCGGTGCGGTGGCGCCGCGCGGCGGGTACCACCAGCTCGCGCAGTGCTCGGCGCCGGCGGGGAAGGTCAGGTCTTCGCGTGCGTGCATGGTTCGACTCTGCGGGTGGCCGATCGCCCATGCTGGCGGCTATCGGCCGCGGCGCTGCACACCCGTGGCCGATCCCGGCAATGCCCGGAACTCTGGGGGCGGACCCTCCGACCCATTCCCCGATAAACAGGGCGCTCGTCGGGTTTACTCGAGCGAGCGAATCACGTCGCGCGGGTGGCTGGGAGGCGTCTTGGAGGTGCTCGGAGCGGGCGGCGGCGGGAAGGCGGCCGGGCTGCGGGCCCTGGTGGCCGCCGGGGCGCGGGTGCCGGAGTGGACGGTGCTCGGGACCGAGGTGTTCGCCGGATTCCTGGCGGCCGCCGGGCTGGGCGAGCGGCTCGCCGCCTTCGCGGGCGCCCCGGATCTCGACTCCGCCCTGACCGCCGCCGCCGACCTGCGCAAGGCTGTCACCGAGGCGGCGCTGCCCGCGGAGGTGCTCGCGGTGATCGAGACCGCCTACGGGCGGGTCGGCGGGACCGTCGCGGTGCGCTCGTCCGGGGTCGGCGAGGACGGTGGCGCGGATTCCTTTGCCGGGCAGTTCGATTCCTTCCTGCACGTCACCGGCGCCGAGGCGGTGGCCGAGCGGGTGCGGCAGTGCTGGGCCTCCGGCTTCGCCGAGCGGGCGGTGCGCTACGCCTTCGCCCGCGACCGGCCGCCGATCACCGAGCTGGCGGTGGTGCTCCAGCGCTTCGTCGCGGCGCGGGCGAGCGGCGTGCTCTTCACCGTCGACCCGGTCACCGGCGACGCCGACCGGCTGGTGGTCAGCGCGGTGTACGGCCTGGGCGAGGGGCTGGTCTCCGGCGCCGTCGACGCCGACACCGCCGTCATCGACCCGTCCGGCGCCGTGCTCGAGCTGACGGTCGGCGCCAAGGAGCAGGAGTATCTGCCCGGCCCCGGCAACGGTCTACAGGCCGTCGACGTCTCCGCCGAGCGGCGGGCAGCCCAGGTGCTCGACGCCGCCGAGCTGGCCGACCTCGCCCGGCACGGCCGCGAGCTGGCCGCCGCGCTCGGCTCCCCGCAGGACATCGAGTGGGCCGTCGACGCCGACGGCCTGTGGTTCCTGCAGGCCCGCCCGATCACCACCATCGGCGCCCCGCCGCGCACCCTCGACCAGGCGCTCGACCAGGGCGCGGGCGAGGACGTGCCCGCGGGCGAGCTGCGTATCTGGGACAACTCGAACATCATCGAGAGCTTCAACGGCATCACCTCGCCGCTCACCTTCACCGTGGCGGCCGGCATCTACGGCCGGGTGTACCGCGGCTACGCGGAGTCGCTCGGTGTGCCGGAACCGCAACTGCGACAGCTCGATTCGTGGACCCCGTACCTGCTCGGCCGCTTCAACGGCCGGGTGTACTACAACCTGCTGCACTGGTACCGCATGGTCGGCATAGCACCCGGCTACCCGCTGAACCGCAAGGTGCTGGAGGCGGCGCTCGGCGTCGCCGAGCCGCTGCCGGACGAGATCGCGAAGACCCTGCGCCCCTTCACCTTCGGCTCCCCGCTGCGCCGAGCAGGCTCCCGGCTGCGCACGGCTGTTATCTATCGGCGCAGGCTGCGCGATATCGACAGTATGATGGCGGCGTTCAGCGCTGAATTCTACCGGGTCTACGACCGCTACGAGGCGGTCGAGTACACCGGCGGCGCCGAGGCGTACGCCGCCTACCGCGAGGTGGACCGCGACCTGGTCGAGCGGTGGGGCCCGATGATGGTGCTCGACGCCATCCTGCTCACCCTCACCGGCACCATGTTCCTGCTCACCAAGCTGTTCCTGCCGCGCGCGCCGGAATCGCTGCTCTACGCCCTGCTCGGGCCCGGCGCCGACGTGGAGTCGGCCGAACCGGCCCGCGCCATGACCGACCTCGCCGAACGCGCGTACGCCGACACGGCGGTCGCCGAACTGGTCCGCGGCACCGACCCCGGGCAGACCCTCGCCGCCCTGCGGGAAGCGGGCCACCGCGAATTCCTGCACGAGGTGGACGACTACCTCGACCGCTACGGCTACCGCAGCCTGGACGAGCTCAAGCTGGAGATCCCCGACCTGCGCGAGGACCCGGCCGGGCTCTTCGTCATGCTGCGCTCCGCGCTCGGCCGGATCGGCGCCGACGGCACCGCGGTCCCCGGCTCCGACACCATCGACCCCGACGCCTACCTGGACGAACACCTGCGCGGCATCCGCCGCCGGATCTACGACCGGGCGCGGGCCAAGACCACCCGCTGCGCCGCGCACCGCGAGCGGCTGCGGTTCTGCCGCACCCGCGCCTTCGGCATGGTGAAGCGGATGATCCGGGCCATGGGGCGCGACCTCGCCGCGCGCGGCGTGCTCGACGATTTCACCGACGTCTTCACGCTCACCGTCGACGAGCTGTGCGAGTGCTACGACAGCGCGCCCGCCCCCGAGCTGCGCGACCGGATCGCCGCGCGGCGGGTCGCGCGCACCGCCGATGCCGCGCTGGTCGCCCCGGCCCGGTTCGAGACGCGCGGAACGGATTTCACGCCGGCGGCGCTGGCAGCGCAGGGCTGGGTCCCGGTCACCGACATCCCGGCGGCGGAGCCGGGCGACGTGCTCGGCGGCATCCCGTCGGCGGCGGGCGTGGTCGAGGGCTACGCGGTGGTGGTGGACGAACCGCGCGACGTGGCGGGCGGCATCCTGGTCACCTACCGCACCGACCCGGGCTGGGTGGCGGCGCTGCCGTCGGCGTCGGCGCTGGTGATCGAGCGGGGCAGCCCGCTCACGCACGTGGCGATCGTGGCGCGCGAACTCGGGGTGCCGACGGTGGTGCAGGTGCCCGGCAGCACCCGCAGGCTGCGGACCGGGATGCGGATCCGGGTGGACGGGACAGCGGGCACGGTCACCGTGCTCTCCGGAGGAGGAGCCGAGAGTGGAGCCTGACGAGCACGTCGCGACGATCCGGGACTGGCTGGCCGCCCCCGCCACCGACGCCGGGGTCTACTTCGCCGAGGAGGGCGACGGCTGGGAGTACCGCAGCTACGCCGAGCTCGCCGAGTTGAGCTGGTCCATCGCCGCGCTCATGCGCGAGCGCGGGCTGCCCGGCGGCGCCGGGGTCTGCGTCATCATGCCGACCGGGTTCCCCTGCGCCGCCGCCTTCTACGCGGTCTGGGCCTGCGGCGGGATCTTCACGCCGGTGGCGCCGCCGCTCTTCGGCGACCTGGGCCAGTACATCGCGCACGTCGCCGCCATCCTGGAGCAGGCGCAGCCGCGGCTGGTGGTGACCTCGGTCGAGTTCGCCGACCTCGCCCGCCAGGCGCACGCGGCCGCGGGCCGCACCGACGAACCCCTTGTGGTCGACCCGGCGACCCTGCCCGCCGCGGGCGATCGGGAGTTCTCCGACCCGGACGAGTGCGCGCTGCTGCAGTTCACCTCCGGCTCCACCGGAACGCCGCGCGGGGTCCGGGTGAGCTGGCCCAACCTGGCCACCAATGTCGGCATGATCTCGCGGCTGGTGGACTGGCGGCCGGGCGAGGCCATGGTCTCCTGGCTGCCGCTCTATCACGACATGGGGCTCGTCGGGGCGTTCCTCACCACCGTCACCAACCAGGGCGACCTGTACCTGATGCGGCCGGACCAGTTCGTCCGCGACCCGGCGCGCTGGCTGCGCGCCATGACGAAGGCGCAGCACTCGCCGTCGCCGTCGTTCGCGCTCGGGTACGTGGCGCACCGGGTGCGGGCCGAGGAGATCGCCGGGCTCGATCTCTCCGGCTGGCGCACGCTCGCGGTCGGCTCGGAGCCGGTGGAGCTCGCCGACCTGCGCTCCTTCGCCGCGCTGACCGGGCCGCTCGGCTTCTCCACGCGCGCGTACACGCTCGCCTACGGGCTGGCGGAGTCGACGCTCATGGTGACCTCGTCGGCGCGGGACCGGCCGATCACCGCGCTGCGGGTGGACACGGCCGGGCTGCGGTTCGGTGCGCCGGTCCCCGTGCTCGAGGTCGCGGAGCTGCGCGACGGGGCGAGCGTCGAGGGGACGGGGTGGATCACCGGGCTCGGCTTCTCGACACCGGAATCGACGGTGCGCGTTGTCGATTCGGCGGGTGTCGAGCTGCCGGACGGCACGCTGGGCGAGATGACGGTGGTCGGCGGGTCGGTGGCGCTCGGGTACTCCGGGCCGCCGGGGCCCGCCTCGTCCACCCGGATCGAGGGCGGGGTGCTGTACTCCGGGGATGCCGGGTTCCTGTATCGCGGTGAGGTTTTCGTGCTGGGGCGGATGGGGTCGAGCCTGAAGGTGCGGGGCAAGCCGGTGTTCATGGAGGACATCGAGTCCCGGGTGGCGCAGGAGGCCGGGATCACGAAGGGGAAGCTGGCGGCGGTCGCGGTTCCGGATGCCGGGAATCAGGGGATCGTGCTCTTCGCCGAGTCGGCGCCGGGGGAGTGGTTGGCGAAGGCGCACAACATCATTCGCGGTGAGCTGGGGCCCGCGCAGACCGTGCGGATCGTGACCGGGCCGCGCGGGATCATTCAGCGGACCTCGAGCGGGAAGCCGCGGCGGCGGCACATGTGGGAGCTGTTCCGTTCGGGTGGGATTCCGGGCAGTGAAGTCTACGAGCCGGATCCATCGGTGGTCGGGGCGGATGGGCGCGAATCGCGCGCGGCCCGAGCGCGGCCGGGGCCGGCGCTGCCCGCGGAGCGAGTGGCCGGGCTACTGGAGGCGGCGCTGCGGCAGGTGCGGGTGCCGGAGGGGGCGGCGGTGCTGTTCGAGGGGTCGCTGGCGGAGGGGTTCGGCAATGCCGGCTCCGACGTGGACTTCCTGGTGGTGGCGGCGGGCGACGAGGAGCTGCCGACGCTGCCGACCGTGCTCTTCGTGGACGGGCGGCGGGTGGAGATCCGCACCCGCTCGGTCGCCCAGCTGCACCGGCAGCTGGTCACCGTCGCCGAGGGTTCGGCGCTCGGCGAGGACGTGCTGAACCGGTGCCAGCGGTTCCTCGGTGCCACCGTCGTCCGGTCGGGGGCCGCGGTGGACCTCGACGCGCTGCGCGCTCTGCTCCCGGTCGATGAACTCGCCGCCCGGCTCTCCGGCTGGTGGAGCGAGCGGGCCCGGCAGGCGCTGCGGTACGCCGTGCTCTGGCGCGCGCTCGGCGCCGACGCCGAGGCGCTGGAGTGGGCGAGGGACGGGGTGAACCAGGCGCTCAAGGGGTGGGCGGCGCGGTCGGGGGAGACCTATCTGGAGAGCAAGTGGCTGCCCGAGCAGCTGGCACGGGCCGGTTCCGAGGGGCGTGCGCGGGCGGCCCGGGTGCCGTCCGGGGTCGCGGAGTCGCTCGCCTTCGCGGCGGAGCTCGGGGTCGACGGGGTGCCGGACGACCCGGGGCAGCTGCGCTTCGCCCGGCGTCCGGGGGTGACCACCTGGCAGATCGGCGATCGGGTGCACGTGCTGCGCGGGGACGACGTGTTCGTGCTCGCCGACGAGGCGGCGCGGGCCTGGCGGTCGGTGGTGTTCCGGCGGCCGGTGGCCGCGGTGCTGGAGCGGGGCGGTGCGATCGGGGCCGAGCTGGCGGAGTTCGTGCGGCTCGGATTCGTCGGGGTCGAGTGGCGCGGAGCCGGGGTGCTGAACCCCGCACTCGCCATGTGCGACCCGGTCCGGCCGTACACCCCGGTTCCGCACGGCGCCGCGCCCGCGCTCGGCGTGCGCGGGGCGGCGGGGAGCGGAGCCGCGGTGACGCTCTCGCCGCTGCCCGCGCGCCGTTTCACCGAGTGCGCGCTGCGGCTGGTGTGGTCGAACATCGTGCTGGAGAACGCCAGGGAGGATCTGGCCGGTGCGGTAAAGGACGGGCAGTGGGCGGTCGCAGGCGTCGCGGCGCACCGCATGCTCGCCATGGCGGTCCGGGTGCTGCTCTCCGCCTTCGGCGTCCACCCGCTGCCCGCCGACGTCGCGGCCGCGGTAACGCTCGAGCGGCTGCTGCCCGCCGCCGCCGAGCACCGCGCCGAGCTGCTCGGCGCGCTCGCGACCGCGCAGGGTGCGCGGTTCGACGGGGCGGGCGATCCGACCTCCGCCCTCGCCCTGCTCGACGACTTCGTGGCACTGGTCCGCCGGGTCGCGGGCGGCACCGACTTCCCCGCCTCCTTCGACTCGAGGGAACAGTGGCGCCGCACCCTCGCCATCGGCTACGACTGGCTGCGCATCGCCGGCTATCTGAACACCGACCTCCCGCTGGACGAGGCGCGCGACCTGCTCGCCTCGGGCGGGCAGCAACCGCATCTCCGGGAAGGAGCGCAGGCATGAGCGACCCCACCGCGGCCGCGCGGGTCCGTGAACTGGTCGCCGCCATGGCGCCGCGCCCGGCCGCCGAGCTCACCGCCGAGCACCGCCTCATCGAGGACCTCGGCTACGACTCGCTGCGGCTCATGGAGCTCACCGTCGTCCTGGAGCGCAGCTTCGGCCTGCCCGGGTACAAACCCGAGCAGCTCGCGGGCGTGCTCCGGGTCGGCCAGGTGGAGGCACTGATCGGCTCCTCGCTCGCGGAGCGCACCGCGTGACCGGCGCCGTGCTGGTGACCGGAGCCAGCGGCCTGGTCGGCGCCGAGGTGGTGGCCCGGCTCCGGGCCGCGGGCCGCCCGGTGATCGCGCTGCTGCACGCCGCGTCGGCCATCGTCGGCAACGACGGCACCCTCCTCGAACCGGACGAGCGGCTCTCCGGCGACATCCGCGAGCCCGGCTTCGGCGGCGCGGCGACCGATCTCGACGGCCGCGTCGCGCTGATCGTGCACTGCGCCGCCACCACCGCCTTCGACGCCACCGAGCGGCAGTACGCGGAGCTGAACGTCCGCGGCACCGAGAACGTGCTCGCGCTGGCCAGGCGATGGGCCGTCCCGCTGGTGCACGTGAGCACCGCCTACGTCTGCGGCATGCGTGGCGGCACCGTGCTGGAGGACGAGCTGGAGCACGGCCAGACCTTCGGCAACGGGTACGAGGCGAGCAAGTACCGGGCCGAGCAGCTGGTCCGCGAGTCCGGCGCGGATTGGGCCGTGGTGCGGCCGGGCATCGTCACCGGCGCGAGCGACACCGGCGCCATCCGCGACCGCAAGAACCTGTACACCGTGCTCAAGCTCATGGTCGAGGGCAAGCTGCGCTCGCTCCCCGGCCGCTACGACGCCACCCTGAGCCTCGCCCCGGTCGACCACGTCGCCGATCTGATCGCCACCGCCGCACTCGATTTCGACCGGGTGCGCGGCCGGACGCTGCACGCGGTCGGGCGGGACACGCTCTCCCTGCGCGAGGTCTCCGACGTGCTGGCCGAGTACCCGTCGTTCGCCGTGGCGACCTTCGTCCCGGAGTCGACCTTCGCGGAGACCGACCTGCCGCCGATCGAGCGCGAGTACTACCGGCGCATCGGCGCGCTCTACACCAGCTACTTCGTCCGCAGGCTGCGCTTCGACACCCGCGCCGCGGACGTGCTGTGCCCGGCGCCCGAGTCCGGCGCCGAGTACCTGCGGCTGCTGCTCGACCACTGCCTCGAGGTCGGCTACCTGGGCGACCCGCTGCCCTCGATCGAGGAGATCCTGGCCGGGAGCAGGCGGTGAGCGGGGACGCGCTCGGGGCGCTGCTGGCCCGGCTCACCCCGCAGCCGGAGAAGGTAGCCGCCTACCGCGGTGACACCTACGTCGCCGAGAGCGTCGAGCAGCTCGAGCGGCTCGGGCTCGACCCGGCCGCCTTCGCCATCGGCCACTCCATGCTGCTGCTGAAACCGGACGCGATCGTCGCGCGCGCCGTCGACCCCGCCCTGAAGTGGTTGCACGACAACGGGTATCGAGTGATCGCCGCCGAGGTCGTTCCGGTGAACCGGCACCTGGCCCGCGCCCTCTGGTACTACGCCTGGAACATCGCCTCGCCCGAGCGCCGCCGCCTCGCCGACCTGCTCGTCGGCATCTCCGACGCCCTGCTCCTCGTCGTCACCGCCCCCGACGACCCCATCCCGGTCTCCCTCCGGCTGGCCCGCGCCAAGGGGCCGACCGACCCGCGCAAGCGCCGCCCCGGCGAGCTGCGCCACCTCCTCGGCCGCGACAACTACCTCCTCAACCTGGTGCACACCCCCGACGATCCCGCCGACGTCCTCCGCGAACTCGCCATCTACTTCCCGGAACACGCCCGCGCCGAGGTCATAGCAGCCGTCGGCGATGCGCCGGTCGCCCCGCCCGTACCGGCGGATCGAGCCCGCGCACTGGCCGAGGAGCTGTACGCCCGAACCCCCGAACGCTCCTTCGACCCCGGCACCGCCCTGGAGCGAATCCGCGCCGACCTCGGTGCATCCGACAGCGACGACTACCCCACCCTGCTCGACACCGCACTGACCCGAGGCACCCCGGTCGACCCGTGGTCGGCGATAGTCCTCGGCTCCCAGGTACTGCCCATGCGCACCGGCACCGAAGCCCAGACCCTGCGCCCGGTAACCGCCACCGACTGGACGGAGAAATTCGGATGAGCCTGGAAGCCGTCGTCGCCGGCGTATCCCACCAGCAACCCATACGCCGCGAGCTGACCCACCGCGCCGCCGTGGCCGAGGTCTTCGTCACCTCGCTCGCGGGCCGGGACACCGGCGGCTACCTGGCCGGTGCGCAACTCCCGAGAATGCACGCCTACTACGGCGACCACACCGGCGCCCCCGCCCGTCTGCACGACCCGCTGCTCATCATGGAGACCGCCCGCCAGGCATCGATCGCGCTCACCCACGAGTTCTTCGGCGCACCGCTGGATTCGGCGTTCCTGGTCCGCACCTTCAACGGCACCGGTGTCCGGGGAGTCGCCTGGGAGTGCACCCCCGACCCCACGAATCTGGTTCTCGCGGTCGATGTCCCGCGCGTGCACCACCAGGCGGGCGCGGTCTGCGGCATGGACATGATCCTGGAGATCTCCTGCCCCGCGGGTCCCCTGATGACGGTGGACGGCTCCTTCTCCTGGACCTCCCCAGACCGCTGGTCCCGCCTGCGCAGCGCCTTCCGGCAGAGCCTCGAACTCCCGCCCGCCCCCGGCCCGACGGTCGCCGCCGAGCCGGTACCGCCCGGAGCGGTCGGCCGGGAGAACCGGCGCAACGTGATCGTCGGTGCCCCCGAACAGCTCGGGGCCCCTGCGCGGGCCGGTGCCGCGCCGCGGATCGGCGATGCCGTCCGGGTACCGCTGGCGGTCGACCCGCTGCACCCGTTCCTCTTCGACCACCACCTCGACCACGTGCCCGGCAGCGTCCTCCTGGAAGCCGCGAGACAGAGCGCCCTCACCCTGCTGAACGCCGAATCCGCGAACCCGCAACTCCTCTCCGTCACCAGCCGCTTCGACCGCTTCGCCGAACTCGACCTCCGCACCGAATGCCGAGCCGAGATCACCGCCCGCACCGGCGACCTGACCACGGTGCGCTGCGTGATCGCCCAGGAAGCCACCGCCGCCGAGATCGAGCTGACCTTCCTGGACGGCCGGGAACCCGGGTGACCGGCACTTTCGCCCGCCTGACCCACTTCACCCGGGTCATGTACAAGCCGCACTACCTGCTCTACGGCGTCCTGTGGGTCTTCGCCCTCGAGGCCACCCTCGCCCTGCTCGCGGCGCCGGAGACGCCGTGGCGACCGTCCTGGTCGACGGGGCTCCGGGTGCTGATCGTCGCGATCGTGCTGCTCTACCTGCGCATGGTGGACGAGCAGAAGGACCTCGCCTACGACCGGGTGCACAACCCCGACCGGCCCCTGGTCACCGGGGCGGTCACCGCCACCGACCTGCGGATCGGCATGGCGGTCATCGCCGTCCTCGCCGTGGCCGGGAGCCTGCTGCTCTCGGCGGGATCAGCGCTCGCCATCGCCGCGGTGCTGCTCTACGGGCTCGGGCTGTGGGGGCTGGAGCGGGTCTCGGCGTGGGTGCGGGACGACATCCTGGTCAACCTGGTGGTCACCTACCCGGTGCAGCTGCTGGTCACCGCCTACGTCCTGGTCTCGGTGCTGGACACCGAGGGGCTGAACGCCGGCTTCTGGCGGCTGGCCCCCGCCGCGCTGATCTTCGCCGGCGCGTTCCTGCAGTTCGAGTTCGCGCGGAAGACGGCGCACGAGCCGCGGCCGGGGGAGCACTACTACTCGAACGTGCTCGGCGCGCGGGGAAGCACGGCCGTGTCGCTGCTGTTCGTGGCGCTGGCGGTCGGGGCCGAGCTGGCGCTGGTGCGGCCGTGGGAGTTCGGGGGCGCCCGCTTCGCCGTGGGGTCGCTGGTGCTGCCGCTGGCGTTGCTGCCCGCCTCCGGCGCTCTGCGGTTCCTCCGCGGGGCGGAGTTCCCGCTGGGACCGCCGGTGCTGTTCATCCTCGGGCTCTACGCGGTGCTCATCGCCCAGTCCGCGGTCGGAGCGTGACCGGAAGCCGGGACGGCGCCGCGACGAAATCCCCGCTGGACGGTTTCACGCGGTAACCGCTGTCCAGCACCGGGTCCCAGTGCGTGAAGAGCGCGGCGGTGGCGAGCGTGATGGTGAGCAGCGCGAAATTGTTGCCGGGGCAGTGCCTGGCGCCGACACCGAAGGGCAGCACCGCCTTGCGGTCGATGTCATCCACCCGCTCCGGGGCCCAGCGCTCCGGGTCGAAGCGGGCGGGGTCGGGGTAGTACCGGGGATCGTGGTGCACCAGGTAGGGGCTGTAGACGATCATGGCGCCGTCCGGCAGGGTGAGGCCGTCGAAGGTGACCGGGCCGTCGGCGTTCTGCGTGCTCACCCACGGCCCCCAGTACCGCAGCGTCTCCAGGATCACCCGGCGCAGGTACGGCAGCCGGAACAGGTGATCGGGCTCGACCGGGCCCGCGCCGACCTCCGTATCCAGTTCGGCGCGAACGGCTTTCCGGATATCAGGCGAGCGCAGCGTCTCGTACCAGACCCAGGCCAGGATGGAGGCGGTGGAGCCGACGCCGGCCGCGAGCATGAGGATCAGCTCGTCCACGATCTCCTCGTCGCCGAGCGTGGCGCCGGTCTCCGCGTCGACGTGGCCGATGAGCGCCGAGAGCACGTCGCGGTGGTCCCGCCCGTCGGCGCGGTAGGCGCGCACCACCGCGCCGATCTCCCCGCGCAGCGCCGCGGCCTTGGCGGCGAACCTGCGGTCGGCGAGGAACCTGGCCCGGTTCACGGCGTCGGGCAGGGCGGCGCGCTGCACCACCTGGGCCAGCAGCCACGGAATGTTCTGCCTGACCTCGGCCTTGGCGGCGGCGCCGAAGTCGGCGGTGAAGAGGGTGGCGGAGATGGTGTCGAGGACGAGGGCGTGCGCCGATTCCATCAGGTTCACCGTGCCGGGCAGGGCCTCGGCCCAGTCGTCCGCGATCGCCGCGGTGACGGCCGCGTAGTCCTGGAGGCGGCGCCGGCGCAGGGCGGGGGCGATCATGCGGCGGCGCAGTTCGTGCGGGGTGCCGGAGAGGACGTTGGAGGCGCCGCGGACCACCTCGTGCATGGCGGCGCGCAGGTCGTCGCGGTGGAATTCGCCCGCCGTGCCGAAGCCGACCTGCCGGACGAGCTCCGGGGTGGTGAGGACGTAGGCCGGGCGCGGGCCGAGGTAGACGCGCACCACCGGGCCGACGGCGGCCAGGGAGCGGACGAAGCCGAGGCTGTCGCGGAGCGCCGCGATGCTGTGGCCGAGCAGGGGGAGCCGGCCGGGGGCTGTCGGCACCTCGGCGGGGGTGCGCGGCATGCGGGCGCCGGGCGGGTCGGTGAGCAGGTCGGTGTAGATGCCGATGAGCTCGGTGCTGAGCACGGATTGGCGGGCGGAGAACTCCGTCGCGGTGACGGCGTCGCGCAGGGTTTCCAGCTCGGCGGGCGATTCCGCCAGTGCGCGGAGGGCGGCGGCGATGGCGGCGGGTTCGGGGGCGGTCAGGATGCCGCCGCCCGGGGGCACCGATTCGCCGAGCGCGGCGTCGCAGTACAGCACCGGCAACCCCGTCGCGGCGGCCTCGAGCAGCGCCATGCCCTGGGTGTCGAAGCCGAGCGAGGGGAACAGGAGGATGTCGTGGTCGCGCATGGCTCGCAGGCAGTCGCGCTGTGCGCGGGCGCCGTGGAAGTGGATTCTCGGGTCGTCGCCCGCCAGCTCGCGGGCGGCCGCCAGCTGGTCGCCGTCGCCGTAGACGTCCAGTACGGCGCCGGGCACCCGGAGTACGGCCTCGATCGCGGCCAGTGGGCGTTTCTCCGCCGAGAGGCGGGCGCACCAGAGCACGCGCAGGGGTCCGGCCCCGTCGGGATCGTGCCCCGAGCCGGTGGCTCCGGAGCTGTCGGCCGCTCTCCGCTCCTCGGCGGGCGGTACCGTCGCTCCCGGCTCGTCCAGCAGGTCGTCGTCGACACCGTTCGAGACGACGTGCAGCCGCCCGGCCAGTCCGTGCGCCCGCAACCGCTCGGCGAAGTGCGCCGACGGCACGATCACCGCGTCCGCGGCCTGCGCCTGCGCGATCATGGTGTGCCAGGCGTGCCGGGCGGCCCGCGGTTCCGGATTGCGCGGCATCCGCCCCCGATGCGGGAGCACGCTGTTGTGCAGTGCCCGCATCACCAGCGCCGCCGGGTAGGGGGCGGGCGAGGTGTGCTGGATGAAGACGTCGTCCCGGCTGTGGATCGTCTGCACCAGCGGAATGCCGTGCCGCCGCGCCGCTTTCACCCCGGCGACGGCGACCCCGTAGGTGGTCTGGGTGTGCACGATGTCGACCGGGCCGCGCTCGGCGAAGACCGCGTCGATCAGCCGCGCGTTCGCCCGGGTCGGCAGCACCGCGGCGAAGCCGTTGACCGAGAGCGCGCGCACCGGCGAAAGGACCACGAGCTCCGGGTCCGGTTCGGTAGATTCCGGACCGGGCGCGGTGAATACCGTGACGCGGTGCCCGAGCCGCCGAGCACCGCGGTACTGGGCGGCGACCGAGGTCTGGATGCCGCCGACGGTCCCGGGGTGGAAATCGGTGAACAGCGCGATGTGCATACGGCCACGGTAGTGAGGGAACTGGTGTGAAGATCGCAATTCCGTTGACCGGGACCAGAGGTGACGTGCAGCCCGCCGTCGCGCTCGGGCTGACGCTGCGCGACCGCGGCCACGAGGTGATCGTCGGCGCCCCGCCCAACCTGGTCGACTTCACCGCCGGCACCGGGCTGAAGGCGCAGCCCTGCGGGCCGGACGTGCAGCAGCTCTACTCCTCCGAGGAGGGGCAGCGGGCGCTCGCCGCGGGCAGCAGCCTGCGGCTCATGCAGCTGGTCGGCAAGCAGATGGCCGAGTACGCGGAGCGGATGAACCGCGAGGTCATCGAGGTCTGCGCGGGCGCCGAGGTGATCGTCTCCACCCTGCTCACCGAGGACCGGGCGGTCTCGGTGGCCGAGGCCTCCGGCGCCGGGCTGGTCACGCTGCACGGCTTCCCCGGCCGCAAGACCGGCGCGTATCCGTTCCCCGGCGCGCTGCCGCCGCACTGGCGGCCGCCCGCCGCGGTGAACCGGGCCACCTGGTCGGTCGCGGAGAACCTGCGGCGCGTGGTCTTCCTGCGCTACCTCAACCAGCTGCGCGGCGAGCTCGGGCTGCGCAAGACCACCAAGAGCCCGGCCGCCATGTGCGCCGAGCGCGGGGTGCGCGAGGTGCAGATCTACGACCCCGCGCTGGTGCCGGGGCTGGCCGAGGACTGGGGCGATCGGCGGCCGCTGGTCGGCTTCCTCGCGCTGCCGCGCGCGGCCCGCGAGGCCGTCGGCGAGCTGGCCGACGACCACACCGAGCTGCTCGCCTGGATCGACGCGGGGGAGCCGCCGGTCTACTTCGGCTTCGGCAGCATGCCGATCCGCGACACCCACCAGGTGCTCGCCATGGTCACCGAGGTGAGCGAGCGGCTCGGGCGGCGCGCGCTGGTGAGCGCCGGGTGGAGCGATCTGGACGCGGCGGAGGCCGAGTCCGGCGACGCGGTGCGGGTGGTCGGGCCGCTGGCGCACGACATCGTCTTCCCCCGGTGCGCCGCCGCGGTGCACCACGGCGGGATCGGCACCACCTTCGAGAGCCTCCGGGCCGGGCTGCCGACGCTGGTCTGCTCGGTCTCCTTCGATCAGCCCATGTGGGGCGGGCAGGTCGAGCGGCTCGGGGTCGGGGTGCACCTGCCGTTCGCCGAGCTCGACGCCGACCGGCTCACCGCGGGGGTGCGCACCCTGCTCGAGCCGGAGACGGTGGCGCGCACCCGCGAGCTGGCCGGGCGGCTGGCGGCGCGCTCCGATGCCGCCGAGCGCGCCGCCGACCTGGTCGAGGCCGCCGCTCGGTGAACCGCTTCGCGGCCGGGTGCGCCGACTCCCTCGTCATGTTCCGGCGCGCGCTGCGCCGGACCGTGCGCGGCCGCGACACGCTGCTGGTCTCGGCGCTGCTGCCGATCCTGCTCATGCTGCTGTTCGTCTACGTCTTCGGCGGCGCGATCCAGGTCGGCATGCCGTACCTGGACTACGTGCTGCCCGGAATCGTGCTGCTCTGCACCGGTTTCGGCGCCTCCATCACCGCGACCGGGGTCGCCACCGACGTGCGCGGCGCCGCCGTCGACCGCTTCCGCACGCTGCCGATCTACCGGCAGGCGCTGCTCGCCGGGCACGCGCTGGAGGGGGTGGCGCGGAATCTCGGCGTTGTCGCGGTGGTCTTCGGCGTCGCTTCCGTGCTCGGCTTCCGGAGCACCGCGGGGCTTCCCGGGCTGCTCACGGCCGCCGGGATCGTGCTGCTGCTGGTCGTGGCCGTCACCTGGATCGCGGTGGCGATGGGGTTGCTCGCCCGCACGCCCGAAGCGGCGGGCGGCTTCACCTACGCCATCATGTTCGTGCCCTACGTCAGCGGTGCCTTCGTCCGCACGGAGACCATGCCGGGGTGGCTGCGGGGGTTCGCCGACCATCAACCGGCCACGCCGATCCTCGGAGCCGTTCGCGGTGCGCTGACCGGTGCGGGCGGGGACGTGCTGCCCGCCGTGCTGTGGTGCGCCGGGCTCGCCGTCGCCGGTTACGTCGCCGCGGCCGCGCTTTTCGCCCGCCGCGTGCGGGGCTGACGTCACCCCGCGCTGCTGCGCACCACGCGCTCGATGAGCGCGTCCTCGTCCACCCCGTCCGCGATCAGCGCCAGCGAACCGGTCGAGGCGAGGACGGCGATGCCGTGCATGCCGACCCACAGCGCGGCCGCGGTCTCCTCGTCGCCGACCAATCCGGTGAACCAGGCGAAGAGCGGGCGCGACACCGTGCGCAGCTCCGCGCCGGAGCCGACGAGCAGGTCGTGCCGGAAGATCAGCGTGAACATGGCGGGCCGCTCGCGCGCGAACGCGACGTAGGCCCGTGCCATCGCGGCGATCCCGCCGTCGGCCGTCGCGCTCAACTGCCACCCGAGATCCCGCAACCCCTCCTCGGCGACGGCGGCGAGCAGCAGTCGATGGGTGGGGAACCAGCGCCGCGGCGCCCCGTGCGAGACCCCGGCCCTGCGCGCGATGGCGCGCAGCCCGAGATCGGCCGAGCCGGTCTCCTCCAGCAGCTCGACGCCGGCGCGGACCAGCGCCGACCTGGTGTCCTCAGCGGTCATGTGGACAGTGTCTCCCAGCATCGGGTAGACACTGTCTATGTCCTTCCGGAGCGCGTGCTTCTACCGGCTGTGCCGCCACGTCCTGATCGGTCCCGCGCTGTACCTGCACGGGCGGCCGAAGATCGAGGGCCGCGAGCATATTCCGCGCGAAGGTCCGGTGATCCTGGCCGCCAACCACCTGGCCGTCGTCGACTCCTTCTACCTGACCCTCGCGGCCCGCAGACAGGTCGCCTTCCTGGCCAAACGCGAGTACTTCCGAGGCTGGAAGCGCTGGTTCTTCACCGCTGCCGGCCAGATCCCCGTCGACCGCCGCGGCGGCAGCACCGCGGCCCCGGCCCTGGAGACCGCCGTCCGGCTGATCGAGCGGGGCCGCGCCTGGGGCATCCACCCCGAGGGCACCCGCTCCCCGGACGGCCGCCTCTACCGCGGCCGCACCGGCGCCGTCCGCGTCGCCATCGCCACCGGCGCCCCGCTCGTCCCGGTCGCCATCACCGGCACCGCCCCCGGCACCCCGTGGCGCCGCCGCCGCGTCACCATCGAGATCTTGCCGCCGCTGAGCCTGCCGCGCGGTATCGGAGTCCGCCCCGCCACCGATCTCCTCATGCACACCATCGGCGCGCGCACCGGTCAGTCGTATGTGGACGCGTACGCCGGCCCCGGGCGCCCGCCCGCCGAATCGGTCGAAGCCGCGTAGACGACGACTGCCGGTCACGTGGCCGCGGCGGCTCGATCCACTACTGCGCGAGCAGCGCGCCGCTCGCGTAGATCGACTTGTACTCGAGGAACTCGTGGAACCCCTCCGGCCCGAGTTCGCGCCCGATCCCACTGCCCTTGACGCCGCCGAAGGGTGCGTCGAAATCGTTGACGTAGTAGTTGATTCCGATGGTGCCGGTGCGGATGCGGCGGGCGATGCCGAGGCCGCGGTCTTCGTCGGCGGTCCAGACCGACCCGGCGAGGCCGAAATCGCTGTCGTTGGCGAGCGCGACGGCCTCGTCCTCGTCGGTGTACGGGATGACGGTGACGACGGGGCCGAAGATCTCCTCGCGGGCGATCCGGTCGGTGTTGGCGACGTCGGCGAAGACGGTCGGTTCGATGAACCAGCCCCTGGTCAGCCCGGCCGGCTGCCCGCCGCCGTGCACCAGCCGGGCGCCGTCGGCGCGGGCGAGCTCGATGTAGCGGCGCACGGTGGCGAGCTGGCGTTCGCTCGCCATCGGGCCGATGGTGACGGCCGGGTCGAGCGGGTCGCCGATGGTCTGGGCGGCGGCCCACTCGGCCAGCGCGGCAACGACCTCGTCGTAGCGCGAGCGCGGGGCGAGGATGCGGGACTGGCCGGTGCAGGTCTGGCCGTTGTTCATGAACGAGGCGGTGCCGATGCCGGTGACGAAGGCGTCCAGGTCGGCGTCGTCGAGCACGATCGCCGCGGACTTCCCGCCGAGCTCGAGCGTCATCCGCTTGAACCCGCGCCCGCCCTCGGCGCCCACCTGCGCGCCGGAGGCGGTGGAGCCGGTGAAGGCGATCTTGGACACCAGCGGATGCCGGGTGAGCAGCGCGGCGGGGCCGCGATCGGCGAGCACGATATTGAGCACGCCGGGCGGCAGCCCGGCCTCCTCGGCCGCCTCGGCGATCACATAGGAATCCAGCGCGGCGTCGGGGGAGTGCTTGAGCACCACCGTGCAGCCCGCCGCGAGCGCGGGCGCGATCGAGATGAGCGCCTTGGCCTGCGGGTAGTTCCACGGCGTGATGACCGCGGCGACGCCGACCGGTTCGCGGCGCACGAGGGTCGAGCCCATGGCGCTCGGCCGGATCTCCTCGAACTCGGTGCCCGCGGCCAGGTCGGCGTACTGGCGAAGCAGGTGCGCGGGCGCCTGGCCGTTGAAGACCTGGGAGAGCCCGATCGGCATGCCGATCTCCCTGCTGACCAGCTCGCTGGTGGCTTCGCCGCGGGCGGCGAGCGCGTCGGCGAAGCGGTGCAGCACCTTCGCCCGCTCGGCGGGGCTCGCGCCCGCCCACTCGCCGCGCTCGTGCGCCGCGTTCGCGGCGGTGACGGCGGCCTCGATATCGGCCTCGCCGCCGAGCGCCGCGGTGCCGAGCGGCTCGCCGGTGGCGGCCTCGAGCGCCTGCCACACCTCGGGGCTCTGCGGGGCTACCCACTGCCCGTCGATGAAGAAGGTGGGGCGATCCCGGGTCGGGTCGGTGCTAGGCATGGGCAGCTCCTGCCTGGGTCGGGACAAGGATCGTCGCGCGCATCACTGCATCCCCTCGGCGTACCAGGTGCGGAACTCGTCGTAGCTCGGCATCTCCTCGGAATTCGCCTTCGGGTCGACCACGACGTGGATGACGCCGGGCCGCCCGCTGGCGTAGGCGCGCTTGATCGCGGGCGCGATGTCCTCCTCGCGCTCCACGTACTCGCCGTAGCAGCCGAACCCCTCCGCGATCTTGTCGAAGCGGGTCTCGGTGCTCCAGTGCGTTCCGGTCTCCAGCGAGCCCTGGCCGAAGAGCCCCTTGTAGACGCCGACCTCCAGCCCCCAGGAGTAGTCCACCGCGACCACGCAGACCAGCGGCAGGTTCAGCCGGGCCGCGGTCTCCAGCTCGCCGATGTGGAAGAGGAACGAGGAGTCGCCGGTGACCAGCATGAGCGGGCGCTTGCGGCCCTCGGCCACCGAGGCGCCGATGGCGTAGGGGAGCCCGGTGCCGAGGTGCCCGAAGTTCTGGTTCCAGATCACGTCGCGTGGCTTGGCCTGCGAGTAGGTCCAGCCGAAGATGGTGGTGGCGCCGCCGTCGCGGACCATGATGCCCTCCGGCGGGAACGCCTTCGTGGCCTCCACGATGAGCCGGGCCGGGTGCACCTGCGCCTGCCCCGACGGCGCGGTCTCGGCCAGCTCGGCGAGGCGCGCGGCGTCCTGTTCGATCCAGCCCGCCAGCTCGGGGGTCGCCGTGCGCGGGGTGTCCTTCAGCGCCGCGACCAGCTGCGGGACGATGGCGCGGAGATCGCCGACGAGCGGGACGTCGATCGGGCGGTTCACCCCGATCGCCTCCGGATTCTGTTCCACCAGAATCCATTTCCGGTTCGCCTCACCGGCGACCCAGTGCCTGCCGACGCCGTAGTGCACCGGCTCGCCCAGCTCGGTGCCGACGGCGAGCACCAGGTCGGACTTGACCACCGCGTCGATGGACGAGGGGGAGAAGCCGTAGGCGAAGGTGCGGTCCTCCAGCCCCTCGATGAACGAGGTGCCGCCGGAGGTCTGGATCACCGGCACCGCCATCAGCTCGGCCAGCGCGCGCACCGACTCCCCGGCCCTTGTGGTGTGCACGCCGTGCCCGACGATGAGGATCGGCTGCTTCGCGGCGCGGATGAGCTCGGCCGCCTCGTCGATCCGGTCCTGCCCCGCGGTCTGCCCGATCAGCCGGTAGCGGTGCGGCGGCAGCGGTTCCGGAACATCCAGTTCCTCCTGGATGATGCCCTTCGGCCACTCGATGTAGACCGGGCCGGGGGTGCCGGTGAGTGCCCGGCGCAGCCCCTCGCGGATGATCTCGTCGGTCTGGTCGGCGTACTCGATACTCGCGCTGTACTTCACCGACGGCGCGAAGAGCTCGGCCTGCTTGACGAACTGGATCCGCCCGCGGCGCACCCGCTGCTCGGTGATCCGGGCGCGCTGCCCGCCGAGGAAGATGACCGGGGAGTTCTCCACCTTGGCGCACTGGATGGCGCCGGCCATGTTCGCCATGCCCGGCCCGAGCGTGCCGATGCAGACCGCGGCCTTGCCGGTCATCCGGGAGACCGCCTCGGCCATGAACCCGGCCGTCTCCTCGTGGTGCGGGGCGATGACGTTCCAGCCGCGCTCCTCGGCGAGGTGGAACATGTGCACGAAGTTCGGGTCCGGAATACCGAATACGGTATTGATGCCCTCGGCTTCGAAAAGCTGGATGATGCGTTCGTAAACCTTAACCGACATGCTGCGCACCCTCCGTGGCCAGCGCGAAACTTCTCGTCAAATGGTCGACGTGCCCGGTTGCGGTGGGCAGGATCCAGGAGTTCGCGGTGTCCCGGATCTCGTCGATGCGCTCGCCGACCTGCTCGACCGTCCAGGCGGGCTGGTACACCCCTGCGGTCTCGGCGAGGTAGAGCCGCGCGACCCGCCCGGCCACCGCGGCGTAGATCTCGCCGCTGACCGAGCAGGATTCGTGCGCGAGCCAGCCGACGGCGGGTGCCGTCAGCTCGGGGCCCATGGGCGGGTAGGCGGAGGTGTCCAGCCCGTCCGCCAGCCGGGTGACCGCGGCGGGGACGATGACATTGCTGGTCACGCCCGCCTCGGCGCCCTCCAGGGCGATCACGTTGGAGAGGCCGAGCACGCCGGACTTCGCCGCCGCGTAGTTCGCGACGTTCTTGTTCCCGTAGATGCCGCCGATGGACGAGGTGAGCACCACCCGGCCGTAGCCCGCGTCGGCCATGACCGGGAACGCCGCCCTCGCCACGTGGAACGCGCCGCGCAGGTGCACGTCGAGCACGGCCTCGAAATCGGCGTAGGGCATGTCGCGCAGGGAGCCGTAGCGGACGTTGCCCGCGTTGTGGATCAGGATGTCGAGGCGGCCGAAGCGCTCCAGCGCGGTGTCGACGATCGCCTGCCCGCCCTCGGGGGTGGCGACGGAGTCGGTCGAGGCCGTGGCCGTGCCGCCCGCGGCCTCGATCTCGCCGACCACCTCGGCGGCCGGGCTGCCGACCACCTCGTCGCCGCGCACGCTGCTGCCCAGGTCGTTGACCACGACGGTCGCGCCGCGCGCGGCGAGCAGTAGCGCGTACGCCCGCCCCAGCCCGCGCCCGCCACCGGTGACAACGGCGACCCGCCCGTCATAGCGCAGCTCGCTCATCGCGGCACGCCTGCCGGCGCCACCGCGCCGCGCCCGCGTCCCGTCCGGCGGAGACCGGCGCTCACTTACCGAGCTCCAGCCCCGGCAGCTCGCCGGTATCCCGCCACGCCTGCAGGACGTCCTCGAAGGCGTAGAACCCGGGCCAGTACGGCTCGCCGAGGTGCGAGCGGATCTGCTTCTCGCCCTCGTTGTTGTAGTACCCGGGGGTGCACTCGCGCTGGAAGCTGGTGTTGTCCACCGCGGTCTCCCGGACGGTGGTGCACCACTGCTGAACCGCCTCCGGCGTCGGCTCGATCGAGGTGACCCCGGCGCCTGCGGCGTGCGCGAGGATGTAGGCGATGTGCCCGGCCTGCTGGTCGAACATGTCGGTGGTGCTCGCGGTGACCCCGCCCTGGATGAACCCGGTGAAGAAGATGTTCGGGAAGCCGCGGGTGGTCAGCCCGTGCAGCGTCTTGTACCCGTCGCCCCAGTGCTCGTAGAGCGAGACCCCGTCGCGCCCGGTGAACGGCGCGATCCCGAGCCGCCGGTCCAGGTCGGTGGTGATCTCGAAGCCGCTGGCGAAGATGATGCAGTCGACTTCGTGCTCGACGCCGTCGGCGACGATGCCCTTCGCGGTGATGCGCTCGACGCCCTTGGTCTTCGAGACGTCGACCAGCGTCACGTTGTCCCGGTTGAAGGTGGGCAGGTACTCGTCGTTGAAGCACGGCCGCTTGCACAGGAACCGGTAGTACGGCTTGAGCGCCGCCGCGGTCGCCGGGTCGTCGACCAGCGCGTCCACCCGCTGCCGCACCCGCTCCATCGCCCGGTAGTCCTCTTGCTCGCGGAGCTCCATGAACTTCTCGGGGGTCAGCGTGGCCCACGCCTGGGTGGCGGTGAGGTGCGCCTCCACATTGCGGCTCACCTCGGTCCAGCCGTCGCAGATCAGGTCCGGCTGGCCCGGCGCGAACGCCTCGAAGGCGGCGGTGTGGAAGTTGCGCTTGCGCTCCCTGGTCCAGCCGGGCTTCAGCGTGGCGGCCCACTCGGGATCGGTCGGCACGTCGCCGCGCTCGTAGACGTAGGAGGGCGTGCGCTGGAAGACGTACAGGTGCTCGGCGGATTTCGCGAGGTGCGGGACCACCTGGATGCCGCTGGCGCCGGTGCCGATCACCGCGACCTTCTTGCCCGCGAGCCCGTCCAGCCCGCCCTTCATGCTGCCGCCGGTGTAGGCGTAGTCCCAGCGGGCGCTGTGGAAGGTGTGCCCCTCGAACTCCGAGATGCCGGGGATGCCGGGCAGTTTCGGCTTGTTGAACGGGCCCTGCGCCAGGATCACCCAGCGCGCGCGGATGGCGTCGCCGCGGTTGGTGCCGATGTTCCAGCGGCCGCTCGGCTCGTCCCACTCCAGCGACTCGACCAGCGTGCTGAAGATGGCGCGCTCGTACAGGTTGTAGTGCTTGCCGATCCGCTGCGCGTGCTCGAAGCACTCGTCGCCGCGGGCGTACTTCTCGGTCGGGATGTACCCGGTCTCCTCGAGCAGCGGCAGGTAGGCGTAGCTGTCGGTGTCGCACTGGATGCCGGGGTAGCGGTTCCAGTACCAGGCGCCGCCGAAATCGCCCGCCAGCTCGATGATCCGGAAGTCGGTGACGCCTGCCTCCTGCAAGCGGGCGGCGGCGATCAGCCCGGCCCAGCCGCCGCCGAGGATCGCGACGCCGATCTCGTCGGTGATCGGCTCGCGCGGCTCCACCGTGGTGTACGGGTCGCCCGCGTAGAACTCGTCGAAGCCGTCCTCGGTGACGAGGTACTGGCCCTGCCCCTCGGTCCGCAGCCGCTTGTCCCGCTCGGCGAGGTAGATCTCGCGCAGCGCGTCGAGGTCGACCTCGGGGGTCTGCGTGGGTGCACAGTCGGTCATGGGGTGGTTCCTTCAGCTCAGGTCGGTGGGTTCGCCGGTGCCCATGTACCTGGCGAGGTTGTGGTGCAGGTTGACGACGCTGCGCTCGCGGTACGGGTTCGGCTTGGGGCCGGAGAAGCCGCGTGACTTCATGCCCTGCTGCACAGCGGCCATGTTGTCGAAGTCCTGCGGCAGCACGGAGCGCCAGCCGGGGTCGCCGACCGGGGTGTACTCCCAGTGGGTCTCCGGCTCCTGCCCCTCGGGGAAGAGTTCGAAGACGGCGGCCTCGAAGAGGCACTTGTCCGGATCGGTGCCGTTGGGCCGGAAGCGGTAGCAGAGCATGTTGTTCACCGCGTGCCCGATCTGGAAGTTCGGGAAGATCTGCCACGCGGTGCCGGCCTGCGCCACCACCGAGGGGTCGACCTTGGGCCAGTCCACCCCGCGCGCTTGGTCTTCCGCGCGGGCGGTGTCCAGCCAGTAGCGCAGCACCTGGTCGCTCGGGGTGCCCTCGGGCAGCTCGTCCACCAGCCGGTTGGCGACATCCACCAGGGTGCGGGTGGTGTTGGTGTTGGCGTTCTCCCAGGTGAAGTTCTGCAGCGTGGCGGTGGAGACCCTGGCGTCGGCGCCGCCGCCGACGCGCAGCTTGGCCTGGTTCTCCTCCATGCCCTTCGGCGCGTCGTAGCCGATGTTGGAGTGCTTGCCCTGCGGGCGCGCCCAGCCGAGGAAGCTGCCGAAGTTGGTGAACTCCGGGTGCGTGTAGGGCACGTGGTAGGTCTCCATGAAGGCCTCGAAGGCGACCTTCCAGTTGCAGTCGAAGTCGACCCAGCGGCGCCAGCGGTACCGCATCTTCTCCAGCTCGAAGTGCTCGAGCAGCGCGGCGGCCGGGTTCAGGTAGTCGCGTAGCGGCTCGGCCTCGGGATCCATGGTGATCCAGAGCCAGCCGCCCCAGGTGTCGACCCTGACCTGGTTCAGCCCGTCGTTGCGCTCGGTGAGGGCGCAGTTCCAGTCCTCGCGCTCGGGCACGAAGGTATTGCGGCCCTCCAGGTCGTAGCGCCAGCCGTGGAAGCCGCAGACGAACTGCTTGGCACTGCCGCGCGCGTCGTGCGCGCCGGGCGGGGTGTCGACGAGCCGGCGGCCGCGGTGCGCGCAGACGTTGTGGTAGGCGCGGAAGGTGTCCGGCGCGGTGCGCACCACCAGGATGGAGTCGTTCATGATGTCGTAGGTCAGGTAGTTGCCGACCCGCGGGATCTCCTCCACCCGGCCGACCTGCTGCCACACCTTCGCCCACAGCTTGTCGCCCTCGGCGCGGGCGTACTCCGGCGAGATGTAGGCATCGACGCCGATCTCCATCGGGGTCGAGAGCGGTTCCGTTGTGTTGTCGGTCATGACATCCTCCCGTTCGAAGGTCAGCGGGTGATCGCGGCCCGGAAGTCCTCGTTCTCCAGGAAGAGCGAGGTGTGGTCGGCGCCGAGGTGGGTCCACTTGAGGTTCAGCCCGCCGTCGACCAGCAGCGTCTGGCCGGTGATGTAGCTCGACAGGTCGGAGAGCAGGAACAGGATCGGCCCGGCCTGCTCCTCCGGGGTGCCGCGGCGGCCCATGGCGATGGCGGTGCGATCGCGCGCCGGGTCGTCGCCGACGTAGGCGGTGGAGGCGGGGGTCGCGGTGACGCCCGGCGCCACGGCGTTCACCCGGATGCCGGTCTGCGCCAGCTCGACCGCGAGCGTGCGGGTGGCCGCGACCAGCGCGGCCTTCGCGGTGCCGTAGGCGATGTGGAACGGGGCGGTGTTCATGCCGCTGATCGAGGAGAGCGAGACGATCGAGCCCGCGCGGTTCTCCGCCTTCAGCTCGGCGGCGACCGCCTGGCTGAGGAAGAACATGGTCTCCAGGTTCTGCGCGAAGAGCGCGCGCCAGTCCTCGCGGGTGACGCGGGTGGCGGGCATCCAGGTGGCCGGTGCCGCGCCGCCGGCGATATTGACCAGGCCGTGCAGCTCGCCGTCGGCGGAGCGGGCGCGCTCCAGGATGCTCGCGACACCCTCGTCGGTGCTCGCGTCGGCGGCGAAGGGGATCACCGGGAGTCCCTCGTCTGCGAGCGGTTCGACGTGTGTGGCGAGGTTCTCTTTGCCGCGGCTCACCGCGATCACGGTGGCGCCCGCCCTGGCGATCAGCTTGGTGACGGCGGTACCGATACCGCCGCCGCCCGCGCCGGCCACGATGATGACCCGCCCGGCGAGTCCGAGGTCGATGTCGCTCACGCCGTATCCCCTCGTCGTTCCGGCGAGGGGCCCGCGCCGCGGCGCGGGTCGCTTCCGCCGCCCGCCCGCGTGGCAGCGGACCCGTCGGCTCGGCCGCGCATGCCGGTCACCCCTCGATGCGGACGGCGAGGACACTGCCCTCGGCGTCGGCGGAGACGTAGACGGTGCCGTCCGGGCCCGCGGTGATGCCGGCGAACGGCCCCATCGGGCCGGAGAACGGCGGCGTGCCCCTGAGCGGCTTGGCGACCACGCCCTCCGGCACACCGAGCGGCAGCTCGGAGGCGAGCGTCTGCCTGGCCTTGGTCACCAGGTCGACCGCGATCAGCGCCTTGAGCCCGACATCGACGATGAGCAGCTGGTTGCCGCGCACCAGGATTCCGTGCGGGGTCTCCAGGCCGTCCACCACGGTGTCGACCCCGCCCGCGCCGGCGGCGACGATGCGCCCGGCGCCGGACTCGGAGATCAGGACGGCGTTGTCCGGGCCGAAGGCGACGCCGATCGGGCGCTGCAGCCCGGAGGCGATCACCTCGGTCTGCCCGCCGCGGATCGAGGCAACCTTTCCGGTGCCCGCGTCCGCGGTGACGATGGTGCCGTCCGCGGCGACCGCGACCCCGTACAGCTGGTCGAAGCCGTCGGCGATGAGCGCGGTCTCCGGCTCCGGGCCGTGTTTGTAGGTGACGATCTGCCCGGTCGAGGTCGAGCCGACGAATTCGCCGACGCCGGTCGCGGTGATGCCGCGCACGTAGCCGGGGCTGTTGAGGCTGAACAGCGAGGCGATCACCTGGAGCGCGCCGTCGCGGAGTTCGTAGAGGAAGGTGCCGTCGGCGACGTAGAGCGTGCCGTCCGGGCCGACCGTGAGGTCGAGCGGCCAGAGCAGCCCGCCGGGCAGCACCGAGGTGCTGTCGCCGCCGCCGAGCACCTCGGTGATCGAGCCGTCGAAGCTGGAGACGAAGAGCCGGCCGTCCACGAACGTGCAGTTGTCCAGCCCGGGGGCGAGCTGGGCCAGCACCTCGCGGTTTCCGGTGCGCGGGTCGATGCGCAGCACCTGGCCGGAGCCGGCCTGGGTGGAGACGATGAACCCGGCGGCGTCGAACTTCACCGAGTCCGGCCCGGCCAGGTCGCCGACGACCCGCTCCGGCGTTCCGCCGTCGGGGTCGATGCGCCAGATGTCGTTGGTGCCCATGACCGGGTAGTAGAGGAGCCCGTCCGGGCCGACCTCCATGGCGTTCGGCATGGGCAGGTTGTCCTGCAGCACCACCGGCGCGCTGCCGTCGAGCGGCAGCTCCATGAGCCGGCCGCCGATCCGGCACTCGTTGACGAAGAGCCTGCCGTTGTACACGGTGATGCCGTTGGCGCCGGGCAGGTCGTCGCGGAGCACCCGGCTGCTGCCGTCGGTGCCGCGCACGCTGACCCTGGCGTCCATGTACTCGGTGGCGATCAGGTTGCCCGCCGGGTCGAAGGCGATGTCGTCGGGGGCGACGATATCGCCGCCCTTGGCGCTGATCGTCTCCAGATCGCCGGTCCGCACGTCGAGCGCGCTGATCTGACTGCCCGCGACCTGGGCGATGTAGATGCGGTTGTCCGGGCCGGTGCGAAGGCCGTTGGCGCCGAACAGCCGGCTCGGCGGCGTGCGCCGCTCGACGCTGACGCCCTCGGCGAGGGTGAACGGTGTGGTGGTGCTGTAGCGCGCCCCTCGAGTCAAGGCGGAGCCTCCCGTGCGGATCGGAGGAGTGTGTCGCGGGCCACGCTACGTCAATCCTCATAAGGATTGCAATACTTGCCTTTAGTAAGGAAAACCGAAGGCAGGCAGGGGGTCGTCGGGTGGGTGCGCGGACCCGGAATGCGGTATGAACAATTTTGAGAACGACATTACCCAAAACGCGCGCGAGCAGGGCGAATATCGCGGAAACGGCTACAGCCGGGTGCGCGACACCGACTGCATGGCGAGCCTCGCCCCCGCCGAGGAGGCGTTCACGACGCCGCCGTCGAACCGTTCGAGGACGACGGCCTGGCTGGCGGCGAGGTGGGTCCGGTAGAGCCGCTCCGCCTCGGCGGCGCGGCCCGCCTCGATCTCCTTCGCGATCCGGCGGTGCGTGCGCACCACCGCGTTCGCCTCGTCGCGGGAGGGGTACTCGCCCTGCCTGGTGATCACCTCGGCCCAGGCCTCCTCCTGCGCCGACCACAGCGTGACCAGCGTGCTCACCACGTAGCGGACGGTGAGATTCGGCGTGTGCGCGACGATCAGATCGTGGAACTCGCGCGCGACGTGCGTGAAGGCGACGCCGTCGTCCAGCAGCTCCGCGGATTTCTCGACGTTCTCGGTGAGCGCGGGGACGACGGTCTCGGCGCGATCCGGCCTGGTGGCGCACTCGGCGGCGCAGGTGGGCTCCAGCATGCGCAGCCCCGCGGCCAGGTCGCCGAGCGTGACGCGGGCGCCCTGCAGCGCGAGCCCGAGGTGGTAGGCGGCCGACGTCGCGTCCGGCCGGTGCACCTCGGCGCCGCCGACATTGCCGCGCCGGACGGTGACCAGCCCCTCGGTCTCCAGGATGCGCAGCGCCTCCCGGATCGAGGGGTAGCTGACCCCGAAGTCCTGGACCAGCTGGTCCTGGGTCGGGAGCCGGTAGGTGTCGTCCCCGGCCAGGATTCGGGTGCGCAGCTCGGCGGCGACGGTCTCCGCGATCCGGCGCTGCGGCACCCGGCCGCGGCGGGGGCTCGTCATCCGCGCCGCCCGGCGCCGGTCCGCCCGCGGGTCGCTCTCACCGTCATGGCGGCAGTGTAGTCAGCGGTGGATGACCATACAAATATTGCTATCCTTATGAGGATTGAAGTACCGTGCGACGCATGGACTTCACCATGGGCGAGGCCGCCGCGAGTCTGCGAGGCGAGCTCCGGCGGCTGATCGCCGCGGAGGTCCCGGACGACTTTCTCGGCGCCTTCACCGACGACCCGGCGGATCTCGCGGTCGCGCAGCGGTTCAGCGGGGTGCTCGCCGAGCGCGGGCTGCTCTGCGCCGCCTGGCCGGAGCGGTTCGGCGGCCGCGGCGCCTCGGTGTGGGAGCAGACCGTCGTCCGCGAGGAGATGTGGGCACAGCACGAACCGCGCGGCGCCCAGTACATGGGCGTCAACTGGGTCGGGCCGACCGTCATGCGGCACGGCACCGAGCAGCAGCAGCGCGTGCACCTGCCGCCGATCGCGCGCGGCGAGGTGATCTGGTGCCAGGGGTTCAGCGAGCCGGACGCCGGCTCCGACCTGGCCTCGCTGCGCACCGCGGCGCGGCCCGACGGCGACGGGTGGCTGATCTCCGGGCAGAAGATCTGGACCTCCTACGCGACGATGGCGCAGTGGTGCTTCCTGCTCGCCCGCACCGGGTCGGGGGAGCGGAAGCAGCAGGGGCTGACCGTGTTCCTGCTGCCGATGTCGGCGCCGGGCATCCTGGTGCGGCCGATCCGCTCCATGCTCGGGCCGCACCACCTGAACGAGGTGTTCTTCGACGGGGTGCGCGCCACCTCGGCCGACGTGCTCGGCCGGGTGGGCGAGGGCTGGTCGGTGGTGCGCGAGGTGCTCGCCTTCGAGCGGGTCGGGATCGCGCGCTACGCCCGCTGCGAGCGGTTGCTGCTGACCGCGCCCGAGGTGCTCGGCGAGCGCTGGGCCACGCTGCCCGCGGCGCTGCCCGGGCGCTGGGCGCGCCTGCTCACCAGGGCGCGGCGGGCGCGGTTGCTGGCCTATCAGGTGCTCGCCACGCAGAGCACCGGCACGGTGGACCCGGCCGACACCGCCGCCTACCGGATCGCGGTCACCCGGCTGGACCAGGAGAGTGCCGCACTGCTCGCCGAGCTGGCGGCGCACGTGCCGGACGAGGAGGGGCCGCGGCGGCGCTTCCGCCGCGCGGTCGACGATCACTGGCGGTACGCGAATGCCGCCACCGTAGCCTCGGGGAGTATCGAGATGCAGCAGATTCTGCTGGCGCGGGCATTGCTCGGCGGGGGTCGCCGGAACGGGGAGGCGGCGTGAGTGCCGCGGCCGTGCCGCCCGCGGAGCGCGCGGTCGACGCGGGTGCGATGCGGATCGAATTGTGCGATGAGGCACGGGAATTCGGGGCGCAGGCGCTGCGGGCCCTGAAGGCCGCCGGCGGGGACGAGCTGGTCCAGCGGGCGGAGGCGGAACCGGGGCTGCGGCACGGGCTGATCGCGCCGGTGCTGGAGCGGCTCGGTGCCTGGGAGCTGGCGCCGTATCGGGATCCGGTCGAGCTGGAGGCGGCGGCGGCGCTGTGCCGCAGCGCCGGGTACTGGGCGACGCCGTATCCGGTGGCCGAGCGGCTCGCCCGCCCGGACGATCTCGAGGTGGACGCACTGGTCGTCGTGGCGGGCCCGGAATCGGCCGCGCCGCTCGCCGGGCTCGAGCTGCGGGTGGCAGCGGCCGGGTTGACCGGTTCGCGCGGGCTGGTGCGGGCACTGCCAGGCACCGGGACCGCGCGGGAGACCGCGTTCGTCGTGCCGATCGAGGTCGTGCCGATCGATGCCGCCGGTGACCCGGCGCTCGCCCTGACCCTGCCCGGCTGGACGCTGCTCGGCATGCTCGACCGCGCCGTCGAACTCGCCCGCGAGCACGTGCTGCTCCGCCAGCAGTTCGGCAAGCCGCTGGCCGAGTTCCAGTCGGTGCAGTTCCAGCTCACCGACGCCGAGGTGGAGCGCAGGGGCGTCGAGATGCTGGCCCGCTACGCGCTCTGGAGCATCCAGGCGGGCCGCCCCGAGGCCGTCGCCGACGCGCTGGCGCTGCGGCTGGCCGCGCTCGAGGCCGCGGAGACCGTTTTCCGGGTGGCGCACCAGCTGCACGGCGCGCTCGGCTTCTGCGACGAGGCCACGCTCTCCTGGCTCTCCCGGCACAGCCTCCCGCTGCGCCGCCTTCCGCTCGGCATCGCCGGGACCGAGGAGGCGCTCGCCGCCCGCATCGGCACCGCCGGGCTGGCCGGGCTCTTCTCCGACCCGCGAGGGGTGTGAACGCCGTGCAGTTGCCCCCCGGGCTCACCATCACCGCCGACGGGCCGGTGCGCATCGTGCTCATCGACCGGCCGGGCGAACTCAACGCGGTGAACGCCGACCTGCACCGCGCGCTCGCCGAGGTCTGGCGCCATCTCGCCGCCGACACCGAGGCAAGGGCGGTTGTGCTGACCGGTGCCGGTCGCGCCTTCAGTGCCGGTGGCGACCTGAACTGGATCACCTCGTTCCTGGACGACCCGGTCGCGCGGGACGAGAGTATTCGCGAGGGCGCGCAGATCATCGAGGAGCTGCTGCGTTTTCCGCTGCCGGTGATCGCGGCGGTGAACGGCGGCGCGGTCGGGCTCGGCGCGAGCATCGCGGTGCTCTGCGACGTGGTGCTCATGTCGGAGAAGGCGTATCTCGCCGATCCGCACGTGGCGGTCGGGCTGGTCGCCGGGGACGGGGGCGCCGCGTTCTGGCCCCTGCTCACGCCGATTCTGCGGACCAGGGAGTTCCTGTACACGGGGGATCGGATCGATGCGGCCACCGCCGTGCAGGTGGGGCTGGCGAGCCGGGTGGTGGCGCCGGAGGCGCTGCTCGACGAGGCGCTGGCGCTGGCGCGGCGGTTGGCGGCGCAGCCGGTGGAGGCGTTGCGGGGGACCAAGCGGGTGGTGAACATGTACCTGTCGCAGGCGCTGGGCGGGCCGATGCAGGCGGGGTTCGCGGCGGAGGTCGTCTCCATGCAGAGCGCGGAGCACCGGGATCGGTTGCTGGCGTTGCGGGATCGCGCGCGGTGAGCGCGGAGGAGCTCGGGGCGTTCCGGGAGCGGGTCAGGCAGTGGTGTCTGCGCGAGATCCCGGCTGATTGGCGGCAGGCGCAGACCGGGGCCGGCGGGGCGGAATTCGTCGCTTTCCAGCAGGACTGGTTCCAGCGGCTGCGCCGGGCCGGGTTCGCGGTTCCGCACTGGCCCGCAGAGTACGGCGGCGGCATGCCGGTCGAGCAGCAGATCGTGCTCTACCAGGAGCTGGCCGCGCACGACGCGCCACGGCTCGTGCTCGCCTTCGTCTCGGTGCACCACGCCGCCGCTACCCTGCTCGGCGCGGGCACCCCGGAGCAGCGGCGGAAACACCTGCCCGCGATCCTGGACGGCGAGATCTGGGTGCAGGGCTTCTCCGAGCCCGGCGCGGGCTCGGACCTCGCGGCTCTGCGCACGGCCGCGCGCCGCGAGGGCGAGGAGTTCGTCGTCACCGGGCAGAAGGTGTGGGCCAGCGGCGCGCAGTACGCCGACTGGTGCCTGCTCCTTGCCCGCACCGACCCGGAAGCGCCCAAGCGGCGCGGCATCTCGTACTTCCTGCTCGACATGCGCAGCCGGGGAATCGAGGTGCGGCCCATCCGGCAGGCCACCGGCGACGCGCACTTCTGTGAGATCTTCCTGGACGAGGTGCGCATCCCGGCCGAGAACCTGATCGGCGCCGAGAACAAGGGCTGGCAGGTCGCGCAGCAGACGCTCGGCGCCGAGCGCGGGCTGACCATGCTCGAGCTCGCCGAGCGGCTCGGCCACGCCGGATTCCGCTGGCTGGTCGACCAGGCGCGGGCGCACGACGATCCGGTGGTCGACGATCGGCTCGCCGCGCTGGAGATCGAGCTCACCGGGTTGCGGGCGCTCTGCCGCGACCTGGTCGAGCGGCACGAAGCCGGGACGGCCGGCCCCGCCGACGCCTCCGTGGTGAAACTCTTCTACAGCGAACTGTTGCAGCGGATGACCGATTTCGGGGCCGAGCTCGGCGGGGTCGGCGCGCACACGGTGCTGCGCAAGCCGATGTCCGGCGGGTGGGAGTCCGGGGCGTGGGTGCTGGACTTCGTCGGGTCCTGGGAGTGGACCATTCCCGGCGGGACCAGCGAGATCCAGCGCACCATCATCGGGGAGCGCGGGCTCGGGTTGCCGCGGGAACCGGTGGTGCCGTGAGCGCGTTCGCGGAGTTCCACGACGAGTTGCGCTCCGTTGCCAGGGAGCTGCTCGGCAAGGTGGGGGACGGGCCGGTGCCCTGGGAGGTTGTTTCGCAGGCCGGATGGCCGGGGCTGGCGGTGCCGGAGGAGTTCGACGGGGCCGGGGCGGGGGTCGCCGAGGTGGCGGTGCTCCTGACCGAAGTCGGTCGGGCTGCCGCGCGGACCGCGCTGCCCTCGGTGCTCGCGCTGAGCGTGCCCGCGCTGCTCGCCGTCGGCGGTGACGCGCTGCGGGACGAGGTGTTGCGCGCGGTGGTGCAGGGGCGGCGGGTGCCGGTCGTTGTGCTCGGGAGCGATCCGCCGGCGCCGGGATCGGCGTCCGGCCGTCCGGAGTTTGCGGGGGTCCGGCTCGAGGACGCCGGGTCCGGTGGCGGAGGGGCAGCCCGGCGGCCGGAGGCTCCGCTGTCCGGCCCCGAGGCGGCGCTGTCCGGCCCCGAGGCGGCCTTCCGGCTGGAGGGCGGGCGCGTGACCGGTGCCGCGCACCTCGTGCTGGACGCGCCGACGGCGGAGCTGCTGCTGATCCCGGCTCGTGATGCCGATGGCGACATGGTTCTCGCCGCCGTCGATCCCGATGCCGTGACCTGCACTCCGGTACCACTGGTGGACGCTACCCGGACGGTCGGCTCCATCACCGCGGACGGCGCGGAACCCCGCGCCGTGTGGCGGTTCGAGACGCCGATCGCGCTGGGCGCGCGAGCCGCGCTGGCGACGGCGTGCGATGCGCTCGGCATCGCCCAGGCCATGTTGGACGCGACCGTCGCCTACGTGCGGGTGCGGGAGCAGTTCGGCCGCCCGGTCGGCTCGTTCCAGGCGGTCAAGCACGCCTGCGCCGACATGCTGGTCCGGGTGACCGTCGCCGGGCACCTCGTCGCCGAGGCGGTACGGGCGCTGGAGAGTTCCGCACCCGGTGCGGAGATCTCCGCCGGCATGGCCAAGTCCTACGCCACCGAGGCGGCGGTCGCGGTCGCGGGCAGCGCGATGCAGCTGCACGGCGGCTACGGCTACACGTGGGAGAGCGGCATCCACACCTACCTCAAGCGCGCCACCCTCGATCGCGCGCTCTACGGCACCCCCGCCGCCCACCGCCGCACCCTCGCCGCCCGCTACCGCGGCTGACGCGCGCTATCGGAGCCGAGGTGGTGGCGCGGCGAGCGCACCGGCGAAGGCGGGTGCGGCGCAGAGCGCGGCGTGACCCGGGCCCGCGTCGGGCACGACGACGCTGCCGCTGATGGTGACCGCGGGGGTCAGCGGGATGGCGGCGATCCGCCGGGAGCCGAGCTCGGCGACCTGGTCGGCGGGGAGCACCGTCCAGCTCTCCGGATCCGCCCCGATCTCGATGACCGCGTCCCGCGCGGCACCTGCGGGCCGCCCGAGCCGCGGCCGCACCCCGGATTCGCGCACCGCACTCGCCACCGCGTCGTGCAGCTGCCGATCGTGCTCCCTGGCGGGCATGCGCAGCACCCCGCCCGCCAGATCCTCGAACGAGACCGCGGCAAGCCCGGCCGCGGCATGCTCGCGGGAGACGACCGCGAGCAGCGGCTCGGTCCAGGTCGGCAGCACGGTGAAGCCGGGCGCCGAGACCTCGCCGCGGGCGAGCGCCAGATCCAGCTCACCGCGGCGCAGCGCCCGCAACCGCGCGGTGAGCGGCAGATCCACCAGCACCACGTCGAACGGCTCGCCCGCCGCGCGCAGCGCGTCGATCCCGCGCTCCAGCCTGGCCCCGAGCCCGGGCGCGATCCCGATCCGCAGCGTCACCGCGTGCGCACCCGCCGCCACCCTGACCTCCTCGGCAGCGGCCAGCGCGGTGCGCGCCGCCGCCAGCACCCGCTGCCCGGCACCGGTGAGCCGGACCCGGCGCGGCGAGCGGTCCAGCAGCCGCACCCCGAGTTCCCGCTCCAGCCGGGCGATCTGCTGGCTCACCGCGGGCTGCGCGATGTGCAGCCGCTCGGCGGCCCGGCCGAAGTGCAGCTCCTCGGCGACCGTCACGAAGTACCGGAGCGCCCGCAGTTCCATAAGCGGAGCTTATCGCCGCGCGTGCGGTTCCGGTCCGGCTCCCCTTCGCCGTGGCTGCTGAAGTCGTTGCACGGGTATCGAATCGGTGTTGTTCGGCGCGCATCCGCGGGCGCACGAGGTGGACGGTGCGGGGGCCGCGCGAACGCGCGCGAGGGGCTCCGGCACCGACTCCCTTGTCGGCCTCCGGAACCCCTCGCGCGCCCATCCGGCGCCACACCGTTGTGGCGCCGAAACTCAGCCCAACCGCTTCGCGGCCAGCTCCCGCAGCTCGGACGATTTGATCTTCGCGCTCCCGGTGAGCGTGAACTCCCCCTCCGCGAAGAGCAGCACGTGCCGCGGCACCTTGTAACTGGCCAGCCGCTCCCGCAGGAACCCGCGCAGCGCGTCCCCGTCGACGGCGGCTCCCTCCTGCGGCACCACGCACGCCACCACGACCTCGCCGAGCGTCTCGTGCGGCACCCCGACCGTGCGCCCCACCTTCACCCCGGGGAACCGCGCCAGCTCCTCGTCCACCTCGAGCGGCGAGACATTGGCCCCGCCGGTCTTGATGATGTCGGTCAGCCGCCCCTCCCAGTACAGCCGGTCGATGTCGTCCAGGTAGCCGCCGTCGCCGGTGTGGAAGTACCCGTCGGCGTCGAGCGTCTCGTCCAGCGGTGTGCCGACGTAGCCGAGCATGAGCGTCGGCCCCTTGACGCAGATCTCGCCGCTCTCGCCGCGCGCGAGCACCGCGCCGCTGAGCGGGTCGGTGATCTTCACCGTCACCCCCGGCAGCGGCACCCCGCTGCTGCCCGCGTGCACCTCGTCCGGCGTGCAGGCGGGGTAGCAGGTGGTGATGGTGAAGGTCTCGGTGTTGCCGTAGGCGTGGCCGCACTCGGTCCACTCGGTGGTCACCGTCGGGTGCGCCGCTGCGGGCGTGTGCTTGTCCACGAAGGTCAAGCTGCTCAGGTCGGTCTCCGCCCAGTTGGGCGCACCGGCGAGCTGGGCCCACTGGTGCGGCCAGGCCACCGGGAAGGTGACCCGCTCCGACTCGATCAGCGCCACCGCCTCGGCGGCGTCGAAGAGCCGCTGCAGCACCAGGGTGCCGCCGACGGCGAGCGTGGCGCCGAGCGCCTGGCCGAAGTTGCCCGACCAGAAGAAGCCGTTGGCGGTCCAGCAGCGCACGGTGTCGTCCGGGGTGAAGCCGAACATCTGCCCGAAGCGCCACATCTGCACCGCCACCCCGCGGTGCGCGCTGCGAATTCCCTTGGGCTTGCTCGTCGTCCCCGAGGAGAAGAAGAGCACGGCGGTGTCGCTCGGCCGGACCGAGTCCGCGGCGGCCTCGACCAGCTCGGCCGGTTCGCTCCCGCCGCGGGCCAGGAAAGTGTCCCAGCCCTCGATCGTGCCGCCGGTCGGCTCGCCGACCACGGCCAGGTGCCGCAGGAACGGGTACGCCGTCGAGCGCAGTTCACCGGGGGCCGTCCCGGTCAGCGCCGGTTCGAGCTCGGTGAGCACCGCGGTGAAATCGGCCCGCGCCACGTGCCGTTCGAACAGCAGCACCGAGACCCCGGAGACCCGGAGCAGGTGGTCCAGCTCGGCCGGGGTGGAGAAGGTGCTCAGCGCCACCGCGACCCCGCCTGCCAGCGAGGTGCCGAAGACGGCGGCCAGCCACTCCGGCCGATTGGTCATGAGCACGCCGACGCGGGAGTCCTTGCCGACGCCGGCGGCCCGGAGCGCACGGGCGACCTCGACCGCCCGGTCGTGCAGCTCGCGGTACGTCCAACTCACGCCGCCGGGGACGCGCAGCGCCTCCCGGTCGCCGTAGCGCGCGGTGACCTCGCGCAGGAAGCCGGGCAGGGTGAGCGGGCCGAGCCCGGGTTCGTCGGCAAGGGGTGGTCCCGCGGCGATGGCGGGGGAGCGGGTGGTCATGGTTTCCGTGCCCCTCAGTGCGGGAGTTCGATCTCGGCGAGGCAGCTGACCAGGGTGCCGAAGTTCTGGTCGGTGAGCTTCAGCTTCACCTGCACCAGTGGCACGCCCCACGCCGAATCCGTGATCTTGTCCACGATCTCGGCGTCGAAGTAGGTGACGTCGCCCTCGAAGGCGGGCAGCCGGAAATCGGCCTTGGTGTGCCGGACCAGGCCGTCGTTGCCCGCCCAGTAGGCGAGGTAGTCGGTGCACCAGGCGCCCATGGTGGCGCCGTAGCCGTAGGCCCGCGCCATGCCGACCTCGCCCGCCTTGTCGCCGTCGATGTGCCCGCGCGACGGGCCGACGTAGAGGCCGTCGCGCTTGCGCGGGTCGATCTTGGCGCCCTCCTCGTCGAACTCGAACCCCTCGGTCCAGCCCGGGTCCTGGTTGATCCACGGATCCTTGATCCCGGGCGGCGCGACCCAGCCGAAGGTGCCCCAGATATTGAAGAGGAAGGCGCGGTACTCGGTGGTGAAGGTGGCGATGCTGTGCGGGCCGATCACCCGGCGCGGCAGCTTGTCGCCGACCTTCACCTCGTCGAAGTGCGGCGAGACGCCGAGCCGGTTGGAGAGGATCCACTCGTGCCGCAGCTGCTCCACCTCGGTGAGCTCGGCGGCGGTCCAGCGCTTCACCTCGCCGAGCTGGTTCTCGTACATGCCGCGCTTGTTCGCCTCCTCGGCGAGGTAGCGGATGGCGGTGGAGCGTTCGCGGGCGACCAGCACGCCGTGCTGGTTGCGGTGCGTGGTGTCGCCGCGGGAGAACATCGTCGGCCCGGCGAACTTGGTCTCGGCCACCTTGTAGTCGTGGAAGCGGCGGTCCTGGAACAGGGTGTCGCCCGGGCGCACCGGGGCGCCGTAAAACCACCACTCCTCGCCGCCGAAGATCAGGTGCGAGCCGGGGATGTGGCCGACGCAGGCGGGCTGCGCGCCGTGGCCGTAATCCAGCCCGACCGCGATGGATTGCGGGGCGATCAGCCCGCCGTAGCGGGATTCGCGGGCGAACTCGTGATCCCAGTGCAGCGGGTTCGGGTAGTCCATCGCCATCACCCAGCGGCGGATGTCCGAGGTGCTGCACGGGTCCCACAGCTGGCCGCCGCCGACGGGTTTGCCCACCCGGTGGTCGACATCGGAGAGGTCGAGCTCGACGCCGCCCGGCGAGGTGCCCGCGCCCTTACCCGGCGCCGAGTTCCCGCGCGCGGCGGCGGCTTTGCGCGCGGGCGCGGCCTTGCTCGCGGGTGCGGCCTTGCTCGCGGCGGCGGTCGCGGCCTTGCGCGCGCCGGTCCCCGCCGTCTTCCGCGGCGTTGCGGAATTACCTGTACTCACGGCTGCTCCTCAGCGATTCACGTCGACGACGATGCGACCGCGCACGGTGCCGTCGATGAAGCGGCCCGCGGCGGCGATCGCCTCGCCCAGCGGGATCTCGGTGGCGATCGAATCCAGTACGCCCGGGTCCAGATCGCGGGCCAGCCGCGCCCACGCCTCCAGCCTGCGCTCCTTCGGCGCCTGCACGCTGTCGATGCCGAGCAGCGTCACCCCGCGCAGGATGAACGGCGCGACGGTGCCGGGCAGGTCCATCCCCTGCGCCAGACCGCAGGCCGCGACCGCGCCGCCGTATTTGGTCTGCGCGGCGGCGTTCACCAGCGTGTAGCTCCCCGCGGTGTCGACCACCCCCGCCCAGCGCTCCTTCTGCAGCGGCTTCCCGCGCTCGGCGAACTCCGCCCGGTCGAGCACGGTGCTCGCGCCGAGCCCCTTCAGGTACCCGGCCTCGGCCGCCTTCCCGGTCGCCGCCGCCACGGTGAACCCGGCCGCGCCGAGCAGCGCGATGGCGACGCTGCCGACCCCGCCGGTCGCCCCGGTGACCAGGATCTCGCCGTCCCCGGGACGAATCCCGAAGCGCTCCAGCGCCTCGACGCACAGGCTGGCGGTGTACCCGGCGGTGCCGATCGCCATCGCCTGCCGCGCGTCGAAGGCGGACGGCAGCGGAATCAGCCAGTCGCCGTTCACCCGCGCCCGCTGCGCGAGCCCGCCCCAGTGCGATTCGCCGACGCCCCAGCCGTTCAGGATCACGGCGTCGCCCGCCGACCAGTCCGGGTGGTCGCTCTGCGCGACCACACCGGCGAAGTCGATGCCGGGGACCATGGGGAACTTGCGCACCACCGGCGACGAGCCGGTGAGCGCGAGCGCGTCCTTGTAGTTGAGGGTGGAGTAGGCGACGTCGACCGTCACGTTCCCCTCCGGCAGCGCGGTATCGTCCACGCTGGTCAGCGTCGCCGTCGTGCCCGCGTCGCCCTTCTCGATGAGTAGTGCAGAAGACATCGCCGAGAGTGTCCTTCCTCCGGTCGGAGCTGATCCTCATCACAGATGAGAATGCAATTCTCCTATGGGTAAAATTATGCTTTCATCCAGGTGTTCGGGTGTCAACCGGCTCGCGCCGGAAATCTGCAGTTCAGCGGGCTGTCCAGCCGCCGTCCACGACGACGGTCTGCCCGGTGACGTAGCGCGCGGCGTCGCCCGCGAGCCAGGTGATGGCGCCGACCAGGTCCTCGGCGGTGCCCTCGGTGGGCAGCGGGGTGTTGCGGCGCAGGTAGGCGGCGCCGCGCTCGTCGTCGTAGAGGCTGTCGGTGATCTCGGAGCGGAAGAAGCCGGGCGCCACCGTGTTCACCCGGATCGAGTGTCGCGCCCACTGCACCGCCAGCTCCGCGGTGAGCCCGGAGAGCCCCGCCTTGCTTGCCGCGTAGGAGGCCTGCGGGATGCCGGGCACCCCGACCCGCCCGCTGATCGAGGAGACGTTGACGATCGCGCCGCCGCCCGCGTCCCGCATGTGCGGGAAAACGGCCTGGGCCAGGAGGAACGGCGCCACCAGGTTCAGCCCGATGGTGTCGTGCACGGCGTCGAGCGGCTCGTCCTCGGCGCGCGCGGTGGTGAACCGGTTGCCCGCGGCGTTCACCAGGATCACCGGCGGGCCGAGCCGCTCCACGACCGCGGGCACGATCTCGGCCACCTGGGTGGGATCGCCGAGGTCGCGCGCGAGCGGAAGGCCGCCGGTCCGCGCGGCGAGCTCGTCGAGCCGATCCGCGCGCCGCGCGACCACCGCGACCCGGGCGCCCAGCTCGGCCAGGGTCTCCGCCACCGCCGCGCCGAGCCCCGAGGAGGCGCCGGTCACGATCGCCACCCGCCCCCGCAATCCGAACAGCCGCAACACCGGCCCCTGGTCCGCGCTCATCGGGCCGGCTCCGCGTCCGCCGCGGTGACCAGGGCGGTGAGCCCGGTCCGCTCCACCTTGCCCATGGCGTTCACCGGCAGCGCCGTCACCCGCGTCCAGACCTCGGGCACCTTGTACCCGGCCAGTTCGCGGCGACAGTGCGCCGCCAGCTCCGCGACGTCGAGCTCGCGCGCGCTCTCGACCACGGCGGCGACCTTCTGCCCGAGCCGCTCGTCCGGCACCGGGCAGACCGCCACCTTGGCGACGTCGGGATGGGTGGCGAGCACCCGCTCCACCTCCAGCGGGTAGACGTTGGCGCCGCCGCGAATGATCACCATCTTCTTGCGGTCCAGCACCGCGAGGTTGCCCGCGGCGTCGACGGTGCCGATGTCGCCGGTGGCGAAGGGCCCCGGCTCGGCCGGCCGGACCGCGCCGTCCGCCCAGTACCCCAGCGTCGGCCGCCAGAGCCCGGCCCACGGGCCGTCGCTCGCGGCGGCGAGCCGGAGTTCGCCGAGCGCGCCGGGCGGGAGCCGGGTGCCCGCGTCGTCGTAGGCGGCGACATCGAACTGCGGAGTCACCACGCCGCTGGTGCCCGGGGTCCAGGCGGCACCGGGCGGGTCGATGGCGACCACGGTCGGCGCCTCGCTGAGCCCGTAGGTGGCGCGCGGGACGATCCCGTGCGCGGCGGCGAACGCCGCGCGCAGGGTGTCGGGGGTGTCACTGCCGCCGCTCCAGACCTCGCGCAGCGAACCGAGCGCCGCCTCCGGGCGCCGCGCCAGGTCGTGCAGCTGGGCCGGGGCGCCGTTCCACACCGTCACCGCGTGCCGCTCGATCCACTCGGCGACCCCGGCGGCGTCGCGGCGGTCCATGATCACCGCGCAGCCCTGCGCCTGCGCCGTGGTCAGGGTGGAGAGCACCAGCATGTTCAGGATGGTGAGCGGGAAGCTGTCGCCGCGGCGCAGCTCCGGCCCCCAGCCCCTGGTGGCGACGGTGACCGCGCCCGGAAGCAGCAGGTTGCGCTGGCTGTGCACCACCGCCTTGGGGCGGCCGGAGGTACCGCTCGTGAAGCCGATTCCAGCCGGGGCGTCGATGTCGTGCGCCACGTCCGGAGCCGGTCCGGCGCTCGCGACGAGCTCCGCCCACCGCTCCGGATCGACGGCGGAACGGGATTCTCCGGACCAGCGCGGCCCGGCCAGCACCGCGCGCGGCTCGAGCAGATCGTGCAGGTACTGCTGCTCGGCGGGGGCCAGCGCCTCGCCGATTCCGGCCCAGATCGCACCGATCCGCTGCGCGCCGTGGAAGGCGGCGACGATCTCGAGATCGTTGGGCAGGCAGGCGGCTACCCGGTCGCCGGGCCGGACGCCGAGCGCCCGGAGCGCCCCCGCGGCCCGTGCCGCGCGCTCGTCGAGCTCGCGATAACTCCAGGTCCCGGCGGCGCCGATGACGGCGGGGGCCTCCGGGCGTGCGGCGAGCGCGGCATCGAGCACGGCCGCGATAGGGCGCGGGGCGCGGAGTTCGCCGGAGAAACTGTCCACCGCTCTTTGATACCACTATCCTTGCAAGGATTCATCAGATAGCGGCGGAAGAGGACGCGATGGAGCACACAGGTCCGCTCTCCGGGGTGCGGGTCATCGATCTCACGGCGATGGTGATGGGCCCCTACTGCACCCAGATCATGGCCGACATGGGCGCCGACGTGATCAAGGTCGAGCCGCCGCGCGGCGACGACACGCGGTACATCTCGGTCGGGCCGGAGCCGGGGATGGGCGGGGTCTTCGTCAACGTCAACCGGGGTAAACGCAGCATGGTGCTCGACCTGTGCACCGAGGCGGACGCCGCCGCGCTGCGCGAGCTGGTCGCCGGGGCCGATGTCTTCGTGCACTCCATGCGGGCCGCCGCCATCGAGCGGCTCGGCTTCGGCTACGCCGAGGTCGCCGCGCTGAACCCGGGCATCGTCTACACCAACTGCTACGGCTACGGCCGCGGCGGCCCGGACGCCGACCGCCCCGCCTACGACGACACCGTGCAGGCCGAGTGCGGGATCCCCGCGGCGCAGGAGATGCTCACCGGCACACCGGGGTACATGGGCAGCATCGTCGCGGACAAGGTGGCCGGGCTGACCGCGGTGTACGCCACCACGATGGCGCTGTTCCACCGCGAGCGCACCGGCGAGGGGCAGGAGGTGGAGATCGCCATGTTCGAGACCATGGCGGCGTTCATGCTGGTCGAGCATGCGAACGGGCGGCTCTTCGACCCGCCGCTCGGTCCGGCGGGGTATCCGCGGGCGGTGACGCCGAATCGGCGGCCGTACAAGACGGCCGACGGGTACCTGGCGGCGCTGGTCTACAACGACAAGCACTGGGCCGCGTTCGTCGGCGCGGTACAGCCGGCCTGGGCCGGGCCGGAGTTCGCGACGCTGACCCAGCGGGCGGCGCGCATCGACGAGGTGTACGGGCTGCTCAGCGCGACCTTCGCCGAGCGAACCACCGCGGCGTGGCTCGCGCTGCTGCGCGACCTGCAGATCCCCGCGGCGGCGGTGAACTCGCTGGACGACCTCTTCGACAACGAGCACCTGAACGCGGCCGGCTTCTTCCAGACGGTGGATTCACCGAACGGGCCCCTGCGCTTCCCCGGCCCGCCCGCCTGGTTCTCCCGCACCCCCGGCCGCATCGCGGGCCCCGCCCCCCGGCTCGGCGCCGACACCGAGGCGATCCTGGCCGACCTCGGCCACGCGGAGCCCGATCCCGGCGGCGCGGCAACGGCTCCGCCGGGCAGCGCGGCGCGCTCCGCCCAGGCCGTGCCCGAGCGGACGGCGCGGACCGGCTCGGCGCCCGGATCAGGCTCCGCGGCAACGGGAGCCGCGCGACATCCCGAGGCGAACGGCGCCTGGGCGAACGGGTCCGCGCGGTGACCGCGATCCCGCTCGCCGACCTCGACCTCCGGACCATCCTCCGCCCCGGCGACCACATCGTCGCCGGCCAGGCCTGCGGCGAGCCCACCTCGCTGATCGAGGCCCTGATCGAGCAGGGCCCGGAGATCCCCGAGCTCTCGCTCTTCATCGCGACCAGCTTCTCCGGCCTCCTCACCCCGGCCGCCGCCAAGGCGTTCCGCCCGGTGAGCATGGGCGCCATCGGCGCGCTCCGCGCCCTCGCCAAGGCGCACCTGCTGGAGGTGATCCCGTGCCACGTGAGCCGGGTCGGCCCGATGCTGGAGACCGGAGCCATCCCCTGCGACGTCGCCTTCGTCCAGGTGCCACCCGCCGACCCCGACGGCACGCACAGCCTCGGCCTGATCAGCGACCACGTCCTTGCCGCCGTCCGCGCGGCGCGAACCGTGGTGGCCGAGGTCAACGACCGGGTCCCGCGCACCGCGGGCGAGCGCATCGCCGCGGCCGAGATCGACTACGCCGTCGAGGTCTCCCGGGACCCGGTGCGGGTGCCGCCCGCACCGATCACCGAGCTCGACCAGGCCATCGCGGCCCACGTCGCCGAGTTCATCGGCGACGGCTCGGTGCTGCAGGTCGGCGTCGGCGCGGTCCCGGACGCCGTGCTCCGCCTGCTCGGCGACCGCCGCGACCTCGGCGTGCACTCCGGCATGCTCGGCGACGGCCTGGTCGACCTGGTCGAGGCGGGGGTGATCACCAACGCGCGCAAGGCGATCGACACCGGCGTCTCGATCACCGGCGCCCTGATCGGCACCGACCGCCTCTACCGCTTCGCCGACGGTGACGACCGCATCCGCATGTGCACCACCGCCTACACCCACGACCCCGCGGTGCTGGCCCGGCTCGACCGGCTGGTCACCATCAACTCCGCGGTCGAGGTCGAGCTGACCGGCCAGGTCAATGCCGAGCAGAGCGGCTCGGCCTACCTGGGCGGCACCGGCGGCCAGGTCGACTTCGTGCGCGCGGGCGCCCGCTCGCCGGGGGGGCACGCGGTGATCGCGCTGCCCGCCACCGCCAAGGGCGGCACCGTCAGCCGGATCACCGCCGCGCTCTCCGGCCCGGTCACCACCGCGCGCAGCGACGTGGACGTGATCGTCACCGAGTTCGGCGCCGCCGAGCTGGCCGGCCGCACCCTGGCCGAGCGCGCGCGACGGCTCGTCGCCATCGCGCACCCCGATTTTCGCGACGACCTGGAGCGCGCGGCCCGCGAGATCCAGCGGAGAGGATTCTGATGAGCGACGACGCCGTCCTGTTCGACGCCCGCCCGGACGGCATCGCCGTCCTCACCCTGAACCGCCCCGACACCCGCAACTGCCTGGCGAAGGATGTCCGCGACGGCCTCTTCGCCGCCTGGGAGCGCTTCGAGCGCGACCCCGCGCTGCGGGTGGCGATCCTCACCGGCGCCGGCCGCACCTTCTGCGCGGGCGGCGACCTCCAGGAGATGGTCGCGACCGGCATGGGCGTCCCGCCGCGGGACATGTTCCCGCTGCCCTACGACACCATCGAGCTGAGCAAGCCGACCATCGCCGCGGTCAACGGCCACGCCTTCGCCGGTGGCTGGATGATCGCCCAGGCGTGTGACCTCTGCGTGGCCAGCACCGCCGCGACCTTCGCCGTCACCGAGGTCAAGGTGGGGCGCAGCTCGCCGTGGGCGTCGCCGCTCATCCACATGATCCCGCAGCGGATCATGATGGAGATCCTGCTGACCGGGAAGCCGATCGACGCCCGCCGCGCCTACGAGATCGGGCTGGTCAACCGGCTCGCCGAGCCCGAGAAGCTGCTGGAGACCGCGCTGGAGCTGGCCCGCGACATCCTGGCGGGCGCGCCGCTCTCGGTGCGCGCCGCCAGGGAGACGGTCATGCTCGCCACCGAGATGGGGCGCTCCGCGGCGCTGCGGGCGGCGCGGCACGCCTCGACCCAGTGCTACGAGAGCGCCGACGCGCAGGAGGGGCCGCGCGCCTTCGCCGAGAAGCGCCGGCCGGAGTGGAGCGGACGTTGACCGGGTCCGCGAGCACATGCTAAGCATGTGCTCAGCCTTTACGCCGAGCGTTCGCTCGAGCTCGACCAGGGGAGTACCGCCATGGCCGGAAACGTCAACGAGCCCGCTACCGCGACCGCCGTGGAGGCGACGATCCTGCTCGACGGCCGCACCGAGACGGTGCGGCTCGCCTCCGACGACACGGTGCTGGAGGCCGCCCGCAGGGCCGGGCTGAACCCGCCCTTCGCCTGCGAGGCGGGGAACTGCGGCACCTGCATGGCCGTGCTGCGGGAGGGCCGGGTGGAGATGCGGATCAACGACGCGCTGACCGATGAGGACCTCGCCGAGGGGTACGTCCTCACCTGCCAGTCCGAACCGCGCACCCCCGCCATCACGATCGAGTACGAGTAGGGCACGGCCCCGCTCAGCCGCGGTAGGAGGTGCTCTCCGCGAGCTCGGCGGCCGAGCGCATGAGCTCCGGCACGATCGGCCCGAAGGCGAGCAGCTTCTCGTCGCCGCCCGCGCGCTGGAAGCCCTGCTCCAGCACGATGGCCAGCTTCCACTGCGCCAGCACCAGGTAGTAGTCCAGGTCGTCGACCTGCCTGCCGGAGACCGCGGCGTAGTGCGCCGCCACCTCCTCGCGCGCGGGCAGGTGCCGCATGTCCACGTAGGCGAAGGCGCCTTGCTCCGGGTCGGCGGTGTTCGCCGGCCAGCCCTGCAGCATCCAGGCCAGGTCCAGTTTCGGGTCACCGACGGTGCCCATCTCCCAGTCCACGATCGCGGCCAGCCGGGCCGGGCCGCCGTGCCGGTACATGACATTCGCGAACTGGTAGTCGCCGTGCATGATGCCGGGCACGAAATCGAGCGGACGGTGGGCGCGCAGCCAGTTCGTCGCCGCGGCCATGCCGTCCAGGTCGCGGCCCCCGACCCGCTCGAAGAAGCCGGTCCAGCGGGTGACCTGGCGGTCGTGGAAGCCGTCCGGGCGGCCCAGGTCGGCGAGGCCGCGCTCCTTCCAGTCCACCCGGGAGAGCAGGCCGATGCCCTCGGCCAGTTGCAGCGCGAGCCCGCGGCGTGCCTCGATATCGCTGTCGAAGGGGTCGGGCCAGGCCCGCTGGTGATCCATCGGCGACCAGCCGTCCACGAACCCCATGAGGTAGAAGGCGCGGCCGAGCACCGCCGGGTCGGTGCAGACCGCCACCCCCGGCGTGTGCGGGACGTCGGTGCCGTCCAGCGCCGCGATGATGCGCCACTCGCGCAGGATCCCGGCGTCCCGCTCGGGCGGGGCCGCCGCGGGCGGAATGCGCAGCGCGGCGCGGAAGTCGGCGCGCATCACCTCGTAGATCTCGTTCTGGGCACCGCCGGAGAGCGGCCGGGTGTGCAGCGGGGCGCCCGCGCCGGGCAGCCCCGCCGCATCCATCCAGGCGGCCAGCCGCGGGGTGTGCAGGTCGGTCATCGCACCTCCGATTCCGCTTGAGAATAAGCCTCTCATGATTCAGAATGCAATTCTGAGAGAGGTGGTGACCGAGTGGACGAACCGGGTGCGGTGGCGCGCCGGATCGCGCAGCGGGCGCTGGCCCGCCGCGGGGCCGACTACGCCGACGAGGTGCGCCGCCTGCTGGACTCCGCCCTGGTCGTGATGGCGGCGGGGGGAACGACGGCGAAGCCGAGGGTGGCCGATATCGTGGCCGCGGCCGGGCTCTCCAACGAAACCTTCTACCGGCACTTCCCCTCCAAGGACGCGCTGGTGGCGGCGCTGCTCGAGGACGGCTCGGAGCGGCTCGCGCGCTATACCGCGCACCGGATGGCGGGGGAGCGGGAGCCGCGCGCCCGGGTCCGGCGCTGGGTGGCTGCGGTGCTCGCCCAGGCCGAGGCGGAGTCGGCGGCCGCCACCCTCGCCGTGCTCTGGAACGCGGCAGGCCCCGGCATCGCGCTCGAGCCGGGCCCCGGCGTGGTCGGCGAGGCGCTCGCCGGGCTGCTCCACGCCGACCTGGCCGAACTCGGCAGCGCCGCCCCCGATTTCGACGCCGCCATGATCGCGCACGCCACCGTCGGCACCCTCACCGACCTCCTCCGCCGCCGCGCGCTGCCCGACCCCGAACTGGTGGAGCGCATCACCGCCTTCGCCCTGCGCGCCCTCACTCCGCCGGTCTGAGCGCCCGGGGTCGTCGGCGCGCGCCGGCCGCGCTCACTCCACCGGTCTGAGCGCCGGGGGCGCGGGGCCGTCGGCGCGCGCCGACCATGCTCACTCCGCCGGGCGCGTGACCAGCGTCAGCGCGGTGGCGCGCAGCTCCGGACGGGGCTCGCGCGCGTAGAGCTCGGTGAGCGCGATCTCCGCCACCATCGCGACCAGCAGGTGCGCGACCGCCCCGGGATCCGGCCAGCCGATCACGCTCAGATCCGGCTCGATCCCGGCCGCCACCGTCCCGTTCCTGGCGTGCACCTCGTCCAGCAGATCGGTGTCGGTCCGCGACTGCGCCAGGAACGCCTTGGTCCCGCGGGTGGCCAGGCAGGCGTCCAGATAGCCGGTGACTGCGGCGCCGAGCCGCTCCGGCCCGGGTTCCAGCCCGGCGATCACGCCGGCGACCGCCTCCCCGAGCTCGTCGTGGTACCGCCGATGCAGCGCCACGACGTAGCTGCGCCGATCCGCGAAGTGATGGTAGAAGGTCCCCTTCGCCATCCCCGCCCGCTCGACGACGGCATTGATCGAGAGCCCGCGCAGCCCGCGGTCGGCGGCGACCTCCGCGCCCGCGGTGAGCAGCGCGGTGCGCCCCGGCTCGGCCGGACGTGCCATGCGATTCCTTCCAGTCGCCCCCCTTTCGCCCGATCCTACCGGCAGGCTACGGTGTGACCGACCGGTCGGTCATCGCGATCGACCGGCGCCTACCAGGAGATCGATATGCGCATTCCCCGCCGCCTCGCGGCACCGCTCGCCGCCGCGACGGCGCTCGCGACGGTGTGGACGGCAGCGCCCGCCGCCGCGGACGAGCTGCCCACCTACAGCTACCTGTCGGGTCTCGCGGCACAGGTCACCGCGCCCGGCAGCTCGCCGCCGGGCGCGAACGTACCCGGGTGCAAGCCGAGCCGGGAGCATCCGGAGCCGGTGGTGCTGCTGCACGGCCTGAGCAACGACACCGTCACCTGGAACACCCTCGCCCCGGTACTGGCCGGGGCCGGCTTCTGCGTCTTCTCGCTGACCTTCGGCACCGGTGCGCTCGGCCCGATCGGCTCGGTCGGCCCGGCGCCGGAGAGCGCGCGGCAGATCGCCGCCTTCATCGACCGGGTGCGCGCCGAGACCGGCGCCGCGAAGGTGGATCTCGTCGGGCACTCGATGGGCGGCGCGATCCCGTTCTACTACCTGCGCAACCTCGGCGGGATCCCGGCGATCGACGACTACATCGCACTGGCCGCGCCGCTGCACGGCGCCACGCTGAGCGGCACCGCGGCGCCGTTCACCGTCGTGCTGGAGCAGCTCGGCGTGCGCGATCAGGCGGAGGAATCGTGCGGGCCGTGCCAGTTCTCGCCGGGCACGGCGTTCCTGGCCGAGCTGAACCCGGACCCCGCCATCGCGCCGGAGATCGAGTTCACCACCATCGTCTCCCGGTACGACCAGATCGCCACCCCGTACCCCACCGGCCAGCTGACCGGCCCGAACGTCCGCAATGTGGTGCTGCAGGACCTGTGCGCGACCGACTACACCGAGCACTTCGAGCTCACCGCGGACCCGGTGGCCGTGCGCGAGATCCTCAACACCCTCGACCCCGCGCACGCCGCACCCGCGGCCTGCGCCGTCGTGCTGCCCTACATCGGCCCGGTCGGCTGATCCCGGAGATACCGCGGCGGAACGTGATTCGCCCACCCCTCGCCGGGCCAGTTGAACCAGCCCGCGGAGGCGTGCGTGCCGCCGTCGGGGTGCAGGGTGGTCCCGGTGATGTACGCCGAGAGCCGGGAGGCGAGGAACACCACGCTGTGCGAGACGTCGGTGACGACGCCCGCGCGGCCCATGGGGATCGCCACCCGGACCCCGGCGGGGTCGTCCAGCGCCCCGTCGCCGCCGCCGATCCGGCGCAGGTTCGGGGTCGGGACGTAGTCGGGGGCCACGTTGTTCACCCGGATCCCGTCCGGCGCCACCTCCACCGCCAGCGTCCGGGCGAAGTGCTCGACCGCGGCCTTGGCCGCCGCGTACACCGCGAAACCCGGTGCGGCGCGGTGCGCCTCGACGGTCGAGATGGTGATGATGCTGCCCCCGCGCCCGCCGGCCCGCATGCGCGGAACGGCGAGCGAGCAGGCGTGCAGGACGTGCGTGAGGTTGGTGCGCAGCAGCGCGTCCCAGCCGCCGGGGGTGGTGTCGGTGAAGGCGGCGCGGAAGGTGCCGCCGACGACGTTCACCAGGGTGTCCAGCCGGCCCCAGCGCTCGTCCACCGCGGCGAAGAGCGCCGCGAGCTCCGCCGGGTCGCGGGCGTCGCCGACCCGGGCCAGCACGCCGTCCGGCAGCGCGGCGGCGGCCCCGGGGTCGCGGTCGAGCACCGCCACCTCGACCCCGTTCGCCACCAGGTCGGCCACGATGGCCTGCCCGAGCCCGCCCGCCCCGCCGGTGACGATCGCGACCGTGCCCGCCAGCCCGGCCCGCTCCTCGAACCAGCTCATGACGCCAGGTAGGTCGTGCCGAAGGCCGCCAGGAAGTCGAAGGTGGCCGCGGCGGTCGGCGTCCGGTTGGAGATGACCAGCCAGTCCACCCCGGCCGCGGCGAGCTCGGCGAAGGCCGCGCGGTGCCGCTCCGGCTCGATCTCCGGGTCGGCGGCGGCGTGGTAGGAGTACACGAGGTCGATGTGCTCGGTGCGCCCGGCCGCCGCCGCCTGCTCCCGGATCTCGCCGATCTTGCGCGCCAGCTCCGGGATGGTGCCCAGCTCCGCGGTCCGCGCGGTGGTGCTGAGCTCCGCGCCGCCGGTCATCGGAATCCAGCCCTGCGCCTTGGCCCCGACCCGCCTGCGGCTGAGCGCGGAGTTGCCGCCCACCCAGATCGGGATGGGCCGCTGCACCGGGCGCGGCCGGGCGACCACCTCCCTGGCGTCGAAGTGCGCGCCGGTGTAGCTGAACGGCTCGCCGCTCCAGTGCAGCGGCAGCACGTCGAGCGCCTCGTCGAAGAGCGTGTTCCGCTCCGCGAAATCGACTCCGAGAGCATGGAATTCGCCCTTGAGATAGCCGGTGCCGAGCCCGAGCGTGAGCCGCCCGCCGGAGAGCAGGTCGAGCGTCGCGGCCGCCTTGGCGAGCAGCATCGGATTCCGGTACGGGGCCACAGACAGGTACGTGAGCAGCCGCAACCTGGTGGTCGCGGCCGCCGCGAAGGAGAGCGCGACGAACGGGTCGAGCGTCTGGTGCCCGCCCGAGGCCAGCCAGCGCGCGCCCGGAGCGGGGTGCTCGCTGATCGAGAAGCCGTCGAAGCCGTTGAGCTCGGCCGCCGCGGCGACCTCGGCGAGTGGCCCGGCGTCCAGCAGGTCACCCTGGTCCCCCGCGAGCTCGGGGTAGTGGAAGAGGAAGCGCACGGTCAGCTCCGCCCGCGCTTGACCTGGTTGAACGGGACGTCCCGGTCCGCGGCGTACTCCCGCGGCATCCCGAGCACCCGCTCGCTGATCACGGTGCGCGCCATCTCGGTGCTCCCACCCGCCAGGCTCCAGGCCGCGCGGAAGAGGTAGTCCAGCCCGACCGTCTCGGTGTCGGCGGCGGCGCCCGGCGCGTGCGTGGCGCCGTCCGCCCCGGCGATCCGCAGCGCGGTATCGGTCTGCAGCCAGGCGTTCTCGGCGGAGAAGAGCCGGGTGATCGAGCCCGCCGCCGGGGGGAGCGCGCCGCTCATGATGGCCTGGGTGATGTGGTCGATGAGCTGGTCGCGCACCACGGTCATGGCGCGCGCGGCGCCGATGTCCTCGCGCACCCTGGTGTCGCCGAGCTGCCCGGTTGCCCGCGCCAGCCGGAGTAGGGTGTCCGCCTCGCCGCCGAGGTGCGGCTTCGCGCCGCTGGTGAACGGCGAGGTGCCGCCGAGCGCGCCGCGCTCGTGGAAGAGCAGCCGGGAGGCCGCCGCCCAGCCCGCGTCCACCTCGCCGAGCACCGCGTCGGCGGGCAGCACGACATCGTCGAAGAACTCCTGGCAGAACTCGGTCGAGCCGGTGACCTGCTTGATCCGCTGCACGGTGACGCCATCGGCGTGCACAGGGACCAGGAACAGGGTCAGGCCGCGGTGCTTCGGCACCTCCCAGTTGGTGCGGGCCAGGCAGAGCCCGTAGTCCGCGGCGTAGGCGCCGGAGCTCCAGATCTTGGAGCCGTTCAGGATCCAGTTCTCGCCGTCGCGCTCGGCGCGGGTGGTGAGCCCGGCCAGGTCGGAGCCGCCCTGCGGCTCGGAGAGGAACTGGACCAGCACCTCGTCGCCGCGCAGCACCGCGGGCAGGTGCGCGCGCTTCTGCTCCTCGGTGCCCAGGTCGAGCAGGCTGGCCGCGCAGATGGCCAGCGTCGGGACGTTGAGCAGCAGCGGCATCTCGTACGGCAGCGACTCCGCGTCGAAGGCGCGCTGGTGCGCCGGGCTCAGGCCCCGGCCGCCGTACTCGCGGGGGAAGCAGATCCCGGCGAAGCCGCCGTCGTGCAGGATGCGCTGCAACTGCCTGGCGCGGTCCCACGCCTCCTCGGAGTCGGATTTCATCTCGGTGCCGGAGGAGGGCGGCAGGGTCTCGCGCAGCCAGTCCCGCGCGCGGGCGCGGAATTCCTCGACGGGCTCGGTCTCGGTGCTCATGCGTGCGGGCCTTTCTCCGGTCAGGCGGCGGATTCGAGCAGGTCGGTGATGTGCCTGCGGTGCTCCTCGGGCGTGCCGTAGAGCGCGCGGCCGAGGGTGATCCGGCGGAGGTAGAGGTGCAGGTCGTGCTCCCAGGTGACGCCGATGCCGCCGTGCAGCTGCACGCAGTCCTGCGCGATCACCGGGGTGCGTTCGGCCACATACGATTTCGCGATGCTGATGTTCTCGGTGGTGGCGGGCGAGCCCGCGTCCCACGCCGCCGCCGCGGCGAAGGCGGTGGCGCGGCACGCCTCCAGCCAGGTCTTGTTGTCCGCCATGCGGTGCTTGAGCGCCTGGTACGAGGCGAGCGGGCGGCCGAAGGTGTAGCGGTCGAAGAGCCAGGTCAGGGTCGCGGTGAGCGCCTGGTCGGCGGCGCCGACCGACTCGGCCGCGGTGAGCAGCGCGGCGGTGTCCGCCTGCGCGCGCAGCGCCCGCACCGCGGCATCGCCGGTGTGCACGGCGGTGCCCGCGGCGGCGTCGAAGGTGACGGTGGCGGTGCGGCGGGTGAGGTCGATGGTCCAGGCCGGGCTGACCGTGACGCCGGGGTCGTCGGCGCGCACCAGCAGCTGGATCGGGCCGTTCGCGCTGTCCGCGGTGACCAGGAAGACGTCGGCCTGATCGGCCGCCTCCACCCGGTCCTTGACCCCGGTGACCAGATAGCCGTCGCCCGATGGTGTCGCGGTGGTGCCGGGCACCTCGCCGCCGAGCGCGTCGAAGCCGCGGCCCGGCTCGTACACCGCCCAGGTCGCGATGGTCTCGCCGGACAGAATCGCGGCCACCGTGTCGGCCACGTCCGCGCCGGTCGCCAGCCCGGCGAGCACCGCGCTCGTGGTGACGAACGGCCCTGGCGCGGCGGCCCGCCCCAGCTCCTCGGCGACCAGGGCTAGCTCGGTCATCGGCTGCCCGGAGACCGAGCCGCCGCCCAGCTCCTCCGGCACCAGCATGGCGGTCCAGCCGAGCTCGGCGCCGCGGCGCCACCAGCCCCGGTCGAAACCGGTGCCGGACTCGGCGAGCGCGCGGACGGTGCCGATCGGCACCGTCCCGGCGAGGAAGTCGCGGGTGGTGGCCTGGAAAAACCGCCGGTCCGCGGTGGAATCATCGGTCATGGATCCGGTCCTTCGGTTGACGCGCAGCTGCCGTTGTGGAAATCTCATACTCACATGTGAGAGCCTTATTCTCAATCACGGAAGTCAACTGGCGAAGTCGCCGCGCAGCGGAGTCCGCCGGAGTGTCGAAGGGACCGTCGCGTGGCCAACAATTTCCAGGATCTGGATTTCTTCCTCGGCCAGGATCTGGTGGCCGATCCGTACCCGTACTTCGACGAGCTGCGCGCCGAGTGCCCGGTGAAGCGCGAGAAGCACCACGACGTCATGATGGTGACCGGGTACGAGGAGGCGCTCGAGGTCTACAACGACGTCGACCGGTTCTCCTCCTGCATCGCGGTGACCGGCCCGTTCCCCGGCTTCCCGGTGAAGATCGAGGAGGGCGACGACGTCGCCGCGCTGATCGCCGAGCACCGCGACAGCCTCCCCATGAGCGACCAGCTGCCCACCCTCGACCCGCCGACGCACACCGCCCACCGCGCCCTGCTCATGCGGCTCATCACGCCGAAGCGGCTGAAGGAGAACGAGGAGGCGATGTGGTCGATCGCCGACAAGATGCTGGACAACTACCTCGCGACCGGTGGCGACTGCATGCGCGAATTCGCCGGCCCCTTCACGCTGTACGTGATCGCGGACCTGCTCGGCGTCCCGAAGGACGACCAGGAGGAGTTCCTGCACGCGCTGCAGCGCGACCCGCACCGGCAGAGCGGCACCGTCGGCAGCAACTCCGGTGACGACCTCTCGCACAGCCCGCTCGAGTTCCTGTACACCAAGTTCTCCGCCTACATCGAGGACCGCAGGCAGAACCCGCGCAACGACGTGCTCACCAGCATGGCCACCGCGACCTTCCCGGACGGCTCGCAGCCCGAGGTGCTCGACGTGTGCCGGGTGGCGGCGAACCTCTTCTCGGCGGGCCAGGAGACCACGGTCCGGCTGCTCAGCTCGGCGCTGAAGCTGATCGCCGAGCGCCGGGACATCCAGCAGTACCTGCGCGAGGATCCCAGCCGGATCCAGAACTTCATCGAGGAATCGCTGCGGATGGAGAGCCCGGTCAAGGGCGACTTCCGGCTCGCCAAGGAGACCGGGACCGTCGGCGAGACCGAGGTCCCGGTCGGCACCGTCCTGATGGTGGTCAACGGCGCAGCCAACCGCGACCCGCGCCGCTTCGACGACCCCACCACCTTCGACCCCGCGCGCTCGAACGCCCGCCAGCACCTCGCCTTCGGCCGCGGCGTGCACTCCTGCCCCGGCGCCCCGCTGGCCCGCGCCGAGGCGCGCGTCGCCATCGAGCGGCTGCTCGCGCGTACCGCCGAGGTGCGCATCGACGAGTCGGTGCACGGCCCCGCCGACGCCCGCAAGTACCACTACCTGCCCACCTTCATCCTGCGCGGCCTCACCTCGCTGCACCTGGAACTCGATGTCGCGGACGGTGACCGATGAAGGTCACCGTCGACGACGACCGCTGCCGCGGGCACGGCGCCTGCCTCGGCCTCGCCCCCGAGGTCTTCACGCTGACCGACGGCGGGTACGCCGAGGCGATCCCCGGCGCGGTGCCGGTGGAGCTCGAATCGGTCGTCGAGGAGGCGGTGTCGGCCTGCCCGGAGCGGGCGATCGAGGTGGAGTAGTCACCTAGCGCGGCGGCGATGCGCGCATCGGCGGGCTCGTAGCGGGCCCGCCTGCCCTCGGGCACCGCGACGACGAGCCCGCAGCCGCGCGGCCCGGCGAAGACCGGGTCCGGCGCGGCCGAGGTGGCTAGGGCGGGGGGGCGGTCGTGCGGGCGAGCTCGGCGAGCTCGGTGAGGAACTGGGCGGCGGGGATCGGCTTGCCTTCCTTGCCGATGGGGGAGGGGTCGAGCGGGGCGAGGATGTCGGCGAGCGGGGAGTGCAGCCACAGCGCCATCACGTAGAGCGCGGGGATGCGCAGCAGCCGCAGGTCGAAGCCGGCGGCGGTGAGCTGGGGCAGCTTGCGGACGACCTTCAACGCCTTGTCGGTGGCCAGGACGAACGGTCCCTCGGTGAACCGTGACATCTGCTGGGTGCCGTCGGGAGCGAGCGTGGTTTCGGCGCTGGCGATGATCTGGGCGCCGTCCACCACGAGGTAGCGCCAGCCCACCGCGCGGGCGGCGTCCAGGCCGGCGCCCGCGGTGATGTCGTCCAGCCCCAGGGTGTAGATCTGGTGCGGAGTCGAGAGGTCGAGCTGGTCCTTGCGGGCCCCGCGCAGCGCCTTGGTGGAGAACTTCTCGCCGTCGGCGAACGCGCGGAGCTTGCCCCTGACCTTGTCGGGGACCTCGGTGGGCGGTTCGGGCAGATGAAGCGGCATGATCTGTTCTCCTCAGAGCTTGGTCTTGTAGCTGACGTTCCAGATTCCGTCGCCGAGGTAGAAGTCGCGGAACTCCTCGTAGGCGACATCGGAATCGCCCTCCCACGGATCGGCGACGCTGACGTAGTCCTGCCCGCCGATCACCGAACGCCCGCGCAGCGCCACGATGTGGCCGCCACCGCCGCGCCAGGAGATGTTCACCACGACCGGGGCGTTGCGGGCCAGCTCGCCGGCGAGCTGCAGGTCGGTCAGGGAGGTGTTGACGCGCTCCTTGAGCCGCCCGATCCGGGTCAGCGCGGTATCGGGCCAGCGGCCCTGGTTGCACGGCGAGACCGCCCCCGCGACGACGGCGCAGTCGTTGCGGCCCAGCTCGGCGTTGGCCAGTTTGCCCTGGGTCCAGGTCGATGCCGCGTCGTAGAAGGCCGCGGTGCTGACCGTGGCCGCGTTCCAGCACCACATGGTCTGTTCCTGGTGCTGCATCCGGAAGTTCAGCTGCTGGTCGGCGACGGCGAGGACGAACTTCTCGTGGACGCCGCCCGCGGCATCGAACTGGGCGTTGACGGTGCCACCCGCGCCGCTCGCAGCGCTCACCCCGCTGCCGTTCAAGCGCAGGTAGACCTTCGGGTAGGCGTTCGACTCGATCGAGACCGAGCCGTCCGGCTGCGCCCTGGCGTTGAACTTCTCCCAGGGGCCGGGGCCGGCGGCGTTGTACTGGGCGTTGACCAGGCCCCCGCCGGATGCGACCGGAGCCGTCACGCCGCGAGCGTCCATGCGCAGGTAGACCTTCGGGAAAGCCACCGACTCGAAGGCCACGGTGCCGTCGCCCTGGGACCGGACCCGGAACCGCTCGTAGGGGCCTGCCCCGTACTGGCAGTTGGCCGTCCCGCCACCGGAGTCGGCCGGGGCGGTCAGCCCGGCACCGTCCAATCGCAGGAACACATTCGAGAACGCCGTCGATCGGATAGTGACCGGTATATCTCCCACAATTGCGAGATCGGCTACCGACAATGCCATGCTGTGCCTTCTTTCATGCAGGTGTTTCATCGGCGAAATAAATTCGCCGCAATTCTTTCGGTCGATATAGGTGTGCAGGAATTGGTCCGGGTGCTGGTCAAGACACCGGAAAATTGCACAGCTGATGACGGTGGCTCTTGTTGTCGGCCACCGAAAAAGTAGATGCCACCCCTGTTCGCTGAAATGCTGTGCAGTAACGACATTAACCACGGCAATGCCGGATTTCTCGGAAACAGAATTTCCGGACAGAAGAGAGGTGTTTCTGCGGGCTCGTTCGCCGGATCGGCAGAAATTTTCCGAATACTGACCGGTCGCATCGCAGTGCGCCGGCGAGGACCTGCTCGCGGCTCAGGGCCGCGCGACGCCTGCTTCGATGGGCGCGGTGAGCAGGCCGAGGTCCGCGCCGAGCGCGTCGGCGAGGGCGCGGGCCACGGTGACGTCCTTGCGCAGGAATTCGCCTACCGCGGAGCGGAACTCGGCGACCGAGCCCTTGGCGGCGATACCGGCGAGGGCACGGGAGTTGCCGCTGGCGTGCGGGAGCGCGGCGAGCAGGGCGGCCTCGGGGAGGCCGAGTTCGGCGCCGAGGCGGACGGCGTCCGCGACCAGGCCGATCTGAGCGGCGAAGAGCGCGTTGTTCACCAGCTTCACCCGCTGGCCGGAGCCGAGCGGGCCGACGTGCAGGATCGGATCCGCGTACGCGCGCAACACTTCCCGCGCGACGGCGACATCGGCATCGGCGCCGCCGAGAAAGACCGTCAGGGAGCCGCGGGCGATGTCGTGCGGGCCGCCGCTCACGGGGGCATCGACCACGTGGGTGCCGCGGGCGGCGACTGCGGCAACGGTCTCCGGGCTGCCGGTGGTGTGCACGATCAGCGTTGCGTCCCCGAAGGATTCGGCAGCGCAGACCTCGCGCACCTGGTCGTCGGTGAAGACGCACAGCACGACGGCGTCGGATCCGTCGGCCGCCGCCGCCACGGTGCCGACCGGCGTGGCGCCGAGCTCCGCCACCCCGGCCCGCGCGTCGGCGGAGCGGCCGAGCGCGCGCACCTCGTGGCCCGCGCCGGCCAGCCGGGCGACCATGGGCGCGCCCATCCGCCCGGCACCGACGAAACCGACCCGCACGGTCAGCGCTGCCGATCCATGAGCGCCAGCGTGGCGTCGGCGGCCCCGACTTCGATCCCGGTCGCGACCCCCGCCTTCGCGGCCAGGTCGGCCACCAGCCTGACATCCTTGAGCAGCAGGTCACCCGCGTGCGCGGCCAGCTGGTCCAGCGAACCGCCCGCGGCGACGACCCGCCCGAGCGCGAAGCTGTTCGCGGTCCCGTGCGTGATCACCTCGCCGAGGCGCCCGGGGTCGATGCCGAGCTCCGCGCCGAGCCGGAGCGCGCCGTGCGCGGTGGCCAGGTTCGCGGTGAAGAGCAGGTTGTTGAGCAGCTTGGCGGATTGCCCCGAGCCGAGCTCGCCCAGGTGCACGATCGGGTTCGCGTAGGTCTTGAAGACCGGCCGCGCCCGCTCCACCGCCTCCGCGTCCCCGCCGACCATGACCAGCAGCCGCCCCTCGGCCACCGCGGGCGCGCCGCCGGAGACCGGGGCGTCGATCACCGTGATGTCTTTCGGTGCGGCCAGTTCGGCGAGTTCCCGGCAGGTGTCCGGGTGCACGGTGGCGTGGATGGCCAGGATCGAGCCGGGCGCCATGCCCGCCAGCACCCCCTTCTGCCCGGCCGCGACCTCGCGCACGTCGGCGTCGCCGACCACGCAGAGACACACCAGGTCGCTGACCTCGGCGAGCGCGGCGGGAGACTCGGCGGTGCGGGCGGCGGTGTCCGCGTACGGCTCCAGGGAGGCGGCGCGGCGCGCCCACAGCGTGGTGGGGAAGCCGCCCTCGACGATCCGGCGAGCCATGGGCCCGCCCTGGCTGCCGAGTCCGATGAATCCGACGCGCATCAGTGCGCCTCCTCCGAAGTAGTGGGCCGGTAGAAGGTAGCGAGCAGGCCGAGCGTGGCGAGCACCCCGAGCCCGAGCGCGATTCCGCCGCCCGCCCAGCCGGTGATCTCGATGTCGAAGGCGTGGTCGAGCGAGATCCGCCCCGGCCCGAGCAGCCCGAGCGCGATCACGGTGGCGGCGAGCACGAGCACGTACTCGTAGCCGTCCTTGAAGACGAAGAAGCCGTTCTTCCGGTGCGCGAGCAACCCGGCCACCAGCGTCACGCCGACCACGGCGGCCGCGGCGAACGGGGTGAGCAACCCGGCGATCAGCAGCACGCCGGCGCCGATCTCGGTGACGACGCTGGCCCACGCCTGCAGCGGGCCGTTGCGCAGCCCGAGGCTCTCGAACCAGCGCCCGGTGCCCGCGATCTTGCCGCCGCCGATCCAGTGGTTCACGCCGTGCGCGATCATGGTGCCGCCCACGACCACGCGCAGCAGCAGCAGCGCGATATCGGTCTCGACCATTGCCTTCACCTTCCCGACGGCGCGGAACCGCCGTCGAATTGCGGGGTGGGACCGGTGAACTCACCGGTCACGGCCGCTACCACGCACTCCTCGAGGAAGGCGAGCACCCCGAGGTGGTAGGCGGCGGCCGTGTGGCCCACGCTGATGTTGTGCCCGCTGTTGGGCTGCCGGTTGAGTACCACGCGCGGGGCCGCGGTGAACAGCGCGCCCACCTCGGCCAGCGCCTCCGGGTCGCCGCGCCAGACCCGCTCGTACTCGGCGGTGGTGAACCGCACCGGCACCCGGACCCGCGCGGCAAGCGCAGGGAAGTCCTGGCTCGACCAGGTCCGCAGCGCCGTCGCCTCCATCCGCGGGCCGGGTGCGCCGATGGCGGCGCCGCCCCTGATGTCGGGCGGGTAGAGCCGCTCGGGCGTCCAGATCAGCGCGCCGACACCGGGCGTGCGGTCGTCCCGCTGCCTGGCCTCGAAGGCGCGCACGAAATCCGGGTGCGGGCGGTGGCCGGTGCCGGACACCTCCAGGCCGAGCAGGTCGTCGGCGCGCGGGTCGACCGCCATCCGCACCGCCTGCTCGGAGCCCGCGGAGTGCGCGAGCAGGAAGGTGCCCGCGCCGCGCGGCCGGTCGCCGAGAAAGGCGTCGACCGCGCCGAACATCAGGTCGAGCCTGCGCTCCGGCTCGATCAGGTCGTCGGCGAAGGGGGCGGAGGCCCCGTAGCCGGGGCGGTCCGGCGCGACCACGGTGTAGCCGAGCCGGTGCGCGATCCGGAACAGCGAGAGCTCCGGGTGGCCGGGGCAGTCGAAGTAGCCGCCGCTGGTGGCGCCGCCGTGCATCGCCACCAGCACCGCGCGCGGGGCCTCGGCCACGGCGCGCAGCCCGGAGACCGGGATGCCGTTCACCTCGGCGAGCACCGGTTCGGGGCCGGTGCGCAGGTCGGCGAGGGTCACGACGCGGTCCGCAGCAGGATCGCGCCGCCGGGGGTGAGCCCGCCGCTGGAGACCACCGCGACCTTCGCATTCGCGACCTGCCGCTCGCCGCCGTCGCCGCGCAGCTGGGTGATCGCCTCGTGCAGCAGCCCCATGCCGTGCGTGCGGCCGTGCGAGAGCTGGCCGCCGTGCGTGTTCAGCGGCAGCACGCCGTCGCGCGCGATGTTCTTGCCGCCCTGTAGGAAGTCGCCCGCCTCGCCGATGCCGCAGAAGCCGAGCGCCTCGATCCAGGAGAGGCAGTTGAAGGTGAAGCCGTCGTAGAGCTCGGCCACGTCGACATCGGCCGGGCGCAGGTCGGTGCGGGTCCAGAGGTGCGCGGCCGGGCCGAGCACCTGCGGCTCGTGGGTGAGCGTGCTCTGGTCCCACTCGATCCGCTCGACGATCTGGGTACCGACCGCCTCCACCAGCACCGGCGTGATCGGCAGGTCGTGCGCGGCCTCGACCGCGGAGACGATCACCGCGACCGCGCCGTCGCACGGGACGTCGCAGTCGTAGAGCCCGAACGGGGTGGTGACCGGCCTGGCGTTGAGGTAGTCGTCCATGGTCATCGGCTCGCGGTAGACCGCGCTCGGGTTCAGCGCGGCATTGGCGCGCTGGTTCAGCGCGATCCAGCCGAGCGTCTCCTTCGAGGTGCCGTAGTCGTGGAAGTGCCGCTGTGCCTTCTGCGCGAGCGTGTGCGCGGCGGAAGTCGAACCGAACGGCATGTGCCAGCTGGTGGTGCGGCCGCCGGACGGGGTGATCACGCCCGCCTTCATCAGCTCGGCGAAGGTCGCCTCCCAGACCGTGCGGAAGCAGAGCACGTGCCTGGCCATGCCGGTCGCCACCGCGGTCATGGCGGCGATCACCGAGCCACCGGGGCCGAAGGTCTCGATGCCGCCGTTGTGCCAGGTGGGGCGGATGCCGAGCGCGGCCTCCAGGGCGGTGATGCCACCCTCGCCGAAGCCGCCCAGGTTGCCGCCGCCGGGGTAGGAGGCGAGGCCGTCGATGTCGTCCAGGGTGAGCCCGGCGTCGGCCACCGCGCGCTCGCACGCCTCGACGGTCAGCTCCAGGGCGGGCACCATGAGCCTGCGGCCGATCCGGGACATGCCGATGCCGGTCAGCGCGACGCGGTCCTCGAACTTGTCGGTCCCGAGCATGGGGCGGACGTGCTCGCCGAAGCGCTCCGGCGGGATCTCGTCCACCGGGAGCGCGGCGGGCTCGCCCTGCTCGGCGGCGGGGCGGAAGAGCGGGAGCCAGACGTCGGCGTCGGGCTGGAAGGTGACCTCGAGGCGCATGCCGAGGAAGAGGTCGTCCGGCTCGGCGTCGACGATGTTGGTCGTCAGCCGGACCCGCGGGTCGTCCTCGAGCGCGACCGTCGCGACCACGTAGGGCGGGGTCAGCCCCGGTACCGCGAAGCGCTGGTTCACCGTCCAGCTCGCCAGCACCGCCCGCCCCGAGGTCTCGCGGACGCCGAGGTCGTGGCCGCGGCAGTAGCGGCAGATCGGCTGCGGCGGGTGCAGCAGAGCGGTGCAGGAGCGGCACTCCTGGATGCGGAGCACCCCGTCCGCGCCGGATTTCCAGAAGAACTCGTTATCGAGCCCCAGCTGCGGCAACGGCCGCCCCGAAGCAGGCGTCTCCGCCGATGTGCCGTCCGCCACGGCGCCTCCTCACAACTCGTGAACTGCCGAAGCGCGGGCCGCGCACGACAACCCGTGCGCGGCCCGCGATCGGTCCGGATTCAGATCTCGGCGGCGCCGCGGTGCACGGTGACCGGCTCGGCGAGCCGCTGCTCGTCGACGACCTTCTGCAACTTCTCCAGCGTCTCCGCCAGCCCGGGGCCGAGCCGGGGGCCGGGGGTGAAGGTGGCGGGCAGGTGCCGCATCCCCTGGATCACCGCGATGGTGTCGTAGTGCACCGTCTCCTCCGGGATGACCCGGTAGTCCGGCATCCGGTCGAGCACCGCGACCAGCATCCGCTTGAAGACCGTGCGCGCCACGTTCGAGCCGATGCAGCGGTGGATGCCGAGCCCGAAGCTGTAGTGCCGGTTGCCCTTGCGGTCCAGCACCACCTGCTCCGGGTCCTCGAAGACGGCCGGGTCGCGGTTGGCCATGGCCCAGGAGAGCCACAGCCGCTCGCCCTCCTTGAAGGAGGCGCCCGCCGCGTCGAAGTCCTCGGCGACGGTGCGGCCGTCGCCGGGGGCGGGGGTGTAGTAGCGCAGGAACTCCTCGGTGGCGGAGTCCAGCAGCACGTCACGCTCCCGGCTCAGCTCGGCCCGCTGCTCCGGGTTCTCCGAGAGCCACTCCAGCGCGTGCGCGGTGAGCGCGGTGGTGGTGTCGAAGCCGCCGCCGATGAGCAGGCTGAGCATGCCCAGGATCTCCATGTCCGGCAGCGGCTCGCCGTTCACCTGCGCGGCCGCGACCGCGTGGATCAGCCCCGGCCGCGGGTTCTGCTTGATCTCGGCCAGGTTGGTGAGCAGGTCGATGCCGAGGGCGCGGTGCATCTCCGCGACCCGCGGATAGTCGGGGGAGTCCGGCGGGGTGTAGACGGCGGCGTGCACCGGCTCGTTGTAGATGGTCCACTTGGCCAGCGGGACGCCGAGCATGCCGAGGGTGAGCACGGCGGGCACCACATTCGCCAGCTCGTCCACGAAATCGATGCGGCCGCTCTCGATGTGCTCGTCGATGGCGGCGCGCACCACCTCGTCCACGAACGGGATCCAGCGCTTCACCGCGGCGGGGGAGAGGTACGGGTTGAGCGCGGAGCGCAGCTCGCGGTGCTCCGGCTCGTCCATCTCCAGGATGCCGCCGCGGATGCCGCGGGCGCGCGGGGCGGGCGGGATGGAGATGCCCCGGTACCCCTTGCGCACGCCGTGCGGATCGTGGTCGTTCGACACGTGCGGGCAGCGCGCGAGCTCGAACACCTCGCGGTTGCCCGCCGCCACCCAGTGGCCGTCGTAGGTGTCGGTCCAGGCGAGCGGGCACGCGCCCTGCATCTCCTCGGTGATGTCCTGGAACTTCTCCCGGTACTCGGGTGCGAACCGGTCGAAGTGGAATCGAGGCTGCCGGTGGCTCGTGTTCTCGCCGGTGGTCATGGGCCGCCTCCTATTCCGCGACGGAGATCGCGCGCTCGGGGCAGGAGTGCGCGGCCTCGCGGACCTGCTCCGCCTGGTCCCCGGGGACCTGCTCGGCCACCGGGGTGGAGTGGCCGTCGATATCACTGAGCTCGAACGACTGCGGGGCGATCATGGCGCACAATGTGTGCCCCTGGCAGCGATCCTGATCGACCTGGACCTTCACGGTGTTTCTCCCTCTCAGATGTGGTAGTCGTACCACTTCAGGTAGCCGCCCGCGTCGACGCGCAGCTGCGTACCGGTGATGAAGCGAGCCTCCTCGGAGGCAAGGAAGAGCACGGCGTCGCTGATGTCCCCTGGTTCGACGTAGGGGATCGGCATGGCCTGCTGGACGCCGAAGGCTGGCTCGGCGTCGGCGCGGGTCGGGTGCTCCAGATCGGGGCGGAACGAGCGGTACATGGGCTCGCTCTGCAGCATGGGGGTGTTGCAGTTGGTCGGGTGGATGACGTTGGCGCGGATGTTCTGCACCGAGATGTGCAGCGCCAGCTGGTGCACGTACTGCGCCAGCCCGCGCTTGGCCACCACGTAGGCGATGCCGCCCGGGTCCTTGCCCGGCTGGTCCACCTTGCCGATGTCCATCAGCGCCGCCACCGAGCCGGTGGCGATGATCGAGGCGCCCGCCTTCAGGTGCGGCAGCGACGCCTGGATGGTGTTGATGACGCCGATCAGGTTGGTGTCGATGACGTCCGACCAGGCCTGCCACTGCGGCTGGCCCTTCATCCCGGCGATCCCGGCCTGGGCCACCACGATGTCCAGCCTGCCGAACTCGGCCATCGCGGTGGCGACCACCTCGCGCAGCCGCGGCGCGTCGCGCACATCGGCCTGCTCGGCGATGATCCGGCGGCCGGTCTTCTCGACCAGCCGCGCGGTCTCGTCCAGGTCCTCGCGGGTGGCCATCGGGTAGCCGATGGTGTCGATGTCGTGGCAGATGTCGATGGCGACGATGTCGGCGCCCTCCTCCGCCAGCCGGACGGCGTGGCTGCGGCCCTGGCCGCGGGCCGCACCGGTGACGAAGGCGACCTTGCCCTCTACACGTCCCACGGGAATTCCTCTCGTTCGATCTTGCTCAGGTGTTCCGGCCGCCGTTGACCCCGAGGATCTGGCCGGTGATGTAGCCGGCCTCCTCGGAGATCAGGAAGGCGCAGGCCGCGGCGATGTCCGCCGGGGTCCCGATGCGGCGCACCGGGGTTCGCTTGATGTGGTCCTCGACGGTGCCGCCGAGGCGCCCGCCGTCCTCGTTCTTGCGCAGCATCGGGGTGTCGATGAAGCCGGGCGGCACCGCGTTCACGGTGATGCCGTTGGGGCCGAGCTCCAGCGCCAGCGCCTTGGTGAGCCCGTTGACCGCCGACTTGGCCGCCACGTAGTGCGTCATGAACGGCTGGCCCGAGTGCGTGCTGGAGGAGGAGATGTTGACGATCCGGCCCCAGCGCTGCTCGAGCATGTCCGGCAGCACCGCCTGCACGCAGTGGAAGACGCCGTGCAGGTTCACATCGACGACGCGCTTCCATGTTTCGAAGGTGAGGTTCTTGAACTTCTCGAAGCCCTCCAGCCCGGCCGAGTTCACCAGCACGGTGACCGGCCCCAGCTCGGCGCGGATCGTCTCCAGCGCGGCGGCGATCTCCTCCGGCTTGGTGACGTCGGCCTTGAAGCCGAGCTTGTCGTCCTCGGCGGGGGCGAGATCGAGGGTGGCGACCCGGTAGCCGTCGCTCCGCAGCCGCTCCGCGATGCCGAGGCCGATACCGGACGCGCCTCCGGTGACCACAGCGGTTCTCACGCGCGACCCCCGGGTGTAGTGTGCGACACAAGAATCTCCTTTTCGGATGTGAGAACGGTACTCTCGCGGTGTCCGGTTTCGCAAGACTGGTGAGCATCCCGATCGGCGATAGTTGCCACGGCCCGCTGTGCTGAATGTATCATTCTCGCCAAGAGAGAATGTGCTTTCCAGTAGCGAGGAGACCGGATGTCAACGCAGGAACAGGCGGTCGCAGTGGCGCGCCGGCTGCTGATCGATGGGCAGCTGGTCGAGACCGGGCGGACACTCGCCTCGCTCGACCCGGCCACCGGCGAGATCTACGGCTACGCCCCGGAGGCCGGGGTGGCCGAGGTGGACGCGGCGGTCGCCGCCGCGCGGCGCGCCTTCGACGAGACCGATTGGGCCACGAACGCGGAGTTCCGGGCGCACTGCCTCGACCAGCTGCACACGGCGCTGCGCGCGAATCTCGAGGAGCTGCGCGCGCTGACCATCGCCGAGGTGGGCGCCACCAAGGCGCTCACGCACGCGAACCAGCTGGAGACGCCGATCGAGATCGTCCGCTACTACGCGGACCTGTTGAAGACCTACGACTTCACCGAGGATCTCGGCAATGTCGAGGTCCGCGGCCAGCAGCACCACCGCTGGGTGGAGAAGGAGGCGGCGGGCGTCGTCGCCGCCATCGCCGCCTACAACTACCCGCACCAGCTGGCCTTCGCCAAGCTCGCGCCGTCGCTCGCCGCGGGCTGCACCGTCGTGCTCAAGGGCGCGCCGGACACCCCGCTGGCCACCCTCGCGATCGGCGAGATCATCGCGAACCACACCGACATCCCGGCGGGCGTGGTGAACGTCCTCGCCTCCTCCGACGTCGAGGTCGGCAAGCGGATGACCACGCACCCGGACGTGGACGTGGTCACCTTCACCGGCTCCACCCCGGTCGGGCGGCAGATCATGGCCGCGGCCAGCGGCACGCTCAAGAAGGTGTTCCTGGAGCTCGGCGGCAAGTCCGCCGCGATCGTGCTGGACGACGCGGACTTCTCGCTCGCCGCCATGTTCGCCTCGTTCAGCATCGTGACGCACGCGGGCCAGGGCTGCGCGCTCACCACCAGGCTGCTGGTCCCGCGCAAGGACCACGACCGGATGGCGGAGCTGGTGGCCGGGAACTTCGCGCACGTCAAGCACGGCGACCCGAACGACCCGGCCACCTACATGGGCCCGCTGATCAGCGAGCAGCAGCGGGAGAAGGTGGACGGGCTGGTCAAGCGCGCGGTCGAGGCGGGCGCCACCCTGGTGACCGGCGGCGAGAAGCTGAACCCCGGCTTCTTCTACGCGCCGACGCTGCTGGCGAACGTCGACCCGGACAGCGAGATCGCGCAGGAGGAGGTCTTCGGCCCGGTCCTGGCGCTCATCCCGTACGACGATGACGACGACGCCGTCCGGATCGCCAACAACTCCATCTACGGCCTCTCCGGCGCGGTCTTCGGCGCCGACTCCGAGCGGGCCAAGGCGATCGCGCGGCGGATCCGCACCGGCACCTTCAGCATCAACGGCGGCAACTACTTCGCCCCGGACGCGCCGTTCGGCGGGTACAAGCAGTCCGGCATCGGCCGCGAGATGGGCCGGGTCGGGCTGGAGGAGTTCCTGCAGCTCAAGACCCTCGCCGAGGTGCTCCCGTGAGCGGGCCGCTCGCGGGCATCAAGGTGCTCGAGGTCGCCATGTACGGCTTCGTCCCCTCGGCGGGCGCGGTGCTCTCCGACTGGGGCGCCGACGTGGTGAAGGTGGAGCACGCGGTCTCGGGCGACCCGCAGCGCGGGCTGCGCCGGGTCGGCGCCTTCACCGTGGAGGGCGACCCGAACCCCAATGTCGAACACGCCAACCGCGGCAAGCGCAGCGTCGGGATCGACATGTCGGTGGCCGAGGGGCGCGAGGTGATCCTGGAGCTGGCCAAGGGCGCCGACGTCTTCCTGACCAGCTTCCTGCCCTCGGCGCGCAGCAAGTTCGGCATCGACGTGGACGACATCCGCGCGGTGAATCCGTCGATCGTCTACGCCAGGGGCAGCGCGCTCGGCCCGCGCGGCACCGAGTCGGTGCGCGGCGGGTACGACATGACCGCCTTCTGGTGCCGCGGCGGCGTCGCCGCCACCATCACCCCGCCCGGCACCGACGGCATGATCCAGCCGCCCGGCCCCGCCTTCGGCGACACCATCTCCGGCACCAACCTGGCAGGCGGGATCGCGGCCGCGCTGCTCAAGCGCGAGCGCACCGGCGAGACCTCGGTGGTCGACGTCTCGCTGCTCGGCAGCGGGCTCTGGGCGCTCGGCCACACCATCGCGCTCTCGGCGCACGGCAAGCAGCCGATGGTGGCGCCGAAGCCGGGAACGCACGGCGCGCCGACGAACCCGCTCTCCGGGCTCTACGCCACCTCGGACGGCCGGTTCCTCTCCTTCGTCATGCTGCAGCCGGGGAAGTTCTGGGCCGACGTGGCCCGGCACATCGACCGCCCGGAGCTGGCCGACGACCCGCGCTTCGCGGACGCCGCCGCCATCGCGGAGAACACCGCGGCGGGCGTCGCCATCCTGCGCGAGGCGATCGGCGCGCGCACGCTGGCCGAGTGGACCGAGCGCTTCGCCACGCTCGCCGGGCCGTGGGCGCCGGTGCAGGATTCGCAGCAGCTGCTCTCCGACGGGCAGATCCGGGCCAACGAGTACGTGCTGCCCGCGGGCGAGCTGCAGCTGGTCTCCAGCCCGGTGCAGTTCGACGTGGCCGCGCCGGAGCTGCGGCCCGGCCCGGAGTTCGCGGCCCAGACCGAAGAGGTCCTGCTCGAGCTCGGCTTCGACTGGGATCGGATCATCGCGCTGAAGACCGCGGGCGCGGTCTCCTGAGGCCGGAGAGGAGCTGATCATGCCGCACGTCGCGTCGATGGGGACGTACCTGCCGTGCTGGGGGGATCGCCACGACCGGGTCGCCGGCGACGACGAGGACGCCGTGACGCTCGCCGTCGAGGCCGGGCGCGCCGCGCTGGCGGGCGGCGAACCGGTCGAGCGGGTCGTCCTGGTCAGCCGCGAGCTGCCGCTGGTCGGCAGCAGCAACGCGGCGGTGCTGCTGGCCGGGCTCGGGCTCGACCCCGAACTCGAGGTGATCGAGCGGCTCGGCGGCGCCCCCGCCACGCTGGACGCGCTGAGCTCGGCCCGCCCGCGCACCCTCGTCATCGGGGTCGACCTGGAACCCGCCGGCGCGGCGGCGGCCTGGCTCTCCGATCGGGACGGTGCGCAGGTGCGCACCACGGCGCGGGTCTCCCGCAGCCTGCCGGTGCGCACCCGCAACGACGCGGGCGTGCACGACTACGGCGATCCCCGGCTGCTGCGCGAGCGCGGCCTCGCCGCCTCGCTCTCCGCGGCCTGGCTGGATACCCCGGTCGCGGTGGCCGGGGTCGACCACAAGCAGGCCACCGCGCTCTGCCAGACCCCGCCGCCGCAGGTGCCGACGCTCGGCGCCTCCGCCGCGCTCTTCGCGCTCGCCACCATGGTCGAGTGGGACGCGGCCGGGCTGCTGGTCGGCGTCGAGCAGGCCAGCCTCTCCGGGGTGACCGTCGTGCCGGGCCCGGTCGCGCTGAAGCGGGTGGAGCCGCCCGCCCGGCCGCCATCGGACGGCACCTTCGAACCCGGCGCCGACCTGCCGATCTCGCTCGCCGCCTACGACCGCGCCTTCGAGGCCAAGGTGCGCTGGGAGGCGGGCAGCCACCCGGGCAGCGACGAGCTGGACTTCCCGCCGCGCTACCGCCTCGGCGCCGACGGCACGCTCGCCACCGACTACACCCTCGTCCCGCTGCCGCGTACCGGAGCCGTGTACGCGGAGACCACCGTCCGGATGCCGGTGCCCGGGCTGAAGAGCCCGTACTCGCTGGTCATCGTCGAGCTCGACGGGGTCGGGGTGCGTGCGCTCGCCAAGGTCACCGGCGCCGACGCGGGCACCGCCGCCATCGGGGTGCGCGGGCGGATGGTGCTGCGCCGGGTCGCGGAGCGCTCCGGCGTGCCGGACTACGGGTACGCCTTCGAACCGGAAACGGAGAACTCATGAGAAGGGTCGCCGTCGTCGGCGCCGGGATGACGCCGTTCGCCGAGCACTACGCGCTCGGCATCCAGGATCTGCTGCCCATGGCCTTCGCCGAGTGCGCGGCATCGGTGGACAAGGGTGTGCGGCTCACCGACATCGAGGCCGCCTGGTTCGGCGCGCTGCGCACCACCGACGGCTTCCCCGCCGGCGTGCTCGCCGACTCGCTCGGCGTGCCCGACCTGCCGGTGACGCACGTCGAGAACTCCTGCGCCACCGGCAACGACGCGGTGCGCAACGCGCTCTACGCCATCGCCGCCGGCGCGGTGGACGTGGCACTGGTGATCGGCGCGGACAAGCTGCGCGAGACCGCCGAGAAGGACATGCTGCGCGAGTGGGAGTCGATGACGCGGCACCGCTCCTGGGACTACCAGCTCGGGCTCTTCGCCCCCGCCGGGTTCGCGCTGCACGTCAACCGGTACCTGTACGAATCGCCCGCTACCCGCGAGCACCTCGCCATGGTCGCGGTGAAGAACCACCGGCACGGCGCGACGAACCCGAAGGCGCGGCTGCGCTTCGAGATCAGCGTGGAGCAGGCGCTGGCGGCGCCGATCGTCGCCGAGCCCTTCGGCGTCTACGACTGCGTGCCGCAGAGCGACGGCGCCGCCGCGCTCATCCTCGCCGCCGAGGACGTGGTCGACCGCTACACCGACGCCCCCGTCTGGGTGCGCGGGGTCGGGCTCGGGCTGGACACCGTCATGCACCAGCACCGCGCCGACCTCACCACCTTCCAGGCCACCGTGCGCGCCGCGCGCCGCGCCTTCGACATGGCCGGGCTCGGGCCGTCCGACATCGACGTCGCCGAGGTGCACGACTACTTCACCGGCATCGAGCTCATGAGCTACGAGGACCTGGGCTTCGCCGAGCGGCACGAGGGGTACAAGCTGCTCGAGGCCGGGGTGACATCGGTCGGCGGCGCGCTCCCGGTCAACCCCAGCGGTGGGCTCAAGTGCAAGGGCCACCCGCCGGGCGCCACCGGCGTCGCCCAGTGCGTCGAGCTCTTCGAGCAGCTGCGCGGGACCGCCGTCAACCAGGTCGACGGCGCCCGGATCGGCCTGGCGCACAACCTGGGTGGGCCGACCGCGGTAGCCGCTGTCACGATCCTCGAGGGGCCGGGGCGGTCGTAGCGGTCACGATCCTCGAGGGGCCGGGGCGGTCGTAGTGGTCACGATTCTCCGGGGGCCGGGGCGGGCGGTCGTAGCGGTCACGATCCTCCGGGGGCCGGGGCGGTCGTAGCCCCGTGCGCACCGGGCGGCTGTCGCGCTGCGGTCCGGCCGCAGGCCGGAAATCTCCCCCTGCACGGAACGAGCCCGGCACCGAAAGGTGCCGGGCTCGTGCCGATCGATCAGAGTTCCTCCCAGACGGTGAGCCGCGTCCGCGCGGGGTCGGCGGCGTCGGTCACCGCCATCCGCCCGTCCTTGGCCCGCGCCCCGAGCTCCGCGACCACGGCGGTCGGATCACCCTCCAGCGTGAAGACCGAGAGGTAGCGCCCCTCGTCCGGACCACCGCGCACGAGCCGGTGCCGTTCGGCGGCGACCACGCCGGGGATGGCGAGCATCTCCGGGATGTGCACCTCGGTGTACCAGCGGTTGTACTCCTCGTCGCGCCCATCCTTCGGGGTCGCGAACACCATCAGCCGAGCGGGCACCGCGTCACCCGGCCTTGGCGGCGTAGGCGGCGGCGTACGCGGCGCGCGAGGTGGTCGAGATGTCCACGTCGGTGGCGGTGGCGCGCAGCGCGCCGACCGTGCCGTCCGCACGCGAGATGTGCTGGAAGGGGTCCCAGTTGAAGTGCCTGCAGGCGTTCTCCCAGGTGATCTTGTGAATATCGGTGTCCGACGCGCCCGCCGCGTTCAGCTCCTCGAGCACGAACTCGGGCGCGTTCGGCCAGATCGAGTCCGAGTGCGGGTAGTCGCACTCCCAGGCGATGTTGTCGATCCCGATGTCGTGCCTGGACTTCAGCGCGGTCCGGTCGGTGACGTAGCAGGCGAGCACGTGCTCCCGGAAGACCTCGCTCGGCATCTTGCCGCCGAAGTCGCGGCGCAGCCAGCGCTGGTTGGTGTAGTGCCGGTCGGAGCGGTCCAGGAAGAACGGGATCCAGCCGACGCCGCCCTCGGAGAGCGCCACCTTGAGCTTGGGGAACTTCCGGAAGGCGGGGCCCCACAGCAGGTCCTGCGCGGCGATCAGCGAGATGCTCGGCGCCAGCACCATGAGGTTGTCGATCGGCGCGTCCGGCGCCAGCCGCAGCACGCCGAAGCCCTGCCCGATGTGCAGGTTCATCACGGTGTCGTTGTCCTGCAGCGCGTTGAAGACCGGCGCCCAGTACTCGCCGTCGTGGTAGCTGGGCAGGCCGTCGATGTGCGGCAGCTCGGGCATGGTCACCGAGTGGCAGCCGCGGCTCGCGAGCCGCTCGATCTCGGCCACCGCGAGCTGCGGATCCCACATGGGCAGGATGCCGATCGGGATGAAGCGGCCCGGGTAGGCGCCCGCCCAGTCCTCGATGTGCCAGTTGTTGTAGGCCTCGATCATGGCGACGGTGATCTCGTCCTGGCCGCCGCGGCTCAGGTGGCCCGCGCTGAACCCGGTGAAGGTCGGGAAGCACATGGAGGCGAGGACGCCGTTGACGTCCATGTCACGCACCCTGGCGTGCACGTCCCAGACGGCGGGGCGCATCTCGGCGTAGCCCGCCGGGTCCCGCCCCCACTCCTCGGCTGGCCAGGTGACCACGGCGTTCAGCCCCGCGACGCCGGTCGGGCGGTCGCGGTAGATCCACTGGTCGATGCCCTTGTCGTTGGGGACGACCTTGGGGACGTACTCCGCGAACTTGCGCGGCACGTGGTTGTCGAACATGTCGAGCGGCTCGACGACATGGTCGTCGATGCTCACCAGAATCAGGTCGTCGGTGTTCACGGGACTCCTCGCTCTGTCGTGGACTGTGCCGAGATGGTCGATCTTCGAACAAGAGAACGGCACTCTCACACCTGGCTCGAGGATACCGCAGGGGAAACGCCGGGTCGATGGTCCGTGACCCCGCCAAGCCCTTGTTCTGCTGCGGAAGCAGGATTATCCTATGTGGAGAATGTAATTCTCACGAGGAGGTCGGCATGACCGCACCGGCTACCGTCGTCTGGGAGCTCGCGCCGCGCTACCCCCGCTCCGGGCCGTATCGGCTGCCCGCTCCGGGCGCGCCGCGCGCGCTCGACACCGCCGAAAGCCTGGCCCTGCTCGACGAATTCGCCCGGCTCGCCGTGGTCACCGTCGAGGTCTCCGGCGGCGAGCCCACCGGCCGCGCCGACTTCCCCGAGCTCGCCGCGCACGCGAGCGCCATCGGGCTCGGCTTCGCCTTCCACACCGACGGCACCGGGGTCACCCCCGCGCTGGCCAGGCAGCTCGCCGGCGACCACCGGCGCACCGCGCGGGTCGCGCTGGCCGCGCCGACCGAGGCGGCCGACGACGCCGTGCGCGGCCCCGGCGCCTACCGGGCGAGCGTGCGCGCCATGGAGCTGCTCGCCTCCGCCGGGGTCTACGAGTTCGAGGTCGCGGTGCCGCTCACCCGGCACAGCGCCGAGCGGCTGGACGCGCTGCTCGCCGTCGCCGGGATCTTCGGCGCCGGGCTGCGCCTCACCGGCGACCGGCCGCCCGAGGCCGCGCCGGACGCCGCGCAGCGCAGGGCCGTCGCCGCCTGGGCCGCCGAGCACCCCGAGCGGGTGCGGTTCGGCGTGCACCCCACCGGCGATCTCGCCGAGGAGTGCGGCGCGGGCCGCGACATCTGCCTGGTCGACGCCGTCGGTGACGTCTTCGCCTGCCCCGTCGCGCGCGGGGTGCGCCCGCACGGGAACGTCCGCGGCGCGGGCGGTTTCGCCGCGGTGGCGCGCGAGCTCGCCCCCGCCGCCTGCCCGGCCGCCCCCGCCGTCGCGCGCCCCGCCTGACGGCCGGGGGGTGGGGGAGTGAGTGATTCGCCCGAACCGGGCACCGGCTCCGGCGCGCCCGCCGAAGTCCCGACGCAGGCAGCGCAGTCTCGGCCTGGTGTGGCGGGAGCGGATGCCTGCGTGCCCGCCGACGTCACGACGCGCGTAGCGCAACCTGCGCTCGGTGTGCCGGGAGCGGATCCGGACGTGCTCGCTGCCACCACGATGCCGGCGCGACCGCGATCCGGTGTGGCTGATGCCGAGTTCGACGCGGTCCGGGCGGTCGCGGACGCCGTCGCGCGCGGCGCGGGGCGGGAGGCCGCGGGGCCGGTGGCGTTCGGCGAACCCCGCCGGTACACCGCCGACCGCGCGGCGGAGGTCGCCGGCATCCCGCCCGCCAGGGCCCGCAGGTTCCTGCGCGCCCTCGGCTACCCGGCGGTGGACGACAGCACCCCCGACTTCGCGCCGTCGGATGTCCGCCTGCTGCGGCTGCTCACCGGCTACGTCGACGAGGGGATGGTCGACGAGGCCGAGGCGCTGCAGCTGACCGGCGTCCTGGCCAGGGCCATCGCGCAGCTGGCCCGGCTGCAGGTCGACATCGTGGCCGGGCAGATGCAGCGCGCCCCGCAGACCGTCGACACCGTCTCCGCGCTGGCCGAGCGGATGCCGGAGGTGCAGTGGCTGCTCGGCCAGCTCTGGCGGCGGCGGCTGGAGGACGCCCTGCACGTGCTCGACCCGGCGGCCGACCCGCCCGCGGGAAGGGACAGCGGGGTCGGCTTCGCCGACGTCGTCGGCTTCACCGAGCTCAGCCGCGATCGCCGGGCCGGTGATCTGGTCCGGGTGGTGGCGCGGTTCGAGCACCGCTCGATCGACGTGGTCGCCGCGGCGGGCGGCAGCGTCGTGAAGCTGCTCGGCGACGAGATCCTGTTCACCGCCGACACTCCCGCCGCGCTGGCGGAGATCGGCACCGGGCTGATCCGCGCCTTCGCCGCCGACCCGGACATCCCCGGGCTGCGCGTCGGCGCCGCCTGGGGCCCGGTCATCCACCAGCTCGGCGACGTCTTCGGCACCACGGTGAACCTGGCCAGCCGGCTCACCGCGCTCGCCCGGCCCGATACCGTCCTCGTCGACCCGGCGCTGGCCGAAGCCCTCGCGGGTGCCTCCGAGTTCTGCCTCATCCCCGGCGATCCCACCGATGTCCGCGGCATCGGGGTGCTCACGCCGGTCTCGCTCGAGCGGTCGGCACCCGGTCCCTGAGCCGCGGCCGGGCCGCGCGAGCGATCAGCTCAGGTAGCGCACCAGGTGCTGGGCGACACAGGCCGGCTTCGCCGCACCCTCGGCGGCGATGGTGACGGTCCGCGCCGCCTGCACCCCACCGGCGACGTCGGTGACCGCGGTGAGCGTGACCGTCCCGCGCAGCCTGCTCCCTACCGGCACCGGGTCGATGAACCGCACCTTGTCCAGCCCGTAGTTGATCGCCATCCGCGCCGACCGCACCGCCATCACCTGCTGCGCGATCGGCGCGAGCAGCGCGAGCGTGAGGAACCCGTGCGCGATGGTGCGCCCGTAGGGTCCTGCGGCGGCCCGCTCGGCGTCCACGTGGATCCACTGGTGATCCCCGGTCGCCTCGGCGAACCGGTCGATCCGCGCCTGGTCGATCTCGATCCAGTCGCTGCCGCCGAGCTCGGTGCCGACGGCGGCGCGGAGCGCGTCGAAATCGGGAAATTCGATCATGGGGGGAACCTTTCCAGGTCGGGGCGCGAGCACGGCGCCCGGCGCGTGGCCGTGCGCCGGGCGCCGTGCTCGCCCGAGCCGCGGCGGGCCCGCCCCGGGCGCACGTGGGGGTGTTCGGAGGAACGCGCCGGGGACGGACTCAGCGCAGCTGGTCCTTCATCACCTTGCCGGTGGCGTTGAGCGGCAGTGCGTCCAGGAAGCGGATCGAGCGCGGCACCTTGTAGCCGGCCATCCGATCCCGGCTCCAGCCGATCAGCTCGGTTTCGGTGAGCGGCGCCGACGGCACCACGTAGGCCCGCCCGACCTGCCCGAGCCGCTCGTCGGCCACCCCGACCACGGCGGCCTGCGCCACCGCGGGGTGCTCGAGCAGGAACCCCTCGATCTCGGCCGGGTAGGCGTTGAAGCCGCCGACGATGAACATGTCCTTCTTCCGCCCGACGATCCGCAGCCGGCCCTCCGGATCCAGTTCGCCCAGGTCACCGGTGTGCAGCCAGCCCTCAGGGTCGATCGCCTCGGCCGTGGCCTCGGGATCGTCCAGGTACCCCTGCATGACGCTGTAGCCGCGGACGAGCACCTCGCCGTCGTCCGCGATCCGCACCTCGATCCCGTCGCACGGCTGCCCGACGGTGGTGGCGATCTGCTCGAAGGTGTCGCCGGGGCGGGACGCTGTCGCGGTGCCCGCCTCGGTGAGGCCGTACCCGGTCATGATCGACCGGAACGGCAGCTCCTCGCGCACCCGGCGGATGAGCTCCACCGGGATGTCGGCCGCGCCGGTGACGGCGGCCCGCAGCGAGGAGAGGTCGCGGGTGCCCTTCGCCGCGAGCAGCGAGTGGTACAGCGTGGGCGGGCCGGGCAGCATGGTGATCCGCTCGCGCTCGACCAGGTCGAGCACGGTGTCCACGTCGAAGACCGGCACCGGCAGGATGGTGGCGCCGCGGATGAGCGAGGCGACCAGCCCGGCCTTGAGCCCGAAGGTGTGGAAGAACGGGTTGACGATCAGGTACCGGTCACCCTCGCGCAGGTCGGCGAGGTCGCACCACTCCGCGTAGAGCCGCAGCGTCTGCGCGTGGTTCATCAGCGCGCCCTTGGGGCGGCCGGTGGTGCCGGAGGTGAAGATGATGTCGGCGATGTCGGTGCCGGCCACCGGGCGCTCGAACGGCTCCCCGCTGCCGAGGAACTCCGACTTCAGATCGAGCACCGGCACGTCGGCGGTGTACTCGGTGCCCTGGAAACCCTGCTGCACCAGCACCGCCTTCGCCCCGCTGCGCCGGATGACGTCCTGCGCCTCCTCCGCCTTGAACCGGGTGTTCACCGGAACCAGCACGCCGCCCGCGGCCATCAGCCCGAAGGCGGCGACGATCCACTCGGCGGAATTGGGCGCCCAGACCGCGGCCCGATCGCCCTTCTCGATGCCGAACGCGGCGAAGGCGCCCGCGGCCCGGCGCACCCGCTCCGCGAGCTCGGTGTAGCTCCACCGCAGCTCACCGTCGACGACCGCCTCGGACGAACCGAAGCGGTCGGCGGCGGAGAGCACCATCTGTGGGATGGACTCCCAGGTCATGATGGGTTCTAGACCTTGAGCAGCCGGGCCAGGTTGCCGCCCATGATGCCTGCCTGGTGCTCCAGCTTCATGTCCTTGATCTCGTGGATGTAGCGGGCCGGCTCGGCCAGCCCCTCCGGGTGCGGCCAGTCCGAGCCGAAGAGCACGTGGTCGGCGCCCATCACGTCGGAGAGCCGGACCAGGTCCTCCTCCCAGAACGGGGAGACGTAGAGGCTCTGCTTGAGCGCCTCGACCGGGTGCCGGAAGCCGAACCCCTCCGGCGCCTTCTTGTACACGTCGGAGAGCTGCTGCAGCAGCGGCTCCAGCCAGGCCGAGCCGTTCTCGATGACCGCGATCTTGAGGTCGGGGAAGCGGTTCAGCGCGCCGTGGCAGACCCAGGAGGCCACCGCGTCGGTGACCGGCCGCCACTGGTTGGTCATGGCGAAGGTGTTGGTCTGGAAGGGCAGCATCTCCAGGCTGTTCCCCTCCCACTCGGCGTCGTAGCGCGAGTAGCCGCTGTCCGAGGAGTGCATGGTGACCAGCACGTCCAGCTCGACCACGCGCTTCCAGAACGGGTCGAACTCCGGCAGCGCGAACGAGCGCATGCCCTTGTAGCCCGGCACCGGCGCCGGGCGCACCAGGATGGCCTTGGCGCCGTGCTCGACGACGGCCCAGTTCAGCTCGGCGATCGCGCGCTCCACGATGGGCAGGGTGATCACCGGGATGGTGAAGATCCGGTCCGAGTGCACGAAGGCGCCGTCCTGGCCCCAGTCGTCCAGCATCCAGCGGTTCAGCGACTCGACCACCGCGTGGATCAGCTCCGGGTGGTGCCGCATCCGCTCTTCGATCAGGCTGGCCAGGGTCGGGAACATCAGCGCGCGCTGCAGCTGCAGATCGTCCATGACCTTGAGCCGGGCGATCGGGTCGCGGAAGGCGTCGATCGCCTTCATGGACTTGCCGAAGATCTCCCTGCGGCTCTTGCCCTCGGGGTTGCCGTGCTTGAAGTAGTCCTCCATGGCGCCGGGGCGCGCGACGACCTCGAACGTGGGGTTCGGGATGTACTCGCTGATCTGGCCGAGCACCGCGATCTTGGTGCGGCCGTTGATCTCGACGTACTGGATCGCGCCCTTGTACTGCTCCGGCAGGTACCGGGTCAGCGCTTCCTTCGTCTCGTAGAGGTGGTTGTCCGCGTCGAAGAGCTGATACGGCAGGTCTACTTTGCTCATGGAATCCTCCTTGTCGTCTAGCGAGAATGATATTCTCTTCAGGAGCGAGCCGCAACGTCCTGAGTGGCGGCGAGTTCCCGGCGGACCACGTATTTCTGGATCTTGCCGCTGGGCGTGCGCGGGAAATCCGCGACGACGTGCACCTGCTCCGGCCACTTCTGCTTGGCCACACCGGCCGCGGCGAAGTGCGCGCGCAGGGCCTCCAGGTCGGGCGCGGTGTGCCCGGGCAGCAGCCGCAGCACCGCGGCCGCGCGCTCGCCGAGCCGGGGGTCGGGCACCGCCACCGCGACCGCCTCGGCCACCCCGGGCAGCGTCAGCAGCAGCTCCTCGACCTCGAGCGCGCTGATGTTCTCGCCGCCGCGGATGATGATGTCGGATTTGCGGTCGGTGATGGTCAGGTAGCCGTCCGCGTCCAGCACGCCGATGTCGCCGGTGTGGTACCAGCCGTCGGCGTCGAAGGCGGTCGCGGTCAGCTCCGGGTCGACGTAGCCGAGGCAGAGGTCGGGGCCGCGGCTGATGATCTCGCCGTCCGCGGCCAGCCGGAGCTCGACGCCGGGCAGCGGGTCGCCGTCGGTGTAGAGCCGTTTCTCCTCGGGCGCGCTGTGCAGCGAGCCGGTGATCGATGGGTGCTCGGTGCTGCCGTACGAGCGGTAGACCGTGATCCCCGCGCTCGCCAGCCTGGTGGTGATCGCGGCGGGCACCGCGGCGCCGCCGAGCCCGGCGTAGCGCATGGCGGGCAGGTGCGCGGGGGTGTGCTCGGGGTGGTCGAGCAGGCTGGTGACGTAGTACGGCACGCCGCCGCCGACGGTGATGCCGTGCGTCGTCATCAAGCCGAGGATGCGGGCCGGGTCCCAGACGTCGATGAGGTGGATCGGCTTGCGGTCGAGCACCGGGATGAGCAGCGCGTTCACCATGCCGATGAAGTGGCCGACCGGGGCGGCGGTGAGCTGGTCGCCGCGGTCGGCGGGGTACCACGCGGCGAGCTGCCTGGTCTCGTGCACGAGCGTGTTGTGGCTGTGCACGACGCCCTTGGGCGCCCTGGTGGTGCCGGAGGTGAAGGCGATCAGCGCCGGGCCGTCCGGGTCGGTGCCGAGCACGCCTGGCATGGGCTCCGGGTCGAGCAGGTCGTCGAACCCGCGGCCGACCACGCCGGTGATCGGCACCCCCGCGTACGGCTCCGGCGGGAACTCCAGGCTGCCGAAGCGCTCCAGCGTGATGAACACCTTCGGCCGGACCGTCTCCAGGATGTAGCCGAGCTCGCGGCGGCCGTAGAAGTGCACCACCGGGACGACGGTGGCGCCGAGGAAGGCCGAGGCCCAGAAGGTCGCCGCCGCCTCCATCCAGTTCGGCAGCTGGAAGGCCACCACGTCGCCCGGGCCGACCCCGCGCCTGCGCAGCCCCGCCGCGAGCCGCCGCGCGACCTGCTCCACTTCGGCGAAGGTGCCGTCGTAGGGCCGCTCCGCGGAGTGGATCCGGAACGCAGCGCCCGGCGCGGCGGCGAGCCCGCCCGCCAGCAACTCGCCCAGCGTCTCACCGGTCCACCAGCCCTGCTCGCGGTAGTGGCGGGCCAGCTCGGGAGGAATCGTGCGCATGGGAGCCCCTTCTCGACCGCATAGCGTTCTCGAGAACAGAGAATCACATTTTCCAGCGGGAGAACAAGCGTGTGTCCTAGGGTGTGGTCGGTAGTTCGTTCCGGGTAGTGCGGCAGCCCCGCGTCCCCCCAGTCCCGACGCCGCCGGGCGCCCGGAGCGATCGCCGTGTCGACTCTCGCGATCTCGGGATGGAAACCATGGCTACTCGATCCGCCGCCCCCGGCGTCCACTCCGTCACCCACTGGCGGGCGCATGCCCGCGAGCACCCGCTCCGGCACCGGCTGGCGGTGGTCGCTCCGGACGCCGCCGACGTCATCCGGAACGCCGGCGGCTGGCTCTTCGACCGCTCCGCGGCGGGCTGGGAGGTGACCGTGCTTGTCGCCGACTCCGCCGACGTCGCGCCGCTGCAGATCCTCGGCGCCACCGTGCTCGACCTGCGCCAGGCGCTGGCCGGGCCGATCCACGAGATCTGGCCCATGGCGGTGGCCGTCTCCGCCGCGACCTACCGGGTCGAGCCACTGGTCCGCGCGCAGCTGCTCGACTGTCTCGATCGCGGCCTCACCGAGGTCGCGGTCTGGGGTGACGACCTGCCCGGCGAGCTGGCGGGCCGGGTCGCGCCCTCCTATCACCGGGTGAGCGTCGCGGCGCGCGCCTTCAAGTCCTGTGCGCTCGCCGCCGCCGGCTGCGCGGGGGAGCAGGTGTCGCCGACCGAGGTCTTCGGCGCCGGTGAGCTGCTGCCGCCGCGGTACCGGGCCGAGATGCGCGACCTGCTGCCCGCCTGACGGTCAGCCCGCGGGCTCGGGGCTGGCTGCCCTTGCCCGCTCGAGTTCGGCGATCTCCCGCTCGACGAGTTCGAGGGCCTCGCTGTGCCCGCCGGACATGCCGAGCGCGCGCTCCAGCACCACCACCCGGGAGACGCTCGTCATGAGCACCGCCATCGCGGCGGGCGGGAAGCGCTCGGTGTCCAGCCCGTACTCGGCGAGGATGCGGGTCAGCGCGGTGGTCTGGATCGTGCGGAAGCGCTCGGCGTAATCGGCGACCGCCGCCCGGATGGCCGGGCGGTGATTCGACAATCCGACGAACTCCATGGTGAAACGGACCGCGGCGGGATCGATGCTGAATTCCCAGAGCGCGCGCAGCGGGGCGGAGGTTTCCATCATCTCGGCCTGCATTACGAGCCCCTCGTCCGCGCGCCGGGTGAAGATTTCCAGCAGGAGGTCGTCCATCGAGCGGAAGTAATAATGCACGAGCTGGGGTTTGAGTCCGGCGCGCTCGGCGACGCGCCGTGAGGTCACCGCCGCCCAACCCTCGTCGAGCAGCAGCTGCTGCGCGGCCTCCAGCAGGACGCCGCGGTTCTTGGCGTCGGGGGCGCCGATACGGCGGGGCGATGGCATCCGCCTGCTCCCTTCCGGAGTCCTGGTGGTGGGATCAATTCGTATCGTAGTAACGGACCGCTGTCACTATTGACGCCTCTTCCCGAAGCATGCTATGCATGTGCACAGCATCTGATCCGGAGGGACGGCTCTGCGATTCCTTCCGGGTTGACGGGAAATTCCCCGTCGCCCCTCTTTCGCATTTTCCGACATATCCGATGTGAAACACGCATGGTGTGAGGAGAATCTAATTCTCTCAATCGTGCATTCCACTCTTGACGTCGCTGAGAGATAGCGCCCACAATGGGAACAGTTGGTTCTCGCAGAGTGCAGTACGAGATTCTCAGCGACTCTTCCGCCGCCGATCAGAAGGTTCATCGATGACGCTCAGCCCTGGTCCCGCAGGCGGTGAACTCCCCGCCGCGAAGCCGGCGACCCGGGAGGTCACCGACTGGGGCCGCGGTTACCTGAAGCGGCACCCGGTGGCCGCGCTGGAGACCGTCGGCGGGCAGTTCGTGCTCGGCGTCCGGGCCATCCAGTACCTGGTCGCCGATATCGTCACCGGGCGCTTCAACTTCGCCGAGTTCGTCAGGCAGTCGGCCTTCATGGCCTCGGCGGCGGCGCTGCCGACCATCTTCGTCTCGCTGCCCATCGGCGTGACGCTCTCCATCCAGTTCGGGCTGCTGGCCGGGCAGGTCGGCGCCACCTCGCTGGCCGGCGCGGCGAGCGGGCTCGCGGTGATCAGGCAGGGCGCGCCGATGGTGGCCGCGCTGCTCATGGCCTCGGCCGTCGGCTCGGCGATCTGCGCCGACCTCGGCAGCCGCAAGATCAGGGACGAGCTGGACGCCATGGAGGTTATGGGCGTCTCGGTGATCCGGCGGCTGGTCGTGCCGCGGGTGGCGGCCGCGGTGCTGGTCGGGGTCTCGCTCACCGGGGTGGTCTGCTTCGTCGGCTTCCTGGCCGGGTACCTGTTCAACGTCTTCGTGCAGGGCGGCGCGCCCGGCAGTTTCGTGGCCACCTTCGCCTCCTTCGCCACCGTCGGCGACCTGTGGCTCACGCTGGTCAAGGCGGTGGTCTACGGCGCCATCGTGGCGGTGGTGGCCTGCGAGAAGGGGCTCGGCACCAAGGGCGGGCCGGCCGGCGTCGCCAACTCGGTGAACTCGACGGTGGTGTCGTCGATCCTGCTGCTCATGGTGGTGAACGTCGTGTTCACGCAGATGTTCATGATCCTGTTCCCGCGGTCGGGGCTGTGATGGCCGCGCCGTACCGCCCGATCGGCACCCGCACCCTGCTCCGCACCTCGCGCCAGTTCGGCGTCTCGTTCATGCGGCTCGGCCACATGATCAGCTTCCTGGTGCGCGCGCTCGGCTCGATCCCGGTGATGCTGCGGCACTACCGCGGCGAGTTCCTGCGCATCCTCTCCGACATCACCTGGGGTAACGGCTCGATCGTCGTCGGCGGCGGCACCGCGGGGGTGATCATCGTGCTCGGCGCGGCGGGCGGCGCCATCGTGGGGCTGGAGGGGTACAACGCGCTGCACCTGCTCGGCATGGAGCCGACCATCGGGCTCATCGCCTCCACCGCATCGACCAGGGAGCTGGCGCCGATCATGGCCTCGCTCGCCTTCGCCGCGCAGGCGGGCTGTCGCTTCACCGCGCAGCTCGGCGCGATGGGGATCGCCGAGGAGATCGAGGCGATGGAGTCGATGGGCATCCGCTCGATGCCGTACCTGGTCAGCACCAGGCTGCTCGCCTCGATCGTCGCCATGGTCCCGCTCTACGTCATCTGCCTCGCCGTGAACTACATCGCGGTCGAGCTGGTGGTCGGGCTCTCCGGCGGGCTCTCGCGCGGCACCTACCAGCACTACTTCCAGCTCGTGCTGAACGGCCCGGACATCGTGTACTCGCTGCTCAAGGCCATCGTCTTCGTGATCATCACGACCACCGTGCAGTGCTACTACGGCTTCTACGCCGCGGGCGGGCCGCAGGGGGTCGGCATCGCGGCCGGCCGCGCCATGCGCGCCGCCATCTCGCTGATGATCATCGTCAACCTGCTACTCACGATCGCGCTGTGGGGCATCGGCGCCAGCGCCCGGCTCGGAGGCTGAGGTCATGTCGGTGCTGTTCGAGAAGGACGGCCGCGGGCCGTCCGGCACCGCGCTGCTGCTGCGCGGGCTGGTGCTGGTGCTGGCGACCGCGCTGGTGGTGGCGCTGCTGCTGCTCAAGTCCACCGGCCGCTTCGACGAGAAGCTGGAGGTGACGGCGGTGCTCGCGCAACTCGGCGACGGGCTGCCGACGCGCTCGGACGTCAAGTTCCGCGGCATGCTGGTCGGCATCGTCGCCGGGGTCACCCCGGCCGTCGGCGACGCCGGGAACCGGGTGCTGCTCCAGCTCGACCCCGTTGCCGCGCAGGGGATTCCGAGCACGGTGACGGCCAGGGTGGTGCCGAGCAACGTCTTCGCGGTCTCCTCGGTGCAGCTGGTCGACAACGGCCCCGGCCCGGCGATCGGCCCGGATACCGAGATCACCCAGGACACCAGCCTCTCCACCGTGCAGCTGCAGACCGCGCTGACCAAGCTGCGCGAGATCATCGCCAGCACCGCGCGGATCGGCACCGGCAACACCGTCGGCATCCTCGCCACGGTGGCGCGCGCGACCGACCGGCGCGGCGCCGACCTGGTCGAGGCCGGTGCCCAGCTGAACCGGATCACCACCGAGTTCGACGCGCTGCTCACCCCGGACGGCGGCCCGCCGACGCTCACCATGGTCGCCGAGGCCGTGCGCGGGCTGAACACCTCCGCCCCCGACCTGCTCGACGCCCTGCACCACGCGGTGCTGCCCATGCGCACCCTGGCCGAGCAGGACGCCCAGCTGGCCGGGTTGCTCGGCGCGGGCAACGCCACCTTCGGCACGCTCGCCGGTTCGCTGGATCGGCGCACCGACCAGATCGTCGACGTCACACAGAAGATGGGGCCGGTGATCGACATCTTCGCCGAGGGCTCCCCGGCCTTCGGCCCGATCACGGCGCGCATCAAGCGCCTCTCCGAGCTCTGGTTCTCCGAGTTCTGGAATGCCGACAACCCGCGCGGGCGCGGCAAGTTCCAGTTCCGCTTCACCCCGCACACCCCCTACACCAGGGCCGACTGCCCGCGCTACGGCGACATCGCCGCACCGAGCTGCAGCACCGCCCCCGCCGACATCCCGATCGAGCCGGTGCCCGCCGCGCTCGACCCGGCGAACCAGCCGGCCGCGCCCGAGCTGCCGCCGGAGATCAGGGACCTGATCGAGCGGGCACTGCAGGGCAACCCCACCGGCGCCGAATCGCTGCTGGCGCCGCTGGTCGCCGACGGCCCGTTCCCCGCGGACGGTGCGCGATGAGCTACCGCCGCCCGCTGATCGGGGTCAGCCTCTTCGTCGCCGTCGCGATGGCGCTCATCTGGGTCACCTTCGTGACCCTCGATCGCGGCATCAACGGCGACACCGAGGACTACTCGGCGGTCTTCAGCGACGTCAGCGGCCTGCGCGTCGGCGACGACGTGCGGATGGCCGGGGTCAGGGTGGGCCGGGTGGACGGCATCGAGCTGGACGGCCTGCGGGCCAGGGTGCGGTTCCGGGTGGAGAACGACCAGACGCTCTACGGCAACACCAAGGCCGCCATCACGTACCAGAACGTCATCGGGCAGCGCTACCTCGGGCTCGCGCTCGCCGACTTCGGCGACGGCTCGGTGCTCGCGCCCGGCGCGGAGATCCCGCTCGCGCGCACCGAGCCATCCTTCGACATCTCCGCACTGCTCAACGGCTTCGAGCCGCTCTTCGGCGGGCTGGATCCGGCGCAGGTCGACAATGTCACCGGCGCGCTGATCAAGGCGCTGCAGGGCGACCGGACCTCGCTGGTGCTGCTGGTGGAGCAGGTCTCGTCGCTGGCCGAGTCGCTGGCCGGGCCGGACCAGGTGCTCGGCGCGGTGATCGGCAACCTGAACGCGGTGGTCGGCAACCTGGCGCTGCAGACCGGCCAGATCGGCTCGCTGATGGGGCAGTCGCGGGCCATCGTGGACGGGCTGACCAGGCACCGCGACGAGCTGTTCGGCGCGCTGGACCAGGCGGCGGTCACCACCGGCGGGCTGGCCGACACCATGGACGGCATCCAGCCCGAACTGGAGTCCATGCTCAATCGCGAGCCCGGCTTCACCAGGCACTTCGCCGAGAACAAGGAGAACTTCGCCTACCTCGGCTTCAACCTGCCCGGGTTGCTGAAGGGGCTGGCCAGGGTGAGCCAGGAGGGGCCGTACCTGAACACCTATCTGTGCAACTTCGGCGTCACCATCCTGCCCGCGCTCTCCTCGCTGGTCCCGACCGTGGTCGACCTGGCAACTCCCGGCGGGCAGGCCAAGTACTCCCCGATCTGTAGGTCCACCTGATGACGAAGACGTGGAAGCGCCCGCTCGAGGAGCACCGCCGCGGCGTGCTCGGGCTGATCGCGGTCGCGGTGCTGCTCGCGGTGCTCGCGGCGGCGGTCGGCTGGAGCCGGATCGGCATCGGAACCACCCGCTACGAGGCGGAGTTCGCGCAGGCGGCCGGGATCAGCTCCGGCGACCAGGTGACCCTCGCCGGCGTCCCGGTCGGCACCGTCGACGCCACCCGGCTGGCGGGGGACCGGGTGCTGGTGACGCTCGCCATCGACTCCGGGGTGCCGCTCGGCACCGGCACCGGCGCCGCCATCAAGCTCACCACGCTGCTCGGCGCCCGCTACGTGGAGCTGCGCCCGGCAGGCGACGGAGAGCTGCCCGGCCACCGGATCCCGCTGGAGCGTACCGAGGTCCCCTACGACCTGCAGACCGCGCTCGACAACGCCACGGTGACCTTCGACCGGCTCGACGCCGGGCAGATCGGCACCTCGCTGAACACCCTCGCCGCCCAGCTGCAGGGGGTCCCGACGGTGCTGCCCGGCATGCTCGCGAACGTCCGCGCGCTGGCGACGATCATCGGTGACCGGCGCACCGAGCTGAGCGCACTGCTCGCCGCGAGCCAGCAGCTCACCGGCGTCGTCACCGACCAGCAGGCGAACCTGGCCGCGATCATGACCCAGGGCCGCGACCTGCTCACCGAGATCGTCGCCCGCCGGGACATGGTGCTGCGGCTGATGGACGCAACCCGCAGGCTGGCCGACCAGGTCAGCACCCTCGTCGTGCGCGACCGGCCCGCCGTCGACACCCTGATCGCCGGGCTCGACGGGCTGCTCGGCAGCCTGGCCCGCAACGACGCGCTGCTGCGCAGCACCCTGGAGATCCTGCCGATCCCGATCCGCAACTTCGCCAATGCCTCCGGCACCGCCAACGAGGTCGACTTCACCGCGCCCGCCGGGCCGCTGATCGACTCCTGGATGTGCGCGCTCGGCGGGCGCGCCGAGGGAGCCGGGCTCGCCCCCTACCACGAGGACTGCCGGTGAGAGCGAAGCGAGTCCTGGTCCGGGCGGGTGTGGTGCTGGCGATCGGCGCGCTGGCAGGCTGCGCGGGCAGCGCCGTCGTCCCGGACGACACCATCGCGGTGACCGCGCAGTTCGACAACGGCGCCGGGCTCTACCCGGGCAACGCCGTCGCGGTGCTCGGCATGCCGGTGGGGAAGGTGACCTCGGTCGAGCCGCGCGGCACGCACGTCGAGGTGCGCATGGAGCTCGACGGCGACGTCGACATCCCGGCCGACGCGCGCGCCGTCACGCTCTCCACCTCGGTGCTCACCGACCGGCACGTCGAGTTCACCCCCGCCTACCGCGGCGGGCCGACGCTGGCCGACGGCGCGAGCCTCGGCCCCGAGCGCACCCGCACCCCGGTCGAGTTCGACCGGCTGCTCGGCGCCGCCGAGCGGATGGCGGGCGAGCTGCAGGGCGAGCAGCCCGGCGACGGCCCGGTGGCCCAGCTGCTCGGCGTCTCCGCGACCATCGCCACCGGGAGCGGGCCGGAGCTCAGGCAGACGCTCGACCAGCTCGCCACCGCCCTGAAACTCGGCGAGGACGGCGGCGCGGAGACCCGCGACACCCTCACCAAGCTGGTCGACCAGCTCGCCCAGCTGCTCCGCGCGGCCGCCGCCAACGAGGACACCATCCGCCAGTTCGGCGCCGCCACCGGGCAACTCGGCGACGTGGTGGCCGACCTGGACATCGGCACCGGCGATACCGGCGCGCAGATCACCGACATCATGCGGCAGACCGACGCGCTGCTCACCGAGAACGCGGGCGTGCTGGAGTCCACCCTCGCCAACGGCGCGACGGTGACCAAGGCGCTGGCCGACTACCGCAGCGAGCTCGGCGAGTTCATCGACGTCACCCCACTGCTGCTGAACAACGCCTACAACGCCGTCGACTTCCAGTACCGCGGCGTCCGGGTGCACGCGCTGCTGGACAAGGTCTTCTTCGACGGCCAGCTGGTCAAGGAGGTCTGCAACATCCTCGGGCTGCGCCAATTGGGCTGCGCCACCGGCACGCTGCAGGACTTCGGCCCCGACTTCGGGATCACCGACATGCTCGACGCCATGTCCAGGATGCCGCGATGAGCGCCGGGCGGGTCACCCGCACCGCCGCGCTCGCCGTCGCGGCGCTGGCCGCGAGCACCGGCTGCGCGGTCGGGCTCGGCGACCTGCCGCTGCCCGCCCCCGGCTCCGGCGGCGACAACTACACCGTGCGCGCAAGCTTCGCGAACGCGCTGAACCTGCCCGCCAAGGCCAAGGTGCGGCTCTCCGGCGCCGACGTCGGCGAGGTGAGCGACATGGCGGTGCGCGATTACACCGCCGTGGTCACGCTGACCATCCAGCAGGGGGTCCGGCTGCCGCTCGGCACCAGGGCCGAGCTGCGCACCGCGACCCCGCTCGGCGACGTTTTCGTCTCGCTCACCCCGCCCGCCGAGGCCACCACCGCCACCCCGGCGCTGGCCGACGGCGACAGCATCGCGCTGGACCACACCTCCGCCGCGACCACCATCGAGGAGCTGCTCACCACCGCCTCGCTGCTGGTGAACGGCGGCGCCATCCGCAACCTCACCACCATCGTGAACGGCCTCGGCAACGCCGTCGGCGACCGCGGCGACCGGATGGCCGAGCTCATCGACCGCTCCACCCGGGTGGTGCAGGCGCTCTCCGCCCGCTCCGACGACATCCGCTCCACACTCGCCGAGGTGGACCAGCTGGCCCGCCGGATCGACGAGCAGCGCGGCACCGTCGACGATGTCATCGCGGCGGCGGGCCCGGCGCTCGACACCCTGCGCGCCAACTCCGACCAGGCGCTGACCCTGGTCAACGAGGTCGAGCGGATCACCGCGCAGGTCGGCCGTTTCCCCGGGGTGAACGGCGAGCAGACCACCGGCATGGTCGCCGACATCAATACCATCGCCGCCCAGCTGAACTCGGCGGCACAGAACCCGGATGCCAGCGTCGCGGCGATGAACGCGCTGCTCGGGCCGGTCATGGCGGTCACCGTGAGCACCTCGGCCAGCACCGACGCGGACTGGCAGGACCTCGCCATCGGCGCGCTGCCCGACCCCAACCACCCGGGCGACCCGGAGAGCAAGCTGCCGGATCAGCGGGACTGGCAGAACTTCATCGGCACCCTCACCTACACCCTGCTGAAACTGCAGGGCCGGATCACCGGGGGTGCGCGGTGAGCGCGCTGGAGCGGCCGGCCCGGCTGCTGGTCGGCACGGTCTCCGCGGTGCGGGCGCGGCGCTCCGCGGTCTCCGCGGTGGCGCTGGCGCTGACCCTGGTCGTCGGGGTCGGGTACCTGGTGTTCGGCTCGCTCGGGGTGAACCCGGCGGCGGAGACCATGCGGGTCGAGGTGCACCTGGCCGACTCCGGCGGGCTGCTCGCCGGGCAGAACGTCACGCTGCGCGGAGTGCCGATCGGCAAGGTGGAATCGGTGCGGCTCGCCGGCGCCGGGCTGGTCGCCACCGCGGTGATCGACGCCGCCACCCCGGTGCCCGCCGACGGCGAGGTGCGGGTGGCGAGCCTGTCGCTGGCGGGGGAGCAGTACCTGGACTTCCGGCCCGACCGGGACGGCGGCCCCTACCTCGCCGACGGCGCGGAGATCGCCGTCGAGCGGACCAGCACCCCGACCCCGCTCTGGAAGACGCTCGCCCAGCTCGATTCCACGCTGGCGCAGGTCGATCCGGCGCAGCTGGCGGCGGTGGTGGACGAGCTCGGGGTCGGGCCGGAGGGGCCGGACAAGCTCGCCGACCTGCTCGACAGCGGGATCTTCCTCGCCTCGACGCTGGATTCGGTGCTGCCGCAGACGGTCTCGCTGATCCGGGACAGCAGGCAGGTGCTCGGCACCGTCCGCGACCTCGCGCCCGGGCTCGGCGATTTCGCGGCCGACATGAACGTGGCGCTGACCGGGGTCGAGGCCAAGTCCGGCGGGTACGTCGAGCTGCTGAACGCCGCGCCGGGCACGCTCCGCGCGCTGGACGCGCTGCTGGCGCAGAACTCGCCGAACGCCGCCGCGCTGCTCGGCAACCTCGGCGTCGTCGCCGACACCACCGGCCCGCGGGTGCCGGCCTTCCGGGAGTTCTTCTTCCCGACCGAGCGGGCCGGCTCCACCCTCGACGCCATCGCGGTGGCCTTCCACGACGGCGGCGTCTGGGGGCTGGTGAACCTCTACCCGCGCTACGCCTGCGACTACGACCTGCCGCGCCGCCCGCCCTCGCTCCCCGACTTCCCCGAGCCCTACCTCTACACCTACTGCCAGGACAACGACCCCTCGGTCCTGATCCGCGGCGCCCGCAACGCCCCGCGCCCGCCCGGCTTCGACATCCCCGGCGCCCCTCCCCCCGGCGAGCCCGCCGACCGCCAAGCCACGCCGACCCCCATCGGCCCGCTCTCCCTCCCGCTCACCTTCGCGGGCCCCCCGCTCCCACCCCTGCCCCCGGCCCCGCAACGCTGAGAGGAACCACCATGAGTGACACCGACACCGCCGTTGACGCCCGGCCGGACACCGCAGGCGACGAAAGTCCCGCCGAACCCGCCGCCGCGCAGACCGCGCCCGAGAAACCCGCCGCCGATTCCGCCGACGCGAAACCCGCAGGCACAACCGTCGAGAACGGCACCGGCGGCGGTGGCGAGACCCGCGGCAAGCACTGGCTGCGTATCGCCCGCAAAGCCGCTCTGCCGATCACGGCACTGATCGCCATCGCCGCGACAACGGCGGCGATCATCCTCGGCGTCCAACTCCGCGACGAGCGCGCCATCGACGATGCCTCCGCCGCCGCCCTGGACGCGGCGAAAACCTACGCCGTCACCCTGACCAGCGTCGACTCCAACAACCTCGACGCGGGCTTCACGGCGGTACTCGACGGCTCCACCGGCGAATTCCGCGACATGTACACGCGCTCCAGCGGCCAGCTGCGCCAGCTCCTGTTGGAGAACAAGGCGACCGGGAAGGGGACGGTCCTCGACGCCGCCGTCAAGTCCGCGACCGAAACCGAGGTCGACGTCCTGCTGTTCATCGACCAGACCGTCACCAACGCCGCCTCCGCGGACCCGAGGATCGACCGCAGCCGCGTCGAGATGACCATGCAGCTGGTCGACGGCCGCTGGCTCGCCAGCCGCGTCTACCTGCCCTGATACGCCACCTCCGGCCGATCCGGAGATCTCTCGCAGATAAGCGAGAATGAAATTCTCCACCTGAGATATGATTGTTTCCGAGGAGCTACCGATGACCGACTTCGACACCGTCGACTACTTCACCGATCCGAGCCTGGTCCCGGATCCGTACCCCTACTTCGACCACCTGCGGGCCCAGTGCCCGGTGAAGCAGGAGCCGACCTTCGGCGTGTACGCCGTCACCGGGTACGAGGAGGCCACCGAGGTCCTGCGCGACACCGAGAAGCTGTTCTCCTCGGCCATCGCCGTCGGCGGCCCGTTCCCGCCGCTGCCGTTCCAGATCGAGGGCGACGACATCACCGAGCTGATCGAGCAGCACCGCTCGCAGCTGCCGATGTTCGAGCACATGGTCACCATGGACCCGCCGCAGCACACCTACGCCCGCTCGGTCCTGAACCGGCTGCTCACCCCGGCCCGGCTCAAGGAGAACGAGGAGTTCATGTGGCGGCTGGCCGACCAGCAGCTGGACGAGTTCCTCGCCGACGGCAAGACCGAGTTCCTCGCCTCCTACGCCAAGCCGTTCTCGCTGCTGGTCGTCGCCGACATGCTCGGCGTCCCCGAGGAGGACCACCAGCAGTTCCGGATCGTGCTCGGCGCCGAGCGCCCGGGCTCCCGGGTCGGCGCGCTGGACAACGAGATCGTCGCCTCGAACCCGCTGGAGTGGCTGGACGAGAAGTTCAGCACCTACATCAGCGACCGCAGGGAGAACCCGCGCGACGACGTGCTCACCTCGCTGGCCCAGGCCAAGTACCCGGACGGCTCCACCCCCGAGGTGATCGACGTGGTCCGCTCGGCCACCTTCCTCTTCGCCGCGGGCCAGGAGACCACCGCCAAACTGCTCGGCGCCGCCCTGCGGGTGCTCGGCGACCACCCCGAGGTGCAGCAGGCGCTGCGCGCGGACCGCAGCCTGATCCCGAACTTCATCGAGGAGACGCTGCGGATGGACTCGCCGGTGAAGTCCGGTTTCCGGCTGGCCAAGCGGGCCACCCAGGTCGGCGAGGTGGACATCCCGGTCGGCGCGACCGTCATGGTCTGCCCCGGCGCCGCCAACCGCGACCCGCGCCGCTTCGAGAACCCGCACGAGTTCCGGTTGGACCGCAAGAACTTCCGCGAGCACATGGCCTTCGGCCGCGGCGTGCACTCCTGCCCCGGCGGGCCGCTGGCGCGGGTCGAGGGCCGGGTCTCGATCGAGCGGATCCTGGACCGGATGCTCGACATCGGGATCGACGAGGAGCAGCACGGCCCGGCCGGCGAGCGCCGCTACGACTACGAGCCCACCTTCATCCTGCGTGGCCTCAGCAACCTGCACATCACCTTCACCCCCAACCCCTGAACGACACAACGGAGAGAGGTCCACGATGACCGGACGGGTCGACGGCAAGGTCGCCTTCATCACCGGCGCGGCGCGCGGCCAGGGTCGCAGCCATGCGGTCCGGCTGGCCCAGGAGGGCGCGGACATCATCGCGCTCGATGTCTGTAAGCAGCTCGACAACGTGCCCTTCCCCATGCCGACCTCGGACGATCTCGCCGAGACCGCCGACCTGGTCAAGGCGGCGGGCGGGCGGGTCGTCACCATCGAGGCCGACGTCCGCGACTTCGACGCGGTCAAGGCCGGGCTGGACGGCGCCGTCGAGCAGCTGGGCAAGCTGGACATCGTCATCGCCAACGCCGGGCTCGCCAACGAGGGCGGCGCGCTGGTGGAGATGCGCGAAGACCTCTGGGACGACATGATCGGGGTCAACCTGACCGGCGTCTGGAAGAGCGTCAAGGCCGCCATCCCGCACCTGCAGGCGAACGGCAGCGGCTCGATCGTGCTGACCAGCTCGGTGGGCGGGCTCAAGGCGTACCCGAACGTCGGCCACTACGTCGCCGCCAAGCACGGCATCGTCGGGCTCATGCGGACCTTCGCGGTGGAGCTCGGGCACCAGAACATCCGCTGCAACTCGGTGCACCCGACGCACGTCAGCACCGACATGCTGCTCAACGAGGGCACCTACAAGCTGTTCCGCCCGGACCTGGAGAACCCGGGCCCGGACGACATGAAGCCGATCTGCGAGATGTTCCACGTGCTGCCCACCCCCTGGGTGGACTCGGTGGACGTCAGCAACGCGGTGCTGTACCTGGTCTCGGACGAGGCGCGGTTCATCACCGGTGTTCCGCTGCCGGTCGACGCGGGCTCGATGCTCAAGTAGCGCAGCGCGATTCGGGCCGCACCCGCCGTGTCTCGGCTTGTTCGCCGAGCCGCGGCGGGCGGCCGTCGTCCGGGTGCCGTCAGCGCACTCCGGTGAACTCCGCGCTACTCTCGGTTCGAGAGTCTCTCTTTCCTGGAGAGATCGGCGGAAGGACACGGACATGCCCGCGGCCAAGGAAACCCGATCCGATACCGCCCGCGCGCTGCGCGACGCGCTGCGCGCCCAGGCCACCAGGACGGTGGTGTTCCACAGCGCCGTCGCGGCCCGGCTCGGCATCACCGTCACCGACCTGAGCGCGCTGAACATGCTCAGCATGGCGGGCCCGCTCACCCCGGGCCAGCTCGCGGACCGCCTCGGCATCACCAGGGGCGGCGCGGTGACGACGGTGGTCGACCGCCTGGAGAAGGCGGGCTATGTGCGGCGCAGCCGGGACGAGGAGGACCGCCGTCGGGTGCGGGTCGAGCTGGTCGCCGTGCGGGCCGACGTCGCCGTGGCCCCGCTCTTCGGCGCCATCGGCCAGAGCCTCCCGGACGACGAGGAGACCCTCGCCGTCCTGCTCGCCTTCGTGCAGAAGCTGAACGGCGCCCTGGAGCGCGGCACCGAGCGGGCCGCCGCCGACCGCGGCTGACCACCCCTGCCTGGCGTTCCGCGCGATGAAATGGTAACTCTTGAATATGAGAATATAGTTCTCATCGAGAGGTACGGCGAGGAGGCAGGCCGAAATGCTGTTCGAGTTCGACTCCGACCAGCGGCTGTTGCGCGAGACGGTGCGTGACGTCGCGGCGAAGGAATGCCCGCCCGCGCTGATCCGGGACATCGTCGACAAACAGGGCGACCCGGCCCCGCTCTGGGAGACCTACGTCGGCCTCGGCTGGACCGAGCTGACCGAGCCGGGCGAGACGGTGGAGCTCGGCATCCTGTTCGAGGAGCTGGGCCGGGCCACCGACCCCACCCCGTTCCTCGCCACCATGTCGCAGTTCGCGCCGCTGGTGCCCGGCGTCGGCAAGCTGGACCGCCCGGGCGCCGCCGTCTACGAGGGCGTCACTGCCGCTCCGGACGGCACCGGCTGGCGGCTCACCGGCACCGCGCACCACGTGCTCGACGGCGACCGGGCCGAGCGGTTCGCGGTGGTCACCGGCGCGGGCGTCTTCGTCGTCCCCGCCGATGCGGTGACCGCGCGGCGCACCTCGGTCTTCGACCCGGTGCTGCACCTGGCCGAGGTCACCTTCGACGGGGTCCGGCTGGCGGCGGCCGACCGCAGCGCGGTCGATGTGGAGCGGGCCAGGCAGTACGCGCTCACCGGGATGGCGCTCACCACCGTCGGCGCCTGCCGCCGCATCCTGGACCTGGTGCTGGAGCACGTGCGCAGCCGCAAGCAGTTCGACACCGTGATCGGGTCGTTCCAGGCGGTGCAGCACAAGGCCGCCGACATGCACATCGCCATCGAGCGGGCGCGCGCGCTCGGCTTCTTCGCCGCGCTCTGCCTGGCCGAGGACGACCCGCGGCGCGGGCTGGCCGCCTCGATGGCGAAGGCGGCGGCGGGGGAGTGCCAGTCGGTGGTGTTCCGGCACGGCGTCCAGCTCTTCGGTGCCATGGGCTTCACCTGGGAAAACGATCTGCAATTCGCGCTCAAGCGGGCCAAGACCGGCGAGCTGCTGCTCGGCGGGGCGGCGGAGCACCGGGCGCTCGTGGCCGAGGAGTACCGTGCGTCTCTCGTTTGATTCCGACGTCGAGGAGTTCCGCGCCGAGTTCGCGGCCTTCCTCGCCGAGCATCAGCCCGGCGAGGACGAGGCGCGGGAGCGCTCGAAATCCAGTGCGGACATCCCCGAGTGGGCCCGGCGCTGGCAGCGGCTGCTCTTCGACAACGGCTGGCTGCTGCCGGCCAACCCGCCCGAGTTCGGCGGCCGCAACGCCTCGGTGCTCCAGCAGTATGTGCACCTGGAGGAGCTGTCCAAGCGGCGAATCTACCACTCCTTCAACCCGCAGGGCCTCGGCATCATCGCCGCCTCGCTGCTCTCCTTCGGCACCGAGGAGCAGAAACACCGGTGGGCCGTGCCGATCCTGCGCGCGGAGATCACCGCCGCGCTCGGCATGAGCGAGCCCGGCGCCGGCTCGGACCTGGCCGGGCTGCGCACCCGCGCGGTCCGCGACGGGGACCACTACGTGGTGGACGGCCAGAAGGTCTGGACCTCAGGCGCACACGACGCCGACGTCCTGCTCACCTTCGTCCGCACCGACCCCACCGCCCCCAAGCACAAGGGCATCAGCGTCCTGCTCATCCCCACCGACACCCCCGGCATCACCCGCCGCCCCTTCCCCTCGGCCTGCGAACCGGACGACCTGGACTTCAACGAGGTCTACTTCGAGGGCGTGCGGGTGCCGGTCGCCAACCTGGTCGGCCCGGAGAACGGCGGCTGGACGGTCGCCAACGGCTCGCTGGGCCACGAGCGCACCCTGCTCTGGCTCGGCTACGCCGACCGGTTGCAGGACCTGCTCACCGACTTCCGGCCGCGGACGGTCTTCGACCGCGACGCCTACGCCGGGCTCGTCATGGACAGCTACGCGCTGCGGCTGCTCGGCTCGGCCGCGCTGGCCAGGGAGTCCCGCGACGAGCAGGACGTGCCCGCGCTCTCGGTGCTCAAGGTGCTCGGCTCGGAGGCGGTGCAGACCGCGACCGAGCACGCGCTCACCGCGGTCGGCACCGACGCCCTCGCCTCCCCGGCGATCAGTTCGCTGCCGAGCCCGCTGAACCTGGAGAACTTCTGGTGCGGCTGGTTCGAGCGCTACCTGCGCAGCTTCGCGGGCACCATCGCGGGCGGCACCTCGGAGATCCAGCGCAACATCATCGCGCAGCGGGTGCTCGGGCTGCCGCGCGCCTGATCGTCCGCGCGCACGGCGGGGGCCCCGGAATCCGGGGCCCCCGCCGTCGTCGTCAGCGCTTGCCCTCGTACCCCGCGGTCGGGTCGGGCGAGATGCCGAAGCTGTTGAAGGCCAGCGCCAGCGTGGTGTAGCAGCCGACGGTGAAGACGAAGTCCATCCGCTGCCGGTCGTCGAAGCGCTCGCCGAGCGCGTCCCAGGTCTGCGCGGAGAGCACCGACTTGTCGTCCAGCTCGTCCACCGCCTCGAGCAGCAGCCGGTCGAAGGGGTCGGGGGCGCTGCCGTTGCGCCTGGCCGCCTCCACCTCGGCGTCGGTCAGCCCGACCTCCTTGCCCATCGCCACGTGGTGCAGCCACTCGTAGACGCACTCACGCCGGTGCGCCACCCGCAGGATGATCAGCTCGCGCTCGCGCGGCTCGATCGTGGAGTTGAAGAGCAGGTGCACGTTGAAGCCGAGGAAGGCGCGGGTCAGCTGCGGGTGCCTGACCAGAACCGAGAGCGCGTTGCCCGCGCCATCGGGGTTGCGGCGCTCCCGCGGCAGCATGCGGGAGAGGGCCTTGTCGACCTCCTCGTCCCACTGATCGCCCGGAAGGGGGGTCAGAGCCATGACGGTCTCCTGTCGGATTCGAGGGGATCGGCAACGGATTGTGCCGATTCCGCATATGGGTTCTCCCAAAGTGAGAATATACTTTCCACAAAAGAGAGCGACGCGCAGAACGGACGATCATGGCTGCTCACACCACCGATCCCGCTACCGGCAGGCGGGCGCACTCCCGCAAGCACCTGCTCCGCTACCGGCTGGCGGTGGTCGCGCCGACCGCCGCCGACGTGGTGCGGCACGCGGGTGGCTGGCTGTGTGACCGCACCATGGCCGGCTGGGAGGTGACCGTCGTGCTCACCGACACCACCGACGCGCGGCCGCTGGAGATTCTCGGCGCCACCGTGCTGGATCTGGAGACCTCGCTGGAGAGCACCGTGCACGACACCTGGCCGCACGCGGTCGCGGTGGCGCCTGAGCTCTTCGACGCCGACCCGCGGGTGCGCCGCGGCGTGCTCGACTGTCTGGACAACGGGCTGATCGAGGTCGCGGTCTGGGGCGAGGAGCTCCCCGCTGAGCTGGACGCCAGGCTCGGCACGGTGCATCACAGGCTCAGCGTCGCGGCGCGCGCCTTCAAGGGCTGCGCGCTCGCGGCGGCGGGGCTGCGGGGTGCCGATATCGAGTACTCCGAGGTCTTCCGCAGCGGGGAGCTGCTGCTCACCGGCGCGTGGGGCGGCACCGACCTGGTTCCGGTGGGCTGAGGCGTCAGGACGCCAGCCTGGCGCCGGTGACGGTGGTGCGCGGCTCGCCCTGCCAGCCGCAGGGCAGCCCGCAGCTCGCCCGCAGCACGACCTCGGTCGCGCCGCTCGCCATGTCGCGCTCGATCGCCGACGCCTGCGCCGGGTAGCCGCACTCCGGGCACTTCTCGAAGAAGTCGAGCACGTCGCGCACGCGCATGCGGATCGGCCGGTCCAGCGGCTCGGCGTGCCGCGCCGCCCGCGGGAGCAGTGGCCGGACATCGCCGCTGCGCGGGGCGCCGCGGCGTTCGGCGGCGGGGTCCGGCAGCCGGCCGCTGCCGATCGGGGGGGACAACCGGATCATGTTATGAGAATAGCATTCTCTATTTGTGTGAGCTGAGTTTTCGTCAGCTCCGGCCGAGCTCGGCGACGATGGGCGGCAGGTCCCTGGTGGTGCGGATGCCGGGCGGCGCGGCGCGCAGGTAGGCGACGGCGTTCACCGCGCGGTTCGCGGCGTAGCGCGGGGAGACCGCGGCCAGCCGGTCGGGCTGCACGGGGTAGCGCAGCGAGAGCTCCACCGGGGTCTCGCCCTCCACGCTGACGTGCCAGCCGGTCTCCCTGACCGCCCAGGCCGGGTCGAGCTCGTCGGTGCAGTACCAGGTCGAGCGGTAGCCGAGCAGGTCGTGGCCGCCCGCCACGCCGGTGACGGTGATGCGCTGGGCCGCGACGGTCCCGGCGGGGATCACGGTGCCCGCCAGCGCGACGTCGCGTGCGGCGACCGCGTGCTCGCCGCGCACCGCGACGGTGTCCAGCGGCAGCCGCAGCGACTCGGCGAGCAGCCGCAGCGACGGCGCGTGCAGCCTGCGCGCGTGCGCCAGCCGCTCCGGCTCGAACTCCCGCGCCGCGCCGCCGAACCCCATCGCCTCCAGCACCAGCCGGTCGGCGCCGTGCGCGGCCAGCTGCACGCTCTCCTCGATGGCGATCCGCTCTACCCGGCGTTGCAGCGAGCTGAGCGCCACCGGCAGCGTCTCGGTGACGAAGCCGGGCGCGACCCCGGTGCTCAGCACCGAGGCGCCGCCGAACCAGCAGGCCGCCTCGATCCGGGCGCAGACCTCGGGCGCCATGCTCTCCGGATGCCGCAGCTCGCCGTGCGTGGTGACCACATCGATCCCGGCGACCAGCAGCCCGCACACCTCGTCCGGGTCGAAGAGCCGCGGCATGTAGAGCACGCAGTCCGGGGCGAGCGCGAGCACCTCGGCGACATCGGTGGTGGCGGTGATCCCGGTGGCCCGGCCCGCGCCGCAGAGCTCGGCCGCGTCCAGCCCCGCCTTGGCCGGGTCGTGCACCAGCACGCCGCAGAGCGCCAGGTGCGGGTGCTCGAGCACGGCGCGCAGCGCGTGCGCGCCGACATTGCCGGTGGCCCACTGCACCACCCGGTGGGTGGCGGCCGGGGTCGGCAGGAGCGGGTCGATGGCCATGGGGGTTCCGTTCGATCGAGGGCGCGGGGGACCCGGCTACGGCCGGAAGCGGAGCAGCCCCTCCTGCGCGAAGGAGGCGACCAGCGAGCCGTCGCCTGCGAAGACGTCACCGCGGCCGTAGCAGCGGCCGTGCGCGACCAGCGGGCTGTGGTGCCGCAGCAGCAGCCAGTCGTCGGCGCGCAGCGCGCGGTGGAACCAGAGCGAGTGCGTGATCGGCGCCGAGGTGAAGTCGGTGCCGTTGCCCGCCTGGCTCACCCCGCCGAGCGGGCGCAGCGCGGTGCCGATCGGGAACAGGTCGGTGGCGTACGCGGCCAGCGCGGGGTGCAGCTCCGGCGGCGTGGCCGGGGTGCGCATCCAGACGTCGTAGTCGGGCGCCTCGGCGGCGGGGTCGTCCAGGTCGGCGGTGGCCCTGGTCTCCCACGGGAGCAGCGGCATCTCGATCCGGTGGCCCGGTCCGGGCAGAACGGGGAGCTCGGGGGAGGTCTGGTGCGCCGGGCCGTCCTCGGGCAGGTGCAGCGAGACCACGGCGGTCGCCACCACGTCCCGCTTCTGCCGCGCGGTCACGGTGAGCGCGGCGAAGGAGCGGCCCTCCTGCTGGCGCTGCACGATGTAGTAGACCGGGGCGTCGCCCTTGCCCTCGTGCGCGAAGAGCGTGTGCAGGGATTTCACCGCCTTGGCCGGGCAGGCGAGCTGCGCCGCGCGCACGATCTGCGCGAGCACCTGGCCGCCGAAGAGCCAGCCGTTGTCCAGGGGAAGGCTCGGGCCCTCGTAGACGGTCAGCGTCTCGCGGCGCCTGCCGCGGTCACCGGGCGGAGTGGTCGGCCGCTGACGCAGGTCGAGGCACTCGAGCAGATCTCCCCACAGGTCAGGCATACCTAAGTGTAAACGAACTACCGGCTCGGGAGAATGTTATTCTCCGGGTCGGACCGGGTCAGACCGGGTCGAAGGCGGCGATGCGCCAGGTGTCGGAGACCTTGTCCAGGGTCACCCGCACGCTGCTGGCGGCCAGTGCCGGGTCGGGTTTCTCGGCGCTGGTGGTGCTCTGGTTGATGAAGACCAGCACCACCGCCTGGTCCTGCCGCAGCTCGGCGACGGCCGCGCGGACGACGGTGGCGCTGGTGCGCACCGACTTCTCGCGTGCCGCCGGGGCGACCACCTGCTCGGTGAACTGGCTGTAGTAGTCCAGGAAGTCGCCGGTGAGGTGCTGTTCGGCGGCGGCGAAATCGCGGTCGAGGGTGTCGGGGGCGTAGGAGAGCAGCGCGACGGTGCCCTCGGTGGCGGCGGCGACCGCGCGCTCCTGCGCGGCGGTGCCGGTGCCCTCGTCCGGGCGGTTCGCGGCGTACAGCGTGGCGGCGGTGGCGATACTCGCGATCACCAGGATCGCGAGCAGGATCGAACCGGCGTTCGCGCGCAGGCGGGCGGTCACGGGACGAACTCCACTTTCGACATGCGCATGGTGTCGCCCTCCCGCTGCACGGTGACGCTGAGCCGCCAGGCGCGCGGCTCCTGCTGCGCGCCGCCGGAATTGGTGACCTTCGAGGTGGCGGCGACCAGGACGACGGCGGAGTCGTCGGTCATGGACTCCACCGCGACCGCGTTCACCGTGCCCTCGGTGGCGACCTGGGACTGCTCGATCACCGAGGTGAAGTCGGCCGAGCGGCCCTGGAAGTCGTCCCGGAACGTGCCGGTCGAGTTGTCCAGGACGCGCTGCACGTCGGCCGCGGCGTGTGTGAAGTCCAGGGTGGTCAGCGCGACCACGCCCTGCTTCGCCGCCGCCGCGAACTCGCCCGCCCTGCGCTCCTGCGCCGCGGCCTCGCGGTGCTGGTACCCGAGGAGAGCCGAGGTCACGAGCGCCGCGGCGATGGTGAGCACGGCCGCGGCCTGGAGCGCCGTCCGGCGCGGATGCGCGGCGAGCGCCGTGCGGAGGCGCCGCAGCCGTCCGGGGCTTTCGTCCTCGCCCGCGGGCTCCCCGGCCGAATCCTTCTCGGCCGCGCCCGCCTGTGCGGAGGCTGTCTTCTCCGGGCGGTCCGGCGAGTCCGCGTTGACCGCGCCGCCATCGCCCACCGTCGCGGGGCCGCCAGCGTCCGCCGTCGTGGGACCGCCAGCGTCCGCCGTCGTGGGACCGCCAGCGTCCGCCGTCGTGGGGCGCGCATCGTTCGTGCCCTCGCTCGCGCTGACATCGGCGCTCGCCGACGTCGCGCCTGTGACCTCGTCGGAGTCCGCGGCTTCGTCGACCTCGTCGGAGTCCACGGCTTCGTCGCGCTCGGCGAGGTCGTCGACGCTCGGCGCGGAACGCCTGCTCCCCGCCTCGCGCCGCAACTGCGCGGCCTTGGCACGCGCCCGCGCGGCATCGGCTCGCGCCTCCGCGGCGACAGCCTCCGCTTCCGCCACCTCCGCGGCGAGCAGGAGGTCGTCCGCGACCGCCACGTCGGGTCCGGTGACCGGGCTCATGGGCAACCTCCGTTCGTCTCGGAATCGGATGAGAATGACGTTATCACGAGAGTGCAGACCTATTTCCGCGATTCCGGGCCGCGCGGATTGATTATGTTATTCTCGCTGACGAGAATGGCTGTTTCGCTAGGCGGAGAGGTGCGGGGATGAGCGTTTCGCTGCTGCTGGACATGGCGGCATCGAGCAACCCGGACCGCCCGGCCCTGGTCTGCGACGAGGTGCGCTGGAGCGTGACCGACCTGCACACCGCGGTCCAGGGCGGGTCCGGCGTGATCGCGGGCGCCGGGGCGCGCAGCGTCGGCTACGTCGGCACCGGCGGCCACCTGCTGCCGCTGCTGATCTTCGCCGCCGCGGGCGCGGTGGTGCCCTTCACCCCGCTGAACTACCGCCTCGGCGCCGACGGCCTCGGCGCGCTGATCGCCCGCCTGGACACCCCGCTGCTGATCGCCGACGACGAGTACCACGACGTCGTCGCCCGGATCGCCGGGCCGGGCGCCACCGTGCTCCGCTCCGCCGAGTTCCTGGAGCGGGCGGCGGCCGCGGAGCCGGTCACCGACTTCCCCGACCCCGAGCAGGTGGCGGTGGTGCTCTTCACCTCCGGCACCACCTCGACCCCCAAGGCGGTCGAGCTCTCGCACAACAACCTGGTCAGCTACATCACCGGCACCGTCGACTTCGGCTCCGCCGACCCGGACGACGCCGCCCTGGTCTGCGTCCCGCCGTACCACATCGCCGGCGTCGGCGCCGCGCTCTCCAACCTCTACGCGGGCCGCAAGGTGGTGTACCTGCGCAACTTCGACGCGGCCCGCTGGATCGAGCTGGCCGCGAGCGAGCAGGTCACCTCGGCGACCGTGGTGCCGACCATGCTGGCCAGGATCGTGGCCGAGCTGGAGCGCACCGGCGTCACCCTGCCCGCGCTGCGCACCCTCGCCTACGGCGGCTCCAAGGTGGCGCTCCCGCTGCTGCGCACCGCGCTGCAGCTGCTGCCCGAGGTCGGCTTCGTCAATGCCTACGGCCTCACCGAGACCAGCTCCACCATCGCGGTGCTCGGCCCCGACGAGCACCGCGCCGCGCTGGCCTCGGACGATCCGGCGGTGATCCGCAGGCTCGGCTCGGTCGGCACCCCCGTGCCCGGGATCGAACTGCAGGTCAGGGACGAGAGCGGCACCGTGCTCCCGCCCGGCGAGACCGGCGAGCTGTACGTGCGCGGCGCCCAGGTGTCCGGGAAGTACACCGGCATCGGCTCGGTGCTGGACGCCGAGGGCTGGTTCCCGACGAAGGACGTCGCCACCCTGGACGCCGACGGCTACCTGTTCCTCGGCGGCCGCTCGGACGACACCATCATCCGCGGCGGCGAGAACATCGCGCCCGCCGAGATCGAGGACGTGCTGGTCGAGCATCCGCGGGTGCGCGAGGTCGCGGTGATCGGCGTCGAGGACGTGCAGTGGGGGCAGATCATCGTCGCCGTCGTCGTCCCCGCGGACGGCGCCGAGCCGGACCCCGAGGAGCTGCGCGCCTTCGTCCGCGCGGGGCTGCGCGGCTCGCGCACCCCGGACCGGGTGGTCTTCCGCGACTCGCTGCCCGCCACCCCGACCGGCAAGGTGCTCCGCCGCGACCTGGTCACCGAGTACGGGCCGGAGCAGGCGGCGGACGCCGTCAGCACGTAGAGAGGACGACAATGGTCAAGAACGGAACCCGACTGCGCAGCCAGGTCTGCGACACCGAGGTCATCGTGGTGCGCGCCGCGGAAAGCCTGGACGACCTGCGCGCAGGCGGCGTCCCCATGGTCCCGCTCGGCGGCGACGCCGCGCCCGGCGGCACGCTGGAGCCCGCGTTCGCCGACGGGAATCTGATGGGCAAGCGCTACGTCGACGAATCCGGCGCGGAAGTGCTCGTCACCAAGGCCGGGGCGGGCACACTCAGCGTCGGCGCCACACCGCTGGCGCTCAAAGAGGCGAAGCCGCTCCCCGCGAGCGACTGAGGGAAGGAAGGGTCCGCCGTGACCGAAGCGAAGATGCTCGTGTTCGCCAATGCCGTCGAAGGCCAGGACGACGCGTTCAACGAGTGGTACGACACCACCCACCTGGCCGACGTGGTGAAGGTGCCGGGGATCAGCGCCGGACAGCGCTACGACCTGGTGCCCGGCGCGCTGCCGGGCCGGGCCGCCGCCGCGCCCGCGCACCGCTACCTCGCGGTCTACGACCTCACGGCGGAGCCCGCCGAGGTGGTCGCGGAGTTCACCAAGCGGGCCGGGTCCGGGGAGATCCCGCTCAGCCCCACGCTGGATGTCGCGAGCCTCAGCGTGGCGGTCTGGAAGCCGCACGGCGAAGCCGTAACCGGCTGATCGCTCGAACTCGAAGGGCCGCCCGCACTCCCCGTGCGGGCGGCCCTTCCGCTGTCAGGAGCGCAGGCGGAAGAGCGCTTCCTGGGCGTAGGAGGCGACCAGCTCGCCGGACTCGGTGATCACGTCACCGCGGCCGAAGATCCGCCCGCCGGCCAGGATCGGCGAGTGCTGCCGCAGCACCTGCCAGGCATCGCTGCGCACCGGCCGGTGGAACCACAGCGTGTGCGAGGTGACCGCGGACAGGAACTGGGTTCCGTTGCCCACGTGGCTGATTCCCTCCTCGGGGCGCAGCGCGGTGCCGATCAGCGTGAGGTCGGTGGCGTAGGCGGTCAGCGGCGCTCCAAGCTCGGGCTCGACCTCGGGTGTGCGCAGCCACAGCTCGTAGGCGGGCGGCCCGGCCTCGGTGCTGTCCAGGTCGTCGACGGCCCTGGTCTCCCAGGGGATGAGCCCGATGTCCCTGCGGTGCTCCGGCCCCGGTAGCCCGCCGACCCCGGGCAGGCTCTGCCGCTCGGCGCCCTCCTCGGGCGCGTGCAGCGAGACCACCGCGCTCGCCACCACCTGCTCGCCCTGCCGCGCGGTGATCGCCGCGGTGGCGAAGGAGCGCCCCTCGTGCTGCGGCTGCACCTCGTACCGGATCGGGGTGTCGGACCTGCCCTCCCGCGGGAACACCGTGTGCAGCGACTTCACCGACTTCTCCGGGAACGCCAGCCCCGCCGCCACCAGCAGCTGGCCCAGGATCTGGCCGCCGAAGACCCGGTGGTACTCCAGCGTCTGATTCGGTCCCTCGTACGCGGCGGTATCGACCGGTTTCAGGTCGAAGGTGGCGAGCAGGTCGTTCCACATGTCGGGCATACACGGATTGTAAGGCACCCTCTACCGCATAGAGAGTGCCATTCTCATTCACGTCACCGTCAGCCCGTGCGCGCAGAAGTTCCAGACCTCCTCGGCGGTGATCGGCCGCGCCTCGCCCTCGGTGCTGCCCGGCTGCGAGATGAACATGACCGTGTGCAGCGTCATCGCCGCCATCCGCCGCGGCGGCAGGTCGGCGCGCAGCCGCGACGACGCACTCGCCTCGGTCATGAGCTCGGTGAACATGGCGAAGAGCGCCGCATGTGCGGTGCGCATCTCGGCGGGGTGCGAGCTGAGCAGCTGCGGCGCGAACTCGGTGAAGAGCGGCCTGCGCGCATCCGGGTCGGGGCGGCAGAGCTGGAAGAGCAGCTCGACCGCGGTGCGCAGCTTCGCCAGCGGGTCGGCGTGCGCGGCGGTGGCGGCTCTGATCTGCTCGGCCGTCTTGCTCAGCGCATCCTCGTAGAGCGCGAGCAGCAGCTCGTGCTTGCCGTCGAACTGCAGGTAGAAGCTGCGCAGCGACTGCTGCGAGCGGTCGACCACCTCCTGCACCGTGAAATCGGTGCTCCCCTTCTCGGTGATGATCGCCTGCGCGGCGTCGAGGAAGCGCTGGACCCGCTGGCCCGCCCGCTGCGTAGCGGTGCGCAGCGAGCGCTCGACCGCGCGCTGCTTCCACGCGGGTTGCTCCTCGCTGCTCACGGGCCCGCCAAGGGGTTGGGACGTGACGGAAGCGGCATGGTCCAGCTCCGTTCGGCTCTGGCTGTTTTGGAGAATCCACACTACCGTATTTGAAGAATATAATTCTCATGCGTTATCGACGGAAGTGAGGGCGATCCGCGTGTTGCTCGAGTTCGACTCCGATCAGCGCTTCTGGCAGCAGACCGTGCGCGAGGCCGTCGCCAAGCACTGCCCGCCCGCGCTGATCCGGGACGTGGTGGACCGGGGCGCCGATCCAGGCCCGCTCTGGAAGCTCTACGTCGAGCAGGGCTGGACCGCGCTGACCGATCCCGCCGACGCCGTCGAGCTGACCATCGTGCTGGAGGAGCTCGGCCGCGCCACCGACCCGACGCCCTACCTGGCGACCATGACGCAGTACGCCCCGCTGGCGGGCGCGGCCGAGCCCGCGGTGGCCGGGGCCGCGCTCTTCGACGGCGTCGCCGCGCACCGCGACGGCGGCGGCTGGCGGCTGGACGGCACCGCGCAGGTGCTCGACGGCGACCGGGCCGAGCGGTTGGCGGTCGCCACCGGCGCCGGCGTCTTCGTGCTGCCCGCCGCGGCGGCGACCGTGCGCCGCATCCCGGTCTTCGACCCGGTGCTGCACGTCGCGCAGGTCACGCTCGACGGCGTGCGGGTGGCCGAATCAGACAGGGTGGCAACGGATTCCGCGCGGGCCCGCGCCGCCGCGCGCACCGGGCTCGCCGCCACCGGCGTCGGGGCCTGTGCCCGGGTGCTGGAGCTGGTGGTGGCGCACGTGCGCGAGCGCAAGCAGTTCGGCGCGCCGATCGGCTCGTTCCAAGCGGTGCAGCACAAGGCCGCCGACATGCACGTCGCGGTGCAGCGGGCCCGCGCGCTCACCTACTGGGCCGCGCTCACCGCCTCGGCGGGCGACCCGCGTGCCCCGCTGGCCGCCGTCATGGCCAAGGCCGCCGCGGGCGAATGCCAGGCCCTGGTCTTCCGCGACGGCCTGCAGCTGTTCGGCGCCATGGGCTTCACCTGGGAGAACGACGTCCAGTTCGCGCTCAAGCGGGCCAAGGCCGTCGACCTGCTACTCGGCGGTGCCGACGAGCACCGCGCCACGATCGCGAGGGAGTACCGTGCAGCTGTCGTTTGACGCGGAGGTCGAGGAGTTCCGCGCCGAGTTCGTCCGGTTCCTGGACGAGCACCTGCCCGCCGACGCCGCCGCGGGCGAGCGCCCCGGCTCCACCGGCGACATCCCGGAGTGGGCGCGCGCCTGGCAGCGGGTGCTCTTCGAGCACGGCTGGCTGGTGCCGGGCAACCCGCCCGGCTACGGCGGGCGCGGCGCCGGGATCCTGCAGCAGTACGTGCACCGGGAGGAGCTGGCCCGGCGCGGCATCTACGAGAACTTCAACCCGCAGGGGTCGGGGATCATCGCGGCCTCGCTGCTCACCTTCGGCACCGAGGAGCAGAAGCAGCGCTGGGCCGCGCCCATCCTGCGCGGCGACCTGACCGCCGCGCTCGGCATGAGCGAGCCCGGCGCCGGCTCCGACCTGGCCGGGCTGCGCACCCGCGCGGTGCGCGACGGTGACGTGTACGTCGTCGACGGGCAGAAGGTGTGGACCTCCGGCGCGCACGACGCCGACGTGCTGCTCACCTTCGTCCGCACCGACCCGGCGGCGCCCAAGCACCGCGGGATCTCGGCGCTGATCATCCCCACCGACCTGCCCGGGGTCGAGCGCAGGCCCTTCGCCTCGATCTGCGACCCCGGCGACCTCGACTTCAACGAGGTCTTCTTCGCCGGGGTGCGGGTGCCCGCGGAGAACCTGCTCGGGCCGGAGAACCAGGGGTGGCGGGTGGCGAACGGATCGCTCGGGCACGAGCGGAACCTGCTCTGGACCAGCTTCGCCGTCCGGCTGGACGGGCTGCTCGCCGACTTCCACCCGGTCGGGCCGGTGCAGGAGGATCGCTACGCCACGTTGGCGCTGGACGCGCAGGCGCTGCGGCTGCTCGGCTCCGGCGCGCTCGCGAAAGCGGCTGCCGGGGAGGATGACCCGGCCGAGATGTCGGTGCTCAAACTGCTCGGCTCGGAAGCGGTGCAGCGCGCCTCCGAGCACGCGCTCGCCGCCGCGGGCGGGGCTGCGCTCCCGCATCCCGACGTGACCGCTCGGCACAGTCCGTTCAATGTGGACGAGAGTGCGCCCGGGTGGTTCGAGCGGTTCGTGCGGAGTTTCGCGGGGACTATTGCCGGGGGGACGTCGGAGATTCAGCGGACGATCATCGCCCAGCGGATCCTGGGATTGCCGCGCGCGGGTGCGGGGTAGGGCTGGAAGGAAACGGCCGCGACGAAGTGATCCGGTCAGCGGTCCCGTTGGTCACGAGCCGTCCGATCGTTGTCGGGAAATGTGCAGGTGCTGGTCGTGGTCGACTTCACGCGGCCTGCGGTCCGACAGGGTAGCCGCCGAACCGTCCCGATCGAGGCGGTTTGCGTCGGTGCGCCAGCTCGCCACCACGCCCTCCACGTCCGCGATGCCGAGCCCTGATGCGGAAGTGGGCTCGATGGCGACGCCTCCCAATTCCGGGGACTCGTCCAGTACCTCGCTGAGATGACGCAGGCAACGGCCGGCGCCGCGCGCTTCATCCAGCGCCATGTACCCGGTGTAGGCACTCAACCAGTGCTCGAGGGCAGCATCGGAGTCGCCGCACATCCAGCGCAGCACGCCGCTGATCTCGGTGGCGTGCACGCGGCCGCCGGGGTCGCGGCCGTTCTCGGTGCGGGTGAAAGCGAGCTCGAGGCGGTCGGCCGCGGCCTCCAACCTGCCCCGGCGGAGTTCGGCTACCGCGAGGTTGATCAGGACGCAGACCTCGGCGGGCAGGTCCGCGCGGGGGAGCAGCCGCCAGGTCTGCTCGAGTTCGGTGACGGCCTCGTCCAGCCCGGTTCGGGTGCGCAGGTGGCGCAGCGCACGGCGGTGGCTACTGCGCGCGGCGACTCCCGTGGACCAGCTCAGCGGGCGGTAGCGTCTCCGGTCGTCGGCGGCCTGGTTCGCGCGCAGTTCCAGCAGGCCGTGCTGCATCGGGAACAACTTCGCCAGGTCTGGGATCGTCGCCACCCGACTGCACAGCAGGGCGAAGCCGAGTTCGCCCGCATCCTGCACCTCGAGCGCATCGAGAATGCGGACCAGCTCCGGAAGCACCGCTGTGGGCAGATGTTTGTGCATGGACGCAGCCGCGCAACTGTTGAGCAGGGTACGGAGGTCCCGCGTGGACGCGCCGAACCAGCGCCTCGCTGCCGCGGCGTGGCCGGGGTGCCCGAGCGCGACGGCACGCGCGCTCGCGCGATCGGCGTGCTCGCGCACCAGCGCGGTGAGCGCGGCTTGCCAGGCCGGATTCCCGAGCACGGCATCACGCTCCGAAGCGCTCGGTCCGACGGTCGGGTAGTAGTACCTGGCACCCTGCACGGCAACGACCCGGTCGGCCAGCAATTGTTCGCACAACTCGGTGGCGGTTTCGAAGCCGGGTGGTTCCGTGCCGGGCTCCCGGACCGCCTTCTCGGCGTCGACGAGCGCGGTCGCCACCGCGAGCAGCGTTGCGCTGTCGTACCGGCGCACCGGGAGTAGCCGGAGAACCGCTGCCTCGGTGGGATTGCGCGCCGAGTCGGCCGGCGGCGTGAAGGTCGCGGGCCGGGGCGGTATGCCGACCACCTCCACGTGCGGCTTGTTCAGCGTGTCCAGCAGCGCGCGGGTCCGCGTGAGTCGCTCCTCGTCCTGCCGCCGCGAGTACCACCGGTACCCGGCGAAGAGCACGCCGCCGACGACCAGCAGCACCCAGAACGCCCGCAGCGTGCTCGCCAGCGTCTGGACCACCTCGGTCTCCCCGAAGGAGTCGACAACGAGGGTCCGGCCGAACTCGAGGGTGAGCGCCGTGGCGACCACCGGGGTGGTGCCGAGCGCGACCCGCCACAGCGTCGAACGCGGCGCCGCACCTCGTCGCGCAGCCGGCTCGGCGTCCCGTCGTGCCGTAGGCTCCGCCCTGGGTCGATCCGGCTGCCCCGCAGTGGGTTCCGTACTCATCGCACTGCGCCCCCGGTCAATCCGGGCACCAGCCAGCGCCGCCAGGTGAGGACCAGGACCAGCACCGGCACCACGGCCGAGAGCAGCGAACCGGCCGCCAGCCGCGCCGAGTTCTCCTCGAACTGCCGCGCCTCACCCCAGAGCAGCAGCGACCACGGGCTCCCGCCCGCACCGCCGAGCAGGAAGCCGATGGTGAAGTCATTCCACACCTGCACCGACTGCAGCACGGCCACGGCGCCGAGCGCGGGCCAAGCGGTCTCCAGTACGCGCCGTACGGCGGTGGCCTGGGTGGCGAGGCCGTGCAGCGCGGCGGCTCCCTCCGGGGCGGCGAGCAGGGCGGCGCGCAGGACGAGCACGGCGATCGGGATTCCAGCGGCGGCGTGTACCAGGATCAGCGGGGTGCGGGTGCCTGCGAGCCCGCCGTGCTCGACCGCCCAGACAATCGGGCCGAGGTAGGTCTGCACCGGCAGCACCGCGAGCACCACCAGGCCGGATACGACGATCCGGGTGCGCGCTCGCTCCGGGTCTGCGGCGGCGAGCCGGAGCGCGGCGGGGACGGCGGCGGTCACCACGAGCAGCGTGCTCGCCAGCGCCACCCACCCGGTGCTGCCGAGCGAGTCGAGCAGGGCCCGGTCTCGGAGCAGCCCTGTGACCGCGTCGAGCTGGAAACCGTACGGACCCCAGAACGTCGCAACGGCCAGCACCAGGATCGGGAAGGAGACGACCAGGAAGACGGCGGCCGCGGCGAGTATCCGTTTCACGCTCGGCCGCACCCGGGTCCGGGTGATGGGGGGTGCGGCGGGGCGGCTGCCCCCGGTCCCGTTCTGGAAGTACCAGGCCCCGACGCCGACCAGGGCGGCAAGCGGCACCGCGTACACCGCCTCCGGGCCGAAGCCGGAGTCCGGATCGCTGGCCAGCCGCCACCAGAACACCGTCGCGCCCTGATTCCACTCCTGCAGCGGCCACGGCACCCCGATGAGCACAGCGTCGAACATGCGCGCCGCGGCGACCCCGATTCCGGTCGCGAGCACGAGTACCACCGGCCGCAGCTCTTCCAGCCTGCGTTGGTGCCGCTCCCAGTTCTTGCCCGCTTTCACGTACGCGACTCTGGCCGGGTCGGCTTCGATCGCAAGGACGCCGTCGCGCAGCAGCGCGGTGGCGAAACCGAACCAGGTCCAGACGAAGGCGGTGGGTGGCAGCAGGCAGAACCACCAGAAGACGGCGGGCTGCGAGTCGAACCCGAACAGGTCGGCCAGCCGCTGGAAGATGAGCCGGAAGGCGACCCCGGACACCAGCGCGGCGACCGCGCAGGGCGCCACCAGCGGCAGCCACATGTTCCACCGATCCCGCAGCCACACCGCCAGGGCCAGCGCGACCGCCACCAGCACCGCGGCGAGCAGCACCATGCACCCGGTGAACAGGTAGGCCCGCGCCCCGGCCGGGCTCAGCCCGCGCCCGACCTGGTAGCAGGCCGCCGCGACCACCCAGGGAACGAAGACCGCCAGCAGGGCGTAGTGCCGGTGACCGGATTTCGGGTGCCTGACCACGACCACCGTGCCCACCACCGCCACCACGGCCGCCGCGCACCACAGCGGGACCGTCGGCGTGGTCGCCACCGCGAAACCGATGGTGACCGCCGCCGGGACGATGAGCACCGCGGTGACGAGCACCGCCGCCGGCGCGGCCCACAGCAGCGTCAGCAACCGCAGTCGGGGCACCCCGGGCACCGGCGCGCCGCGCATAGGCCGGGTGGTCAGCGCCAGCCGGACGCCGTGCGCCTCGATGTACGAGTTCGTGCTCACCGCGCTCGTCGCTCCCGCTCGTCCAGCGCCGCGACGGCCCGGTCCACTGCCGGCTCGAGCGCACCCGCCCCGTCCCCGACCTCGGTGAGGAACCCGGTCAGCACCGGCCACAACCCGTGCCGCCCGCCCATCGCCCCGATCCGCTCGGACAACTCGACCACCGGCTCGGCGGTCAACTCCCCAGCCACCGGGCCGAGAAAGCGCGAGTACGCCGCCTTGGTCACCCGATGCGGCTCGAGAAACCCGCCGTACCCCTCGATCCACGGCTTCGCCGCCCCCGGCGCGGCGAGCGCGGCGACCACCTCGTTCGCCGCCTTGGGCGCCCCCGCCGTCACCACCGCCACGTCACCGCCGACGATGTGCGGCCGGGCGCCGCCGGGCACGGGCGGGAACCAGGTGGTCCCCACGACGTCGTCGGAGCGCTTCGCGTGCCGCAGGCAGCGCCGCACGATCGGCTCGGCGAAGTCGGGCATCGCCACCATGAGCGCGGTGCGGTGGTCGAAGACCTCCCGGACCGCGTCGGGGAACTGCCTGGTCAGCGCATACCCGATGCCGCGCGCGGCCCGCACACCCCACAGCGCACCGAGGTTGCGCAGCGCCGCCCGCACCGCGGGCCGGTCCCAGCGCCGCGGCGGCGCGCTCTCGGCGAGATCCAGGTATTCGTCGGGGGATTCGGCGAGCAGCATGTTCTCGAAACTGTCCGTGAGCGTCCACCCGTCCGCCCCCGCGGGTGCGAGGAACCGGACGGGCCCGCCGGAGAGCTCACCGGCCGCGGCGACCCAGTCCCGCACGGTCCACCCGGCCGGATCGCCGAGCCCGTACTCCGCCATCGCCTCCCGGTCGAACCACACCAGCGACTTCGCCGTCAACTTGAACGGCGCACCGTAGGGCTCGCAGTCGTGGACGAGCAGCCGCTCCCAGTACTCGGCGTACGGCGCGCCCCGCCACACCTGCTCGGGCAGCGCCCGCAGCCTGCCGCGCGCCGCGAGCGCCCGCACCTGCCCGATCTGCGGCATCATCACGATGTCCGGCGCCTCCCGCCCCGCCGAGCCGAAGGCGGTGTCGATGTCGTCGCCGAGCGGAACCACCTGCACGGCGGGCCCGATCTCCAGCGCCGCGAGCACCGAGCGGAAGGCGGCCAGCTCACCCCCGCTCCACGCCACCGCGATCCGCACCGCCCCCGACCCGCCGAACGGGCCCGTGCCGCATCCGGCCGCCAGCGGCAGCAGTGCCCCCGCCCGCAGCAGCCCCCTGCGTGAAACCATGCTCCCCCGATGTCGTTGCCCGACAGCCGGTCCCGATTATGCCCCGTGGTCTCCCGGGAAAGTTCCGAATCGGCTCACTCGGTGGCGGTGAGCGCGGCGCGCGGGCACTGCGCGACCGCCTCGCGCACCCCGGCGGCGAGCGCGTCGGGGACCTCCTCGTGCAGGACGTGCAGGTTGTCCTGGTCGTCCAGGTCGAAGACCTCGGGGGCGATCCCGGCGCAGACGCCGTTCGCCTCGCAGAGGGTCCAGTTCACATCCACCTTCACGGGGTCACCTCCGGGTCGTCGACGGTCAGGATGGCGTGCACGGGGCAGTCGAGCAGGGCGCGCAGGACGCCGTCGTGCTCGGTGGGCGGGACCGTGCCGTCGGTCTCGAGGGCGGCGTAGCCCCAGTCGTCCAGGGAGAAGTGGCGCGGCGCGTGTCTGGCGCAGATGCCGAAGCCGTCGCAGAGGGTGCGGTCGAGGCGGATCTTCACGGGCGGACCTCCGGGTGCACCTCGAAGGGGCGCTCGGCGCGGTACGGGCCGTCGGCGCAGGTGGGGCAGGTGCCGGTCAGGTGCGTGGCGACGTCGGCGCCGAAGCGGGCGAGCAGGGTGGCGGCGGCGTTGGTGGCGCCGTCGAGGGTGCCGCAGGCGCCGCGGCCGCGCAGCACGACCGACCAGCGGCGCAGCCGGGCCACGTCCTCGTCGGTGGCGGCGCCGTCGCGCAGCGCGCCCGCGGCGGCGGCCATGGCGGCGGTGCCGTTCCAGCAGGAGCCGCACTGGCCGGCGTTCTCCCTGTCGAAGTACTCCAGCACGGCGGCGGCGACCGCCACCGGGCACTCGGTGGTGATGAGCGAGAAGGCGCCGCAGCCGAGCCCGCCGCCGATCGCGCGCAGGGCGCTGTGCTCCAGGGTGACGTCGAGGACGGCCCGGTCCACCATGCCCGCGAAGTAGCCACCGGTGAGCGCGCCGCGCACGCTGTCGGGCGAAACGCCGTGCAGCGCGAGCAGTTCGGTGAAGGGGAGGCCGTGCGGGAGTTCGTAGAGCGCGGCCGGGCGGCCACCGCCGGAGACGGTGGCGAGGAAGGTGCCGGGGGAAGCCTCGGTGCCCGCCGCGCGGAACCCTTCCCCGCCGTGCGCGTGCACGAAGGGCAGGTGCGCGAGCGTCTCCACATTGCTGACCACGGTGGGCAGCCCGGCGACGCCGCGCTCGAACGGGCGCGGCGGCTTGTCGCTGGGCAGCGCGGGGCCGCCCTGCACCGCGCGCACGGCCGCGGTCTCCTCGCCCGCCACGTAGGTCGGGTCGACCAGCACCAGCTCGATCGCGGGCGCCTCGATCCCGGCGGAGTCGAGCTCGGTGAGCGCGGCGTCCACGCTGCGCGCCGCGGCCGGGTCGGAGAGGTAGACCACCGCGCGCTCGGCCCCGACGACCCCCGCGGCCAGCCGCAGCCCGTCCAGTACCAGGTGCGGGCGCTGCCGCAGCAGCCACTTGTCCTTGATCGAGGCGGGCTCGCCCTCCTCGCCGTTGGCCAGCACCACGGTGCCGCTGCCGCGCCGGTGCGCCGCGCGCACCCCGGCCAGCTTCACCGCGAGCGGGAACCCCGCACCGCCGCGGCCGAGCAGCCCGCTGCGCCGCACCTGCTCCAGCAGCGCCTCCGGGTCACCGGCCGGACGGTAGCCACCGGCCGCGCGATACTCGTCCAGCGGCTCCGCGCCAGCGCGCAGCAGCCGCGGCTCCAGCCCCGGCGCCGGGCCGCCGACCCGGAACGCGGACCGCTCGAAAATGTCCTGCATGGCAACCTCTTCCGGGGGAGAAACGGCCGCTAGGCTGGCCGGTATGAGAACCGCGGTGGTGCGAATCGACGTCGACCCGGCCGGCGAGCTGTCGCCCGCCGGGCTCACCGACGGGCTCACCGCGCTGCGCGCGCACCTGAGCGGGATCCCGGCGGTGCTGGTCGGCTCGGCCGCGAGCCGGGAACTCCAGCTGCACATCGAGACCGGCGACACCGAGGCCGCCGTGCGGGCCGCGGTCCGCGCCTGCGCGAAGGCGTTCGGCACCGAGCCGGTGCCCGGCGTCGTCACCTACGTCAGCCGCGGCACCGACGACGACGCGCACGGCGTGCTCGCCGGGTTCGGGCTGCGCGGCGAGATCCGGCGCGAGCCGGACGCCGACGGCTTCGACGTGGTGCACGTGACCCTCGACCGCGCCGACCTGGAGCGGGTGCCGGAGAGCCGGATCCACACCGCCCTGGAGGCGTCGCTCAACTGCGAGGTGGTCGTCCATACCCGGTGAGCTCAGCCGTCGAGGAAGGACAGGATGGGCGGCGCGGCCAGCACCCAGGTGTCGAACAGGTTGTACCGGTCGACCCGCTGCTGTGCCCGGTCCTCGACGGCGCGCTCCCAGGCGTCCTCCGGCCACGGCGGGTCGATCAGCGTCGAGCCGGCGATCAGGCAGCTCACCTCCAGTGAGGTGCGCTTCGGGTGGTCCAGGTCGTGCGCGCCGCCGCGAATGATGAGCGTGGGCACGGTGATCCGGTCGAAGAGCTCGTCGTCGACGCCGGGCACGGTCTGCCCCGGCTTGGAGACGTAGGCGTTCAGCCAGCGCAGCGAGAGCTTGACGAACTCGTCCCGGTCGAGGGCGAGCAGCCGCTGCTCGTTCTTCGGGTTGGCCGCGATCAGCTCGCGCCACTCCCGCATCCGCGGCAGCCCTTCGACGCCGAGGCCGCGCACCACCTGCAGGCTGGGCAGCACGTAGTGCGCGCCGAGGTTGAAGGTGCCGTAGATGCCGCCGACGATGTTCCACAGCACCAGCTTCGAGACCAGCTCCGGGTACAGGATCGTGGTGACCATCGAGTCGCGGGCACCGCCGGAGCCACCCGCCAGCACCACCGGGCCGGTGTCGAGCGCGGTGAGCAGGCCGTGCAGCGTCTCGGCGCGCATGTGCGATTCGCTCTGCCCGTAGAACTGGACGTCGGAGGCGCCGCAGTTGGGGCGGTCCCAGAGCAGCACCCGGTACCCGCCCGCGACCAGCGCCTCGGCCAGCGGGCGCAGCCCGGGAATGTCCATCCCGAACCGCCCGCCGGGCGTGAGCACGACGAGTTCGCCGCTGTCGCCCAGGATCTCGTAGACGACCGAACCGCCGTTCACGACTACCGATGGCATGGGAACCCCTCTCCGGCACCGCACCGGAGCCTCCGGCCGGGGCAGCTCACGCCGTCACGATGACGTCGGCGCCGTCCACCCGCACCGGGTAGGTGCGGATGCTCCACTCCGGCTTCACCGCGGTGGTCCCGGTGGCGAGCTCGAAACCCCACTGGTGCCAGGGGCAGTAGATGTACTCCTTGTCCCGCACCTCGACCGCGTCGCCGGGCACCGACTCGTCCACCACGGTCCGGCCGCGGGCCCGGCCCGAGCAGAGCGGGCCGCCCTCGTGCGGGCAGTAGTTGGCGATGGCGTAGAAGGTGCCGCCCACGTTGTAGACGCCGACCCCGTGCCTGCCGATCGGCACCACCTTGGACTCGCCGGGCTGGATCTCGTCCACCGTGGCGACGACGTGTTCCCGCCCCTGGGCGAGCCGGGGGCGTTCGGGCTGCGCGGTCACAGCACCCGCCTCTGGCCCTCGATCGCGGGCACGAACTCCGGCAGGTGGTAGGTCTCGATGCCGTTCTTGTACATGACCCGCTCGCGCGCGTGCTCCGGCAGGTGCTTGACCAGCCAGCGCGGGTCGTCGAAGGTCCAGTGCGGGTAGTCCGAGGAGTAGAGCAGGATGCGGTCCGCCTCCATCCACTCGAAGGCCCTGGTCAGCTCGGTTTTATCCTCCGGGTAGTCCAGCGGCTGGGTGGTGAAGCGGATGTGCTCCTTGACGTACTCCGACGGCTTGCGCTTGATGTCGACGAACGACTTGCGCGCCGCGTAGATGGCGTCCATCCGCCACATGAGCGGCAGGATCCAGGTGAAGGCGTGCTCCACGAAGACGATCCGCAGCTCGGGGAAGCGGTCGAAGACGCCGTCGAAGATCAGGCTCATGATCTGGTTCGCGGCGAGCAGCGAGTAGGTGACCATGAAGTCGTGGTTGTAGCTGGGGAAGCCGACCGGCGGCATCGGCATCGTCTCGTACGCCCCGCGGCCCAGGTGGCAGCTCACCACCAGGTCGTGCTTCACCGCGGCGGCCCAGATCGGGTCGTAGCGCGGGTCGCCCCAGGCCGGGCGCGGCTCGGCCTTGATCAGGATCTGCGACATGAACGGGTGCCCGGCCCAGTGCTCGATCTCGCGCACCGCGCCGTCCACGTTGTCGATGGCGGCGCAGATCGAGCCGCGCCAGCGCTGGTGCCGGTTGTTGACCGGGTCCAGCCAGTGGTTGGCCAGCCAGTGGTTGATGCCGGTGGCCAGCGCCTGGGTCGCCTCCGGCAGCCGGGTCGCCTTCACCGTCGGCTCCAGGATGCAGATGTCCGAGCCGGCCTCGATGATCAGCTGCCGCAGGGCGAGTTCCGGGTCGCTGCCTGGAAATTCGCCGTCCTTCGGGAAGGTGTCGACCCGCATGGCGTAGGAGTGCGCGTAGTCCGGGGCGTCGTAGATGATGGTCTCGCCGACCCGGTGGCTCAGGAAGTGCTTGCTGCGGAACGGCTCCGGGATGTACTCGACCAGCTCCCTGCGCCGGGGCACCGGGTGCACGTCGGAGTCGACCACCCGCACGGCGACCTGCTCGGCGGCCGGTGCGCGCTGCTGCTGATGCGCCAGTGTCATGGGCGTCTCCTTATCCCGCGGGGGCCATGATGTCGATGCCGTACAGCTCGGCGGCATTGCGCCAGAGCAGCTTCGCGCGCTGCTCCGCGCTCAGCCCCGCGGGCAGCGCGAGCGCGTCGCCCGCGTGCCAGTGCGGGTAGCTGGAGCCGAACATGAGCATGTCCTCTTTACCGGTGAAACCGAGCCACTCGCTCGCGAACTCGGTGTCGCCGGGGCCGTCCAGGCTGCCCTGCACGAAGTAGACGTGGCCGGGCAGGTAGTCGCTCGGCATCTTCGGCGCCCACGGGGTCTGCTCCAGGTGCGGCCTGCCGAAGGTGTCCATCCGCCAGCTGAACGGGGTGAGCATGTCGGCGCCGCCGTCCGCCCAGACGAACTTCAGCGCGTCGAAGCGCTCGAAGACGCCCTCCGCGATCATGTTCATCAGGTGGTAGACGTAGTTCAGCGTCATGAAGCCGAGGTACTGCTCGTAGCCGCGGGTGTGCCCGGACGGCGTCGGCGGGAAGGCGATGCTCTCGCCGGTCTCGATGTGCGCGGCCACCGGGAGCCCGGCCGCGGCGGCGGCCTCCCAGATCGGCCAGTACTGCGGCTTGCCGTACAGCGCCATGGACTGCAGCGGGATGCCGAGCTGCACCACCCGCGGGTGCGTGCCCCAGCGCTCGATCTCGCGCAGCGCGCCCGGCACGTCGTCCGGGTTCACCCGGATGGTGCCGCGGAACCGGTCGGCGTGCGCGCCGTCGAGCCAGCGGGTCACCAGCATCTCGTTGTGCGCGGCGAGCACCGCGGTGGTGAGGTGCCGGTCCGGCAGCACCCCGCGGGTCATCGGATGGAGAACCGCCACGTCGACGCCGCGCTCGTCGAAGAGCTGCGCGGCCACCAGCCCCGGGTCCGAGCCCGGGTACTGCTTCTCCGGGCCGCGGGTGCCCTTCGCGTACTCCCCTCCGGGCGCGCCGTACCAGTCCATCTCGGCATCGGGGATGCCGCGGCTGCGGTACGGCTCGCGCAGGAAGCTCCGCATGTCGGCGTTCGACGCGAAGAAGACGTGCACGCTCGCGTCCACGACCGGGGTGCTGGTGCCGTCGGGCAGTTCTCTCATCCGATCACTCTCTCGATCAGTCGATCACCGCGACGTCCGGACGCTCCGTCACCGGGGCGGCCAGCCGCTGCTCGTCGCAGATCCGCTGCAGCTTCTCCAGGGTCGCTTCCAGCCCGGGGCCGAGCTTCTTCCCCGGCGTGAAGGTGGCGGGCAGCTTGCGCATGCCCTGGATCACGCCGATCGTCTCGTAGTGCACCGTGCCCTCGGGGTCGCAGCGGTAGTCCGGCATCCGGTCCAGCACCGCGGTGAGCATCGACTTGAACACCGTGCGCGCCACGTTCGAGCCGATGCAGCGGTGGATGCCGAGCCCGAAGCTGAAGTGCCGGTTGCCCTTGCGGTCCAGGACCACCTCGGTCGGGTCGGGGAAGACCGAGGGGTCGCGGTTGGCCATGGCCCAGGAGAGCCAGAGCCGGTCGCCCTCGCGGAACTCGGTCTCCTGCAGCTCGACGTCCTCGGCGATGGTGCGGCCGTCGCCGGGGGCCGGGGTGAAGTAGCGGAGGAACTCCTCGGTGGCCGGGTCGAGCAGCTCCTCGCGCTCCCGGCTGAGCAGCTCGCGCTGCTCGGGGTTCTCGGCGAGCCACTCCAGCGAGTGCGCGGTGAGCGCGGTGGTGGTGTCGAAGCCGCCGCCGATGATCAGCCCGAGCATGCCGAGCAGCTCCAGGTCGGGGGCGGGCTCGCCGTCGATCCGCAGCTGGGTCAGCGCGTACACCAGGCCGGGGCGCGGGTTCTCCTTGATCTCGGCCAGGCTGGTGAGCAGGTCGATGCCCATGGCCCTGTGCATCTCCGCCACCTTCGGCGCCTCCGGCGAGTTCTCCGGGGTGTAGACGGCGGCGTGCACCGGCTCGCTGTAGAGCGACCAGCGCTTCAGCGGAATGCCGAGCATGGCCAGGGTGAGCACGGCGGGGACGACGTTCGCCAGATCGTCCACGAAATCGATGCGCCCGGACTCGATGTGCTCGTCCAGGGCGGCCCGCACGATCTCGTCGATCACCGGCTCCCAGCGCCGCACCGCGGCGGGGGAGAGGTAGGGGTTGAGCACCGAGCGGTAGATCCGGTGCTCCGGGTCGTCCATCTCCAGGATGCCGCCGCGCACCATCGAGGCGCGCTGGGCGGTGGGGATCGAGATCCCCTTGTACCCCTTGCGCTCCCCGTGCAGGTCGTGGTCGTTGGAGACGTGCGGGCAGCGCGCCAGCTCGAACACCGCGTCCGCGCTCGCGGCGACCCAGTGCCCGTCGTGGGTGTCGGACCAGGCGACCGGGCACTTGCCCTGCATCTCCTCGGTGATGTCCTGGAAGCGGTGCCGGTACTCGGGGCTGTGCCGGTCGAACTGGTACCTGACCCGCTTGCGGTCCTCGCCGGCCACGCTCTCGTCGATGGTCACGATGTGAATCCTCTTCAGCTCAGATGTGGTAGTCGTACCACTTCAGGTAGCCGCCGCCGTCGACCCGCAGCTGCGTACCGGTGACGTACCTGGCCTCCTCGGACGCCAGGTACACGATGGCGTTGCTGATGTCCTCGGGCTCGACGTAGCGGATGGGCATGGCCTGCTGGACGGCGAACACCGGTTCGGCGTCGGCGCGGGTCGGGTGCTCCAGGTCCGGCCGGAACGAGCGGTACATGGGCTCGCTCTGCAGCATCGGGGTGTTGCAGTTGGTGGGGTGCACGACGTTCGCGCGGATGCCGCGCGGCGCCAGCTGCCTGCCCAGCTCGTAGACGTAGGCGGTGAGCGCGCGCTTGGAGTGCACGTAGGCCATGCCGCCCGGATCCTTGCCCGGCTGGTCGACCTTGGAGATGTCGATCAGCGAGGCGGTGGAGCCGGTCGCGATGATCGAGGCGCCCTCGGTCAGGTGCGGCAGCGAGACGTGGATGGCGTTGATGGTGCCGATCAGGTTGGTGTTGATCACGTCGGTCCACGCCTGCAGCTGCGGCTCGCCCTTCATGCCGGCGATGCCGGCCTGGGCGACCACGATGTCCAGCTTGCCCAGCTCGCGGACGCCGTCGTCGACCGCCTTCTGCAGTTCGGACGCGATGCGCACGTCCGCCTTCGCGGTGACGATCCGGCGGCCGGTCTTGGCGACCAGTTTCGCGGTCTCCTCCAGATCCTCCGGCGTCGCCAGTGCGTACCCGACCGTCGCGATGTCCTCGCAGAGGTCGACCGCGATGATGTCGGCGCCCTCCTCGGCGAGCCGCACCGCGTGGCTGCGTCCCTGCCCGCGCGCGGCGCCGGTGATGAACGCAACCTTGCCTTCGACACGTCCCACAGCTGTCCCTCTCCCGTGACCCTCGGACGAGAATTTACCTCGCCATCGAGGAGAACGCTACTCTCCTCAGTGAAAATCTCGCAAGGTTTTCGGACTTTTCGGACAGGTCGAGGCGCTGATCCGCCGCGAATGCGCACGACAGCGTGAATGTGTTATTACCCTCAGAGGAGAATGGCATTTTCACTCGATCTCGGAGGCGACCCGCGATGCGAACCATCCCCGACGAACTCAGAGCCGGGTACGAGGCCGCGGGCTGGTGGCGCCCGGAGACGCTGGGCGAGCAGCTCACCCGCGATCTGGCCGGGCTGCGCGAGCTCCCGTTCCGGGTGCACTCGGAGGCGCGGCCCTGGTCGGGCAGCTTCGGCGAGGTGGAGCTGCTGGCCCGGCGGCTGGCCGCCGGGCTGCGGGCGCGCGGGGTCGGGCCGGGCGACACCGTCGTCTTCCAGCTGCCCAACTGGATGGAGGCGGCCGCCACCTTCTGGGCCTCGGCGTTCCTCGGCGCGGTGACCGTCCCGGTGGTGCACTTCTACGGCGCGCGCGAGCTCACGCACATCCTCGGGGTGACGAAGCCCGCGGTCTTCATCACCGCGGCGAGCTTCGGGCGGCTGGTCTTCGACCCGGAGGTGAGCGCCGGGGTGCCGATCGTCGGCGTGGTCGGCGGGGGTCCCGCGCCGGGCGGAGCGGGTTCGGCGGCGGTCGATTTCGACGCGCTCCTCGCCGCCGAGCCGCTGGCGGGCGCGCTCCCCGCCGACCCGGCCGGGCCCGCGCTGATCGCCTTCACCTCGGGGACGACCAGCGCGCCGAAGGGCGTGATCCACAGCCACCAGACGCTGGGCTGCGAGGCGCGGCAGCTCGCCGAGCAGAACAAGCTGGATCGCGGCGCCCAGCTCACCGCGACCCCGGTCGGCCACTTCATCGGGATGCTCGCGGCCTTCCTCATCCCGGTGCTGCACGGGAAGCCGGTGCACCTCACCGACGTCTGGGATCCGGGGCGGGCGCTGGCGCTCATGCGCAGCGACGGCCTCTCGGTCGGCGGCGGGCCGCCGTACTTCGTCACCAGCCTGATGGAGCACCCGGACTTCTCCCCTGAGCACATGGCGCACATGCGCTACGTGGGGCTCGGCGGCTCCACCGTGCCGCCCTCGGTCACCCGCGGGCTGGCCGATCTGGGGCTGATCCCCTTCCGCGCGTACGGCAGCACCGAGCACCCGTCGATCACCACCTCCCGCTACCACGCGCCGGAGTACGAGCGGCTCTACACCGACGGCAGGCCGATGCCGGGCGTGGAGATCCGGCTCGGCCCGGACGGCGAGATCCTCAGCCGCGGCCCCGATCTCTGCCTCGGCTACACCGACCCCGAGCTCACCGCGGCCGCCTTCGACGCCGACGGCTGGTACCACACCGGCGATATCGGGGTGCTGCACCCGGACGGCCACCTCACCATCAGCGACCGCAAGTCCGACGTCATCATCCGCGGCGGCGAGAACGTCAGCGCGATCGAGGTCGAGGAGGTGCTGGCCGGGCTGCCCGCGGTGGCCGAGGCGGCGGTGGTCGCGGTCCCGGACGCGCGCTTCGGCGAGGTGGTCGGGGCGGTGCTGCGGCTGCGGCCGGAGCACGCGCTGCCGACCGTCGACGAGATCGCCGCGCACTTCGCCGCGGCGGGCGTGGCCAGGCAGAAGTGGCCGGAGCGGGTGTTCGCCGCGGACGAGTTCCCGCGCACCGCGAGCGGCAAGGTGCAGAAACATCTCATCCGGCGGGGCATTGCCACATCCCTGTGAGGAGAATACGATTCTTCTCAGTTGCGAACGGAGATTTCATGACGACCCCCGCTCAGCCCGGAACCCCCGCATGGGACACCGAGGTCGACGTCGTGGTGCTCGGGAGCGGCGCCGCCGGCCTCACCGCCGCGCTCTCCGCCGCCGTGGCCGGTGCCTCGGTGGCGGTGTACGAGAAGGCCGAGACCGTCGGCGGCACCAGCGCGGTCTCCGGCGGCATCGCCTGGATCCCGGCGCACGACCGGGCGCCGGACGGGCCGCTCACCGTCGAGGACGCCATGGCCTACCTGGACGCGCAGTCGTTCGGGTCGATGGACGTCCCGCTGGTGGAGACCTTCGTGCGCACCGGCGGCGCGGCCGTGGATTTCGTGGAGAAGCACAGCGCGGTCCGCTTCGAGATCGCCGACGGCTTCCCGGATTACAAGCCGGAGTTGCCCGGCGGCCGCCCCGGCGGCGGCCGCTCGCTCAGCCCGATCGCCTTCGACCTGGGCACGCTCGGCGCCTGGCGGGACCGGATCACCACCTTCCCCGCGGACTGGAGCAATGTCGGCTTCGACGCCGAGACCAGGGCGCGGCTGAACGCGGGCGTCACCGACGCCAACGCCGACCTGGTGGTGGCAGGCGCCGCGCTGATCGGCGGGCTGCTCACCGGGGTGCTCGCGGCGGGCGTGGTCCCGCGCACGGGCGCCCGCGCGGTCGAGCTGGTGACGGCGGAGGGGGCCGTCACCGGCGTCCGGATCGCCACCGCGGCCGGGCTCTCCACGGTGCGCGCCCGGCGCGGGGTGATCCTGGCGACCGGCGGCTTCGAGTGGGATGCCGAGCTGGTCCGCGCCTACCTGCGCGGCCCCATGCGCGGCCCGGTCTCGCCGCCGAACAACACCGGCGACGGGCTGCGGCTGGCCATGGCGCTCGGCGCCGAGCTGGGCACCATGAGCGAGGCGTGGTGGGTGCCGGTGGTGCAGATCCCCGGCGACACCATCGAGGGGAAGCCGCGCAGCCGCAGCGTCCGGCTGGAGCGCACCCGGCCGCGCAGCATCATCGTCAACCGGGCGGGCCGCCGCTTCGTGAACGAGGCGGGCGAGTACAACGCCATGGTCGGCGCGTTCCACTACCTGGACCCGCGCGGCGGTTACGTCAACGACCCCGGCCACATCGTCTTCGACGCCGAGCACCTGCGGAGGTACGGCTTCCTCGGTGTGCCGCCCGGCGGCGAGGTGCCGGAGTGGTTCAACGAGTCGGCCGATCTCGCCGAGCTGGCCGGGCGGATCGGCGCCGACCCGGACGGCCTCACCGCCACCGTCGAGCGCTGGAACAAGACCGTCGCCGACGGCGCCGATCCGGACTTCGGCCGCGCCGCCAGCGCCTACGACGGCTACTGGGGCGATCCGGACGCCGAGCCCGCCTGGGCCAAGACCCTCGGCCCGCTGGACACCGCGCCGTACTACGCGGTTCCGGTCACCGCGGGGGCGATGGGCACCAAGGGCGGCCCGCGCACCGACGAGGACGGCCGGGTGAAGCACGTCACCGGTGCCGTGATCCCCGGGCTCTTCGCGGTCGGCAATGCCATGGCGGGCGCGACCGGGCGGGCCTACGGCGGCGCGGGCGGGACCATCGGCCCCGGCCTGGTCTTCGGCTACCGCGCCGGGCACGCCGCCGCCACCGGCTCCTCCGTCGAATCCTGAAGCAGAAGGGACCTATGCGTTGTCGGAGTACGAGAGCATCTGGAGCGACCTCCAGGGGGTGGCGTTCGAGCAGGGCTACCTCGACGCCGGAGGCGTGCGGACCCGCTACCTGCGCGCGGGCGAGGCGGGGAAGCCGACGCTGATCCTGCTGCACGGGTCGGGCGGGCACGCCGAGGCATACGTGCGCAACCTCGCCGCGCACGCCGAGCACTTCGACACCTGGTCGATCGACATGCTCGGGCACGGCTACACCGGCAGGCCGGGGCACCCGCTGGAGATCCCGCACTACGTCGCGCACCTCGCCGCCTTCCTGGATGCCATCGGCGTGCGGACCGCCTCGATCAGCGGGGAGTCGCTGGGCGGCTGGGTCGCGGCCCGGTTCGCCATCGACCACCCGGAGCGGGTGCACCGGCTGGTGCTGAACACCGCGGGCGGCTCGCAGGCCGACCCGGTGGTCATGCAGCGGATCATCACGCTCTCCATGGCCGCCGCCGCCGAGCCGACCTGGGAGACGGTGCAGGCCAGGATCAAGTGGCTGATGGCGGACAAGTCCAAGGACTACGACGACATCGTGGCGAGCAGGCAGCGCATCTACCGCCAGCCCGGCTTCGTCGACGCCATGCGCGACATCATGGCGCTGCAGGACCCGGAGATCAGGCAGCGCAACCTGCTCGGCCCGGACGAGTACGGCCGCATCACCGCGCCCGCCCTCGTCCTCTGGACCAGCGACGACCCCACCGCCGACGTCACCGAGGGCAAGCGCATCGCCTCGATGATCCCGGGCGCGCGCTTCGAGGTCATGCCGGACTGCGGGCACTGGCCGCAGTACGAGGACGCCGCCACCTTCGACGCCCTGCACCTGGGCTTCCTGCGGGAGAGCTGACGTGCCCGCCGATTACGACGTGCTGCTGGTCGGCGCCGGCCCGGTCGGGCTCACGCTGGCCAATGTGCTCGGCGGGCACGGCGTGCGCACCAGGGTGGTGGAGGAGCGGCCGACGCTCATCGACTACCCGCGCGGGGTCGGGCTGGACGACGAGTCGCTGCGCACCTTCCAGTCCATCGGGCTGGTCGAGCGGGTGCTGCCGCACACCAACCCGAACCAGATCATGCGCTTCGTGGACGGGCGGCGCAGGCTGCTGGCCGAGATCGCGCCCACCGACACCTCGTTCGGCTGGCCCAAGCGGAACGGTTTCGTGCAGCCGCTGGTCGACGCCGAGCTGCTGGCCGGGCTCGCGCGGTATCCCTCGGTCGAGGTCTCCTGGGACACCGCCATGATCGGGTGCGTCGACACCGGCGCGCACGTCGAGGTCTCGCTCGGCGACGGCAGCGTGGTGACCGCGGGGTACGTGGTCGGCTGCGACGGCGGGCGGAGCGTCACCCGCAAACAGATGGGGGTCGGCTTCGAGGGGACCACCTCGCCGACCCGCTGGCTCGTGGTCGACCTGGCCTCGGACCCGCTCGGGCACCCCAATATCGAGGTCGGCGCCGATCCCACCCGGCCCAATGTCTCGGTCTCCATCGCGCACGGCATCCGGCGCTTCGAGTTCATGATCCACGACGACGAGCCGGACGAGCTCGCCGAGGATCCCGCCTTCTTCCAGCGGATGGTGGCCTCCTTCGTGCCGTACCCGGAGCGGCTGGAGGTGATCCGGCGCCGGGTCTACACGCACCACTCCCGGATCGCGGACACCTTCCGGAAGGGGCGGCTGCTGCTGGCGGGCGACGCCGCGCACCTGATGCCGGTGTGGCAGGGCCAGGGGTACAACAGCGGCATCAGGGACGCCGCCAACCTGGGCTGGAAGCTCGCCGCGGTGGCGACCGGCAGGGCCGGGGATGCCCTGCTGGACAGCTACGACACCGAGCGCCGCAAGCACGCCCGCGCCATGATCGACCTCTCCACGCTGGTCGGGAAGGTGATCTCGCCGACCGGCAAGCGGGTGACCGCGGCGCGCGACGTGCTGGTGCGCGCGGCCGCCGCGATCCCGCCGGTGAAGTCGTACGTGCTCGGCATGCGGTTCAAGCCGATGCCGCGGTACGACACCGGCGCGGTGGTGCACACCTGGTCGCGCTCGCCGAAATCCGCCGTCGGGACGCTCTTCGTGCAGCCCCGGGTCGACACCCGCGAGCGCGCCGACGTGCTCCTCGACGACGTGCTCGGGCCGTGGTTCGCGGTGCTGTTCTGGAACAACCGGCCGCGCGAGGTGCTCGGGGAGCGGGAGTTCGCGCGCTGGAAGGCGCTCGGCGCGGTCTTCGTCGCGGCGCGGCCCTCCTGCCAGCTGCACTGGCCCGACCACGACGACCCGGACGTGCTGATCGTCGGCGACCGCACCGGCGGGCTCAAGCGCTGGTTCGACGGGCACCTGGACTCGGTGCTCTTCCTGCGCCCCGACCGCTGCATCGCGGGCGCCTCGCCCGCGCAGTACGCGCCGGAGGTCGGCGCCGCGCTGGCCGACGCGCTCGCGCTCGACCCGGAGGGGGAGCACGATGCCGCTGGCCGTGTGCTGCGTCTCGCATAGCCCCCTGCTCGAACTGCCGGGTCCGGGCCGCGAGCTGCTCGACGATGTCGAGGGGGCGCTGGAGCGGGCCGCCTGGTTCGTCCGGGAGTTCGATCCCGAACTGGTGCTGACCTTCTCGCCGGACCACTACAACGGGTTCTTCTACCGGACCATGCCCGCCTTCTGCGTCGGCACCGCGGCGAGCGGGGTCGGCGACTACGGGAGTTACGCCGGGCCGCTGGACGTCCCCGCCGAACTCGCCACCGAGCTGGCCGAGGCGGTGCTCGCCGACGGCGTCGACGTCGCGGTGTCGGTGGCCATGGAGGTGGACCACGGCACCGTGCAGCCGCTGAGCAGGCTGCTCGGCTCGGCCACCGCGCTGCCGGTGATCCCGATCTTCGTCAACGCGGTCGGGGTGCCGCTCGGGCCGCTGCACCGGGCCGCCGCGCTGGGGGCGGCGGCCGGGCGGTTCGTCGCCGGGCTCGGCAAGCGGGTGCTGATCGTCGGCTCCGGCGGGCTTTCGCACGATCCGCCGGTGCCCGCGCTGGCCACCGCCGCCGGGCCGGTGCGCGAGCGCATCGTGCACGGTGCGCCCATGTCGGCCGAGGCGCGGGCCGCCCGCCAGGAGCGGGTCGTCGCCGCCGCGCGCGAATTCGCCGCGGGGGAGGGGCCGTCCGCGCCGCTCGCACCCGAGTGGGACGCCCGATTCCTGGACGTGCTCGACCGCGGGGCTCTCGGGGAGCTCACCACCTGGGACAATGCCGAAATCACGCGTGCCGCGGGCAATTCCGCGCACGAGGTGCGCACCTGGGTCGCCGCCTTCGCCGCGCTCGCCACCCAGGGCCCCTACCGGGTGGCCGACCGCTACTACCGCGCCGCCCCCGAACTCATCGCGGGCTTCGCCGTCCGCACCGCGCTGCCGGAAGGGAGGTCGTCATGACCGAACCAGTGGAGAGAGCCGACGAGACCGTGGACGTACTCGTCGTCGGCTCCGGCGGCGGCGGTCTGACCGCCGCACTCGCCGCCGAGGCCGCGGGGCTGAAGGTGCTCGTGGTCGAGAAGGCCGCGTACTACGGCGGCTCGACCGCGCTCTCCGGCGGCGGCATCTGGGTCCCGAACGCCCCGGCCCAGCACCGCGACGGCTTCGAACTCGACCCGGACAGCGTCGTCCAGTACCTGCGCACCATCACCGAGGGGCTGGTCACCGACGAGCGGCTGCGCGCCTACGTGCACCGGTCGCCGGAGATGATGGCCTTCCTGGAGAGCCGCAGCCGCTGGCTGGAGTTCGTCTGGAAGCCCGGCTACGCCGACTACTACCCGGAGCTCCCCGGCGGCTCCGACCAGGGCAGCACCATCAACGTCCCGCCGATCGACCTGCGCGAGCTCGGCCCGGACGAGGAGCTGCTGCTCAAGCCGCTCGCGCTGGCGCCGAAGGGCATCTGGCTCGGCCCCAAGGACCTGCGGCTCTTCTACCAGGTCCGGCAGCACTGGCGCGGCAAGGCGGTGCTGGTCAAGCTGCTGTGGCGCAAGTTCCGCGCGCACGTCTTCGGCGACCGGATCGCCGCCATCGGCCAGTCGCTGGTCGCCCGGCTCCGGCTGGCGCTGCGCGAGCACGACATCCCGCTCTGGCTGAACGCCCCGATGACCGAGCTGACCACCGGCCCGGACGGCGAGGTCACCGGCGCGGTGGTCGAGCGCGACGGGGTGCCGGTGCGGATCCGCGCCGAGCGCGGCGTCATCCTCGCCACCGGCGGCTTCGACCACGACATGGAGTGGCGCAGGCGCGAGGAGCCGCTCATCGACGAGGACTGGAGCTTCGGCAACCCGCTCGCCACCGGCGACGGCATCCGCGCGGCCGAGAAGGTCGGCGCCGCCACCGATCTGATGGACGAGTCCTGGTGGTTCCCCTCCATCCAGTGGCCGGACGGCCGGATGCAGTTCCTGCTCAACGAGCGGATGATGCCCGCCCAGTTCATCGTCAACGGCAACGGCGAGCGGTACATCAACGAGGCGGCGCCGTACATGGACTTCGGCCACGCCATGCTGGCCGGCCAGCGGACCGGCGTCGACCACATCCCGAGCTGGCTGATCACCGACCACCGCTCGTGGAACCGCTACGTCGTCGCCGGGCACCTCCCGCTGCCGAAGATCCCGTTCGCGCCGGTCCCCACCGGGCGCAAGATTCCGCAGGCGTGGCTGGACTCCGGCGTCGTGGTCGCGGCGAACTCCATCGAGGAGCTGGCCGCGAAGATCGGCGTGCCGCCGGAGCGGCTGCGCGCCACCGCCGACCGCTTCAACGAGCTCGCGAACTCGGGCCACGACGACGACTTCGACCGCGGCGACAGCGTCTACGACAACTACTACGGCGACCCCACCCTGCCCAACCCCAACCTGGCCCCGCTGCGCAAACCCCCGTACTACGCCTTCCGCATGGTGCTCGGCGACCTCGGTACCTCCGGCGGGCTGCGCACCGACGAGCACGCCCGCGTCCTGCGCCCCGACGGCAGCGTCGTCCCCGGCCTCTACGCCACCGGCAACACCGCGGCGCCGGTCATGGGCCGCTCCTACGCGGGCGCCGGCGCCACCATCGGCCCGGCCATGACCTTCGGCTACATCGCCGCCGAACACCTCACCGGGGCGGGCAGATGACGATCGGTGAGCTGTGGCGCTACGACGGCCGCCGCGCCGTCGTCACCGGCTGCGCCTCGGGGATCGGCGCACAGGTTGCGCGGCAGGTGCGCGAGCTGGGCGGCACCGTGATCGGCCTCGACCTCGCCGAACCGGCCACCGAGCTGGACGGCTTCCACCGCGTGGACATGGCCGACCCCGCCGCCATCGACGCGGCCGTCGCCGAGCTGGGCCCGGTGGACGCGCTGTTCAACGTCGCGGGCGTCTCCTCCGGCATCGGCGACCCGCCGAAGGTCGTCGCCATCAACTTCCTCGGCCTGCGCCACCTCACCGAGGCCCTGCTGCCGGGGCTGCGGCAGGGCGCGACCATCGCCAGCGTCTCCTCCCTGGCCGCCGCGAACTGGCTCGAGCACCGCGCCCAGACCACCGGGCTGCTCGACACCGAGGACTTCGAGGCCGGACAAGCCTGGTGCGCGGCCAACCCCGAGGCGCTCGAGGACGGCGGCTACCGCCTGTCGAAGGAAGCGATCATCCACTACACCGCCCGCGCCGCCGCCCCGCTCGGCGCGCGCGGCATCCGCGTCAACTGCACCGGCCCGGGCGTCACCGAGACCCCGATCCTGGACCAGCTGCGCACCGCCTACGGCGACCAGTACCTCGACACCATCCCGAAGCCGCTCGACGGCCGCGTCTCGGACCCGGCCGAGCAGGCGGCGGTGCTGGTGTTTCTCAACAGCGCGGCGGCGAGCTATGTGACCGGCCAGGTGATCTGGGTGGATGGCGGCAACGTTGCAGGACGCCTTGCATGAAAACCTCGGAAGGACAACGACAGTGGCAAGCTTGACCGATTTCCGGAAGCTCGGCGACGAGGTTCGAAACTGGGGCCGGTGGGGCGCCGCCGACGAACTCGGCACGCTCAACTTCATCACCCCGGAGAAGGTGGCCCAGGCCGCCGGGCTGGTGCGGCACGGGAAGGTGTTCCCGCTCGGCGTCGACTTCGGCTCCTCCGGCCCGCAGGGCGCCTTCAAGTTCCGGCACAACCCGGTGCACGTGATGACCGTGGACGGCGGCGACGTCACCGCGCTCACCGAGTACGGCCCGAAGTGGCTGCGCAACAGCGTCGGCGCCGAGGTCGCGGGGTTCTTCGCGGACAATCCGTTCCGCTTCAACGACGACATGATCATCATGCCGCTGCAGGCCGCCACCCAGTGGGACGCGCTCTCGCACGTCTACTACGACGAGAAGCTCTACAACGGCTTCCCGGCCGCCTCGGTGACCAGCTTCGGCGCCTTCCACTGCGGCATCGACAAGGTGGACGGCAAGGGCATCACCAGCCGCGGCGTCCTGCTCGACCTGGTGAAGCACCGCGGCGCCGACACCTGGCTGCCCGGCGGCGAGCCGATCACCCCGGACGAGCTGGACGAGGTCGCCAAGCGGCAGGGCGTCGAGGTCGGCCGCGGCGACATCGTGCTGGTGCGCACCGGCTGGTGGGCCCGGTTCGAGGAGGCCGGCGACGGCGCCGAGCCCTACTCCGGGCTGGACTGGCGCTGCGCCAAGTGGCTGCACGAGCGCGAGGTCGCCGCGGTGGCCGCGGACAACCTCATGGTCGAGGACCCGGTCTCCGGCGTCGAGGGCACCTTCCTGCCCATGCACATGCTCTGCCTGCGCGACATGGGGCTGATGCTCGGCGAGTACTGGGACCTGACCGCGCTCGCCGCGGACTGCGCCGCCGACGGCGTCTACGAGTTCCAGCTGGTCGCCCCGCCACTGCGGGTGGTCGGCGCGGTCGGCTCCCCGCTGAATCCCATCGCCATCAAGTAGATGAAGGAGGTAGCGGCCATGACCGCGAGCACCACCCCGGTGACCACCGGAGCGCACCGCGCCGACGGCCGCCCCTTCGTGGTCGGGATCGGCGGCACGCTGCGCGCCGGGTCGTCGACCGAGCGCGCGCTGCGGCACTGCCTGGCCGCGGTCGAGCGCAACGGCGGCGAGACCGCGCTCTTCGCCGGCCCCGACATCGACCTGCCCATGTACAGCCCGCACGACCCCGCGCGCACCGCCGAGGCGGCCGCGCTGGTGACGGCGCTGCGCCGGGCCGACGCGGTGGTGATCGCCTCGCCCGGCTACCACGGCGGCGTCTCCGGGCTGGTCAAGAACGCGCTCGACTACATCGAGGACCTGCGCGGCGACCCGGTCGTCTACCTGGACAACAAGCCGCTCGGCTGCATCACCTGCGCCTACGGCTGGCAGGCCGCGGTCGGCACGCTCGGGCAGCTGCGGGTGATCGGGCACGCGCTGCGCGCCTGGCCAACCCCGCTCGGCGTCGCCATCAACTCCGCCGAGCCGGTCTGGGATGCCGCGGGCGAGCTGGTCGACGAGACGGTGCGCGGCCAGCTCGAGCTGCTCGCCACCCAGCTGCTCGCCTTCGCGGGGAGCCGCGCGTGATCGCCGAGCGCAGGACCCTGCTGGTGGACGGTGCCCGCACCAGCTATCTGGAGGCGGGCGCCGGTGAGCCGGTGGTGCTGCTGCACGGCGGCGAGTTCGGCGCCGGCGCCGAGGTGGGCTGGGAGTTCACCGTGAACGCGCTGGCCAGGCGGTACCGGGTGCTCGCCCCGGACATGCTCGGCTTCGGCGAGTCCGCCAAGGTGGTCGACTTCACCGACGGCCGCGGGCTGCGGATCCGGCACATCGCGCGCTTCCTCGCGCTGCTCGGCATCGAGTCGGCGCACTTCGTCGGCAACTCCATGGGCGCGATCAACCTGCTCGCCGACGCCACCGCCGAGCGGCCGAAGCTGCCGCTGCGCAGCCTGGTGGCGATCTGCGGCGGCGGCGAGATCCAGCGCAACGAGCACATGGCCGCGCTCTACGACTACGACGGCTCGCTGCCCGGCATGCGCCGGATCGTGACGGCGCTCTTCCACGGCGGCTCCTACCCCGCCGACGAGGGGTATGTGCGCCGTCGGTACGAATCCAGCATCGCGCCGGGTGCGTGGGAGGCGCTGGCGGCGGCCCGGTTCCGGCGTCCGGGGCTGGAGCCGCCCGCCGCGCCGTCCACCGAGCGCGCCTACCACCGCATCGGGGTTCCGGTGCTCGTGGTCGAGGGCGGCGCGGACAAGCTGCTTCCCCCCGGCTGGGCGGCCGAGCTCGCCGCGCTGCTCCCGGACGGCCGCTCCGCGGTGGTGCCAGGCGCCGGGCACTGCCCGCAGATCGAGCGGCCGGAGATCGTGAACGCGCTGCTCCTGGACTTCCTCGCGAACTGCGCGAAGACCGACTCCCGGAAGGAGATCTCGGCATGAGCGAATCAGGCCAGGAAGCGGAGAATGGCCACGGCGGGTCTTCGCTCGTGCCGGATGGTCGCGGCACGGGCGATCTGGCGGGCAAGGTCGCCGTGGTCACCGGGGGAGCGGCCGGGATCGGCCGGGCCGTGGTGGCGCGGTTCGTGGCCGAGGGCGCGCGGGTGGTCGTCGGCGACCTGGACCCCGAGCGCGGGGCCGAGTCGATCGCCGGGCTCGGCGCGGCCGCGGTATTCCAGACCACCGACGTCTCCGACCCCGAGCAGGTGGAGGCGCTGGTCCGCAGGGCGACAACCGATTTCGGCGCCCTGCACATCATGGTGAACAACGCGGGCATCTCCGGCCGGATGCACAAGAGCATCCTGCACGACGACCTGGCCGACTTCCACCGCGTGCTCGGCGTGAACCTGCTCGGCGTCATGGCGGGCACCAGGCACGCCGCGCGGCACATGGCCGAGCACGGCGGCGGCTCGATCATCAACCTCTCCTCGATCGGCGGCATCCAGGCGGGCGGCGGCGTGCAGACCTACCGCGCCTCCAAGGCCGCGGTGATCCACTACACCCACTCCGCCGCGATCGAGCTGGCGCAGTTCGACATCCGGGTGAACTGCCTGGCGCCGGGCAATATCCCGACCTCGCTGCTCTCCTCGTCCGGCAGCGGCATGTCCGACGCGGCGCGGGAGAAATTCACCCGGCTGGCCCGCGAGGCCATGCACAACGACCGCCCGCTGCGCCGCGACGGGACGCCGGAGGACGTGGCGGAGGCCGCCGTCTATCTGGCGAGCGAACGCGCTCGCTACGTCACCGGGACGGTGCTGCCGATCGACGGCGGCACCCGCGCGGGCAAGCCCCTGGCCAAGCAGTTCGACAAGGCAGCCGCGCGCTGACCCCCGAGGGAGAGAACCAATGAAAGTCACCGTCGATCAGATCAAGTGCGTCGCGGCCGGGCACTGCGTGATGCACGCGGAGGAGGTCTTCGACCAGCGCGACGACGACGGCATCGTCGAACTGCTCGATCCGAACCCGCCCGAAGAGCTCGCCGACGAGGTGCGCCAGGCGGCGGCGGTCTGCCCCGCCATGGCGATCCACGTCGAGGAATGAATTCCCCCACCCTCCAGGAGTGAACCGTGACCGAAACAGCCACCAGCAGCGTGACCGCGGAGGTGCCCGAGTACCCGATGGTGCGCTCCGCCGGCTGCCCCTTCGCCCCGCCCGAGCAGGCCCTGAGCATGGGGCGGGCCCGCCCGCTGAACCGGGTGCGGATCTGGGACGGCAGCACGCCGTGGCTGGTCACCGGCCACGCCGAGTTCAAGGAGCTGATGTCGGACCCGCGGGTCAGCGTGAACGACAAGGTGCCCGGCTTCCCGTACTGGAACGAGGGCATGAAGGCGATCAAGGACTCCAGGCCGAAATCGCTCTTCACCACCGACGGCGAGGAGCACCAGCGCTACCGCCGGATGCTCACCAAGCCGTTCACCTTCAAGCGGGTCAAGCAGCTCCGCGACGTGATCCAGCAGGTCACCGACGAGCACATCGACGCCATGCTGGCCGGGCCGCAGCCCGCCGACCTGGTCGCGGCGCTGGCCCTGCCGGTGCCGACGCTGATGATCAGCGAGATGCTCGGCGTCCCCTACGCCGACCACGAGTTCTTCCAGCAGCACGCCAGCGCCAACGTCGACCGCTTCGCCACCAAGGAGCAGGCCGAGGCCGGGCGCAGCACCCTGGCCCGCTACCTGGTCGAGCTGGTGAAGCAGAAGCTGGAGGAGCCGGCCGAGGACGCGCTCTCCGACATCGCCGAGCGGGTGCGGGCCGGCGAGATCGATATGCGCGAGGCCGCCCAGCTCGGCACCGGGCTGCTCATCGCCGGCCACGAGACCAGCGCGAACATGATCTCGCTCGGCGTCCTCGCGCTGCTGCACAATCCGGAGCAGTGGGAGCTGCTGCGCACCAGCGACGACCCGAAGCTGGTCGCGAGCGCGGTCGAGGAGCTGCTGCGCTACCTCAGCGTCATCCAGAACGGGCAGCGCCGGGTGGCGCTGGAGGACATCGAGATCGCGGGTGTCACGGTCCGGGCGGGCGAGGGGATGATCTTCGACCTGGCCCCGGCGAACTGGGACGAGAAGGCATGGGAGCAGCCGGAGCGGCTCGATATCACCCGGCCCGCGCTGCAGCACGTCGGCTTCGGCTTCGGGCCGCACCAGTGCGTCGGGCAGCAGCTGGCCAGGGCCGAGCTGCAGATCGTCTTCGGCACGCTGGCGCGGCGGATTCCCACACTGCGCCTTGCGATTCCGTTCGAGGAGGTCGAGTTCAAGCACGACCGGCTCGCCTTCGGCGTCTATGCGCTGCCGGTCGCCTGGTAGGGACGGCGGAGCGGCGCGCACGTGTTGTGCGCCACTGCGCGTCACCGTACAATGCGCCGCCGCGCCGAGTATAGTGCCCTGATGCACACCAGTGAGGAGCAGCAGCCCGCTTGGAAGGCGCGTGCCGTGGAGCGGTCGCTGCGCACCGCGACGCAGCGGGCGGGCGACCGGGTGCAGAAGTTCCTGGACGCCGCGCAGGCCATCATCACCGAGAAGGGGAGCACCGACTTCACGGTGCAGGAGGTGGTCGACCGCTCCCGGCAGTCGTTGCGCAGCTTCTACCTGCAATTCGACGGCAAGCACGAGCTGCTGCTCGCGCTCTACGAGGACGCGGTCGGCCGCACCGCCGCGCAGATCAGGGCCGCCACCGGCACCGCCGACGACCCGGTGGCGAAGCTGCGCACCGCCGTCGAGCTGCTGTTCCAGCTCTGCCGTCCGGACCCGGAGGCGCGGCGCCCGCTCTTCACCGAGTTCGCGCCGCAGCTGATCGGCTCGCACCCGAACGCGGTGCGCTCGGCGCACACGGCGCTGTTCACGCTCTTCGCCGACCTGCTCGTCGAGGCGCAGGAGGCGGGCGCGCTCGTGCCCGACGGCAACCCGCGCAGGCTGGCCGCGCTGACCATGCAGACGGTCATGTTCATCGCGCAGCCGTCGGACACCGACGGCGATCCCGACCCGATCACCGCCGACGAGGTCTGGCGCTTCTGCGCGCACGGCATCGCCGCCCGCTGATCTCCCCGCTCCCCAGAGGCCCCGGTTCGCCGGGGCCTTTTCGTTTCTCTCCGAACCGCGAGAGAATGCGACTCTCGTCATTAGAGAAGGTGCGTTACACTGGCGTTCGCTGTTCTCCAGAGAGGCGAATCCCTGTGACCACCAGTGCGGCCAGCGACGTGTACTACGACCCGTACGACGTCGAGCTCAACGCGGACCCCTTCCCGATGTTCAAGCGGCTGCGCGACCAGCTGCCGCTCTACTACAACGAGAAGCACGATTTCTACGCCATCAGCCGATGGGCGGACGTCAACGCGGCACTGATCGACCACGCCACCTACAGCTCCGCCAAGGGTGCGATCATCGAGTTGATCAAGGCCGACATCGAGATCCCGCCCGGCGTGGTGATCTTCGAGGATCCGCCGATCCACGACATCCACCGCGGGCTGCTGTCCCGGATGTTCACCCCGCGCAAGATCCAGGCGCTGGAGGCACAGATCCGGCAGTACTGCGTGGACAGCCTGGAGCCGCACGTCGGCACCGGCAAGCTCGACTTCATCGCCGACATCGGCGCGCAGATGCCGATGCGCACCATCGGCCTGCTGCTCGGCATCCCGGAGCAGGACCAGGAGGCCATCCGGGACTTCGCCAACGAGCAGATGCGCACCGAGGAGGGCAAGCCGATGAAGGCGGCCTCCGAGGGCATGGACACCGGCGACATCTTCTCCGCCTACATCGACTGGCGGGTGGAGAACCCCGCCGACGACATCATGACCGAGCTGCTCAACGTCGAGTTCGAGGACCACACCGGGCAGTGGCGCAAGCTCACCCGCACCGAGCTGCTCACCTACGTGAACGTCGTCTCCGGCGCGGGCAACGAGACCACCACCCGGCTCATCGGCTGGGCCGGGCGGGTGCTCGCCGACCACCCGGACCAGCGCCGCAGGCTGGTCGAGAACCCGAAGCTCATTCCCAAGGCCGTCGAGGAGCTGCTGCGCTTCCAGCCGCCAGCCCCGCACGTCGCGCGCTACGTCACCCGCGACGTCGAGCTGCACGGGCAGACCGTGCCGGCGGGCAGCGCCATGATGATGCTGATCGGCGCCGCCAACCGCGACGAGCGGCAGTTCGCGCCCGACGGTGACGTCTTCGACATCGACCGGGATACCCGTGGGCACCTGTCGTTCAGCGTCGGCACGCACTTCTGCCTCGGCTCCGCGCTGGCGCGGTTGGAGGGGCGGATCGCGCTCGAGGAGATCCTGAAGCGGTTCCCGGAGTGGGAGGTGGACTCGAGCGCCGCCCGGCTCTCGCCCACCTCCACCGTGCGCGGGTGGGAGACGCTGCCCACCTTCACCCGCTGAAGGGTCCCGCCTTCGCGAACAGCGCGGTGCGGCGGATCGTTGCCGGTATCGCAGCCTGCGGTGTGCGCCGCGCGAGGGTGCGGTGCGCGTGGCGTGCGGGACTTCGGCGTCATACCGTGCAGCGCGCGCCGGGCTCCGGGGTTCGCAGCTCGATCAGGTAGGCGGCGACGGCGTCGTTGACGCATCGGCTGGTGCCGCCGAGCGCCACCGTGTGCTGCTCTGCCTCCACCGTGAGCAGCGCGCCGCCGAGGGTGTTCGCGAGGCTCACGCCGCCGTCGTAGGGGGTGGTGGGGTCGCCGGTGATGGCGATGGTCAGGGTGGGCGGGAGGTTCTCGATGCCGGTGGCGTAGGGGTAGCCGAGGGTGGGTTCGGCGGGCCAGGATTCGCAGGGGTCGCGGGCGCCGTCGGGGCCGAGGCCGGTATCGAGGAACGGGGCCACCTGCTGAATTCGGCCCTTCAGCTCGACCTCCTGCTCCGGGGTGTGCCGCTGTTCATCGAGGCAGTTGATGGCGAAGAGCGCCTCGGTGAAGTTGCCGTAGCGGCCGTCCGCGCCGCGGCCGCCGAACGCGTCGCCGAGCGCGGCCAGGGTGGTGCCCTCGCCGGCGCGGAGTTCGGTGAGCCCCTTCCAGATCACCGGCCAGGCCCTGGCGTCGTAGAGCCCGGCGACCACGCTGCCGACGGCGCCGTCGTACTCCATCGGGCGGCCGTCCGCGAGGGTGATCGGGCGCTCGATGAGTGGCCGGGTCAGTGCCTGGAAGGCGGCGGTGGCCTGGGCGGGATCGGGGCCGAGCGGGCAGTCCGGGGTGGCGGCGCAGGCGGTGGCCATCACGTCGAAGGAGCGCTGGAACCCGGCGTACTGGGTGAGCCTGCGCTCGTCGGTGCCCTTCAGCGGGTCGATCGCGCTGTCCAGGACGAGCGCGCGCACCCGCTCCGGGAAGGTCTCGGCGTAGACCGCGCCGAGCCGGGTGCCGTAGCTCTGGCCGAGGAAGTTCAGCTTCTCGTCGCCGAGCGCGGCACGCAGAATGTCCATGTCGCGCACGGCATCCCTGGTCCCGAGGTGTGCCAGGACGTCCTCCCCGCCGGAGCCTGCGGCGCAGCGCTCGACCACCCGGCGGGTGTCGTCCGCGGTGAGCGTCTTCGGGCCGATCAGCACCGAGGTGATCGCCTGCCCGGCGTCGATCTCGGCGTCGGTGAAGCAATCCACCGCCGGGGCCGAGGCCCCGACCCCGCGCGGGTCGAAGCCGATCAGGTCGAAGCGCTCGGTCACCGGGCTCTGCGCCAGCGTCTGCGCGCCGACCGCGGCCATGCTCATGCCGGGGCCGCCCGGCCCGCCGGGGTTGAGCAGCAGCGAGCCGAGCCGCTCGCCGCGTGCCGGTGCCTTCAGCACCGCGATGCTCAGGGTGCGGCCGTCGGGGTCGGTGTGGTCCAGCGGCACCTCGAGCCGGGCGCACTGCAGCGCCGGATCGCCGGCGAACGCCTGTTCGTCGGCGGCCGTCGTGGCGTACCCGGCGCACGGGCCGAAGGTGAGTTGCTGGCCGTAGAAGCGGTCCAGGTCCGGTGGTGCGTCGGCGCTGCAGGCGGCGAGGCCGAGCAGCAGCGGTAGCGTGGCGAGCAGGGCGAACTTACGCATGGGTGTCCCCTCGGTCGGTCTTCATCGCGAGGCCGATGAGCCGCATGACGTCGAGCTGGGCCGGGTTGTAGAGGTCGCGCATGGCGACGCCGATGGTCTGGGCGGCGCGCTGCGGGGGCAGGTCGAGCTCGCGCATGTCCGGGTGCGCGGCGAGCAGTTGCCGGATCCGCGGCACCATGCGCTCGGCCAGGTCGCGGCGGGTCGCGGGGTCGGCGTCGGCGGGCAGGTCGTCGAACTCGCGGTCGACCGCGGTCGGTTCGTCGGAGCGGATCAGCTCGGCGTAGGCGTCGAGCTGGTCGCCGGTGAGCAGCCTGCTCAGCACCGTCACCATGCCGCGGTCGGCGCTGGTGAGGTCGGCCTCGGCCGCGGCCAGCGCCAGCTCCGGCGGCAGGTCGGTCGGCGGCGCGTGCCGCAGCAGCAGCTGCAACTCGACCCTGGCCCGTTGCAGCCGTTCGATGGTGGCCGCCAGCTCGTTGTCCAGCGCGCGCAGCGCCGCCTCCGGGTGCTCGTTGGCGTCGCCCATCTCGGCGATCTGCGGCAGCGAGAAGCCGAGCTCGGTCAGCCGCTTGATCTGTAGCAGCCGCACCAGGTGGGTGACGCCGTAGTGCTTGTAGTTGTTGCTGCCCCGCTCGGGCTCGGGCAGCAGCCCGACCTCGTGGTAGTGCCGCACCGTGCGCAGGCTGGTCCCGGCGAGCTCGGCGAGCTGCCTGGTGCTCCACCCCATGCTGTCCTCCTCGGGTCGGTCGGTGCGGCCAGTCTGGGGTGTGCCGCAGCGGCACAGTCAAGGGTGATCCGGGTCATGCCCGGAATGTCTTGAGTATGCCGTTGCGGCCGGGTGTGTCATGGAGGTCGTCCCCGCTCGACGGAAAGGAACGCCATGATCGGTGTCGAGGAGTTCTTCGGCTCACCCGCCTTCAGCGCACCCGTCATCTCCCCGGACGGCACCCGCATCGCCTACCTCGCCCCGCGCGGTAACCGGATGAACATCTGGGTCCGGGATGTCGAGGGTGGCGAACCGCGCTGCGTCACCGCCGACGAGACCCGAAATGTACAGAACGTCTTCTGGTCCAGGGATTCCCGCTGGCTGCTCTACGCCCAGGACGAGGGCGGGAACGAGCTGTGGCACCTCTTCCGCGCCGACCCGGACGCCCCCGAGGCGGCCGCTGTCGACCTCACCCCGTTCCCCGGCGTCGCCGCGCTGGCCCCGGAGCTGCCCGCGCACCGGCCCGGCATCGTGCAGCTCCAGCTGAACAAGCGCGACCCCGTCGCCTTCGACCTCTACGAGCTGGACATCGAATCCGGCGAGCTCACCGAGGTGACCCGGAATCCCGGTGGGATCGGCTCCTACCTGCGCGCCCCCGACGGCACGGTCTACGGCACCGGGCTCACCGACGCCGGCGACCTCGAACTCACCCGGATCGCTCCGGATGGTCCGCGGCGCATCGCCCGCTTCGCCGGCCGCGACTACCCCATGCACATCGCGCCCTTCCGGCTCACGCCGGACGGCACCGGCGTCTGGATGGGCTCCAACCAGGGCACCGACCGCATGCGGCTGGTCCGGCTCGACCTGGCCACCGGCGCCAGGACCGCCGTGGACAGCCACCCGTCCTTCGACCTCGACCCGCGCTCGACGGTCGACCCGGCGGCGCCGGACCCGCTCATCACCGACCGTGCGACCGGGAACTGCTCGGCGTGCGCTACCTGGACGAACGGCTGGAGATCCGGGCACTGGACCCGGGCTTCGCCGAGATCCTGGACCGCCTGACCGCGCTCTCGGACGGCGATATCGAGACGCTCTCCGCCGACGACTCCGGGCAGCGCTGGGTGGTGACCTTCGAGCACGACCGTGACCCCGGCGTCGCCTGGTTCTACGACCACGCCACCGGCGCGAGCAGGCTGCTCGGCCGGGCACGCCCGCACCTCGACCCCGCCGCGCTCGCCCCCATGCGGCCGTTCTCGATCACCTCGCGGGACGGGCTGCGGCTCCCCTCGCACCTGACGCTGCCGGTCGGGGTGGCGCCCACCGGGCTGCCCCTGGTGGTGCTGCTGCACGGCGGGCCGTGGTTCCGGGACCACTGGGGCTACTCCGCGGCCGTGCAGTTCCTGGCGAACCGCGGGTACGCGGTGCTGCAGGTGAATTTCCGCGGCTCGACCGGCTACGGCAAGGCGTTCACCAGCGCCGCCGTCGGCGAGTTCGCCGGTGCTATGCACGACGACGTGATCGACGCGGTGAACTGGGCCGTCGCGCAGGGCTACGCCGACCGCGACCGGGTCGCCGTCTTCGGCGGCTCCTACGGCGGCTACGCCGCGCTCGTCGGCGTCACCTTCACCCCGGAAGTCTTCGCCGCCGCCATCGACTACGTCGGCATCTCCAGCCTGCCGAACTTCCTGCGCACCCTCCCCGCGTTCACCAGGCCGTACCTCGTCAACAACTGGCACCTCTTCGTCGGCGACCCGGCCGATGCGGAGCAGGAGGCGGACATGCTCGCCCGCTCGCCGATCACGCACGTCGACCGCATCCGCACCCCGCTGCTGGTGCTGCAGGGCGCCAACGACCCGCGCGTGGTGCGCGCCGAATCCGACAATCTCGTTGCCGCGCTGCGTGATCGGGGCGTCGAGGTGGAGTACATCGTCAAGGACGATGAAGGGCACGGGTTCGTGAACCCGGAGAACCAGATCGACATGTTCCGCGCGGTGGAGCGGTTCCTCGCGGAGCATCTCGGTGCTTCTTCCCCGCAGTCGTCGAGGGAGGGCACGATCACGGTGTGAGACGCTCGGTGTCAGGCAACTGCACCCGGCGTCCGTGGACTGCGGAAATCAGGTCCGCATAGCCCTCGAGAGTTTGTGCCATGCGGTGGGCCGCGTCATGAAGCTTCCGAGCGCTCCCGGAGCCCCGCAGCGTGCGATAGACCTCCGCGTGGACCTGGGCGACGTGGCTGACAACCTCGCCGAGGGAGTGCGTATGGCGCGGCATATTGACCGTCCGCGGCAGGTGCAACACCGCCCACTCGTCGATGTCGGCGATCAGCTCGCGGACCCGCGCTCGCGTGGCGCGCTCATCGAAGTCTCGCGGACGAAGCTCGGGCGAGATCGTGACGGCCACCAGTGTGGCGTGCAGGTCCCCGAGTTCACGCCCCCATTCGATGAACGGCGAACAGCCGGAGAGGTGCCCGGTGATGGCCAGCGACAGTTGCCGGTGGTCGAGCAGCCCCGGCTGGGTGGCCGCGAGTGTGTCGGACGGCAGGTCGGTGGATGTGCGTCTGCTCGGCATCGGTAGTCGCCCCTTTTGTGTAGCTTCGCCAGAAGTCGTATATCGAACTGTGCCGGGCAGCGGCCGGTTGAAATAGCCACCGTCACAACACCGTCGTGACACCTGCGTACTCTGGCGAAATACTCGACCGGAGTCAGCGAAGGGGGATCGCGATGGAATGGACGGGCTTCGAGGCAATCGCGCTGAAGAACGCCACTCGGCGCTCGATCCGTGAGTTCGCCGCTGACCTCGGCGTCGGACAGAACACCGTCACCAAGTGGAGTCGGCACGGCGGCGACATCACCTTGCGTCCGGTCACACAGCGCGTATTGGATGAGGCCCTCGCGCGGGCGGACGAGGCGGCCAGAGCGCGATTCGCCGAGACTGTCGGCAGGGTTGACCGCTTGAACGACCCGGCCCGATGGGACGATTCATTGGCCGGGCAGGTGGTGAACCTCGATTTGCACATCGATCTGCGAATAGACGCCGACAACGCCGCCGAGGTGACCTATCGCTATGAGACGCTCAACATGACCGACCGGCCGGTGACTCGAATGGTTCGGGAACTGTGGTTCAAGCACACGGACGGCGGGCTCCGCGTCGAACCTCTCGGAAGCAGTGCGCGCAGAGTGGCGGTCCAGCGCATTCACGACACGGCGAATCTCGTGAAGTTCGCCTGCCTCATCTCACCGCCGATCCAGCCCGGCGAGACCGCTGCGGTGGGGTATCGGTGTTCGGGCGGCCGGTTCCTCGAGTCGCTGTATTGGCGGCAGTCGATCTACCGGCACACACGCCACTTCCGTCTCGACCTGCGTCATGCGGGAGCAGGACAGTTGGTGTCTTGTGCGGCCAGCGAGGAGCACCCGGACGGCTCCGAGAACTCGGCGGCGGACCGTCTGATCTGGGACCATGAGGACGGCGATGTCGTCGCCACGCTCCGTCGTGAGCACCTCCGCCCGAATCAGTCGGTGACCCTGCGCTGGGAGGTCGCGCGTGCGCACTCGTGACGCGGTGGAACACGCTATCCGAGCGTGGAATCAGCACGAGCTGACTCGCGGTGCCCCTCCGGTCATCGACTACGACTTCCATCCCCCGGCCCCGGCCGGTGCGATCGAGCCGGTGGACCGGCTCACGACCTTCCTCCGGCTGCGCGCGCTGCGTGCGGACTGCGCCGAACCCGCTGTCGCGCAGCGGGTCGACGCCGACTCGGCGTACCTGCGGGCACTGATGGGGGAGCGGATCCCGCTGGACGATTATGTTCGGGCGACGCAGGGGTGTCCGGCCACGGGCTGGGACGCGGACTACGTCGCCGAGCGCGGCCGGGTCGCGCGGGAGTGCCTCGATGCCGCCGGGATCGGGTGGGGCCCCGAGGCGATGGCGGAACTCACCGCGGCCGAAGGCCCGATCGAACCGGCGAACGCGCCGGCGGCGATTCGCGCGGCTGCCGCGGACTACGAGAACGCGGTGCGGACCGCGACGGGTTCGGATGCGCCGTACCGGCTGAGTATCGAGACGGCCGAGGTGGACGCGTACTGGGCGTACTGGCTGGACGGGGCCGGGGATCGAGTGCGGCTCCGGCTCAACACGCGGAACGCGCAGTACACCGAGGTCCGCGCGCGCCAGTTCGCGCTGCACGAAGTTCTCGGGCACGGCTTGCAGAGTGCGAGCATCGCGGCCCGCTGCGCGAAGGAGGATGTGCCGTGGGTGCGGCTGCTGTCGGTGCACGGCCCGCAGCAGGTGCTGCTCGAGGGGTGGGCGCAGGCGATGCCGCTGTTCGTCGCGGCCGACGACCGGCAGCTCGCCACGCGGGTCCGGCTCGATCACTACACGCAACTCGTGCGGGCCGAGCTGCACCTGCGCTTGGAGAGCGGGGTGCCGATCGAGCGCTGCGCGGATCTCGCGCGGCGGCGGGTGCCGTGGTGGACCGATCGCTACATCGCCGATCTGCTCGCCGACCGCGGCGCCAACCCGCAGCTGCGCAGCTATCTGTGGGCCTACGCCGCCGGCATCGACTGGTTCGTGCACCTGGCCGAGGCGCCGGCGGCCACCGTCGACACGGTCCTGCGCGCGGCGTATCGAGCACCGCTCACCCCTGGGGAGCTGCGGGAAATCTGGCCGGAGGGGCCGAGCATCGGCGGCTGAGAGCTACGGCGTCCCGCCGATGATCTTGTCGGCGAAGAGCTCCGCGATCTCCGCCTCCGGCAGCCCCAGCTCCCGCAGGATCTCCTCGGTGTGCTCACCGAGCAGGGGCGCGGGCCTCGTGTGCAGCTGTGCCGGCTTGTCGGAGAGGGAGAACGGGAGGGTGCTGTGGCGAGCGGTGCCGAAGACCGGGTGCTCGACCGGCTCGAAGAAGCCGCGGGACACGAGCGGCGGGAGTTCGGCCTGGTGGTGGGGTTGCAGCACCTTCGCCACCGGGACGTCGGCGGCCCATAGGAGCGAGACGATCTCGTCGGGGGAGCGCTCGGCGCACCAGTCGGCGAGGTGCCGGTCGAGCAGGTCGTGGTGGCGGCGGCGGCCGGCGGCCGTGCACAGCTCCTTGTCCAGGGACCAGATGGGGGTGCCGAGCGCCTCGCGGAGGCGGCGCCACTGCGCGTCGTCGGCGACGGCGATGGCGACCCACAGATCCTCCCGGCCGAACTCGTCGGTTCCGGCGGCGCGGTACAGGTTCTGCGGGGCGGCGGCGGGGCCGCGGTTGCCGTCGCGGGTGAGCAGCGCGCCGTAGGCGGAGTACTCGATGACCTGCTCGGCGGCGACGTTCATGGCCGCCTCGACCATGGCCGCCTCGATCACGACACCCCGGCCCGTGCGGCGGCGGTGCTCGAGCGCCAGCAACAGCGCGTTGAGCGCGTGGACCCCGGCGTTGGGGTCGCCGATGCAGTAGGGCTCGATGGGGTTGGTGTCGGGATAGCCGGTGAGCGCGGTGATTCCGGAGGTGTCCTCGATGACGTAGGCGAAGGCGGGGTTGTCCCGCCACGGCCCGTCCAGCCCGAAGCCGGGCATGCGGACCATGACGATGTCCGGGCGAAGCGCGCGCACGCTCGCCGCGTCCAGCCCGATCTGCTCGAGTACGCGGGGGGTGTAGTTCTCCACGACCACATCGCAGGTGGCGACCAGCTTCTTCAGCAGCGCCTGCCCCCGCTCGGTACGGAAATCGACGGTGAGCCCACGCTTCCCGGTGTTCAGCCCGGAGAAGATGGGGGAGCGCTCCCACCACTGCGGTTCCGAAGCGGGGACGCCGGCGATGAGCCGGGTGCCGTCCGGCCGTCCGGCCGACTCGACGTGGATCACGTCGGCGCCGAGCAGGGCCAGGTAGTGGGTGACGGACGGCCCGGCCCAGAAGGTGGTCAGGTCCAGCACCCGTAGCCCGCGGAAGGGAAGCGGATCGCCCGGCGCGGCAGCCGTTTTCGGGCCCAGCTCCGCTGACCGGTAGTAGTCGGTGTGCTCACCGAGCCGCGGCGGCGGCCCCGGCTCGCGCAGCAGCGCGGGGGAGGTGCGGTGCGGCGGCCCGGGCTGGGTGAACCCGTCCCGCGGGTTGGTGGTGAAGAACTTCCGCGCCACGTGGTGGTCCAGCTCCGCGATCGTGGCACCATCCGCCACCGGCCCGTTCGGAATCCGGAACGCCGTCGCCAGATCCTGGACGACATCGACCGGCTGCTCCGCCATCCACGCCTGGATCTCGGCCGCCTTGGCGCCCGCCCGCTGGGTGATCGACAGCTCGGTGTCCTCGTCGATCCACTCCGCGTGCCCGACCATCGCACACAGGTCGTACCACTGCTGCGCGGTCCCGCACCCCACCGCGACCAGCCCGTCCGCGGCGGTCGCCACCCCGGGCACGCTGAGCCTGCGCTCGGTCCGGAACGGCCGGCCCAGCCCGTCGTGGAACGACACCGGGAAGTAGGTGAGCCCCAGGATCTGCGTCTCCAGCATCGAGAGATCGACCAGCGCGCCACCGCCGCGCAACCGCGCGACCTGCGTCGCCACCGCCGCGTGCGCGCCCGCGAACCATTCCCCGATCCGCCCGCCGACGTGCACCGGCGCCCGGTCCGGCGCCCCGCGCCCGAGCCCGACGATCCCGCCGGACCACGCCTGCAGCGTGAACTCGGTCGCGGCCCGCGAACTCCACGGCCCGGTCAGCCCGAACGGCGTGATCGCGGTGACCACGAGGTGCGGATACCGCCGCCGCAGCATCGAGGGGGTGAAGTGCTCGGCCGGCCGCGAACCGGCGGACCAGAGCACCACGTCCGCGGCGGCCAGCAGCTTCTCGACCAGGTCGAGATCGGCCGCCGCGTCGGCGACGACGCTCTCCGTGGAGCAGGCGAGAAAGGAGAAGAGCGCCCCGTCCGAACCGGACGGGATCGCCGCACCGGACGCGGACCACCGGCGCAGCGGATCCCCCTCGGGCGGCTCCACCCGCACCACCCGGGCACCCCCGTCGGCGAGCAACTTCGCGCAGTACCCGCCGGAAATGCCGGTCGCCAGATCGACCACCAGCCAATCCCTCAGCGGCGGTGCGGCATCAATCACGGACAACAACCCCCTACGGCTTGTTCCGGCCCGACCTGCTGAGCCGGAAGTCGGGCGGGAACCGGTCGTCGTTGTCCTTGACCGAGTTGTTCAGCCCGCCCTCGAAGGCGTTGTCCAGCATGAGGTCGTCCTCGTCGGCGGCGATGTGCCCGCCCATGGACTCGAAGAAGCCGCTGAGCAGGCTGCCCATGTACTCGCCCTGCTGCTGCTTCATGATCTCGAAGAAGACCTTCTGCATGAAGACCGTGTCGGTGGGGCGGTTGCGCGAGCAGGCCAGCGCGTACTTGGCGGTCTCGGCCTCCAGTTCGGCGCGCGGGACCACCTTGTTCAGGAAGTTGCAGTCGTACATCTCGGCGGCGGAGAAGGCGCGGCCGGTGAAGACCATCTCCTGGAAGCGGCGCAGCCCCATGGTCTGCGCCCAGGTCCACATGCGCGGGCCCCAGCCGTAGTAGCGGAAGGAGGGGTGGCCGAAGAGCGCGTCGTCCGAGGAGATCACCAGGTCGGCGTCGGCGGCCTGGTAGAAGTGCCAGCCGTAGCAGTAGCCCTTGACCTCCAGGATGGAGATCTTCTTGAACTCCTGCAGGCTGCGGCAGCCCGCCGAGGCGTTGGCGTACCACTGGCTCACCGAGGCGCCGTGCCGGAAGGAGCCGCGCGGCGGATACTTCACCTCGTCGGGGCCGATGCGGAACTCGGCCAGCCGCGGGCCCTGGTCCTCGGACTCCTGCATCGCCATGAACTCGGGCAGGTCGGCGCCGGTGCCGAGATCCCGGCCCTCGCCGCGCACCACCAGCACCTTGACCTCGTCGTCCACGCTGGCCCGGTGGATGAGGTCGGCGTAGCGGAGCCGGGCCGCCGCGGTCGGCGCGTTCAGCGCCTCCGGGCGGTCGAAGGTGATGGTGGCGATCCGGGTCTTCGGATCCTTCTCGTAGCGGATGATCTCTTCCGCGGAGGGCTGGTCGGGTACGGACATGAACGGCTCCTTCGCCGAAGAGGTAGTCAGGGCGCGTCGGTGAGCAGTTCGGCTCCGTCGTCGGTGATCAGCACGGCGTCGCGGGTGAACACCGCGCCGACGCCCGACTCCCACACGTACCCGGTGAGCGCGAGCACCATGCCCGGCTCCAGCCGTTCAGCGGCAGCGGTGGCGGGCAGCTGCGGCGAGACCACCGGCGGGTCGAACCCCATCCCGAGCCCGCGCGCCACCGGCATCGGCGGCAGCGGCTCACCGGCCGCCTCGTACGCCGCGAGCAGCCCGCTCGAGGGCTCGCCTGCCCGGCTCGCCGCGAGCAGCCGCTCCCGCACCACCTCGCTGCGCCGGAACAGCGCGGCCACCGCGGCATCGTCCCCGCCGGGCACCGCGACGGTCCGCCCGACCTCCCCGATGTACCCGTCACCGAGCACCCCGGCGGAGATCGCCACGAGATCGCCGGGGCGCACGGTCCGGTCCGCGTCGGCGCGCCGCCACGGATGCTCGCGCGAGGTGACCCACACCGAATCCTGCTGGGCGGGCGTGCTGATCCCGCCGGCCGCCATCGCCTCCAGCAGCACGCCGGTCAGCGCCTGCTCGGTGCGCCCGGGCGCCAGCTCGGCGGCGGCCGCCGCGAGCCCGGCCTGCGCCACCCGCAGCGCGCCGCGCAGCACGGTGACCTCCGGCTCGGTCTTGATCCGCCGGGCCGCCCGCATGGCCTGCTCGCCGTCGACGAACTCCGCGTTCGGGAAGGCCATCGGCAGCAGCTGCGCGAAGGTGGGGGAGAGGCAGTCGGTGCCGACCCGCGCCGCCGTCGAGGCGCCCGCGATGTCGCGGAGCACCGCCATGGTGTTCAGCGGATTCCAGACCAGCCCGTACAGGTGGTCGTGCGGAATGTCGTCCGGGATGCCCTCGTCCCAGGTGCTCAGCAGGTGCACCTCCCCGGTCTCCCTGATCACCGTCGCGACCGGGCCGAAGGGCCTGGTCCCGGCCACCCAGAGCTGCGGGGCGCCGGAGACGTAGCGGGCGTTGGCCTGCCTGCCGAGTACGAGGACGTCCAGGTCATGGGCTTGCATCTGTGCCAGTGCGCGATCGCGCCGCCCATGCCGCAGGGCGCGATCGTCCGGCAGGATCTCAGTTCCCATAGGGGGCGTACGGGTAGTCGGTGAGAGGGGTCCACCCCTCCTCGGTGATCACGATGATCTCCTCGCTTCGGTATCCGCCGGTGCCGTCCTCCCAGACGACCGGCTCCAGCACCAGCACCATCCCCGGCTCGAAGACGAAGTTCTCGTCGTACTCCGCGCCGAGATCGGTGCCGATCATGGGCATCTCGGCCGCGCTGACCCCGATGCTGTGTCCCAGGTAGAAGTGCGGCAGCCAGGGTTTGGCGCCGCCGTTGGCGGCGATCGCCGCGCGGGCGAGGTCGGCCGCGGTGGCGCCCGCCTTCGTCACGTCGAGCACGGCGGTCAGGATGGTCCGCCACTGGTCGAACTGCCGCTGCTGCGCGGCGTTCGGCTGCCCGCCGACCAGCCAGGTGCGGCCGAAGTCGGAGCAGTAGCCGCCGTAGGTGATGCTGACGTCGGTCCAGAGCACGTCGCCGGCCTCCAGCTCGCGCTCGGTGGTGAGCAGGGGGAGCGCCAGGTCGCCGTGGGTGGTCCAGACGCCGTCGGCCTTGGTGTCCGGCATGACCTGCCAGATGGCGTCGAGCATGTTCGCGGTGGCGCCGTACTCGAAGGCGCGGCGGACGAAGCCGGCCGAGAGGTCGATCTGCCGCCTGCCCGGCGCCAGCGCCGCCTGCACCTCGGTGACGGCCTTCTCGGTGATCCGGCACGCGGTGCGGATGCAGGAGATCTCGTCCGGGGTCTTGACCACCTTGGCGGGGCCGACCACCAGCGCCGCGTCCGACGGCGCGCCGCCGGGGAAGATCTGCTTGCCCGCGCGCAGCATGGCGCCGGTGTGCTCGTCCACCGCGACGCTCGACCCGGCCGGGATCAGCTCGGCCAGCAGCCGCGCGAAATTCTCCACGCCCTCGTCGAATTCGAGGTAGACCGGGCCGTGCAGGTGATCGGCGGGCAGGTCGCGCTCGGCGGAGGCGCCCTCGCGGAACGGCATGAACAGGTGCGGCCACGGGTCGTCGCGCAGCACCACCGCGACCGGGCGCTCGACGTGCGAGAGCCCGGCGTCGCCGAGCGGCCAGTTGGCCCCGGTGGCGTAGACGACATTGCTGTTGTTCAGCAGCACCAGCGCGTCGACGCCCTTGGCCGTCATGCTGGCGCGCAGCCTGGCCCCGGTCTCCCGCCGCATCCGGTCCCGGTCGGGGACGTCCGGGATCGGGAAGGTGACGCTGCCACGCCTGGTGGCGAAGGCGGTCATCCGGCCAGCCCGAGGAAGTCGAGGATGTTGCCGCTCACGATGCGCGCCGCGTCCTCCGGTCCGACCGCATCGACCACGGTGGCGATGGACTTCTCCGAGTAGCCGAAGGTGCTCTCGTTGTGCGGGTAGTCCGAGGACCACATGACGCGGTCGCGGCCGATCAGGTCGACCATCGAGAGCCCGAGCGGGTCGACCATGAACGAGGCCCGCATGTGGTTCTCCCAGTAGTAGCGGACCTCGTGCTCCACCGGCCGGTCCAGCATGTGCTGGAAGGAGGCGAGCATGTGCTCGGCGTCCTGGATCGCCGACGGCACCCAGTTGATGCCGCCCTCGAACCAGCCGATGCTCAGTCCGGGGTGCCGGTCGAGGATGCCGCTGAAGATGTACTTGGCGAACATTTCCCGGAACGGCGCGACGTTGTGCATCATGCCGACGGCGACGCTGTTCACCTCGCAGGGCGCCGAGAGCGGCGACTCGCCGATGTGGTGCGAGACCGGGACGCCGGACTCCTCGATCGCCTCCCAGACCGGCCGCATGGCGGTGGAGGCGTAGTCGATGACCTTGCCCTCCTCGTCCTTGCCCGCGGAGAGCGGGAGCAGGAAGGTGCGCAGGCCCAGGGACTTCAGCTCGGTCAGGGTGCGCCGCGCGCCCTCGCCGTCCCACCAGTTGATCAGCCCGACGCCGTAGAAGCTGCCGTTCGACTGCTCCTGCAACTCGGCGATATAGGCGTTGTAGGTGCGGAAGCAGAGCTCGCGGATCGCCCGGTCCGGGTAGAAGAGCAGCGCGAGCAGGGCGTTCGGGAACGCGAGCTCCTTGGCGATGCCGTCGGCGCGCAGGTCCGAGATCCTGGCCTCCAGATTGCCGCTGCCCGACCCCTCCAGCGGGTCGTACTGCATCAGCACGTGGCTGAAATCGCCGGGCAGGAAGGACTTCCCCTTGCGGCCGAGCTGGAAGGCGCCGTCCTCGTACCAGACCCGCGGCGCCTTGTCCTTCAGCTCCTCCGGAAAGCGCTCGAAGAAGATGTCGTGCGCGAGCGAGATGTGGTTGTCCGCCGAGAACACCTCGGTGCCGACCGGCAGGCCCAACGCACCCGCCGCGTGCCCGCGGCGATCCTTCGGTGGCCCGAAGCCGCCGGGCGGATACAGCGAGACGCTGCTGGTGGGAACCGACATCGTGACCCTCCCATGGGTTCGAATCGTGGTGGGAATGACGTTATCACAATCGGAGAGAATGGATTCCGGAGATTGCTGAAATTCGGGCTAGAATACGGCCCTGTACTGCGAGAATAACGTTATCACTCGTTGTCGAGGGAACTGTTTGAAGACAACTTCCCCTGAGACCCTTGTCACACCGCCCAAACCAACCTACTGTGTGTTCACTAGGTTTTGTCGGACAGGAACTCTTCGTGACTACTCCTCGCCCCTACGCCACCCTCCTCGCCAAAGGCGAGGACCGCAGGCAGCGGATTCTGGGTGTCGCCCAGCGGCTGCTCACCCGGAACGGGTGGCGCAGCACCAGCCTGGCCCAGATCGCCCGCGAAGCGGGGGTCACCCCGGCCGGGCTGCTGCACCACTTCACCTCCAAGGAGCAGTTGCTGCACGCCGTGCTCGACGCCCGCGACGCGGACGACGCGCGCGACGCCGACCTGACCAACGACCTGATCGCCGAGATCCGCCGGGTGCCGGATCGCATGGCCCGCTCCCCGGAGCTGGTCGGTACCTTCGTCGTCCTGCTCGTGGAGAACCTGCTGCCCGAGGCTCCGCTGCACGATCGGCTGCTCGACCGCTGGAAGGTGGCGGTCGACATCGTCGCCGAGACCATCCGGCACAACCAGGAGATCGGACGGTATCGGCCCGACCTCGACCCAGAACTCCGGGCTATGGAAATCGTCGCCTTCATCAACGGAATGGAGATCTCATGGCTACTCGATCGTTCGATCCCGCTGACCGAAGTGTTCAGCGAGTACACCAGGTCACTGGCTCGCGACTTCGCTTCAAGTGGGGAACCATCCGCTACCGGCTCGATATCGTCGGGGCCGACGTCCTCGACGTCGTCCAGCACGCGGGCGGCTGGCTCTTCGACCGCGCCGTAGCGGGCTGGGACGTCACCGTCCTGGTGGCCGAGCTCGGCGATGCCCGCCCGCTGCGGATCCTCGGCGCCGAGGTGCTGGAGCTGGAGTCGGTGCTGGCCACCCAGGGCAAGGGCAGGCAGCCGCACGCGCTCGCCATCGCCTCCGAGGTGCTGGCCAACGACACCAGGACGCACCGCGGGCTGGTCAAGGCGCTGGACGACGGCGGCATGGAGGTCGTGGTCTGGGGCGAGAGCTGGCCGACCCCGCCCGAGCACCGCATCGAGCCGGTGGTGCACCGGCTCAGCGTGGCCGCGCAGGCGTTCAAGGCGCAGGCGCTGGCCGCCGCCGGGGTTCCGGTCGTCCCCGGCGACGTCGAGGTCTTCCGCAGCGGGCTCTCCGCCTTCCCCCCGGTCGGCGCCGACCTCAGCCCCGTGGGCTGATTCCGGGCCACCCCTCCCTTCCGTCGCCACGGCGCGTGCGGGTTCTGTCTCCGAACCCGCACGCGCCGTGGCGTTTTGGCGTCTCCGGCAAACTTTGAGTATTGAATTCTTGCCCTGAGTATGTAACCTTGTTCACAAGTGAGAATGCCATTTTCCACCGCGTCGGGAGAGACATGACCGTCGAAGCAACCACCGCCGCGCCGGCGCTGAACACCGACCGGCGGCTGCTGATCGACGGCGAGCTCGTCGGCGCCGAGCGGACCTACCCCACGAGCAACCCCGCCACCGGCGCGGTGCTCGGGCAGGCCCCGGACGCCGGGGTCGGCGAGGCCGAGCGGGCCATCCGCGCCGCGCGCCGTGCCTTCGACGAGACCACCTGGGCCACCGACCCCGGCTTCCGGGCGGACTGCCTCGACCAGCTGTACCGCGCGCTCGTCGAGAACGTCGAGGAGCTGCGCGAACTCACCATCGCGGAGGCGGGCGCGGCCCGGCTGCTCACCGAGCGGGCCCAGGTCGACGCGCCGCTGGAGATCGTGAAGCACTACGCCGAGCTGCTGCGCGGCTACTCGTTCCGCGAGGAGCTCGGTGAGCTGGAGTCGCGCGGCGCCAAGCACCGGCGCTGGGTGGAGAAGGAGGCGGCCGGTGTGGTCGCCGCGATCATCGCCTACAACTACCCGAACCAGCTGGCGCTGGCGAAGCTCGCCCCCGCGCTGGCGGCGGGCTGCACCGTCGTGCTCAAGGCCGCCCCGGACACCCCACTGATCACCCTCGCCCTCGGTGAGCTGATCGCGAACCACACCGACATCCCGGCCGGCGTGGTCAACGTGCTGAGCAGCGACGACCCCGAGGTGGGGCCGCTGCTCACCACGCACCCGGACGTCGACATGGTCACCTTCACCGGCTCCACCGCCACCGGTCGCCGGATCATGGCCGCCGCGAGCGAGACGGTGAAGAAGGTCTTCCTCGAGCTCGGCGGCAAGTCCGCCATGGTGCTGCTCGACGACGCCGATCCCGCGATGCCGGCGATGATGGCCGCCTTCATGATCTGTTCGCACGCGGGGCAGGGCTGTGCCATCACCACCCGGCTGGTGGTGCCGCGGGCGAAGCACGACGAGATCGTGGCTGCGGTCGCCCAGTCGATGGCGAACATCAAGCCCGGCGACCCGGCGCACCCGCACACCTACCTCGGCCCGCTGATCAGTGAGCGGCAGCGGGACAAGGTGCACGCCATGGTGCAGCGCGCCGTCGCGGCAGGCGCCACGCTGGTGACCGGCGGCGAGAAGGTCGACCCCGGCTGGTTCTACACCCCGACGCTGCTCACGAACGTCGACCCGGACAGCGAGATCGCCCAGGAGGAGGTCTTCGGCCCGGTCCTCGTCGTGCTGCCGCACGACGGCGACGACGACGCGGTGCGGATCGCCAACAACTCCATCTACGGCCTGGCAGGCGCGGTGTACAGCGCCGACGAGGACCGGGCGGTCGCGGTCGCGCGCCGGATCCGGGCCGGCGCCTTCAGCGTGAACGGCGGGCTGTACTTCGCCCCGGACACGCCGTTCGGCGGGTTCAAGCAGTCCGGCATCGGGCGTGAGATGGGCACCGCCGGGCTGGAGGAGTTCCTGGAGAGCAAGACCTTCGCCACGGTGCTGCCGTGAACCCGGCGGGGAGCGCGGTGCACGGCGGGTGCCAAGGGTCCGCGCGCGGAGGCCGGGCCCAGTCCGCGCCGCCGGGAGCGCGGCGCCGGGCACGGCAACGATCGGCCCGCGGGTGACGGCCGCGGCGCCGGGCCGGCTGCGCGCTGTCGTCCGGGCGGGCGCGCGGCCGATGCAGGCCGTCGGCGGCCTCTTCGCCATGTCCGCCGACGCGGTCCGGTTCCTGTTCAAGCGGCCGTTCCAGACCCGCGAGTTCCTGGAGCAGTCCTGGTTCATCGTGCGCGTCTCGCTGGTGCCGACGCTGCTGGTGGCGATCCCGTTCACCGTGCTGGTCAGCTTCACCATCAACATCCTGCTGCGCGAGCTCGGCGCCGCCGACCTGAGCGGCGCGGGCGCCGCCTTCGGCGCGGTCACCCAGGTGGGGCCGATGGTCACGGTGCTCATCGTGGCCGGGGCGGGCGCCACCGCCATGTGCGCCGACCTGGGCTCGCGCACCATCCGCGAGGAGATCGCGGCCATGCAGGTGCTCGGCATCGACCCGGTGCAGCGCCTGGTGACGCCGCGCATGCTCGCCTCCGGGCTCGTCGCCTTCCTGCTCAACAACCTGGTCTGCATCATCGGCATCCTGGGCGGCTACGTCTTCTCGGTGTACGTGCAGGACGTGAACCCGGGCGCCTTCGCCGCCGGGCTCACCCTGCTCACCGGGATCGACGAGGTGATCATCTCCTCGATCAAGGCGCTGCTCTTCGGGCTGGTGGCCGGGCTGGTCGCCTGCTACCGCGGGCTGGTCGTAACCGGCGGCGCGAAGGCGGTCGGCAACGCGGTGAACGAGACGGTGGTCTACGCCTTCATGGCGCTGTTCGTGATCAATGTCGTTGCCACCGCGATCGGCATCCAGCTGACGGTCCGCTGAGAGGAGGCCGGTCGTGACGATCGCCGCACGCTACCCCAAGTACCTCCGCCGGATCCGGCGGCCCTACCTCGCCATCGGCCGGGTCGGCGACCACGCGCTCTTCTACCTGCGCGCGCTGACCTCCGCGCCCTACGCCGCCTGGCACTACCGCCGCGAGACGATCAGGCTGATCGCCGAGATCAGCATGGGCTCGGGCGCGCTCGCGGTCTTCGGCGGCACCGTCGTGATCGTCGGGTTCCTCACCCTTGCCACCGGCGGCACGCTCGCCGTGCAGGGCTACAGCTCGCTCGGCAACATCGGCATCGAGGCGCTCACCGGCTTCCTCTCCGCCTTCATCAACGTGCGCATCTCGGCGCCGGTGGTGGCGGGCATCGGGCTGGCCGCGACCTTCGGGGCCGGCGCGACCGCGCAGCTCGGCGCGATGCGGATCAACGAGGAGATCGACGCGCTGGAGTCGCTGGCGGTGGAGCCGGTGGCCTACCTGGTCGGCACCAGGCTGGTGGCCGGGATGATCGCGATCACCCCGCTCTACGCGCTGGCGGTGATCGCCTCGTTCATCGCCAGCCGGGTGATGACGGTGTTCCTGCTCGGCCAGTCCGCGGGGCTCTACGACCACTACTTCGGCACCTTCCTGAACCCGATCGACCTGCTCTGGTCGTTCCTGCAGGCGATGCTCATGGCGCTGGTGATCCTGCTGATCCACACCTACTTCGGCTTCTTCGCCTCCGGCGGCCCGTCCGGGGTCGGGATCGCGGTCGGCAATGCCGTGCGCACCTCGCTGATCGCGGTCGTCTCGGTGACGCTGCTGGTCTCGCTCGCGGTCTACGGCTCCAACGGCAACTTCGACCTCTCCGGATGAGGAACCCGATGCCCCTGCTCTCCCGCCTGCGGCCGTCGCCGGAGGCGAAACGCGCGCTGGCCGGGCTGATCTCGATCGGCCTCGGCGTGGCGATCGTCGCCGTCGCGCTGCGGCTGTTCGACGGCGGCTTCACCGAGACCGTCCCGGTGACGGTGCTCTCGCCGCGCGCCGGGCTGGTGATGAACCCGGACGCCGACGTCAAGCTGCGCGGCGTCACCGTCGGCACGGTGCAGTCCATCGAGACCAGGGCCGACGGGCTGGCCGAGCTGCGGCTCGCCATCCGCACCGGGGAGCTGAGCCACATCCCCGCCGACGTGACCGTCGACATCGCCTCCACCACCGTCTTCGGCGCCAAGTTCGTGCAGCTGATCCCGCCTGCCCGGCCGGGCGCCGGGCACCTGGCCGCCGGGCAGGTGCTGGACGCGCGGCACGTCACGGTGGAGATCAACACCGTCTTCCAGCAGCTCACCACGGTGCTCGGCAAGATCGAGCCGGAGAAGCTGAACGAGACGCTCGGCGCCATCGCGACCGCGACCAGCGGCCGCGGCGACCGGGTCGGGCAGATGCTCACCGACCTGGAATCGTTCCTGGCGCAGCTGGACCCGGCGCTGCCCGCGCTCTCCGCCGATCTGGCCGCCGCGCCCGTCGTGCTGAACACCTACGCCGACGCCGCGCAGCCGCTGCTCGACACCGCCGCGAACGCGAGCACCATCAGCCGCACCCTGGTGGCGGAGCAGCAGAACCTGGACGCCTTCCTGGTCGGGTTGATCGGGCTCTCCGACACCGGGACGGCGGTGCTCGCCGAGAACCACGCCGTGCTCGACAGCACGCTGGCCGCCCTGGTTCCGACCACCACCCTGACCAGGGACTACCGGGCGGCGCTCACCTGCTCGCTGGAGGGGTTCGGCGATCTCTCCCGCTCCCCGCCGGTGGACGTGCCCGGGCTCGGGCTCTCGGCCAACTTCATGCTCGGCATCGAGCCCTACATGTACCCGCAGCACCTGCCCAAGGTCGCGGCGTCCGGCGGGCCGCAGTGCTCGGTGCTGCCGGTGCCGTACGAGGGCAGGCCGCCCTACGTGGTCGCCGACACCGGCGCCAACCCCTTCGAGAGTGGCAGGCAGACCGTGGAACTGAACTCGGCCAGTATCCAGCAGCTGCTGTTCGGCCCGCTGCTGACGGGGGCGCCGCGATGAACCGGCGCAACGGCCCGCTGCTCAAGTTCGGTGCCTTCGCGGTGGTCATGCTGCTGCTCTCCGGGCTGCTCCTGATGGTGTTCGGCGACTACCGCTCCGGCGCGCGCGCGGAGTACACGGCGATCTTCGCCGACTCCTCCGGGCTGCGCCCCGGCGACACCGTGCGGGTCGCGGGCGTCGAGGTCGGCAGCGTGCGGGAGGTGACGCTGCGCGCCGACCACTCGGTGCGGGTCGGCTTCGACGCCGAGCGCACGCTGGCGCTGACCGAGGGCACCGCGCTCGCCGTGCGCTACCTGAACCTGGTCGGCGACCGGTACCTGGAGCTCACCGAGGCGCCCGGCACGCCGGGTGTGCTGGCGGAGGGCGCGGAGATCCCGCAGCAGCGCACCTCGCCCGCGCTGGATCTGGATCTGCTGCTCGGCGGGTTGAAACCGGTGATCCAGGGGCTGGATTCGCGCCAGGTGAACGCGCTCACCTGGTCGCTGCTCGAGATCGTGCAGGGCAGGGAGGGCACCGTCGAATCGCTGATGGCGCGCACCGCCTCCTTCACCGGCACGCTCGCCGCCGACGGCCAGGTGATCCAGCAGCTCATCGACCACCTGAACACCGTCATGCAGACCCTCGCCAGGGACGGTGACCGCTTCTCGGCCACCATCGACCGGCTGGACCGGCTCGTCGCCGAGCTGGCCGCGGAGCGGGACCCGATCGGCGACGCCGTCACCGCGCTCGACACCGGCACCGCGACCATCGCCGGGCTGCTCACCCAGGCCAACCCCCCGCTGGCGGGCACCGTCGACCAGCTCAACCGGCTCGCGCCGCTGATCGACGACGACAAGCAGACGCTCGGCGACGCGCTCGGCCGGGCGCCGGGGAACTTCCGCAAGCTGGTGCGGGCGGGCACCTACGGCAACTTCATCCAGTACTACATCTGCTCGATCATCGTGCGCGTCAACGACCCGGCCGGAAACGTGGTGGTGCTGCCCGCGATCGAGCAGTCGACCGGAAGGTGCAGCAGGTAATGCTGGAGTACCGCGGAACCCACCTCGCCAGGCACGGCACCGTCGGCGTCGTCCTGATGCTGTGCGTCATCCTGCTCGGGCTGCAGGCGCAGCAGTTCATCACCTGGGTCAGCACCGTGCGCTACCACGCGGTCTTCACCGAGGCCGGCGGGCTCTCGGTCGGCGACGACGTGGTGGTCTCCGGGACGAAGGTGGGCCGGGTGTCGCGGGTCGAGCTGGTGGACGGCGACGCGCGCGTCACCTTCGCCATCGACGAGACCGTCGTGCTCGGCGACGCCAGCACCGCCAGGATCAAGACCGGCTCGCTGCTCGGCCAGCGGGTGCTCACGCTGGTCTCGGAGTACTCGGCGGGCTCGCGCCCGCTGCGCCCCTTCGACACCATCCCGGCCGAGCGCACCGGCTCGCCGTACTCGCTCACCGACGCGGTCGGCGAGCTGACCACCAACGTCACCGGCACCGATACGGAGTCGCTGAACCTGTCGCTGGACATGCTCTCGGTCACCATGGACCGGATCGCGCCGCAGATCGGCCCGGCCTTCGACGGCCTCACCGAGCTCTCCCGCTCGCTGAACGGCCGCAACACCGCGCTGCGCGACCTGCTCGCCGCCACCGCCGACGTCACCGGCATCCTGGCCGAGCGCGGCGCCCAGGTGAACAGCCTGATCCTGAACGCCAACGACCTGCTCGGCGTGCTCGCCGCGCGCAGGCAGGCGATCGTGGAGCTGCTGGCCAACACCACCGCCGTCGCCGACCAGCTCACCCGGCTGGTGGCGGACAACGAGGCCGAGCTGGCCCCCACCCTCGACCGGCTGAACTCGATCGCCGCCATGCTGCAGCAGAACCGGGACAATATCGCCGAGGCGCTGCCCGGGCTGGCCAAGGTCGCCATGACCCAGGGCGAGGCCGTCTCCGGCGGGCCGTTCTACAACGCCTACGTCGCGAACCTGATCCCGGCGCAGGTGATCCAGCCCTTCATCGATCAGGCGTTCGGCATCCAGCCGCAGCCAGCACCCACTCCGGAGCCGCCCCGATGACCCGAAGAATCCTGCTCGCCGCCGGCGCCGTGCTTGTCGTCGCGGCGCTCGCCGTCGCGGGGACCTACGGGTACCGCGCGGTCTTCGGGCCGCGCACGATCACGGCGGTGTTCAGCACCGCCACCGCCATCTACCGGGGCGACGACGTGCGGGTGGCCGGGGTGAAGGTCGGGCGGATCGCCGACATCCGCCCCACCGGCACCAGCACCGAGATGGAGCTGGAGGTGGACCGCGGCGTCACCATCCCGGCGGACGCCAGGGCCGTCGTCGTGGCGCAGAGCCTGGTGGACGCCCGCTACGTGCAGCTCACCCCGTCCTACCGCGGCGAGGGGCCGACGCTGGCCGACGGCGGGGTGATCCCGCTGGAGCGCACCGCCGTCCCGGTGGAGTGGGACGAGGTCAAGACCCAGCTCACCCGGCTCGCCACCGAGCTCGGGCCCGGCGCCGACCTGGCCTCCAGCTCCACCGGGCGCTTCATCGACAGCGCGGCGCGGGCCATGGACGGCAACGGCGCGAAGCTGCGCAGCACGCTGCTCGAGCTCTCCGCGGTGGGCCGGGTGCTCGCCGACGGCAGCGGCGACATCGCGAGCACGCTGCGCAACCTGCAGACCTTCGTGACGGCGCTGCGCGACAGCGATGTGCAGATCGTGCAGTTCCAGGACCGGCTGGCCACGCTCTCCAGCGTGCTGAACGACAGCCGCTCCGACCTGGACGCGGCACTGGCGAGCCTCTCGGTCGCGGTGGGGGAGGTGCAGCGGTTCGTCACCGCGAACCGGGACCGGGCCACCGAGCAGGTGCAGCGGCTCACCGACGTGACGCAGAACCTGGTGGACAACCGGGACGATCTGGAGCAGCTGCTGCACGTCTTCCCGACGAGCATCGCCAACTTCTACAACATCTACAACCCGGACACCGCCACCGAGGCGGGCGTCTTCGTGCTGAACAATTTCAGCGACCCGATCCAGTTCGTCTGCTCGGCCATCGCCAGCCTGGAGAACGGCACCTCCGAGGAGGGGGCGCGCAAGTGCCGCGACTACCTCGGCCCGGTCCTCGGGCTGCTCAACTTCAACTACCTCCCGGTCCCGGTGAACCCCGCGCTCGGGCCGACCGCGCGCCCGGAGAGCCTGATCTACACCGAGCAGGATCTGATTCCCCTGGTTGTGGACACCACCTCCCCGCCCCCGCCGCCCCTCCCCGATCTCGGGGCCATCCTCTTCCCCGGAAGGTAGTGAGCCGTGTTCACCTCCGGCCAACGTGAGTCGATCGCCCCCGCGAGGCCGGGGCGCGGCGCTGCCGCGCTCCGGGCCCGAGCGCTGCGCGTGACCGGTATCGCGCTGTGCGCCGTGGCGGCGGTCTCGGGCTGCGCCTGGAAGGGCGTGGAGACCCTGCCGCTGCCCGGTGCGCCCGGCCAGGGAAGCGATGCCGTCACCATCGACGTGGAGATGGCGAATATCGGCACCCTGGTGCAGAATTCGCCGGTCATGGTGGACGACGTCGTGGTCGGCAGCGTCAGCGGCATCCGGCTGGACGGCTGGCACGCCGTCGTCCAGGCCTCGATCAGCCCGGACGCCGCCGTCCCGGCGAACGTCGTCGCCACCGTCGGCCAGACCAGCCTGCTCGGCTCCAGCCACCTCGCGCTGAACACGCCCGCCGGTCAGACCCCGGCCGGAACCCTCTCCTCCGGCGTCCGCATCCCGCTGAATGCCTCCTCCACCTACCCCTCCACCGAGCAGACCCTGGCCTCGCTCTCGGTGGTGGTGAACGGCGGCGGCCTCGGCCAGCTCGGCGACATCATCCACAGCCTGAACGACGCCTTCGACGGCAGACAGGAGCAGGTCGGCGCACTACTGGACCGGCTGGACACCGTCCTCGGCACCCTGGACGGCCAGCGCGCCGACATCCTCGCCTCGATCGACGCGCTGAACCGCCTCGGCGGCCGCTTCGCCGAGCAGCGCGACACCGTCAGCCGGACCCTGAACGAGCTGCCCCCCGCCCTGGACGTGCTGCTCGCCGAGCGCCCCGCCCTCACCGACGCGCTCGACCGGCTGCGCGCCTTCAGCGACACCAGCACCGCGGTGGTCCGCGACGTGCAGGCCGACCTGGTCACCAACCTGCGCAACCTGGAGCCGACGCTCTCCGCGCTGGCCGACGTCGGCCCGCAGATCGACGCGGCGCTCGCCTACGCGACCGTCTACCCGTACGGGCAGAAGACGATCGACGGCGCGGCGCGCGGCGACTACCTCAACCTGTTCGCCACCGTCGACCTCACCATTCCCCGGCTGCAGCGAGAGCTGCTGCTCGGCACCCCCTACGGCGACCCGACCGCCGTGGTGCAGGCCGCCGTCGGCGATCCGGGCTACGCGCAGCAGACCTCCGACCCGCTCCGGGTCGGTATCGCTCCGGACGGAGGCCGCTGAATGTTGCTGTCCCGCTTCGTCAAGTTCCAGCTGGTCATCTTCGCCGTGCTCTCGGTGATCGGGCTGACCGTGATGGCGACGGTCTACATGAAGCTGCCGACGCTCGCCGGGATCGGCACCATGCGGGTGACGGTCGAGCTGCCGGCCACCGGCGGGCTCTACCGCTTCGGCAACGTCACCTACCGCGGCGTCGAGATCGGCAAGGTGACCTCGGTCGAGCTCACCGACGACGGGGTGCTCGCGCACCTCGCGATCGACTCCGGCCGCGACATCCCGGCCGACCTGGAGGCGCAGGTGCGCAGCGTCTCCGCGGTCGGCGAGCAGTACCTGGAGCTGCGCCCGCGCACCGACGCGGCGCCGTTCCTGCGCGACGGTTCGGTGGTGGCGCTGCGCGACGCCGCCATCCCGCAGCCGGTCGGCCCGATGCTCGACTCGCTGAGCGCGCTGGTCGGCACCATCCCCACCGACGAGCTGCACAGCCTGCTCGGCGAGCTCTTCACCGGCCTGCACGGCGCCCAGTACGACCTGGAGACGCTGCTCACCTCGGGGCAGACCATAGCCAGCGAGCTGAACGGGGTGGCGCCGCAGACCCGCACCCTGATCGAGGACGCGCGGCCACTGCTCGACTCCCAGGTGCGCTCCGCCGACGCCATCCGGATCTGGACCCGCAGCCTCTCCGGCGTCACCGCGCAGCTCGTCGCCAACGACCCCCAGCTGCGCGAACTCCTGCACTCCGGCCCGGGGTTCAGCGCCGAGCTGGAGCAGCTGCTCGGCCAGCTGCGGCCCACGCTGCCGATCCTGCTCGGCAACCTGACCAGCGTCGGCCAGCTCGCGGTCACCTACAACGCCGGGCTGGAGCAGCTGCTGGTGCTGCTGCCGCCCTCGATCTCCATGATCCAGGCGGTGCAGCCGAACCGGAACGCCTCCGGGCTCGGGCTCGGCGACTTCCGGATCAGCGGCGTCTCCGACCCGCCCGCCTGCACCGTCGGCTTCCTGCCGCCGTCGGAGTGGCGCTCACCGGAGGACACCACGGTCATCGACACCCCGAACGACCTGTACTGCAAGCTGCCGCAGAACTCCGATATCGCGGTGCGCGGCGTGCGCAACATCCCGTGCGCGGAGAACCCGGCCAAGCGCGCCCCGACCGCCGCGCTCTGCCACAGCCCGGAGGGTTTCGTCCCGCTCGCCAACGAGCAGCCGCTGCTCGGCCCCTACCCCCGCGACCCGAGCCTCGAGGGGCAGGGGATCCCGCCGGACTCCCGCTACGGAACCGCGCCGGCCTCGTTCGGGACCGCGCCCCCGTCGTTCGGAACGGCGCAGTACGACCCGCACACCGGCAACTACCTGGGCCCGGACGGAAAGCTCTACCAGCAAACGGATCTCGCCGACAAAGCTGCCGTCTGGACGGACATGCTCCCGCACTGAGCACGATCCGGTCCGCCCGGCCCGTCGATCGACGCGACCGGTGCCCACCCCCACACGCACCGGGCGCCCCGCATGACATGCGGGGCGCCCGGTGCGATTTCGTCAGCGGCCGAGACCGGCCAGGGGGCTGGTGTCGCAGGCCTTGCCCGCGACCGTCGCCGCCGGACGCTGGATCGTCGGCAGCCCGAGCCCGACCGACGCCTTGCGACCCTTCCGCGAATGATCCTTGTCCGGCTTGGGCAGCGACCCCGCCAGCTCGAGCTCAGCGTTCCCGCGCACGCACTCCGGATCCGGCCCGTCCAGCGGCAGCCCGGTGAAGAACTTCGCCGCCATGCACCCGCCCTTGCAGGAGTCGTAGGCCGAGCAGGAGACGCAGGCCCCGCCGGTCTGCGGCTCGCGCAGCCGGGTGAAGAGCTCGGAGCGGCGCCAGACGGATTCGAACCCGCCCGGGTCGCGCACGTTCCCGGCCAGGAATTCGTCGTGGATGGCGAACGGGCAGGCGTACACGTCGCCGACCGGGTCGATCAGGCACACCACCCGGCCCGCGCCGCACAGGTTCAGCCCGGGCAGCGGGGTGGAGCCGAGCGCGTTCAGGTGGAAGAACGAGTCGCCGGTGAGCACCTTCTCGCCGTTGGCGATCAGCCAGTCGTAGATCGCCAGCTGCTGGTCGGTGGTCGGGTGCAGCTCCGGCCAGACGTCCGCGCCGCGCCCGGAGGGCCGCAGCCGGGTGATCCGCAGCTGCGCGCCGAACCGGTCGGCGATGGCCTTGAAGTCGTCGAGCTGGGCGACGTTGTGCCGCGTCATCACGACCGAGATCTTGAAGTTCTCGAACCCGGCGTCGGCCAGGTTGCCCATGGCCCGGTAGGCCATGTCGAACGAGCCGGGCCCGCGTACCGCGTCGTTGACCTCGGCGGTCGCGCCGTCCATGGAGATCTGCACGTCGACGTAGTCGCTCGCCGCGAGCTGCTTGGCCCGCGCCGCGTTCAGCCGCACCCCGTTGGTGGAGAACTTCACGCCGACGCCGTGGTCGACGGAGTAGTCGAGCAGCTCCCAGAAGTCGGGCCGCACGGTGGGCTCGCCGCCGCCCATGTTGACGTAGAAGACCTGCATGCGCTGCAGCTCGTCGATCACGGCCTTGCACTCGGCGGTGCTCAGCTCGCGCGGATCGCGCCTGCCGGAGGAGGAGAGGCAGTGCTCGCAGGCGAGGTTGCAGGCGTAGGTCAGCTCCCAGGTGAGGCAGATGGGGGCGTCCAGGCCGTGTTCGAAGTGCTCGACGAGTTTCATGGTCGCTCCTGGATGGTCCCGGCGTCGGCGAGGCCCGCGAGCGCTCGCAAGTAGTGGTCGTGCGAGGGGACGGGCACGCCCGCCGCGGTGAGCGCGCTGTTCGCGTCGGGTTGCTCCGCGAGCGCGCGCACCACCGCCACCAGCAGTGGCGTCTTCAGGAACGAGAGCCTGCGGGTGCCGTAGTCGTAGAGCAGCGCCCCGAACGGCTCGGGCCGCACCGACACCGAGGGTGCCAGTGCGTAGGCCCGGGCCGGATCGAACGGCGGACGGTCAGTAGACACCGCACATGCCATCGATCGAGACCTCCTCGACCAGCACGTCCTCCTCGACGAGGGATTCGGTCTTCGTGTCCTCGGTCATCTGCGTCACCTTCCTGTATGGCTGTGATCACGAGCATAATGTCAGTTCGTGTCGAAAAGGAAGAAATGGCACGAGAATGTAATTTCCGAAGGTGCATTACACTGCTCTCGAACCGATGGAGGTGCGCGATGACGGAGTCGTCGGTGCGGCGCATGCTGGCTGTCTTCGACGTCGAGCCCGCCGGTCCCGGCCGCTTCGCGGGGACCAGCGACGGGGGCTCGCGGCGGGTGGTCGACGGCACCCAGTTGCTCGCGCAATCGCTGGTCGCGGCCGCGAAGACCTTCGAGGACAAGGTGATCCGCTCCGCGCACGCCACCTTCTCGCGCGCGGTCGATCCGGAGCGGCCGGTGGAGTTCGTGGTCGAGCAGACGCACCGCGGCCGCTCGATGGCGAGTGCGGTGGTCGGGGTGGAGCAGGGCGGGCGGCGCTGCGCCACGGTCTCGGTGCTGGCCGACACCCCGACGGACGACGTCGTCCGGCACCACGTGCCGCGCCCCGAGGTACCCGGCCCGGCGGCCGCGGTCTCCGTCGACATGCCGCTGACCGGCCGCGACCTGCGGATCGTCGGGGTGGCCGACGTGAACGACCCGGACGAGGTCGGCCCGCCGGAGCTGCACGCCTGGCTGCGCTACGACCCGATCCCGGACCGCGACGACCTGGCCAAGGCGCTGCTCGCGCACTTCACCGGGCACCTCTCGGTCTCCGCCACGCTGCGCGCGCACCCCGGCGTCGGCACCGCCCAGGCGCACCACACGATCTCCACCGCGCCGATGACGGTGGCGGTGCGCTTCCACGAGCCTGCCGGGTGGGACGGGTGGCTACTGTATTCGCACGAGAGCATCCAGGTCGGCGCGGGCATGTCCTGCGTGCGCGGGCTGGTGCACACCGAGGACGGGCGGCTGATCGCCTCCTTCACCCAGGAGGCGATGATCCGCCCGCTGCGCGGGGACGACACCGCCATCCCGGCGGAGGCCCGGCTGTGAGAAGGGATTTGCGGTGACCGATCACCCCGGCTTTCTGACCCGCCCCGACTACCGGGTCGACATCCACCTCCGGCGCAACCTGATCACCGTGCACCACGGCGAGGTGCTGGTCGCCGAGAGCATCCGCGCGCTGCTGGTGGACGAGCAGGACCACGGTCTGGTCTTCTACCTGCCGCGCGCCGACGTCCGGGTGCAGCTGGCGGCCGACGAGTCGCGCGCGAGCAGCTGCCCCTTCAAGGGCGCCGCGACCTACTGGCGCTTCGACGGCGACGGCGGCGAGGCGGTGGTCTGGAGCTACGAGGACCCGGCGCCGCAGGTGGCGCTGCTGCGCGGGCACGTCGCCTTCTACCAGGACCGGGTGACGCTGCGGGTCGGGGTGGCGACCCCGGCGGTCAGCGGCAGGGACTGAGCTCAGCGCTCGAGCCTGGGCAGCACCTCGGCGGCGAAGAGCTCCATGGTCGCCTCGGCCTCGCGCGGCGAGACCAGGAAGACGACCGCGTCGATGCCGTGCGCGGCCCGCTCGGCGAGCTGCTCGGCGACCATGGCCGGGGTGCCGACGTAGCCGTCGTCCAGGCCGTAGGCTGCGGCGCCGTACCGGCGTTCGGCCCGCGCCCGCACCGCGGGCAGCGCGGCCTCGTCCGGGGCCAGCGCGAGCACCGCCTGGTGCGAGCGCGCGATGGTGGCCGGATCCCGCTGCACGGCAGCGCATTCGCGCTCCAGCGCGGAGGTGAGCGCGGGCCGGTCGCGCAGGCCGTAGGTGGGGATGTTCCAGACGTCGGCGTACCGGGCGACCAGCGGCAGCGTGTACTTCGGCCCCGCCCCGCCCAGGTGGATCGGCGGCCGCGGCCGCTGCACCGGGCCTGGCACGTTCGGCAGCTCGGTGACCCGGTAGTGCGCGCCGGCGAAGGTGGTCGGCTCGCCGGTGAACATCCGGGTGACGATCTCCAGCGTCTCGCCGAGCCGCGCGGAGCGCTCGGCGGCGCTGCCCCACGGCAGCCCGGCGCGGCGGTGCTCCTCCGCGACCGACCCGCTGCCGATGCCGAACTCCAGCCTGCCGCCGGAGATGACGTCCAGCGTGGTGGCCATCCGGCCGAGCAGCGCCGGGTGCCGGAAGCCGTTGCACAGGACGAGGGCGCCGACCCGGAGCGTCTCGGTGCCGCAGAGCAGCGCGGTCGCGGTGGTCCACGCCTCCAGCGCGGGCTGCTCGGGCAGGCCGGGCGCGTAGAGGTGGTCGAAGACCCAGAACGTGTCGAAGCCGGTGCGCTCGGCGGTGCGCGCGAGGTCGAGCAGCGCGCCCGCGTCGGCGACCAGCTGGGGTACGAAGATCCCGAACCGCATCTCCCGACGGTAGCCCAAACACCCGGTCGCGCTCCGCCCCGACCTGGCCGGCGACATCGCCGGCTTCCAGGCGCTCTACGCCGAGATGTTCGCCGAGTACCTCGGCGACGCGCGCGGCGAACTACGCGGAGAACCTGGTGATCCTCGGAGGTGAGCAGACCGGGCGCAGGAGCTGGTCGGGGTGGGGCCGCCCGGTGACGCCGCCCGCCGCCCGCCGCACCGATTGCGCCCGGACGAGTTCGACCCGCCGCGGCCGTGAACGACCACGGGGAGGCATGGTTCGACGAGGACGCGGGCACGATCGGCCGGCTGTACGCGGAGATCCTGCGGCTCGGCCGGGAGCCGCAGTCGATCGCCGAACTCGCCGCGAAGCTGCGGCTTCCGCTCACCTCGACCAAGGTGCTGGTCGACGACGGCCTGCTGGAGTTCCGCGAGCCGGTGCCGCTCGACCGGGACACCGATGCCGCCGACATCGGTGTCCTGCGCGCGCTGCTGAAGGGAATCGAGGCGCTCTAGGCGAGCGTCGCGGCCAGCCTGCCCGCGTTCATCCAGCCGATCGCCTCGATCGAGACCATCGGGTTCACCCCGGACGCGGTGGGGAAGCAGGAGGCGTCCGCGACGACCAGGTTCGGCACCTCCCAGGTGGCGCCGTCCGGGTTCAGCGCGGAGTGCTCGGCGCTGCCGCCCATCCGGGCCGAGCCCATGATGTGCAGCGCCGCCATGGCGCACTGGCCCGGCCCGTACCCGGCGCTCGCGCAGCGGGCCGCGAAGGCGGCGTGGTCGCCGCGGCTCCCCGGCTCGTACGAGGCGCCGGACTGGTGCCCGGAGTTGATCGCCCGCGCCCCGGCTGCCTCCAGGATCTCGGCGGCACCGGTGATCCCGCGGTGCAGGTGCGCGCGGTCCCGCGCCGAGAGCGTGTAGTGCACGATCGGCTCGCCCGCCTTGTCCACGGTCACCGTGCCGTGGTCGCGGTCCCTGGTGATCACGCCGATGGCGACGGTGTTGCCCAGGTTCAGCATGGCGGCGCGGTGCGCGTCGGCGCCGAGCCAGTTCATGAAGCCGACCAGCATGCCGGGGTGCATCGGGCCGGTCTCGTAGATGACGCCGTAGCCGTCGCCGTCCAGATCCGCGTGCTGCCGGGAGATCCGGGTCTGCAGCCCGCCCTCCCAGGGCCGGATCTCCTCGTCGAAGGTGCCGAAGACCGCGGAGGCCGGGTGCAGCCGCAGATGGTCGCCGATGTTCTTGTTCCGCAATCCGGAGCGGCGCAGCAGCGCCGGGGTCTGGATGGCGCCCGCGGCGACCACCACCGCCCCGGCCCGCACGGTGAACTCGGCGCCGTCGGCGGTGCGCGCGGTGACGCCGGTCGCCCGGCCCGCGCTGACCTCGACCCGGCGCACGTCGGCGCCGACCACCAGCCGGGCGCCGCGCTCGGCGGCATCGCGCAGCCAGGTCTTGGTCGCCGACTGCTTGGCGCCGATCCGGCAGCCGTAGCCGCAGCGGCCGCACTCGGTGCCCGCGTCGCAGGCGTCGGTGACGTTGCGCGGCAGGGTGTCCAGCTCCCAGCCGAGCGCGGTGACGCCGCGCGCCAGCACGCCGTCGCGGGCGGAGAGCGGGGAGCGCTCCGAGGTCACCGCGATGCGGCGCACCACCTCGTCCATGGCGGCGCCGTACTCGTCGCCGGCGAACTGCTCCGCGCCGAGCGCCGCCCACTCCGCGCGCACCGCGTCCGGGGTGCGCAGCGAGGTGCTCCAGTTGACGACGGTGCCGCCGCCGAGGCAGCTCCCGGCCACCAGGGTCAGCTGCCCCTCGGCGGTGGCCTGCGGGCCGGGGGAGTAGAGCGTGGTGAGGGCGTCGAGCTCGCCGTTCCCGAAGTCGGCGTCGTCGTAGTACTCGCCGCGCTCCAGCACCACCACGTCCAGCCCGGCCGCCGCGAGCCTGGCCGCGGCCGCGCCGCCGCCCGCTCCGGAGCCGACCACGACGACATCGCAGTCGAGCGTTTCGGAGCCGTTCGGGCGCAGCGGTTTCAGGGCGGGCTCGGGTGCCGTGGCCAGCGGGCCCGGCGCGGCCGGGTACCCCATTTCCTTCCACAGCGGGTTGTCGCCGTGCGGGCCGGGGGTGGTGTAGTACGAGAGCAGCGCCGCCTGCTTGAGCGCCTGGAAGATCGCGCGCTTGGGGGCGAGCCGCGAGTTGCCGAGGCCGAGCAGCAGCCGCTCCCGCTCGGCCTGCGTGCGGGCCGAGAAGCGGCCGGGGGCGCCGCCGGTGAGCAGCGCGAGCAGCGGGGAGTCCCAGATCCCGAGCAGGGTGGCGAGCTGCCTGCCCTCCGCGGCGCGCGGATTGCGGGCCAGCAGCCGCAGCACGACGTCGGGAACGCCGAGCTCGGCGGCGGAGGGCAGGGCGTTGCCGTCACCCGGTGCGAACGTGTCGCAGATCAGCGTGAGGGCTGCCCGCTGACGTGCGGTGAGGTCCATGCGAACTCCCGGCGGTATGTGAATCACGACTCACATGAATAGGCTGTCGCGGAACCATAGCCTGCACGACAGCCGGGAGTAAAGCAGCGAAGACCAGGAAGTTCTTCCGGAATCCCGGATTACTTCGGTGCCTCACCCGTGGTCGCGCGGTCGCGCCAGACGTCCAGGATCTCGGTGGCGAAGCTGCTGGTCGGCAGCGGCGGGCGCTGGCCGGTGGCGACGTGCGCGGCGAGCGCGGCCAGCCGGGTCGCCGCCCGCGCGGGCCAGCCGTTGGCCAGGGTCCAGGCGTAGACGTCGTCGCCGGTGAAGCAGTGGCCGTTCTCGTGCGCGATGCTCAGCACCGCGGCGGCGTCCCTGCGGTCCTGTGCCGCGGTGAGATTCGAGGCCGGGTCGACCAGCCCGGAGAGCGTCGTCAGCGCCTCGGCCACCACCGGGTCCAGCCGGGCCGCGCCGGGGGGCGGCACCGCGGGGCCGAGCAGCCGGGGCTGCGCGGCCTGCGCCCAGGCGGCGACCTCGTCCAGGCTGTTCGGCACCACGCAGAGCGCGGTGGTGCGGCGGTCGTCGGCGATCCGGGTGAGCTCCTCCGGGGTCGGCCAGGCCGCGAGCACCGGGCCGCCGCGCCAGGTCGTGGCCGGCCTGCGCCAGGTCGCCACCAGCGCCCTGGCCTCGTCGACGAACTCGCGCAGCCACGGGTTGTCGTCGACATTCGACCGGCCCGGCGCGTAGACCAGCGGCGTCCCGCCGAAACGGCGGGATCTGCGGGCGACCCAGGCAATTCCGTCGGACAGCCCGGGGTCGTCACCGACAGCGGTCAGTGCAGTCGGGTAACGCCATCGGCCCGCGGCAGACATGGGCACCATCCTCGCATTACTGCGAGCGTCGGGTGGCGAGTGTCCGGTTCGAATGTTTCGGCGATCAACTGGTCCAACCAGTTGACCAGCGGCGCATCATGCGGGATGGTGGGGGAGTGGACATCACCCCGGTCACCCGCGCCTCGGTCTCCGACGAGGTCTTCGGGCAGCTCGTCACCGAGATCCTCGCCGGGCGGCTGGCGCCCGGCGACGCGCTGCCCGGCGAGCGGGAGCTGGCCGAGCGCTTCGGTGTGAACCGGCACGCGGTGCGCGAGGCGCTCAAGGGGGTCAGGCAGGCCGGGCTGGTCCGGATCGCGCAGGGCGGCAAGACCAGGGTGCTGGACTGGCGGGTCAGCGCCGGGCTGGACGCGCTCTCGGCGCTGGCCGAGACCGGCGCGGTGCCGCCGGTGCGGATGCTGCGCGATATCGCCGAGATGCGCCGCAGCGTCGCGGCGGACGCCGCCCGGCTCTGTGCCGAGCGCGCCACCCCCGAGCAGCGGGCCGCCGTCACCGCGGCCGCCGAGCGCTACCCGGCCGCCACCGACCGGCCGGTCGACGCCACCGCCGCCGACCTGGACTTCTGGACCGCCGTGATCGACGGCTCCGGCAATATCGCCTACCGGCTCGGGCTGAACACCCTGGTCGCGGGGTTCGGCGCGATCGGCTGGCCGGTGATCGCCGACCTCGGGCTCTTCATGGAGTACGTGGACCGCGCCGCGCACGCCGAGCTGGCCCGCCGGATCGCCGCCGCCGACGCGGAGGGCGCGCACGCGCTCGCCACCGAGCTGCTCGGCCGGATGGTGGCGCTGCTCGCGGGCGGGGTCGAGGAGTAGCGATGTTCGACCTGATCCTGCATGCCGTCCCGGTCTTCGTGCTCTGCCTCGCCCTGGAGGCCGCGTCGTTCCGCTTCCTGCCGGACGAGGACGAACTCGGCTACGAATTCCGCGATGCCAGAACCAGTATCGGCATGGGGCTCGGCAGCGTGGTGGTGAACGCGGGCTGGAAGCTGGCGCTGGTCGCCGTGCTCGCCGCCGCGTACACGGTGTCGCCGCTGCACCTGCCCGCCGACACCTGGTGGTTCTGGGCGCTGCTCTTCCTCGCCGACGACCTCGCCTTCTATTGCTATCACCGCACGCACCACACCGTCCGGGTGCTCTGGGCCAGCCACGTGGTGCACCACTCCAGCCGGTTCTTCAACCTGTCGACCGCGCTGCGCCAGCCCTGGACGCCGTTCACCGCCATGCCGTTCTGGCTGCCGCTCGCGCTGCTCGGCTTCCCGCCGTGGGCCATCCTGCTGCAGCAGTCGGTGAGCCTGCTCTACCAGTTCTTCCTGCACACCGAGCGGGTCGGGAGGCTCTGGGCGCCGGTCGAGTTCGTCTTCAACACGCCCTCGCACCACCGGGTGCACCACGGCGCGAACCCGGAGTACCTGGATCGCAACTACGGCGGCATCCTCATCGTCTGGGACCGGCTTTTCGGCACCTTCGAGCCGGAGCTGGCCCGGGTGCGGTACGGGCTCACCACGAATATCGCCACGTTCAACCCGGTGCGGGTCGCCACCCACGAGTTCGCCGCGATCTGGCGGGATGTGCGCGGGGCGGCGTGCCTGCGGGATCGGTGGGGGTTCGTGGCGCGCGCGCCGGGGTGGCGGCCCGCGGATCAGTAGGCGAAGCGGGCGACGGCGCGGCCGACAGCCGCGCCCATGGCGGGGCTACCGGTGTGGCCGGAGTCCTCGATGATGTGCAGCCGGGCCTCCGGCCAGGCCTTCGCGAGGTCCCAGGCGGTTTCCAGCGGGGTGGAGAGGTCGAGGCGGCCGTGGATCAGCTCGCCGGGGATGCCGGTGAGCCGGTGCGCGTCGCGCAGCAGCACACCCTCCTCGAGCCAGGCGGCGTGCGCGAAGTAGTGCGTGCAGATGCGGACGAAGGCGAGCAGCGCGGTGTTCTCCTTGGCGCTGTACTGGCCGGGGCCGCCGAGGGATTCGTGGGCGATGGCGGCGTCCTCCCAGCGGCACCACTCGACGGCGGCACCGCGGCGGACGTCGGGGTCCGGGTGCTCCAGGAGGAGCCGGTAGCCCTCGACCGGGTCGTCCGCGCCGGAGACGACGGCGCGGAAGCGCTCCCACTCGGCGGGGAGGAAGCGGCCGAGGCCGCGGTACAGCCAGTCGGTCTCGCGGCGGCGGGTGGTGGTCACCCCGACCAGCACGATGCCGGTGACCCGCTCCGGGAAGCGCTCGGCGTAGGCGAGGATCAGGGTCGAGCCCCAGGAGCCGCCGTAGAGCAGCCAGCGCTCGATGCCGAGGTGCTCGCGGAGCCGCTCCATGTCGGCGATCAGGTGCTCGGTGGTGTTCACCGCCATGTCGGTGGCGGGGTCGGCCGCGCTCGGCGTGCTGCGGCCGCAGCCGCGCTGGTCGAACTGGACGATGCGGAAGATGTTCGGGTCGAATGTCTTCCGGGGTCCGGGGCTGCTGCCGCTGCCGGGGCCGCCGTGGACGACCAGCGCCGCGCGGCCGTCCGGGTTGCCGCTGGTGCACCAGTAGACGTGGTTGCCGTCGCCGACCTCGAGCAGGCCGTCGGCGTAGGGGTCGATCGGGGGGAAGGGGGGCACGGTGCTCGACGGTAGTCAACCGCCGGGTACGGCCTGGTTTCAGCCGCGCGCGGCGTCGACGGCGGCGCGGGCGTTCACCCGGCCGTGGCCGTACCAGGGGCTGTGGCCGGTGGCGTCGTAGTTCCCGTTCGCCTCGTCGATGCGGTCGGCGGTGCGCTGCAGGATGTCCCGCACCTGGGCCCGGGTGAGGCCGGGGTTCACGGCCAGGACGAGGGCGGCGGTGCCCGCGACGCCGGGGGCGGCGCTGGAGGTGCCGCCGAACTCGGCGGTGTAGTCGCCCGCGGCGTCGCCGAGTGCCGGATTGCCGGGGTTGTAGCCGTTGCGGCCGCGGCGGTCGACGGTCCAGATGCCCGGCGTGCGCGGCGCCGGGTGGTGGAACGGGGCGTGTTCGAAGTCGTTGCTGGGGAAGGCGACGGCGACCGCGGCGCCGGTGTCGCTGTACACGCTGCGGGTGCCGGTGTCGTTGCAGGCGGCCACCGCGAGCACCGCGGGATGGCCCGCGTAGCCGTCGTTGTCGGCCGGCTCGTTGCCGTTGCCCGCGGCGAACACGATCACGCAGCCCTTACCGCCGCGGCCGCTGGTCGCCGCGTACTCCAGGGCCAGCCTGGTGCTCGCCGGGATCGGGACGACCCGCTGGTGCGCCGGGTCGGCGGGGCGGTACCAGGCGCCGTCCGCCGGGCCCCAGCTGCACGAGATCACGTCGGCGCCGTGGTCGGCGGCCCACCGGAAGGCGCGGGCCTCCGCCTGCGAACCGAGCCCGGAGGCGAGCCGGATCGGCAGCAGCGCGGCCTCCGGCGCCACCCCCGACGCGCCCGCGCTGCCCGCCGCGACGGCGACCCCGGCGCAGGCGGTGCCGTGGTTGTCGCCGTTGTCGGGGCCGGTGCCGCTCTGGTCCTTCGGGCGCGGGTCGTCGGTGCCCGCGGTGACGTCGCGCGGGGCGACCACCTTCCCCGCGAACTCCGGGTGATCGATGTCGATGCCGTCGTCGATCACCGCGACGGTGATACCCGCGCCGCGGGTTACCGCGTGCGCCGCCTCGACATTCGCGTGCGCGTTCACCGGCGTCCCGCCGACGGTGGTGGCGCGCAGGTGCCACTGCTGCGGGGCGATGGACTTACGGGCGCGGCGCCGGATCAGCTCCGGGTGGCTGTACTCGACGTCGGGGCGGGCGAGGAGCTCGGCGGCGATCGCGAAGACGCGCTGACCGGTGCGTTCGGGAGCGGCGGTGAAGTAGGCGTTGGCGGCGTAGCCGACCTGTTCGCGCAGGCTCAGCCCGGCGTCGGCGAGCACCGCGCGGCAGTGCGCGGGGTCGGCGTCGTCGGTGAACTTGACGAAGAGGTTCTCGGTGTAGAGGACCGGTTCGCCGGTGGCCGGGTCGGCCAGCACCCGCCCGGCGAACCGGATCTCGGGTGCGGCGTCCAGCGCCGGGATCCGCTCGGCGATCGGTTGCCCGGGCGGTAGCCGGTACACCTCGACGCCCACCTCGGGATGGGCCTGCACGAGGACGGCGCCGGCGAGCAGGTCGCGCAGCGGCAGCGGGACCGAACCGCGCTGCCGCGGCACCGCGGGCCCGGTGGCCGCGCGCACCACGAGCAGGTCGTCGCTCGGCTCGAATGTGCTGCCCGGCTCGTCTGCCCGGCCGAAATACGCAGTGGGCACCGTCTTCTCCTCCGTTCGGGGAACAGGATCTCGACGGTAGTGCCCGCGTTCGTTTTCCCCCACTGGAATGTATAGCGCGAGGTGGGGCTTGCGGCAAGGCCCCGGTGCGGGGTCAGAATCGCTCTCCCGGCCGCCGGACGGCGGCCGGAGAGGAGGGCACGATGCGGGTTCTGATCTCGACGATCGGGTCGCGGGGCGAGGTGCAGCCGGTGGTGGCGCTGGCGCGGGAGCTCGCGGCGGGCGGGCACGAGGCGGTGGTGGTCGGGCCGCCCGACTTCCGCGGGTGGGCCGAACGGCTCGGGGTCGACTATCGGCCGGTCGGGCCGGAGTTGCGCGGGACCGCCCGGCGGGGTTCCGGGCCGCCGCCGAGCGAGGAGCAGCGCCGCGCCATGATCGCGGGCACCGTCGACGCGCAGTTCGAGGCGCTGCTGTCGGTGGCGCAGGGGTGCGGGGCCGTGGTCGGCGGTGGGGCGCTTGCCATCGCGGCCGGGTCGGTGGCGGAGGCCGTCGGCGCCTGCTACTCGTACGCGGCGTTCGCGCCGGTGACCCTGCCGTCGGCCCGGCATGCGCCGCCCGCGTTCCGCGGGGTCGAGGCGGGGACGTGGGAGCAGGATGCCGCGCGCTGGAACCGGCTCTGGGCCGCGCCGCTGAACGCCCGCCGGGCGGCGCTCGGACTCGCCCCGGTCGCGGATGTCCGGGAGCACCTGTTCACCGCGAGCCCGCTGCTCGCCGCCGACCCGGTGCTGGCCCCGTGGCCGGAGCCGGGCGGTGCGGTCCGGCAGACCGGGGCCTGGCTGCTCGCGGAGCCACGGCCCCTGCCCGCCGAGGTGCGCGCCTTCCTCGACGCCGCTGAGCCGCCGCTCTTCGCCGGGTTCGGCAGCATGCCCGAGCCGGGCGGCGCCGCCGCGGCCCTGCTCGCCGCCGCCCGCGCCCTCGGCAGGCGGCTGATCGTCTCGTCCGGCTGGTCCGGCTTCACCGTCGACGCACCGGACTGCCTGGTCGTCGGCGAGCTCGACCTCCGGCAGGTGTTCCCCCGCGTGGCCGCCGTCGTGCACCACGGTGGCGCGGGCACCACGACCACCGCCGCCGCGGCCGGGGTCCCGCAGGTGGTGCTCCCGCAGATGTTCGACCAGTTCTACTTCGCCGACCGCGTCGCGGCGCTCGGCCTCGGGTCGTCGTACCGCGAACCCCCGCAGGGCGACTCGCTCACCACCGCCCTCACCTCGGCCCTCGACGCCACCACCCGCGCCGGGGACGTCGCCCGCGAGATCCGCCACGACGGCGCCCGGCGCGCGGCCGAGCTGATCACCGCGAGCTGAACCGGCCCAACTGCCCGTAGGGCACCAGGTACCCTCCATCGACCCGGCTCCGCCACCCCGCGTCGGTCGGCTCCAGCGCCCGCCCCCCGCCCGCGGGATCCCTCGGCCACGGCTCCCGCAGGTGGATCTGGATGTCGTCCTGCAGAATCCGCACCAGCTCCATCGCGAACTCCGCGGCCGTGGCGCTGCCCGGCTCGGTCGGGTCGAGCGCCGCGCTCGTACCCACCTCCCGCACGGTGATGTTCACCCAGCCCTCGGGCTCCGGCCGCCCCGTCTGCTTCCCGAAACGTCGCCACTCGGCGTCGTATGTGGAGCCGACCTCGGTTGGGAATCCGGTGGATTGCTCGATATCGGCGGCTACGAGCCGCGCTCCGCGAACGGCTTCGTCCATGTCCACGGCCCCCTCTTCACGCGGGGTTGGCGGGGGAGGGTTCCGGGGGACCCCAGCGGAGGGGGCCTTCGGGGCGGGTGACGACCTCGGTGACGGTGAAGTCCATGGCGGACTGGGCGCCGGGGGCGAAGGTGGCGGGGTCGGTGTTGATGGTGGCGGTGCCGGTGAGTTGGAGGGTGCCGCCGGTGGTCCAGTCGGGGATGAGGAGGCCGCAGCGGGGCTGGGTGACCAGGTTGCCGAGGGTCATGAACATGGAGTTGCCGCTGTAGTCGGGCCAGCGGAGCAGGGTGGGGGAGATGGCCTGCAGGAAGCCGGGGTTGCCGCCGCGGTGGGAGGCGTCGGCGCGGCCGGCGGGGTCGGTGCTGGCGATGAAGAAGGTGTCGGCGGCGGTGATGGTGGCGAGCATCGCGGGGTCGAGGTCGGGGCGGCGGTGGGCCGGGGGCGGCGTTGCGGGGTGGTAGGCGATGGGGGCGCGGCGGGCGATGTATTTGGGGCAGTTGCCGTAGACCTGCTCGGTCGTGATTCGCAGGCCGGGGCCGTGCGGCTCGGCGATGCCGTTGACGCGCATGCGCCTGCGGCGCTGCGGTTGCAGGGCGATCAGCCCGATCGGGGCCGCGGTGGTGAGCGCGGCCGCGATCGGGTCGTCCGGGGCCGGGCGGGTGTCGATCAGGAGGGTGCGCTCGTCGGCGACGTGCGCGAAGCCGGGCGGGCCGGTGAGCATGCTCGCCCACACGGCGCCGTCCGGGGCGGTGGCGGCGAGGACGAGGAAGCGCTGCGCCGCCAGGAAATCGGTGGCTACGGCGGGGAGGTCGGGGCGGACGGAGCGGCCGACGTGCTCGGCCGTCTCCGCCTGGCCCATGGCCCGCTGGACGGCCAGCTCGCCGGGGTGGAAGCGCATCAGAAGAAGCCGCGGGTGGGAGCGGAACCGGCGGGTGCGGGGGCGTGGAAAGCCCAGCGCCGGGCGCCGTCGGTCTCGGCCGAGAGCTGCTCGAAACCGAGTGCGCGGCGGTAGAAGTCGACCGAGCGGGCCCGGTCCGAGACGTTCGAGCCGATGTGGCCGGTGGCGAGCTGCACGAGTCCTCCTGCGGCGTGTAACCGTCTATTGCAAGTACGACGGTAAACCGGGCGGCATTCGCTCGTCAACCGTTGAAGCTGGTTTAGCAGGTTAGGAGATACCATCGAGTGTGCCCGATCCGCGCCCGCACCTCGGCGAACCTCTCGCGCTCGACCTGCTGAACACCAGGTGGAACGGTGCGGGCGGCCCGCGGGACCTGCTCGCCGACGTCGACGGGCTGGCGATCTGGCTCGGCACCGCCGGACTCACCGAGCGGGTCGCCGCCGACGCGCCGACGCTCGCTGCGCTGCGCCGCGCACGGGACGCCGTCCACGACACCGTCACCACCGGCGGCCGGGACGCGCTCAACTCCGTGCTGGCGCACGGGCGGATTCGGCGTTCCCTCACCGCGGCGGGGCCGGTGGCCGAGCCCGACATCGGCGACCCGGCCGAACTCCCCGGGTGGCTCGCCGCCGCCGACCTGCTGGACCTGCTCGACCGCGCCGCCGACCGCATCCGGCAGTGCGCGCACCCGGACTGCGTCCTGTTCTTCTACGACACCTCCCGCAACGGCACCAGGCGCTGGCACTCCATGGCCGCCTGCGGCAACCGCACCAAGGCCGCCCGGCACTACGCCCGCCGCAGCTGAACTGCTACCTTGAACGTCGTTCAAGTCAGGGTGTGAAGGGTGTGTGCGCCGTGGATGGTGTCGAGGAATCCCGCAGGCCGAGGTTCCGGGTGCCGGCTCGGGACATGGCGCGGATCGCGGTGTTCGCGGCGCTCATCGCCGCGCTCGGGCTGCCGGGGGCGATCACGGTCGGGTTCAGCGGGGTGCCGATCACACTGCAGACGCTGGGCGTGATCCTGGCCGGGGCGGTGCTCGGGTGGCGCAACGGCACTGCGGCGGTGCTGGTGTTCCTCGCGCTGACCATGATCGGGTTGCCGCTGCTCTCCGGGGGGCGCACCGGGCTCACCGCGCTGGCCGGGCCGAGCGCGGGGTACCTGATCGGGTGGGTGCCGGGGGTGTTCGTGATCGGGCTGCTCACCGTGCGGATCCTGCCCAGGTACCCGATCGCGCTGGGGTTGCTGATCAACGCGCTCGGCGGGATCGGGGTCATCTACCTGTTCGGCACGCTCGGGTTGCTGGTGCGGACCGATCTCGGGGTGTGGGCGGCGATCACCAGCAACGGGCCGTTCCTGCCCGGTGATATCGCCAAGGTCGTGGTGGCGGCGGTGGTGGCGAAGGGTGTGCATCGGGCTTATCCCGGGTTGATCCGTGGGTGAGGTCGGCGCGGCGGCTCTCGGTGGCGCTCCGGACGACCCGGCCTTGCTGGTGGGCGGGCGGCGGTGGAGCTACCGCGATCTGGAGCGCGCGATCGGCGAGTGGAACGCGCGGTATCGCGAGCTGGACTGCTACGACGCTTCGGAGCTGAGCCTGGGAGAGGCGCTGATCGCCGTCTGCGCGGCGGCGCGGCGCGGGATTCCGGTGCGGGTGGAGAATCCGGAGGCCCGTCCGGAGCGTGCCGAGGTTCCGCCGGGTGCCTTCCTGCTGGTCGCCACCTCCGGCTCGACCGGACGCCCGCGCCCGCTGGCCCGGACCGCCCCCTCCTGGTACGACAGCTTCCCGGACTTCTCCGCGCGCACCGGCATCACCGCGACCGACCGGGTGCTGATCACCGGGCCGCCGCACGCCACCATGCACCTCTTCGGCGCGCTGCACGCGCTGTGGGCGGGGGCCTGCGTCACCGACGAGCCCGGCGCCGCGACCGTGGTGCACGCGGTGCCCGCGGTGCTGCGCGAGGTCGTGCGCGCGGCGCCGGAGCTCCGCACCGCGGTGCTCGCCGGGATCGCGCCCGACCTCGGTGCGCTTGCGGTGGCCGGGCACCTCACCGTGGTCGAGTACTACGGCTCCGCCGAGGTCTCGCTCGTCGCGGCGCGGCGGATCGACGCCGGTGCCGCCGGGGCGTCGCCGGATGCAGGGGGGCGACGGGACGACGCAACCGCGGGGCCGACCGGACCCCTGCGGTTGTTCCCCCGGGTCGAGGCGGAGATCAGGGAGGGACGGCTGTTCGTCCGGACCCCGTACGCGGTGCTCGGGGCACCGGAGTGGTCCGGCGTCGGCGACCTGGCCGAGCTGGGGGCGGACGGGCACCTCAGGGTGCGCGGGCGCGGGGACTGCGCGATCAACGTGGGCGGCACGCTCGTGGTGGCCGAGGACGTGGAGCGGGCGCTCGCCGCGGTGCCCGGGGTGCGGGCGGTGGCGGTCCTCGGCGCGCCGCATTCGGTGTTCGGCTCCATCGTGACGGCGGCGGTCGAGCTGCACCCGGACACCGAGCTGGCCGCGGTGCGGGCGCGCGCCCGCCTGGTGCTGAGCCGGGAGGCGGTCCCGCGCCGCTGGGTGCCGATGCCGCGGCTGCCGCGCACGGCCGCGGGCAAGGTGGCGCGGGGCGCGCTGAGAGACTTGCTGGTATGAGCGCTGTCCTGGTCGCGCCGCGGCGCACCCCGATCGGCAATGCCGGGCACGGGTTCGCCGGGCGCACCGTCACCGAGCTGGCCGCGCCGGTGCTGCGCGAGGTCGCGACGGTGGTGCGCGGGGCGGGGATCACCGCCGAGATCGACGACGTTGTACTCGGCAACTGCCTCGGCCCCGGCGGCGACCCGGCGCGGATCGCTGCGCTCGCGGCCGGGCTCGGCACCGCCGTCCCCGGCGTCACCGTCGACCGGCAGTGCGGCTCCGGGCTGGATGCCGTCATGCAGGCCGCGCTGCGCGTCGAGTCCGGCGCCGACACCCTGATCCTGGCCGGTGGGGTCGAGTCCGCGAGCACCGCGCCGCTGCGGTTCTGGCCGGGAGCGGAGCCGGTCCGCTACACCCGCGCCCCGTTCGCCCCGCCCGGCTTCCCCGATCCCGACATGGGCCCGGCCGCCGACGCGCTCGCCGCGGCCCGCGGCATCTCCCGCGACCGGCAGGACGCCTACGCCCTGCGTTCGCACACCCGCGCCGCCGCCGCCGACTTCACCGCCGAGATCGTCCCGGTAGCCGGTGTCGAGCGGGACGAGCGCATCCGCGCCGGGCTCACCGCGGTCAGGTTGGCCCGGCTGCGGCCGAGCTTCGGCGCCGGCGGCACCGCCACGGCGGGCAACTCCTGCGGCATCTCCGACGGCGCCGCCGCGCTCGCGGTCCTGGACGAGGCGGACGCCGCGGGGCTGCCCGCGCTCCGGGTGCGCGGCGCCGCGGTCGCAGGCTCGGACCCGGCGCTGCCCGGGCTCGGCCCGGTCCCCGCGATCAGGAAGCTGCTGCGCCGCACCGGCGTCGGAGCCGGGGAGATCGGCATCGTGGAGATCACCGAGGCGTTCGCCTCGGTGGTGCTCGCGGTCGCCGACGAGCTCGGGCTGGACGAGGAGCGGCTCTGTCCGGAGGGCGGCGCCATCGCCATGGGCCACCCGTGGGGCGCCTCCGGTGCGGTGCTGCTGGTCCGGCTGGCGAGCCAGATGCTCCGCCCGGGCGGCCCCGCGCTCGGCCTCGCCGCCTGCGCCATCGGCGGCGGGCAGGGAATCGCGCTGCTGGTGGAGCGGGTGGCATGAGCGCAGAGGGCGCAGCGTGAGCGAGATCGTTTTCACCGGGGTGCGGCACGGTTACGGTGAGCGCGCCGTGCTGCGCGGCATCGACCTGCGGCTTACCGAGCGGCGGATCGGGGTGATCGGCGCGAACGGGTCGGGCAAGTCGACGCTGGCCAGGATGATCAACGGGCTGCTCACCCCGAACGCGGGCACCGTCACCGTCGACGGGGTGGACGTGGCGCGCAGGGGCGGGCAGGTGCGGCGCCGGGTCGGCTTCGTCTTCACCGACCCGGACACCCAGATCGTCATGCCGACGGTCGCCGAGGACCTCGCCTTCTCGCTGCGCCGCAGCGGGCTCGGCAAGGCGGAGGTCGCCGAGCGGGTGCGCGAGATCCTGGTCCGGTTCGGGCTGCACGAGCACGGCGACCATCCCTCGCACCTGCTCTCCGGCGGGCAGAAGCAGCTGCTCGCGCTCGGCGCGGTGCTCATCCGCCGCCCGGAGGTGATCGTCGCCGACGAGCCGACCACCCTGCTCGACCTGCGCAACACCGGGATCGTCGCCGCCGCCCTGGACTCGGTGGACCAGCAGGTCATCGTGGTGACCCACCAGCTCTCGCTGCTCACCGGCTTCGACCGGGTGGTGGTGATCGACGAGGGCGCGGTGGCGTTCGACGGCCCGCCGGAGGCCGCGATCCCGGCCTATCGGGAGCTGATCGGATGATCGGGCTCTACCGGCCGGGCACCTCCCCGCTGCACCGGCTGCCCGCCGGGGTGAAGCTGGTGCTGCTGCTGGTGAGCATCGTCGCGGCCACCGTTCTCGTGCGGACGCCGCTACAGGTCGCCGTGGCGGGGGCGCTGGTGGCGGCGCTGTACGCGGTGGCGCGGATTCCGGTGCGGGTGGCGCTGGCGCAGCTGCGGCCGGTGTTCTGGATGCTGCTGCTGATCGCGGTGTTCCAGGTGCTCATCACCTCGCCCGCGCGGGCCGCCGTGGTCTGCGGGGTGCTGCTGGTCTCGGTGGCGCTGGCCGCGCTGGTCACGCTGACCACGCGGGTGACCGCCGTGCTGGACGCGGTGACCCGCGGGCTCGCGCCGCTGCACCGGGTCGGGGTGGACACCGAGCGGCTCGGGCTGCTGCTCGCGCTCGCCATCCGGTGCGTGCCGCTGCTCGCCGGGATCGTGCACGACGTCGCCGAGGCGCGGCGGGCGCGCGGGTTGCAGTGGTCGATGACCGCGCTGGTGACGCCGGTGCTGGTGCGCGCGCTGCGCACCGCCGACGCCTTGGGGGAGGCGCTCGTCGCGCGCGGGGTCGACGATGACTGAGCTGCTCGCCGCGCGGATCTTCCTGGCGGGGGCGGTGCGGCCGGACGCGGTCGCGGTGCGCGGCGCGGGGGAGGAGGTGGTGTTCCGTGAATTCCTGCACCGGGTGCGGAGTTTCTCGAACGCAGTCTCCGGGATGCGGCGGGTGGCGGTGCTGCCCACCTCGGATGTGGAGTCGCTGGTCGCCGTCGTCGGCGCGATGCACGCGGGCGTGAGCGTCGTCCTCCTGCACCGCCACCTCCCCCCGGCCCACCTCGCCCACGCGCTCGCCCTCGCGCAGCCCGGTGCCCTCGTCGCCGCGACCTCCCAGCACCGCCGCCTCCGGCGGATGGGCTTCGACGGAGAAATCCACACCGCCGCCTCGCTACCCGAGCAGACCTCGCCCCCCGGCAGCCCGGTCACCCCGGAGACCGAACTCCTCGTCGGCCTCACCTCCGGCACCACCGGCACCCCCAAACTCTTCGTCCGCGACCAGCGCTCCTGGTCCACCACGCTCGACCGCTCCGACAGCACCTTCCCCATCGCCCCCGGCGACACCGTCGCCACCCCGGGCGCCCTCGACCACACCCACTTCCTCTACGGCGCCCTGCACGCCCTCACCCGCGGCGCCACCGCGGACCTGCGCCCGGCGCTCACCGCGCTGGAAGCGGGCGCGACCCACCTGTACACCGTCCCCGCCATCGCCGTCGACATCGTGCGCTCCGGCAGCGGCCCCTTCCCGGCCGTCCGCCGGGTTCTCTCCTCGGCCGCCCGCTGGTCCCGCACCGCCCGCGCGGCCCTGCGGAGCGTCCTCCCGAACGCCGAGATCACCCACTTCTACGGCGCCTCCGAACTCAGCTTCGTCGCCGCCGACCACGGCCTCGGCGCCCCGGACGACACCGCCGCGGGCGAACTCTTCGACGGCGTCGACGCCGAGATCCGCGACGGCCTCGTGCACATCCGCAGCGACATGCTCTTCACCGGCTACCTCACCGAGCACGGCATCACCGGCGGCCCGGACAACGGCTGGTGCACCGTCGGCGACCGCGGCGCGCTGCACGGCCGCCACCTGCACCTGCACGGCCGCGCGAGCGAGATGCTGATCCGCGGCGGCCTCAATGTCGAACCGGCCGAGGTCGAGTCGGCGCTCACCGCACTGCCCGGCGTGCTGGCGGCCGCCTGCGTCGCCCTGCCCGACCCGCGCATGGGCGAGGTCCCCGCCGCCGCCATCGTGGTCACCGCGGCCGCCCCCGCCGCGGCCGAGCTCCGCGCCCGCCTCCGCGAAACCCTCCCGGCACCGGCCGTTCCGGTCCGCATCCTGCGCCTCCCCGCCCTCCCGCGCACCCCGCGCGGCAAGGTCGACCGCGCCGCCGTCCGCGTCCTGCTGGCCGCCGCGCTCGAATGAACGCGGCACGCGGTAGTTTCGTTCTCGGGAACCGTCACGAGAAGGAGACGACAGTGAAAACCAGACTCAACTGCCCCTGCGGCGAGACCATCGCGGGAACCGACGAGGACGAGCTGGTGACCAAGACCCAGGTGCACCTGAAGGAGAACCACCCCGGCCACGAGTACTCCAGGGAAGAGATCCTCTTCATCGCGTACTGACCGAGGCCGCCGCGTGCCCCGCTCCGCCGCGCATTTCGCCGCACCGAAAGGTGGTACCGCCGTACTATGACGCGGCACCCGGCGTGGTGTGCGGCGGAGAGGGGTATGTGCGTGAGGTCGAGACTGTTGGCGATCGTGGCGGGCGCGGCCGTTCTGCTGACCGGCTGCGGCAGCTCCGCATCCGACCCGGCGCTGGTGAGTTCGCCGACCCCCGCGCTCGGCGGCGGCTTCGGCGGGATCCCGGCCGCGGGCACGCACGACCCCGGGGACGTGGTCACCGACCCGGCGTCCGGGCTGCGCATCGCCATCACCAGGGTGGAGGCGGTCTCCAGCATCTCCGGCACCGTCACCGTGCTGCACTTCCGCTTCGAGAACCCGGGGCGCGACCCGCTGCCCGCGCGCGGCTGGACCGCCCCGGTGCTCACCTACGGCCCGTCGGACATGCCCGCCGCGCACGTGGTCTCGGTCTCCGAGGGGTACGGCGCCGAGGTGCCCGGCGCACTCGCGCCGGGCACCGGCCAGGAATTGAAGCACGCCTACCGGGTGAACCGGGCCGATCTGACGTCGGCCCGGGTGAGCGCAGGCGCCGTGACCTGGGACGGCGACTTCACCCGCTGACCGCGCCTCAGATGACGCTGCCGACGTCCTGCGCGACCAGGTTGTCCAGCGCCCGCTCGGCGACGGCCGCGATGGTCATCGACGGGTTGCAGGCGGCGGTGTTGCCCGGCATCAGCGCGCCGTCGAGCACGTAGAGCCCGCGCTGACCGAGCACCCGGCCGTTCAGGTCGCAGACCGAACCCATGCTCGCCCCGCCGAGCGGGTGCCAGGTGGACGGGAAGACCAGGTTGGTGTCGATCAGCAGGCCGTCCGGCCCGGCGATCTTCTGCGCGGCCGGGCCGATGTGCCCGGTCTGCACCACACTGTCGCCCTCGTGCGGCCAGCGCAGCACCGCGTCGTCCTTGGCGCTGTCGTAGACGAATCGGCCGCGCCCGGCGCTCGCGCCGTAGCCGACCATCACGGTGCTCTGCGCATTGAGCGAGAGCGGCGGGATGGAGGCCTGGATGAGGGTGTGCGCGTGCTGCGGGTCGGCCCAGTTCTTGCTTCCGAAGACCACCGGGCCGCCCTGCGGCGCCCCGAATTCCGCGGAGGGGTCGGTCCACAGGTAGATCCGGTCGGCATTGCTGCCCCAGTTGCCGCCGAGCTCGTCCGGCAGGTCCGGGATCAGCCCCTTGGCGCCTGCCCGCATGAGCAGCCGGGTGGTGTTCATGGTGCCCGCCGCCATGATCAGCGTGGTGGTGGTCAGGATCTTCTGCTCCTGCACCGCGCCGGTGCTGTCCAGGCGCTGCACGTGCACGGTCCAGCGGCCGTCGCTCGCCCGCTCGACCTCGGTGACCTCGTGCAGCGTCCGCACGTCGACCAGCCCGGTGGCCTCGGCCTGGGCGATGTAGGTGACGTCGACGGTGTGCTTGCCGCCGTTGTTCACGCCCATCGCGCCGTCGCCGTTGGTGTAGGAGGGCTTCATCTCGCCGCGGTGCTCGGCCATCGCGAAGTCCCAGTCGATCGGCATCGGGATCTTCGACACCGGAAGCCCGGCGCGCGCGGCCCGCTCGGCGAAGACCCGGGCGGCGCGGTAGTTCTCGGTGGCGACGAGTTCGTCCGGCGCCACGGCCAGCCCGAGCATCTTCGCGACCCGCGGGTAGTGCACCCGGTCCATCCGCGCCCAGTCCAGCTCCTGCGGGAACCAGGTGTTGAAGACCGCCTCGTCCGGCTGCAGCGACATGCCCTGGTAGACCAGCGAGCCGCCGCCGAGCCCGGCCGCGCAGAGCGCCGTCATGTTCTCGCCGACCACCGCCTCGACCAGGCCGGCGTACGGCTCGAAGAGCAGCGGGGTGCCGAACAGGTTCGGGCTGGAGCGGTACCAGAGCACCCGCTTGTCCAGGTTCGACGCCCGCGGGAAGGTCTCCGAGTTCGGGCCGGTCGGCCAGCGCAGGCCGCGCTCGAGCACGGTGACCGGCACCCCGGCCTGCGCGAGCCGCAGGGCGCTCACCCCGCCGCCGAACCCGGAGCCGACCACGACCACCCGGTGCTCTTCACGGGTGAGCGGCACGCCGTTCACCCGGGCGGCGATCGGAGCGGCTATGGACCCGGCGCCGGCGAGCACGGCGCCCGCGGCGACGGCCCCGGTCAACAGCGACCGGCGCGAGATTGCTGACATGTCCCACCTTCGGGATGCGGAGTTGAACCGGACAGTGTTGTCCGGTAGCCGAAGTCTGGGCGAGCGCCCCTGTCGCGTCAATCGGACCGGCCGGCTGCCGATCGGCGGAGCCGCGCGGCGTGCGCGCGCCCGGCGATCACCGGCGGTGCGGCTGCGCAGGGCGGAACCCTCCGGAAAGCGTGCACGCGGGAATGATAACCCGGTTATCGTGAGGTTGACCGAAAAAGTGCAGAAACGTCTCGCTACAGGAAGCGGCGGATCGGCTGCACCGCGAACTCCCTGGCCCGCTGCGCCACGGAGCGCCGCTTCCAGCGCCCCTCGCGGATCCGCGCGGACTTCGCGACGTCCTCGTCGAAGTGCCCGTCGAGGGTGGCGCAGAACTCCGGGTCGAGCACCGCGAGCATGACCTCCTCGTCGTGGTCGAGCGAGCGCCGGTTGAAGTTGGTCGAGCCGACCAGGCTGGCGATCCCGTCCACCGTGATGATCTTGGCGTGCATCATCGTCGGCTGGTACTGGTGGATGACGACGCCGCACTCCAGCAGGTCCTCGTAGAAGTGCTGGCCGGCCAGCTGGCAGACGCGCTTGTCGGTGTGCGGGCCGGGCAGCAGGATCTCCACCTCCACCCCGCGCCGCGCGGCGGCGCAGAGCAGCTCGATGAAGTAGGCGTCCGGCGCGAAGTAGGCCGTCGCGAGCCGGAACCGGAGCTCGGCGGATTCGATCATCACCCGGAGCAGCGTCTGCATGTCCTGCCAGCCGACGCTGGCCGAGCCGCGCACCACCTGGACGACGGCGTCGCCCTGCGGCCGCAGCTCGATGAAGCGGTCGTGCTCGTCGAAGAGCTCGTCGTGGCACTCGGCCCAGCCCTGCGCGAAGGCGGCCGCCATGCCGTCCACCGCCGGGCCGCGCACCTCGACGTGGGTGTCCCGCCACTCGTCCGCGGTGCGGGCGTCGCCGCACCACTCCTGGGCGATCCCGACGCCGCCGGTGAAGCCGATCTCCTCGTCCACCACCAGCACCTTCCGGTGGCAGCGGTGGTTCTGCTTGAACGGCGAGATGTAGACCGGCTTGCGGAACCAGGCGATCCGCACCCCGGCGTCGGTCATCAGGTCGAGCAGGTCCTTCTCGATCAGCCTGCTGCCGAAGCCGTCGAGCAGCAGCCGCACCCTGACCCCCGCGCGCGCCCGCTCGGCCAGCGCGTGCGCGAACTGACCGGCGACATCGCCCTTCCAGTACACGAAGGTCATCATGTCGACGGTGTGCTCGGCCGCGCCGATGCGCTCCAGCATGGCCGGGAAGATCTCGTCGCCGTTGCGCAGCGCGGTCAGCGCGTTGCCCTCGGAGGCGGCGATGCCGATCAGCCGCTCCAGCCTCCGCCGCAGCGCGACGGTGCGCTCGGCAGTGCCTGCGGGGGTCTTGGTGGCCTCGGACATGTTCGCTCCTTCGCCGGCACGCGCACGACCGATACCCGCCCTGTCCGGCTCGGGCGGGTACCGATCGGTAACTGTAGTATCCCGGCCCCGGTCAGGCGTCGGGAGCCTGCAGAAGTGCCAGCACCCGCTTGGCCGCGGCGTTGAACCGGCCCATCGTCACCGCCGGTCCGCCCGCCACCACCAGCAGCAATGTGGCGGAGATCGGGAACACCCCGACGCAGCCCCGCTCGGCCTCGAAGACCGAGGCGTGCAGCCTGCCCTGCCGCACCAGGTCGGTGAAGTGGTCGCCGATCCCGGAGGCGGCGGCCGCCATGGCCGAGCCGCGCGCGGCGATGGTGTCGGCGCCGGGCGGGCCGTCCGCGTCCCGGTTCGCCGCGATCACCAGGCCGTCCCGCGTGGTCATGATCGCGTGCGCGACGTCGTCGATCTCCTCCACCGCGCGCTGCAGCAGCTTCCCCGCCACCGCCGGGTCGCGCAGCGCGACCTCCACCCGTTCCACGGGTCGGCTCATACCGAGTCCTCCGCGGGTACCGACTCGCTCATACCCGGACCGCCTGCTCGATGCGCCGCAGCTGGTGCCTGGCGAGCGCGAGGTTCGCGCGGCCGCGGTCCAGCGCCAGATAGAGGAAGAGCTCCTCACCGTCGGCATTGCGCAGCGGCATGATGATGTGGAACTGCTGGCCGAGCGTGACCAGGATGTCCTGCACCTCGTCGCCGAGCTGCAGCGCCTCGACGGCCCGCAGCTTGGCCCGCAGCACCTCGGTGTTCAGCGCGCCCGCCATGTCCAGGTCGAACATATTGTGCCCGCCCTGTTTGGCGAGCAGCATGCCGCTCCGGAGATCGACCAGCGCGATCCCGATCGCGCCGTCCACGCTCATTCCGTCGCGCAGCGCTTCTTCCAGCTTCATGTCGCACTTTCCCGCCCCGCGGCAACCCCGCCCCGACGGAGGGTGCGCACCCGCACACGCGGAACTACCTGTCTCGAATCGAATATTCAACGGTGCCAACGGAACAGCCGGTCCGGCCGCCGTTCGGCAGCGACAGTCTAGCAACGCTGTTCGGGTGCAACCACCGGGCGCGAGCCGCCCGTGCGCGAGGTTGCGAACCCGCCCGCGAAAGCCGCGCGGGCCTGGCCGCGGGGCGCACGATTCTGCCAGCGCCGCACAGCGGGGACGAGTCCCAATTCCGGGTCTCCGGCGAGTTCGCGCGGAGGCTGGCGAATTCGGGCAACAATCCGCCGAGCCGCGCGCACAATTGCGAATGCGAATTCGAGATCGCATCGTCCGGAAGTATTCGCCCCGGTGCGAACGGGTCGAATCGACGGCCCGGGATGTTCCGTCCGGAATTCCGGGCAACGGTGGGCGCCCTCGGCGGTGTGTCCGCCCGGATTCCGGCGGCGGCTGCGGGAGGCTGGGAGCGGCGGGGCAGGCGGAAGGAGTGCCCGATGGCGACGAGTTCCCGGGTGTTGCGCAGCGCGTGGGGCAACGCCAGCGCCGAGGCGTTCCTCATCGTGGCGATCGCGACGATCCTGATCACCAGGCTCTACCTGGAGCTGACCGGGTACCCGCAGGTCGGCGGCAAGAGCCTGCACATCGCGCACGCGCTCTACGGCGGCGCGGCGATGGCGGTGGCGCTGCTGCTCGGCTGGCTCTTCCTCGGCTCCGGCGTGCGCGGCTTCGCGGTGCTGCTCGGCGGCATCGGCTTCGGGCTCTTCCTCGACGAGGTCGGCAAGTTCGTCACCAAGGACAACGACTACTTCTACGGCCCCGCCGCGGAGATCATGTACGTCTCGGTGGTCGTGCTGCTGGTGGCGAGCAGGCTGACCAGGGAGCTGCGCACCCCGACCCGCGACGAGTACCTCGGCAACGCCGCCGCGGTCGCCGCCGACGGCCTGGTCCGCGGGCTGCCCCCGCACCGCCGCACCGCCGCGCTGCTCATGCTGGACAGCGCCGCCGAGCTCGGCGCCGACCCGGCCGACGTCACCGGGGTCCGCGCGCTGCTGGAGCGCGCCGCGCACCGGGACGACCGGCTGCGCGCGCTGCGGCTGCGCGCCGCCACGTTCATTCCCGGCTGGGCGGGCGGGCCGTGGCCGGTGTGGATCCTCGGCTGGCTGCTGGTCTGCTCCGCCTTCGTCACCGTCGGCTTCGGCATCGCCCAGCTCGCCACCGGCGGGCTGCAGCTGCAGGACCGCTCCTACGAGCTCGAGCTGGACCGGATGACCGTCTCCGGCGGGATCCTCTTCGTCAGCGCGCTGATCACGCTGGCGCTGGCGCTGCCCGCGATGCTGCGCGCCCGCCGCGACGGCCCGCTCTGGCCGCTGCGGCTGCTGCGGATCGCGGCGCTGGTCTCCACCATGCTGAACGCCCTGGTCGACTTCGCCACCGAGGGGTTCGGCGCGCTCACCAATGTCGCGCTCGGGCTGCTCACCATGGCGTTCATCTCGCGCCGGATCGCGGTGCGGTACGCCGAGCTCGTCCGGGCGGCGGACGAGCTCGGCGAGCCGGTCACGCGGGCAGTGGATGCGCCTGGAAGAAATCCCAGATGATCGGGGTCGCCGCGATCGACGGCGTGTCCTTCCCGACGAACGGCTCGGGGAAGGGCACTTTACTGCCGGGCCACACGTGCCCGCCGCTGGTGATCGACCAGAACTCCACCGAGCCCTCGGCCGGGCAGCTGTACCGGTAGCGCACCACGTCCGGCGCGACCTGCTCGACGGCCGGCTCGGCGGCGCAGCCGTTGCGCGCGGCCCAGGCGGCGGCGTTCTGCGGGATGCTGCGCGGCGCCGGGCCGTTCGGCCCCCGGTCCAGGTTCTGCTGGTTGGCCGAACCGGTGCCGTCGGTGCGCGGGAGCAGCCTGGCGTTCGGTCCGGCACCGCCGCCGTAGGCCACGATCGGGTCGTCGGTGCCGTGGAAGGCGATCACCGGCACCGGCCGCGTCGTCGCGCACCACTCGAAGTCCTGCAACCCCGCCACCGGCGCCACCGCGGCGATCCGGTCGGAGAGCCTGCAGGCCAGCGCGGAGCTGGTGAAGGCGCCCATCGAGAGCCCGGTGACGTAGACCCGCCGGGTGTCGACGCAGAGCGCCGCCTCGGCGTCGTCGAGCACACCGGTGAGCCAGTCGATGTCGGCGCCGCCCGGCTGGAAGTTCCAGCGCGGCGGCCCCGGCTCGTCGATCTGCGGGGTGACGGTGGCGTACCCGCGCTGCAGCCCGTACTCGCCGACCCCGCTGCTCCTGGTCTGGATCTCGGCCGGCTCCAGGTAGCCGTGCAGGTCGACGACGAGCGGGTACGGCCCCGGCGCGGCGGGGACGTCGCGCAGGTAGAAGCCGGAGCGGTCGGCCCCGGCATAGCTCTGGGTGGTGTGGCCCGCCGCGGCGGCGGGGATCGCGCACCCGGCGGACGGCACCGCGCCGGGGTCGGCCCCCGCGGCGGCGGGAACGGCGGCCGGTGCGGCAAGCAGCGCCGCCGTCGCGGCGACGGCGCCGAGCACCCGGCCCGGAATAACTCTCTGGAACACCCGGCCATGCTCTCACCCGGAAGGCCGCCAACCCCCTCGAAACAGCTATTCTCTAGTATGAGAATGGCATTATCGGACACGCGGCGGGAGACCCGATGACGGTGGACAGCAAGCTGGAGGAGCGCGGCCACATCCTGCGCGAACTGGGCTTTGCCACGCGCCGGGCCGGCGACGAGCTGCACGGCGCCGCGGAGATCACCCCGGAGATGCACGTGCCGGGCACCGAGCACCTGCGCACCTCGGTCCTCGTCACCTGGGCCGACACCCTCGCCGGGCTGCTCGCCTCGCTGGTCATGGGGCCGCGCGTGCCGGTCACCCTGGAGCTCGACATCCACCTGCACGGCCCGGCGCCCGCGGCGGGGCTGGTGGAGGCGGTCGGGCGGACGGTCAAGGTCGGGCGCTCGGTCTTCGTCGCCGAGCTCGACTTCAGCGTCGGCGGCGAGCCGATCGCGGTGGCGGGCGCCTCGTTCATGGTCGCGCCGGACCCGGGCGTCACGCTCCCGGACCGGCTCAGCGTCGAGATGCCCGCGGGCACCGACCGGCTGCGCGTCCCGCTGGCGGAGCGCGCGCAGTGCGTCCGCACGGGCCCCGGCGTCGCGGTGCTGCCGCGGACGCCGGAGGGGCTCAATGCCTCCGGCACCGTGAACGGCGGGCTGCTCGCACTGGTCGCCGAGGAGGCGGTGCTCTCGCTCGCGCCCGGCGCCACGCTCGGCTTCCTCGGGCTGCGCTACCTGCTCGGCGCCAGGGTCGGGCCGGTCACCGCGACCGCGCGCAAACACGGCGAGCTGGCCCGGGTGCAGGTCAGGGATACCGGCAACGACGACCGGATCACCACGCTCGCCACCGCCCGGACCTTCGGCGGCTGAGCCGGAGCCTGTTGACCGAACCACATCGTGGTGCGTACGGTGACTGCACTCACAGATTGAAACGTTTCAATCCGTGCCGGTTCAACGACGAGGCGGATCCACCCCGATGCCCGACACCACCGAACGCGTCTGCTTCCTGCTGGCCCTGCGCCCGGAGCGGATCGACGACTACCTCGCCGCGCATGAGACCGTGTGGCCGGAGCTGCTCGACGCGCTGCGCGCCGCGGGCTGGCGCAACTACTCGCTGTTCCTGCGGCCGGAGGACGGCATGGTGGTCGGTTACCTGGAGACGCCCGACTTCGAGCGGGCGCGCTCCGCCATGGCCGCGACCGCGGTGAACACCCGCTGGCAGTCCGCCATGGCCGAGTACTTCCGGCCGGTGGAGACCACCTCCCGCCCGGACGAGGCGCTGCACCGGCTCACCGAGTACTTCCACCTCGACTGAGCCCCCGAACCCCCCGACGAGCAACCCCCACTCCGCACCCCCGAGGAAGACCATGAAGGTAGGCGCTCGCTCCACCACCGGGTGGAAGGCGACCATCTCCGTCGCGATGTCGAACTACATCGAGGCCGGCTCCATCATCGCCATCGCCACCAGCCTCGCCTTCTGGCAGGACGCGTTCGGCATCAGCAACTTCGCCGTCGGCCTGCTGGCCGCGCTCTCCGCCAACGCCTTCGGCGCGGCGATCGGCGCCGGCATCGGCGGGCCGCTCTGCGACCGCTACGGCCGCAAGGCCATCTACACCTACGACCTGCTGGTCTACATGGCCGGCGTGCTGCTCGCGGCTTTCGCGGTGAACTTCGGCATGCTGCTGGCGGCCTTCGTGATCACCGGCATCGCGGTCGGCGCAGGCGTCCCCGCCTCCTGGACCTACATCGCCGAGCAGGCGCCGAGCACCGCGCGCGCCAGGCACGTCGGCACCGCCCAGCTGGCCTGGTCGGTGGGCCCGCTGATCGGCTTCGCGCTGGCCGCGGCGCTTGCTCCGCTTGAGCTGCTCGGCTCGCGGCTGATCTTCCTGCACCTGTTCGTGGTCGCCGCCGTGGTCTGGTGGATCCGGCAGGGGCTCGCCGAGTCGCAGATCTGGCGGGACGAGACCGGCTCCGGCACCGGCGCGACCACCGAGTCCACGACCGGCGGCCAGGGCATGCGCGGTCTCTTCTCCCGGCGGATCAACATCACCGCGCTGCTCGTGCTGATCGGTATCTACGGCTTCTGGAACACCGTCGCCGGCCAGGCGGGGATCTTCATGCCCCGGGTCTACGACAGCGCGGGCGTGCACAGCCCGGTCCAGCAGAACCTGCTGCAGGTGCTGGTCTGGGGCTGCACCGTGGCCGCCACCTACTGGGGCTTCATGGCCTACGCCGACCGGATCTCGCAGCGCAGGCTGTATATCGTCGGCGCGGCGCTCGGCATCCTGGCCTGGTGCGTGCTGGTGTTCTTCACCGACGCGGGCATGCCGACCCTGCTGATCTTCGCCGTGCTCTGGGGCATCTCCAGCGGCATCGGCGCGCAGGCCTTCTACAGCCTGTGGACCAGCGAGCTCTTCGCCACCCCGTACCGGGCCAGCGCGCAGGGCTTCATGTTCTTCGTCGTCCGCTCGGCCACCGGCCTGCTCAGCTACTTCTTCCCGACCCTGCTCGCCGCCACCGGGCTCACCGCGGTGGGGCTGCTGCTGGTCGGGCTGCTCACCGTCGCGCTGGTGATCGGCGCGGTCTTCGCGCCGAAGACCCAGGGCAAGACGCTGCGCGAGATCGAGACCGAGCGCTACGGCGCCCCGGTCGCCGCGGCCGAGCCGCGCACCCCGGTGGCCTGAGCCAGAGAAAGGAAGCACCATGTCCGTCGACACCGCGCTGCGAAATCTCGCGATCGAGCTGCCCTCCTGGGCCTTCGGCAACTCCGGCACCCGCTTCAAGGTGTTCGGCACGCCGGGCACCGCGCGCACCGTGCGAGAGAAAATTGCCGACGCCGCCACCGTGCACCGGCTCACCGGGATCGCGCCCGCCGTCGCGCTGCACATCCCGTGGGACGCCGTCGACGACTACGCCGAGCTCGGCCGGTACGCGGGCGATCTCGGGGTCCGGCTCGGCACCGTGAACGCCAACACCTTCCAGGACGACGACTACAAGCTCGGCAGCCTGACCCACACCGACAAGCGGATCCGGCAGAAGGCGATCGACCACCACCTCGCCTGCCTGGAGATCATGGAGCGCACCGGCTCCCGCGATCTCAAGATCTGGCTCGCCGACGGCACCAACTACCCCGGCCAGGGCGACATCAGGGCCAGGCAGGACCGGCTCGCCGAGTCGCTGGCCACCATCTATCAGCACGTCGGCGACGGCAGGCGGATGGTGCTGGAGTACAAGTTCTTCGAACCGGCCGTGTACATGACCGACGTGCCGGACTGGGGAACCGCCTACATCCAGGTGAGCGCGCTGGGGGAGCGGGCGGTGGTCTGCCTGGACACCGGCCACCACGCGCCCGGCACCAATGTCGAGTTCATCGTGGCGCAGCTGCTCCGCCTGGGAAAGCTCGGCTCGTTCGACTTCAACTCGCGCTTCTACGCCGACGACGACCTGATCGTCGGGGCGGCCGACCCGTTCCAGCTGTTCCGCATCCTCTTCGAGGTGCTGCGCGGCGGCGCGCTGGAGCCGGACTCCGGGGTCGCGCTGATGCTCGACCAGTGCCACAACATCGAGGACAAGATCCCCGGCCAGCTCCGCTCGGTGCTCAACGTCCAGGAGATGACGGCGCGGGCGGCGCTGGTCGACCTCGACGCGCTCGCCGCCGCGCAGGACTCCGGTGACGTGCTCGGCGCCAACGCGGTCTTCATGGACGCCTTCTACACCGACGTCCGGCCGCGGCTGGCGGCCTGGCGGGCCGAGCGCGGCCTGCCCGAGGACCCGATGGCCGCCTACGCCCGCTCCGGGCAGCAGCAGCGGCTCGCCGCCGAGCGCACCGGTGCCGCCGCCTCATGGGGCGCCTGACCACATCCACACCGAAACGAGGAACCACCTGCCATGACCCACCCCACGGTCGCGGAACTGATCGCCAGGTCGAACCGGCTCGGCGCCGACCCGAAGAACACCAACTACGCGGGCGGCAACACCTCCGCCAAGGGCACCGGCACCGACCCGGTCACCGGCGAGCCCGTCGAGCTGCTGTGGGTCAAGGGCTCCGGCGGCGACCTCGGCACGCTCACCGAGCCGGGGCTCGCGGTGCTCCGGCTGGATCGGCTGCGCGCCCTGACCGGCGTCTACCCTGGCGTCGAGCGCGAGGACGAGATGGTCGCCGCCTTCGACTACACCCTGCACGGCAAGGGCGGCGCCGCTCCCTCGATCGACACCGCCATGCACGGGCTGGTCGAGGCGGCGCACGTCGACCACCTGCACCCGGACTCCGGCATCGCGCTCGCCACCGCGGTGGACGGCCCGGAGCTGACCGAGAAGATCTTCGGCGACCGGGTGGTCTGGGTGCCGTGGCGGCGCCCCGGCTTCCAGCTCGGGCTCGACATCGCCGAGCTGCGCGGGGCCAACCCGCAGGCGATCGGCACCATCCTCGGCGGCCACGGGATCACCGCGTGGGGCGCGACCTCGGACGAGGCCGAGGCGCACTCGCTGGAGATCATCCGGACCATCGAGGAGTTCCTCGCCGCCAACGGCAAGGCCGAGCCCTTCGGCCCCGAGCTGCCCGGCTACGCGGCGCTGCCCGAGCCGGAGCGCCGGGCGCGGGCCGCCGCGCTGGCGCCCTTCCTGCGCGGGCTCGCCTCCACCGACCGCAGGCAGGTCGGGCACTTCACCGACACCGACCCGGTGCTCGAGTTCCTCGCCCGCGCCGAGCACCCCCGGCTCGCCGCGCTCGGCACCAGCTGCCCCGACCACTTCCTGCGCACCAAGGTCGCCCCGCTGGTGCTCGACCTGCCCGCCGACGCCCCGCTGGAGCGGGTGCGGGAACGGCTCACCGAGCTGCACGCGGCGTACCGGGCCGAGTACCGCGCCTACTACGAGCGGCACGCCACCCCGGACTCGCCCGCGCTGCGCGGCGCCGACCCGGCCATCGTGCTGATCCCCGGCGTCGGCATGTTCAGCTACGGCGCGGACAAGCAGACCGCGCGGGTGGCAGGCGAATTCTACCTGAACGCGATCAACGTCATGCGCGGCGCCGAGTCGGTCTCCCGGTACCAGCCGATCGACGAGGCGGAGAAGTTCCGCATCGAGTACTGGGCGCTGGAGGAGGCCAAGCTGGCGCGGCGCCCGGCACCGAAGCCGCTGGCCGGCCGGATCGCGCTGGTCACCGGCGCGGCGTCGGGGATAGGCAGGGCGATCGCGCGGCGGCTGGCCGCCGAGGGCGCCTGCGTGGTCGTCGCGGATCGGGACGCGGCGAAGGCCGCCGAGGTCGCGGCCGAGCTGGGCTCGGCCGACGTGGCGATCGGCTTCGGCGCCGACGTCACCGACGAGGGGCAGGTCCAGGCCGCGGTGGACGCCGCGGTGCTCGCCTTCGGCGGCCTGGACCTGGTCGTCAACAATGCCGGGCTCTCGCTCTCGAAATCGCTGCTGGAGACCAGCGCCGCCGACTGGGACCTGCAGCACGACGTCATGGCCAAGGGCTCGTTCCTGGTGTCCAAGGCGGCGGCGCGGGCGCTGATCGACCAGAAGCTGGGCGGCGACATCCTCTACATCTCCTCCAAGAACTCGGTCTTCGCCGGGCCGAACAACATCGCCTACTCCGCGGCGAAGGCCGATCAGGCGCACCAGGTCCGGCTGCTCGCGGCCGAGCTGGGCGAGCACGGGGTCAAGGTGAACGGCATCAACCCGGACGGGGTGGTGCGCGGCTCCGGCATCTTCGCGGGCGGCTGGGGCGCGCAGCGCGCCGCCGTCTACGGGGTGCGGGAGTCCGAGCTCGGCGCCTTCTACGCGCAGCGCACCCTGCTCAAGCGCGAGGTACTGCCCGAGCACATCGCCAACGCCGCGTTCGCGCTCTGCGGCGCCGACTTCTCGCACACCACCGGGCTGCACGTGCCGGTCGACGCCGGGGTCGCCGCGGCGTTCCTGCGATGACCGGCGCGGTCGCCGCCGTCGATCTCGGCGCCACCAGCGGACGCGTCATGCTCGCCAGGGTCGGGCCGGGCCGGATCGAGATGCGCCAGGTCGCCCGGTTCGGCAACGACCCGCTGCCGCTCTGGCACGGGGACCGGGCCGCGCTGCACTGGGACCTGCCCGGGCTGTACCGCGAGGTCGGGCGCGGGCTGGCCGCGGCCGCGCGGCTGGAGCCGGGGCTGCTCGGTGCCGGAATCGATTCCTGGGCGGTGGATTACGGCCTGCTGCACCGCGGCGCGCTGATGAATCTGCCGTACCACTACCGCGACACCCGCACCGCCGCGGGCGTCGAGGCCGTGCACGCCGTCGTGGACCAGGCCGGGCTGTACCGCCGCAACGGCCTGCAGTTCCTGCCGTTCACCACGGTGTACCAGCTCGCGGCCGAGAACCTCGCGGGCACACTGGAGGCCGCCGACGCGGCGCTGCTCGTCCCCGACCTGCTCGGCTACTGGCTCACCGGAGCGCAGGTCACCGAGCGGACCAATGCCTCCACCACCGGCCTGCTCGGGCTGGACGGCGCCTGGGACACCGAGCTGCGCACCCGGCTCGGGCTGCCCGCGCTCTTCCCGGACCTGGTCGACCCGGGCACCCCGCTCGGCCCGGTCCTGCCGACGGTCGCGGCCGCGTTCGGGCTCGACCCCGGCTGCACCCTGAGCACCGTCGCCTCGCACGACACCGCCTCCGCGGTCGCCGCGGTGCCCATGGCCCCGGACGCCGCCGCCTACATCTCCTGCGGCACCTGGGGGCTGGTCGGCGTCGAGCTGCCCGCCCCGCTGGTCGGCGCGGCGGGCCGGGCCGCCAACTTCACCAACGAGTGCGGGCTCGACGGCCGCACCCGCTACCTGCGCAATGTCATGGGGCTGTGGCTGCTCAGCGAGTCGATGCGGCACTGGCAGCGCACCGGTACCGGCGCCGACCTGGCCCGGCTGCTCACCGCCGCCGCCCAGGCGCCCGCGCCCGCCGCCACCTTCGACGTCGACGACCCGGTCTTCGGCACCCCCGGCGACATACCCGGCCGGATCGCCGAGTGGTACGCCGCGCGCGACCTCGAGATCCCCGAAGGCCGGGTCGCGATGGTGCGCGCCATCGTGGAGAGCCTCGCCGCCGCCTTCGCCACCGGCGTCCGCACCGCCGCCGAGCTCACCGGCACCCCGGTGCGCAGCATCCACCTGGTCGGCGGGGGAGCGCGGAACACGCTGCTCTGCGCCCTGCTCGCCGACCACGCCGGGGTGCCGGTGCTCGCCGGACCCGTCGAGGCGACCTCGCTCGGCAACATACTGGTGCAGGCCCGCACGCACGGGCTGCTGCACGGCGATGTGGACGCGCTGCGGGCCGAGGTGGCCGCCGCGTTCCCGCCGCGCCGCTACCCGCCCCGCACCGAACCCGCCAGGAAGGCAGGCTGATGAAACGACAGCTCCCCAGGCCGCGCGATCTCGCGCCGCTCCTGCGCTTCGAGAAGCCGCGGCTCGGTGCGGAGCGGCGCCTGGCGGCCGCGCTCACCATCGAGGACCTGCGCCGGATCGCCAAGCGCCGCACCCCGCGCGCCGCCTTCGACTACACCGACGGCGCCGCCGAGGCCGAGATATCACTCGACAGAGCGCGCAGAGCCTTTCAAGACATCGAGTTCCACCCCGCCATCCTGCGCGACGTCGCGAAGGTGACCACCGGCTGGGACGTCCTCGGCGCCCCGGTCGCGCTGCCCTTCGGCATCGCACCGACCGGCTTCACCCGCATGATGCAGACCGAGGGTGAGTACGCCGGGGCCAGGGTGGCGGGCCGCTCCGGCATCCCGTTCTCGCTCTCCACCATGGGCACCGCATCCATCGAGGATGTCGCCGCGGCGAACCCGAACGGCCGCAACTGGTTCCAGCTCTACATGTGGAAGGACCGGGAGCGTTCGATGGCCCTGGTCGAGCGCGCCGCCGCCGCGGGATACGACACCCTGCTGGTGACCGTCGACGTCCCGGTGGCCGGCGCCCGGCTGCGCGACACCCGCAACGGCATGTCCATCCCGCCCGCGCTCACCCCCGCCACCGTGCTCGACGCGCTGCCCCGGCCGCGCTGGTGGATCGACTTCCTCACCACCGAGCCGCTGGCCTTCGCCTCGCTGGACCGCTGGTCCGGCACGGTCGCCGAGCTGCTCGACTCCATGTTCGACCCCACCGTGACCTTCGATGACCTGGCCTGGATCAAGGCGCAATGGCCGGGCAAGGTCGTGGTCAAGGGCATCCAGACGCTCGCCGACGCCCGCGCGGTCGTCGACGTCGGGGTCGACGGCCTCGTCCTCTCCAATCACGGTGGGCGGCAACTCGACCGCGCGCCGATCCCCTTCCACCTGCTGCCAGAGGTCGCCCGCGAGCTGGGCCGCGACACCGAGATCATCCTGGACACCGGCATCATGTCCGGCGCCGACATCGTGGCCTCGATCGCGCTCGGCGCCCGCTTCACCCTGATCGGCCGGGCCTACCTGTACGGCCTCATGGCGGGCGGCGAGGCCGGGGTCGAGCGCGCGGTGCGGATCCTGGCCGGGCAGGTCGAGCGGACCATGCGGCTGCTCGGGGTGCGCAGCCTGGAGGAGCTGGAGCCGCGGCACGTCACCCAGCTGACCAGACTTGCCCCGCGCCCGGTGGCGGATCAAGATCGGGGGTGAGCAGTTCGGGCGTGGTGCCCGCACCGGAACGGAGGAGGCGCGAGCCCCGGTGGTGAGCATGAAGGAGGTGGCCGCCGCGGCGGCGGTCTCGGTCGGCACCGTCTCCAATGTGCTCAACGCCCCGGAGAAGGTCGCGCCCGCCACCGTCGCGCGGGTGCAGCAGGCCATCGACCGGCTCGGCTTCGTCCGCAACGATGCCGCCAGGCAGCTCAAGGCCGGGCGCTCGCGCTGCGTCGGGCTGGTGGTGCTCGACATCGGCAACCCGTTCTTCTCCGACATCGCCCGCGCCGCCCAGGAGCGCGCCGCCGCGCACGACCTGGTCGTCCTGCTCGGCTCCAGCGACGACGACCCCGAGCGTGAGCGGCAGTACCTCGAAACCTTCGACGAACAGCGCGTTTTCGGACTCATGATCTCGCCCTCCGGGGCCGGTGACGAGCGGATCGCCGCGCTGCGCAACCGCGGCATCCCGGTGGTGCTCGTCGACCGGGACGGCAACGGCACCCCGTTCTCCTCGGTCGCCGTGGACGACATCGCCGGCGGCGACCTCGCCGTCCGGCACCTGTGCGCCACCGGACGCCGCCGGATCGCCGTCGTCGGCGGCCCGGCCACCCTCTCCCAGATCGCCGACCGCCGCACCGGGGCCCGCCGCGCCGCCGCCGGGCACGGCGTCGAACTCGCCATCTGGGACACCGCCGCGCCGACCGTGCTCGCGGGCAGGCAGGTGGGCGAGCGCATCGCGGAGCTGCCCCCCGCCGAGCGCCCGGACGCCGTCTTCTGCGTCAACGACCTGCTCGCCATCGGGGTGTTGCAGGCGCTCACCCTGCGCGGCGTCCGGGTGCCCGCCGATATCGCGGTGATGGGGTACGACGACATCGACTTCGCGCAGTCCGCGATCGTGCCGCTGACCTCCATCCGGTAGCCGCGCGCCGAGATCGGCTCTTCCGCCGTCGAGTTGCTCGTCGCCGCGGCGGAGCGCCACGGTGAGCCCGAGCACGTCTGTTTCCGCCCCACCCTGGTCGAACGCGCCTCCACCGAACCGATTGCCGGTCAACCCGTTTGAGCACTCCGATCGGAGCAAGTCCGAGGGTGACGCCGCGGCAACCCTGTCCGTGCCTGCCGGTGCGGGCCTCGGCGTCGTAACCGGCCCCGGGCGGGCGCCCCCACGACCAGGTCTCCGCCCGGGGCTCCTACCCTTCGGCGCGCCGGATGGGCTGGCGTGTCGGCACCGGGTCGGTGCCGAGGAACCCGGCGATCAGCCCGTAGACCAGCTCCGGCTTCTCCACCACCAGCAGGTGCGAGGTGCCCGGCACGATGGCGAGCTCGGCATCGGGGATCGCGCGGTACAGCGCGAGTGTGTGCTCCGCCGCGATGACGTCGTCGTCGCCCGCCATCACCAGGGTGCGGGCGGTGACGGCCTTCAGCTCCTCGGCGGTGTACTCCGGCTCGGCGCGGCCCAGCTCGATCACCTTGCGGGCCAGCTCCGGGAAGTGCTCCTCGCCGTCCGGCGAGACCTCACCGTGCCTCGTCGCCAGGTAGGCCATGGCGGATTCGTCCTCGAAGCCGTCCAGCACACCGGGCAGAATGCCATCGGCGTGGTAGTTGCCGCTGATCAGCACCAGTTTCCGCACCAGGTCCGGCCGCTCCAGCGCGACCCGGAGCGCCAGGTTCGCCCCGTCGCTGTGCCCCACCAGGTGCGCGGCCCCGCCCACCACCCGCTCCAGGAAGGCGATCAGATCCTCGGCCAGCGCCGCGTAGCTCAGCGGGCCGGGCACGTCCGGGGTGTGCCCGTGCCCCCGCCGGTCCATCCGGAGCACCTGGAACCGGCTGATCAGCAGCGGCAGCGCGGGCGCGAAGGTGCGCGAATCGACGAAGCCGCCGTGCAGCAGCACCGCCGGTTCGCCGTCCCCGTGCACGTCGAACCAGGTGGGCACGGTACCGAGCTCGATGTTCACCATGCGCCCATCATCCGGCATCCGTTCGGTACCCCCGCACCCCGTGTACCTCGAACAACGGATACGGCTACCTCGTCGCCATCGTGGTGATCGGGGTGCCCGCCGATGCGGCGATCAACGGCGTCACGGTATTCGCCGCCGACGCGGCGCTCCGCGGGGTTCCGGTGCGGCTCGACGGGGTGCTCGCGCGGGTCCGGCCACGTTTCCTCGCGCTGTGCAGGTATGACGCTGGAGTTGGAATCCTGAGATTCGCCGCGCGATGTCGCAGCCCCGTCGGGTGTCGCGCACCCGCGGCGGCCGGTAGCCGCTCGGGCCGAGCGCGGCGTCGTCGTCGACCTCGTCAACGAGAGGCGCCACCATCGAGGAGGTGCGCGTAGGGATCGTGGTCGGCGCCGACATGCTCCGGCATCGGGTAGTAGGTCTTGATCAGCAGATCACCATCGACGTCCCAGGCGAATGTCTCGATGCTGAACGCGGTCAGGATATCCTCGCCGCTGCCGAACTCGTTCTCACACACCCACGCCATCTCGTCGCCGTTGACCTGGACGGTCAACATGGTGATCTTCAGCAGCTGCTGGAACAGATCCCACGCGTGCGTGGTCGCCGCCTCGAACCCGGTCTTCTCCTCGGTGCCCACCGGATCGAACAGGCGCACCCCGGCGGGGATGATGGTGCGCCACGAGGCGACCCACTCGTCTTTGCGGCCCGCGTTCCAGAGTTCGGCGTGCTTGGACGCGTGCGCCAGCCGCGCCGCACGTGACGGAACCTTCGTCATCTGTCGGTCCTTTCCGGCAGCAGCACGTCACGACGAATCAAATACTGGACACCAGAATAGACAGCTGTCCAAGTGCAGTCAATGAGCACTTCGGCGCCTACCGTGACCGCGTCAACCGAACAACCCCAACCCGACCAGCACTCAGCGCGCAGAACACCACCGACCGAGGCCGACCGATCGCAGCGGGCGTCTTCGACCTGTCCACCACCCCACTCCACCTCCCGGCGACCTCGTCCGGGAGCCACGGAACCACCTCGGTACACCAGGATTTCGAGTTCCCGGCCGGCACCTTCCGGCGCCTCCCCAACTCCATCGGCGACCGCCCCGACCCCGGCGAGGTCCCACGTGGCCGCACACTCCGGCACGTCACCCGACCCCGGCGGCGCCGAGCGCTGGTGCGACGACAGGGGAATCGCCGTCGACGAGTGCTTCGCGAAACCGGTCAGCGACACCAGGGATTCGCGCGGCACCACCGAGTACCGCTGACGCCGGACCCTCAGGCGATCCGCGCGTGCGGCGGCGCGGATTCGCCGATGGTCGCCGCGGTCTCGCCGGTGAGCAGCCGCAGGAACCCCTCCTGCTCGCTCCGCCCCTGCACCGCGGCGCGGCCGGTGCCTCCGGGCAGCACGCGGACGAGTGCGCTGCGCGCCAGATTCACCGGGATGCGCAGCGCCGGATACCACGGCAGGTGGGCGGGCAGGCCGAGCGTCCGCATCGCCCTCGGCCCGAGGAAGGCGCTGGTGACCGAGAGGTGCTGCGAGCGCGCGATCCTGCCGCGCAGCGCGGGCAGGTTCGGGTAGTGCCAGTTCAGCGGGTCGTCGGCCATGGGGAGGGCGAGCTGCCTGCTGGTGTCGTCGGGGTTCGTGATGGCGCTCAGGCAGTGGTAGAGGATGCCGACGCCGTCCCGGAACCCGGTCGGCAGCCACTCGTCCCGCACGCCGATGAGCCAGCCGACGTAGCGGGTCAGGTGCGCCGCCGCCGCGGTGTCCGCCCGGCTCGGGATGATGCCGAGCACCATCCCGCCGACGAACGGCGCGAGCAGCGCGCCCACCAGGGTGGCCGCCATGTCGGTCTGGTTGATCGGCAGCCCCCACTCGTCGCCGCGCCAATCCGGCATGGCGGCCACGTGCCTGCGCACCAGCCCGTGGATCAGCCGGACCTGCAGCGTGGAGCGGTACCCCTGCCCGTACAGCGCCATGCCGTTCTCGGTGGAGACGTCCATCGCCCACTGCAGCGTCTCGGCGAAGCGCTGCGCCGGCCCCTTCTCCAGCGCGCCGGTGCGCAGCAGCGTCTTGTTGAAGCCGGAGGCGAGGTAGCCGCCGAGGAAGGAGACGTCGCGGGCGAAGTAGAGCCCGTCGGTGCCGCCGGAGCGGAACACCCGCTCGCCGTGCCGGAGCAGGTCGGGGTCGACCCAGTCCGGGGTCGCCTCGACCGCGCCGAAGAAGACGCGCAGTGGCTCAGGGGCGTTCGGCACGCTGTCGATCCCGCTGCGCAGCGCCTGCTCGAAGAGCGGGCGGGTGGTGCGCATCCCCTCGGCGTACATCCAGTCGACCAGCCGGTCCATCGGCTCGTCGCCGACGAGCAGCGATTCGCCGAGCTGCCGCCAGCGCTCGTCGTCGGGCTTCCCGATGCCGAGCAGCAGGGCGAACGGGCCGAGACCGGGGGCCTTACGGGGCCTTTCCGGATGCCGGGTGGGGACGGGCGCGGTCGTCGTCATCGGTGACTTCCTCGGTGGTGGTGGCGATGCCGTGCTTCATGAGCGGCACGATGGAATGCCGGACGAAGGCGCGGGCCAGCTCCGGATCGGTGAAGTCGACGCTGCCGCCGCCCGGCGTCAGCATGAGCGAGTGGGCCAGGCGGGCAACGAGTTCCGCGACCGGCCGCGGATCGTAGCGATCCACCAGCCCGGCCGCCTGGGCGTGCGTGAGCATGCCGACGATGTAGTCGATGCCGATCGCGACCAGCCGCTCGCCCTGCACGGTGTAGAAGCCGAGCGCCTCCTCCGGCGCGACCCGCAGCAGCTGGGTGACCAGCCGGTGGATCCTGGTCTGCAGCAGGACGTGCAGGATCGTCTCCTCGATCTGCGCCTCCACCCCGGACGCGGTGGTGGCGATCGCGGTGACCTCGGCCAGCATGCGCCTGGTCTCGCGCTCCAGCACCGCCTCGACCAGGTTGTCCTTGCCCGCGAAGCGGCGGTGGATGGTGATCCGGTTGATCCCCGCGCGGCGCGCGATGTCCTCCAGGCTGGCCCGGCGGATCCCGACCTGCAGGATCCGGTCCAGCGCGGCGTCCATGATCGACTCGTCCACGCTGTCGTATCGGTCCGGCATGTAACGAGTATCCAAAAGTTGTTTCATTGTGTCAATTCGGGTCAGGGCAGGTCGAGCAGGTTCGGCTGCCCGGCTCGCCAGCGCACCCGGTCGAGGTCGCGGGCGGCGTCGAACTCGGCGATGGTGACGTGCGGCCAGAGCCGGGCCCGCGGGGCGTCCGAGCCGGCGGCGTCGAGGATCGCGTTGGCCGCGTTGCGTCCGCCCTCGTTGGCGCTCTCCATGGTCGCCAGATCGATCTGGCTGCGGCAGTAGTCCCCGGCCAGGAAGAGATTCGGCACCCCGGTGGCGGCGTTCGGCCGGTTGTCCCAGGAGCCCGCGGTGTTGATGAGCAGTGGGTCGTCGTTGGTGAGTGTTCCGGTCTCGGGGTTCCACCCTATGCCGGGGTCGAGGAACCAGCCGCGCAGGTTCGCGTTCGTGAGCTGGTCGGGCAGCAGCAACCGCCCGGAGGTGGTGGTGACGACCTGGTGCCAGGTCTCGCGCGCGATCTCCTCCGGGCTGCACTCGCGGGCGGGCTTGCCGGTCAGCGGGCCGGGGATGCCCCAGTCCGAGATATCGACCGAGAGGATGTCGCGCACGGTGCCGTCGCCGTAGTCGCGGGCGATGTCGCGGCCGTGCCAGAACTGGCCCTGCTGGATCGCGGTGAGCCGCCAGGGCGATTCGATGAACCCGATGTGCCCGGGCGCCATCGGCCGGTCGGTGTCGAGGTAGAACTGGATGCCGGTCATCCAGTCCACGAAGAGCTTCGAGATCCGCTCCAGCGCCGGGTCGATCCCGAGCACCTCCGGCCCGAGCAGCGGCACCACGTGCTCGGGCGGGACGGCGAGCACGAACCAGTCCGCCTCGACCTCCCTGCCGTCGATCACCGCCGCGCCGACCCGGCCGTCGCCGACGGTGAGCGACTCCGCCCGCGCGCCGACCTCGAACCGCACCCCGAGATCGCCGAGGTGCGCGACCCACGGGTCGATCCACGCCTCGTTGGTCGGCGCGTTCAGCACCATGTCCGGGAAACCCTGTGCGCCCCGGCCGATCAGGTTGAGCAGGAACGCCTCGGCCATATTGCCCATGGTCCGCGCGCTGGCGATGTTCTCCTTCGCCGCGACCAGCGTGCGGGTGACGCGCTGGGCCAGTCCGAGCAGGTCGAGGTAGGGCAGCTTCGGTGCGTAGATCAGCCCCCCGAGCATGGTCTTGACGACCCGCTCCGGGTTCGCCGCGAGGCCGATGGCGTCGAAGTCGAGCGCGAAGGGCGCGGTGATCTCCGGCCCGGGGTAGGCGCCGGTGGCGGTGAGCGCGGGCACCAGGTTGTCGCGCACGCCGTTGCGGTTGCCGGGGAACGGGATGCGCCGCATGGTATCCGGGACCGCCTGGTAGAAGCCGGGGAAGAAGCGGAACCCGTGCTCGCCCGGCAGCGGGCGCCTGCCACCCGCGGTCGGCATGGTGGTCGCGGCCATGCTGCGCGCCTTCCCGCCCAGCGCGCGGCGCTCGTAGACGGTGACCTCGAACCCCCGCTCCGCCAGTTCGTGCGCGGCGGTGAGACCCGCGATCCCGCCGCCGAGCACGGCCACCCGACCTTCGGCGGGCGCGGCGTGCGCGAGCCCGCCGGCCGCGGCGAGCGCCGCCGTGCCCGCGGCCATGCCGCGCAATACATTTCGGCGGGTCACTCCCGATCCGGTCATCACATCACGTCCTTGCTCGCACTGACTGCATGTAACGACAATCGATACACTGTTACGTGCGGCGGCGGGGGCGATTCGGCGGATCCGCCGCCGGGGCCGGGCGCGGTACGTTACCGCCTATTCGAGAGGTTTCCGGGCTGCTCGCAGTACCGGTCCAGCACCGTAGACCACAACATGTTCGTTACCGAATCGACTGTTCAGGGGCGTGAATCGGACAACTGGAGGTGCGCCCTACCCAAAATGTGGGAAAGTCTGTCGCCCACAACCGAACCCTGCTAAGTTACTGAGTATTCCGGTTCATGAGGCATGGGATTCCCGGCGGTCGGGGCGTGCTGGAACTCAACGAGGAGCAGCGACATGGATGGATTCAGCAGGCGTAACGCGCTGAAGGTCGGTGGGGCACTCGGCGCGGTCGGCGCGCTGGCGACGGTGGCCCCCGCCCGCGCGGAGCCCTGGAGCTGGTCACCGCAGGGCTCGGTGGCGGGCAGTGGTGATGGCGCCGATCCGATGACGGTCTGGGATCCGGAGTCCGACCAGCTGGTCGCTTCGCTGATCGACCGCGGCGAGGTCCCCGCGGTCAACGCGCTGCTGCGCACCTGGACCCGCAACGGCCAGCCGCTGCCCGAGGGGCTCCCCGCCGATCTGCGCGATTTCCTCGAGTACAACCGGCAGCTGCCCGCCTGGGCGGACCAGGGCAAGCTCGCCACCGCGATCGACTTCAACAAGAAGCGCGGGCTCTACCTCGGCGTCCTCTACGGCCTGGCCAGCGGCATGATGTCGACGGTCATCCCGAAGGAGGCCAAGGCGGTCTACTACTCCAAGGGCGGCCAGGACCTCAAGGACCGCATCTCCAAAACCGCCAAGCTCGGCTACGACATCGGCACCGCCAATGCCTACGCCCCCGACGGGGAGATGGTGGTCACCTGCGTCAAGACCAGGCTGGCGCACTCGGGCGTGCGGCACCTGCTGCCGCAGTCGCCGCACTGGGTGAGCTCGGCCCAGGAGGAGATCCCGATCAGCCAGCAGGACATGATGGTCACCTGGCACAGCCTGCCGACCACCGTCATGCGGCACCTGACGGCCTGGAAGGTGCCGATCCCGGTGCACGAGTCGGAGGCGTTCCTGCACTCCTGGCAGGTCTGCGCGCACATGCTCGGCATCCGCGACGAGTACATCCCGAACTCCTGGGACGAGGCGAACGCGCAGGCCGCGCAGACCCTCGACCCGGTCGTCGCGGCCACCCCGGAGGGGATCAAGCTCGCCGACCGCCTGCTGCACCTGGGCAACAACCTGGATCTGGCCGTTCTCAGCAAGGGCGTGCTCGGCGCGTTCACCCGCTTCATCCTCGGCGACCGGCTCGCCGACGATCTGCAGATCGCGCGCGAGCCGGTCTGGGAGACGCTGCTCGACGTCTCCTGGGGCCCGTTCGTCGCCGTCCGGGAGGGGCTCCTGCCGATCGTGCCGCTCGCGCCGGACGCCTACTGGCTCTTCGACGAGTTCCTCCGCCAGTTCGCGCTCGTCTACCTCTCCGAACTCAGGATGCCGTTGAACATCGAAATCCCTACGATGAACCGTGACATGAACGTGCCTCCGAAGTAGTCGGGGACTCGGGGCACTCGAGGGATGCTTCTTGTGACGACATGGAGACCATGATGTTTACACGGTGGAAATCGGTGGCCGCCCTCTGCGCGGCCACCGCGGTGTCGAGTGCACTGCTCGCTCAGGGCCCCGTCGCCTCGGCGGCGCCCGGCGGCTGCCCCGACCTGTACGTGGTGGCGGTGCCGGGCACCTGGGAGACGTCGAACGAGGATCCCGGCCGCGGGATCCTCGCCCAGGCGGCCGAGGGGCTGCCCGGCGACGTCCGGGTGGATTACATCCACTACGCCGCGACCGCCTTCCCCTGGGAGGGGGAGGTCTACGGCCGGTCCAAGGCCGAGGCGGTGGACGGCGCCCGCGGCGCGGTCCAGGCCATGGCGCTGGCCTGCGGCGAGACCAAGATCGCGCTGCTCGGCTACAGCCAGGGCGCGGACGCGGCCGGTGACGTGGCTGCCGAGATCGGCACCGGCCTCACCGTCGTCCCCGCCAACCGGGTGGCGCTGGTCGGGCTGGTCTCCGACCCGCGCCGCTCGCCGACCGACGCGCTGATCGGCGCGCCGGTCTCCGGTGCGGGCGCGACCGGGCCCCGGGTGAACGGCTTCGGCTGGGTCAGCCCGGTGACCTACACCTTCTGCATCGAGGGCGACCTCTACTGCGCGATGCCGGACGGTGACTTCGCGGGCAGGCTCGCCGGGTTCGCCGTGCAGCTCTCCAACCCCGATCCCACCAAGATCGGCAGCTACCAGTACCAGGCGGGCGAGCTGCTCAGCGACGCCTTCGCCGCTGGCGGGTGGGGCCTGCTCGCCGACCAGCTCAACTCCAACGCCTACGACGAGCGCAAGGAGCAGGTGGACGCCTTCCTGAAGTCCGGCATCCACCAGTCCTACGCCGGCTACAGCGTGGCCCCCGGCGGGGTGACCGCGCTCGGCTGGCTGCGGCAGCGGCTCATCCAGGTGCTGCGCGGCTGATCCCCTCCGCGCACTCCGAACGCCCCCGGTACTCCCTGCCGGGGGCGTTCTGCTGCGTGACCACCGTCACTTCTCCGGTATCGCGGCAGCGTGCGAACCCTTCCCCGCGGAAAATCGGGTGCGTTCTGTCGGTGGTGCGCGGAATACTGACCGGCACCCGATGAGTTCGACCGGTGCATACCGTCTGAATCACCGTGGCACCGGCGGGGAGTTCGGTGCCGTGGTCACGGGTCAGCCCAGACCTTGCCGACGTTCCAGCCCCGGAGGTGCCCATGCCCGTCGAAACCGCAGTGCCCATACCGAAGGGACGGACACCGCTGGTCATCCGGGTCCTGGTGCTCGCCACCTTCGTGGTGATCCTGAACGAGACCATCATGATCAACGCGATCCCGCGGCTGATGGCGGACCTGCACGTCGACGACCGCGCCGCGCAGTGGGTCTCCACCGCGTTCATGCTCACCATGGCCGCGGTCATCCCGGCCACCGGCTGGTTCCTGCAGCGCGTCACCACCAGGCAGGCGTACGCGACGGCGATGGCCGTGTTCCTGTTCGGCACCGCGCTCTCCGCGCTCGCCCCGACCTTCGGGGTGCTGCTGGTCGGCCGGGTGATCCAGGCGGGCGGCACCGCCGTCATGATGCCGCTGCTGATGACCACCCTGATGACCGTGGTCCCGGAGCGGGACCGCGGCCGCGTGATGGGCAACGTCACGCTCGCCATCTCGGTGGCGCCCGCCATGGGCCCGGTTCTCTCCGGGCTGGTGCTGCAGGTCGGCTCCTGGCGCTGGCTCTTCGTGCTGGTGCTGCCGATCGCCGGGGTCGTCACCTGGCTCGGGCTGCGCCAGCTGAAGAACGTCGGCGAGCCGGAGGCCGGTTCGATCGACGTGCTCAGCGTGGTGCTCGCCGCGCTCGGCTTCGGCGGCCTGGTCTTCGGGCTGAGCCGGTTCGAGAGCAGCGACTACACCACCCCCGCGCTCTTCGTGGCCGCCGGCATCGCCCTGATCGCGATCTTCGCGCTGCGCCAGCTCCGCCTGCAGCGCAGCGGAACCCCCCTGCTCGACCTGCGGGTCCTGCTGGCGGGCACCTACACCAAGGCGCTGGTCCTGATGTCGGTGGCGTTCCTGGCCATGATGGGCTCGATGATCCTGCTCCCGCTCTACCTGCAGAACCTGCGCGGCCTGAGCCCGCTCGCCACCGGGCTGCTGGTGATGCCGGGCGGCCTGGCCATGGGTGTGCTCGGCCCGACCATCGGCAGGCTGTTCGACCGCTTCGGCGGCCGCTGGCTGGTGATCCCCGGCGCGATCGGCATCGCCGTGGCACTGGCCGGTTTCAGCCGGATCACCCTGACCATGCCGTACTGGCAGCTGCTCGCGCTGCACATCCTGCTCATGCTCTCGCTGGCGGCCACCTTCACCCCGGTCTTCACGCTCGGGCTCGGCGCGCTCCCGCACCACCTGTACTCGCACGGCAGCTCCATGCTCGGCACCCTGCAGCAGGTCGCGGCGGCCTTCGGCACCGCGCTGGTGGTGACCGTCATGTCCGCGCGGAGCAGCGCGCTGGTCGAGGACGGGGTCGACGCGGTCACCGCGCACCTGGACGGCACCCGCCTCGCCTTCCTGGTCTCCGCCGCGCTCGCCCTGATCGTGGTGGTGGCGGCGATCCTGCTGCCCAACCGGGCCGCGGTCGAGGAGGAGATCGAGGGCGAGCTCGCGGCGCCGACCCCACCCGAGCTGGTCAAGGGCTGAACAGCCGCACGTGGGCCCCGGCTGTCCCGGCAGCCGGGGCCCCGTCGCGTCCGGCCGATCCAGCTCGCCGACCACGGCTACACCCTCTGGTGCGGCTCGCTCTCGGACTCCGGCCTGATCACCGAGGAGTACCTGCTACCTAGTTCATTGCCCAGGCCATCGTCACGAACGCGGGCTATTCCTGGTCACGCTGAACGACGTATTCCGCACCTGGTCACGTTTGCGCTGGTTAGACTGCCGGAATGAGACCCTTGATCAGCGCTCTCGTCGCCGGATCGGTCGTTCTCCTCGGCGCAGGCAACGCATCCGCAACCCCCGGCGTCGACATCACCGCCGTCACGCTGGGGCAGGTCACCGTCCCCGCCGGGATCTTCCCCGCCGCCACCGACCTGGTCGCCCGCCGAATCACCATCGCCCCCGGCGGCTCCACCGGCTGGCACTTCCACGACGGCCCCGTCTTCGGGGTGATCGCCGCGGGCGAGCTCACGCACCCCGGACCGGACTGCGTGGCACCGGTCTACCGCGCGGGCTCGTTCATCAACGAGCCCGCGGGGGAGTGGAACACCCACATCGGGCAGAACCTCGGCTCCGAGCCGGTGGTGCTGTACGTCGTGTACGCCCCGCCCGCAGGCGATCCGCTGTTCCGGGACGCGCCAGCGCCGGAGTGCGCGTGACCCGTTAACACCCGCGGCGGTCGCCGGCGATTCGGTGTCGACGGGCTCGTCCCTACGGGGGGATGGATGCGTCGACAGATTCCGACTCAGCCACGAGGTGTTGTCCATGAAACGTCTTCTCGCCGCCGCGCTCCTCTCGGCGGGCGCCGCCGTGCTCACCGGCTGCACGAACTCCGCTGCCGCCGAGGAGGTGCTGGTGCAGGGCCCACCGTCGGCGTTCGTTCCCGCCTGTGCTGACGGGCAGCTGAACTTCAATGCCGAGCCGCTCGTGAACTCCGCGGGGACGACTGTCGGGTTCACAATCGACTATTGGGTGGTCGGTGCGAGCGGCGCCTGCAGCCTGACCGGGTACCCCGGGGTCGCGGCGGTGGGAGGCGGCCCGCAGGTCGACGCTGTGCGGCAGTTGCGCGGTGGGCTCTTCGGCGGGCTGCCGGAGGGGGAGGACACTCCGCCGACCGTTGTGCTCGACCGGGACCATGGGGCGCAGGCGGTGGTCGAGACGACCGTGCTCGCGCATCAGAGTTCGGCGTGCCCGACGTACACCGAATTCCTGACGACGCCGCCGAATACGACCGATACCCGGTCGGTGTCGGTGACGGTGCCGGGCTGCGAATTCGCCGTCTACCCGGTGTACGCCTGGTCGAGGTGAGTTCGAGCCGGGGAAGTACGCCCGGCATCCATCCGCGGCGGCTGGATGTCGCCGAGAAATCTCTGCGCTCGGTGCAGTGTTTCCGAACACGGACAGTTGGTGACCTCCGGCGGAGATCTGTCGCCTCTCCATCCGCGAGGCGGTGTTCGAACAGATGGAACGGGCCGGTCAAGTACATGAACTCGGCGCGCAGCGGGATGACGCCGAGCGCCAGCCGGGGATTGCCGAACACGGTGGAGTGCAGGCTGGCGAGCTGCTCGGCCATGACCTGCGACCCGCCGACCGTCGTATGTAATGCCGTCTCGTGGATCAGCACAGCCACCCGCGTACTGCCCGTCCGGACGATCCCTTGGCGCGCAATCCGCGCCGCGACGGCTGCACCCAGATCATCGGGTGTCGAGGGGAAGCCGATGCACTGGGCAAGCACCGCGCGGGCGTAGCTCTCGGTCTGGAGGAGTCCAGGGACGATCGTCGGGTTGTAGAGCCGCAGTCGTTTGGTCTGGCTTCGAGTTATTGACCGCGCCGCTGCCGTCGGGCGTGTCCGGCGGCGGTGATCCGCTCCATTCGGCCCACTGCGTTTGGACGTTGCGGAGCGCCGCGACCAGGTCCGGCAGCTTCAATTCGGCAGCGCAGACCTGGCACCACACCGCGAGATCGGATTCGCTCGGCAACTGCTTGCCGTGCTCGATCCGGCTGGTCTTGGACCAGTGCCATCCGGCGGCGGTGCTGAGCTGCCTGCCGTCCAACCGCGCGTCTTTCCGCAGCTCCCGAAGCCGTGCCCCGAGGGCTGATCGCGCTCGAGAAGCACCGTTCACGGTGCGGTGTACTGCGCGAATGGCACCGCCGCGTCCCAGACCCGATCTCGGACGGCAACCGCGTGCGCGACGACGGTGGGATCGTCGGTGAACGCGGCCCCCGCCCAGTAGCCCCGGCTGTCGAACAGGCTGAACGCTACCGAGCTGTCATCGAACAGCCAGAAATCCTCGCGGCCCGGATCGGCCTCGACGGCGAGGTGGCGCGCCAGGTACCGGACGTCTTCCCCCGCCGCGATGTTGTGCGGCGAGAGCGCGAGCAGGTACCGCGTGTACAGCGTGTGCGGTTCGGTGACCACGCGCGCCCGGTGCACGGCGACGCCCCGCGCCACAGTGTCGGCTACGTGATCGGTCCAGCCGGTGAACCAGTCGCCGCCGGGGTCGGTCGTCTCGTCTGCTCGGAAAGTGGCGAGCGAGGCAGTCTCGGTTTCGGCGAGGTAGTCGTCGTGGACCTCGAGGTGGAACGCGCGACTCCGCGCGGTGGAGAAGGTCGGCCGGAGACCGTCAGGACCGTCGAGCAGGCGCATCGGGGCGCACCTCCTCGCCGACCGGGATTTCCACTGCCTCGTGCCCCGGAATCTGCATGAGCGCCAATGCTTCCGGGTCGTCCACCGGCACGCCGGACAGCACGAACGTCCCGTGGCCAATGTCGTGCAACCCGGTCAGACAGGTCCCCGGCTCCGCGAAGGCGAGCAGTCGGTGCGGTATCTCGATCCGGTCGACCGTCGGGGTCTTCCAGCCCTGCACGATCAGTGTGTCGCGGTCGCTAGCGTAAAGGCGAGGGGAACCGTCGCCGCCGGACTCGCCGCCGATGAATCGAACCCCCGCATGGTGCTGTCCTTCAGGGTGATGGGTGCGTGGGTTTGCGTCTTGTGCAACTCGATCGTCCCTGTCGACAGCACAGCGGCTCGAGCGCTTCGGCCGAGCTGCGCACTTCCGCGCACTTCTCTGAAGTCGCGAACCTGTCCCCGCTTAGCGTCCCCATCGGCCCCGCCGCCGGGTCGACACCGCGCGGCCCTCACCCGCCACCGCTTGGTATCCGGCCGCGCACCGATCCGGACCGGGACGTCCTCGGCTGTGGGTGCCATGCCAAACGGCAGCTACACCCGGATCACCTAGGCAGTGTTGCGAAGTAGCTGTCATTGGTCGCGCAGCCAGTGGTTGATGGCAGCGATGTGGACGCTGGCGAGGTAGCGGACGGCGAGTTTGTCGTAGCGGGTCGCGACGGCGCGGTGTTGTTTGAGCTGGTTGATGCCGCGTTCGACAGCGTTGCGGTCGCGGTAGGCAACCGGATCGCATGCCGGAGGCCGGCCACCGGCCCTGCCGCGGTTGCGGCGATGACGGAGCTGGTCAGCCGGGCTCGGGATCGTGGCCGCGATGCCGTGGCGACGCAGCCAGGTGCGGTTGGCGCGGGAGGAGTAGGCCTTGTCGGCCAGCACCCGATCCGGCCGCTGCCGTGCCCGCCCCGGTCCTCGGCGTGGCACCGCGATCGCGTCGAGAACCAGCGGCAGGTGCGGGCTGTCGCCGGCTTGGCCGGCGGTGAGCAGGATCGCCAGCGGTTTGAGTCCTTGCTCGCAGGCCAGATGTAGTTTCGTGGTCCACCCGCCCCGTGAGCGGCCCAGCCCGTGATCGCCGGGCTCACCGGCAGGACCCGACCGGGCTCCGGCGGCGTGCTGGTGCGCGCGAACGATCGTGGAGTCCACGCTGAGCTGCCAGCGGATCGAACCGGAGGCGTCGGCATAGACCTGCAGCATCTTCCAGATCAGCACCCACGCTCCGTTGTGCTGCCACCGCCGGAACAGCCCGTAGACCGCTTGCCAGGACCCGTACTGCGGCGGGACGTCGCGCCAGGGTGAGCCTACGCGGTTTCGCCAGCGGATTCCGTCGATGAGCTGGCGTCTGCTCCATTGCGGCGGGCGGCCCGCCTTCTTCGCGCGGGGCAGCAACGGTTCCAATCGAGCCCATTGGGCATCGGAGAGATCCGCTCGCCCCGCGGCCGTTACGCTGGCCACGAGGTCTCCGGTGGGTGATGTTTTGCTTGGTCGCTGAACACCACTACCGGAGACCTCGCCTCGTCACCTCACCGGGACATGCGACGGGTCAACAGATTCCAGGACACCTCACGCGACCTGCGCGCGCTACTTCGCAACACGACCTAGCGGTACCTGCACCCAGACCTGGAAGCGCTCCGCAGGACGGGCAACTGCTGTCGCGATACCCGACGGCCCCGCCTGACAACCGGGCGGCCCCCGGCCAGCGGCCGGAAACGGCGGATCGTCCCAGATTGGCCCAAGACTCCGAGTGGTCGAGTAACAGAAATGCCCTCCGGCGCAGGCCGGAGGGCATTTCTGTCTGTCGGCCTACTGGGACGCTACTCAAAACAACGACAGGCTGAGCAGCTTCGCCGGGTGATCACGCTGGTCGATACCACTCCACCGCGGCCGACAGCGAAAGCCAGCAGCTCCGTCCAACCACGTCGGCTGGATCGACGGCTGTCGGCCGCGACAATCGCGGAACTGGTGGCTGCCTACCGAGCAGGTACCTCGACAGGCCAGCTGTGCGAAATCCACCAGCTGTCCAAGGGTGGCCTGCTGAAGATCCTGGCCGAACATGGCGTCGAGATGCGGTACCACCGATGACAGCGGAGGAGACCAACCGGGCTGTTCGGCTCTACGGCGAAGGGCAGTCGCTCAACGCCATCGCTCGGCAACTCGGCAAGGCCAAGGGCAGTGTGTGGAAGGCGCTGCAACAGCGTGGCGTCGAAATGCGCGATTCCCACGGAAGGTAAATCTATCCCAATCCGAAAATCCTTTCGCGATAGCATTGCCCGGCCTCTATTGACGCCTTGGTTCCTGAATTATTTATGGAGATTGAGACTCTCGGCGTGCTTCTTCCGTAAATTCATCGAACACCGCCGTTAATGCAAGCTTGTGAATATCCAACTGTTGTTGCACAGCATTTATGCTCTTGTAGCTCTCGTCTTTAGCCACGGATTTCGCAAAGTTTCGAAGGACACCCTTGAGCGCATTGAGCTTAGGCTTCGTTATCACGCGAGTTCCGGGCGTCGCCGTTCCGGTCTTTTCGATCACCCTTTGAGGGTGTACGATTATTGGGAAAATCTCGGCGTCGATGCCATACTCTGTCTGACACCAGGCAACGGAGCCGTTGAGTTGGTTGATATCCTTCTTCCATATCTTTGGTGCAGTCGCGCCTGTTTTGGCCTCGATGACGGCGTACGAATGCGTGCCGAGCGCCCAAAGCACGTCACTACCTAAACCGAATGTTCGCTCCGGCTGATGAGCGGTGAAGCCCAGATGACGCCCCAGGCTCGCCAGGGCATCTTCGGCTTCGTCAGTGCGAGAGTTGTCCCACGCGAGATCTCCAATCAGCGCCTCAATTCCCAGGATAAGATCTGCGCCCGAGCTATAAGCGGTGGTAAGAAAATTTACAGTGGCCTGGGCCTGTGGAGTGGTAGTAGAAATCTTTTTGTATGCAATTCCTTCGACAGGTTTCAGGACTCCAGAATTCCTGAGATAAGCCTCTGCAAGAATCTCCTGTGCATGCTTTTGGTCGAAGACTTCAGCATACATTGCATGCGTCTCGCCCAGCCAACCGGCGAGCCGTTCATCACCTGCATTGATTGCCGCATCAACTGCCTTCTGTGCGGATTCCTCTGCTTCTCGCGCCCGCCCCGCCACCGATGCGTTGTAGGCATCGCGCAGCGGTTTTGCAGACGGAAGTAGATTCGAGGGTCCGTAGGCTACACCTAGAAGAGCGTCACGCGATGCCGCACGAAACCCAGGGTCGCCGTCAATTACCTGGTCAATAACTTCACGCAGCTGCGCGAGCGTCGCGCCACTCAAATGGCCCGCAACCTCTTTAGACAACTTCAGTTGCTCTTGCGTCGCGGGCGACAGCCGATCAGCAACATCGCGTCGGGCAACAAGTCGGGTCAACTTTGCTCCAACCAGCAATACGGCACATCGATCGTCTCGGCTTCGTACGGCCCGGCCCATTCCTTGCTCGACCCGTTGCAGCTGCCTTGTGACCATTGCCTCACTGTCCCTTAGTGCTACAGCTTCCCGACGTTCGGAACCGGATAGCGCAAAGGGAAGACTATCGATGATGAGCAGTCGGCATGCATCGTCGGGAAGATCGATCCCGTCGTAGCGATTGACAATCACCACGAGGCCAACATGTCCCGAGATGAGCTGATCAACTGCATCACTGATCTGAGTGGCAGTGCTGGCAATGATATCCGCCTTGTCGCTCCATCTTGCCGCCAGCCGTTTGCTAGGCACAAGCACGACAACGTTGTGATCTGTTGCGATACTATGAGCGAGCTCCAATATATCCTCGGTGGTGATATCTGGATTCAACTCCTGGGGCGCGAGAACTAGTCGGTCGCCAAGGTCTGCGGCACTACTGGGGACCAATACTTTAGCAACACTTTCCGGATCGGCGTCGAAGTGCGTGATAAGGATACTGTCGTCAGCCAAAGTTGCCGTCAGGTATACCCTTCGCTCCGCCTCTGCGAAGCTCGGGAACTTCTCTATGGGAGGACACGGCGGAACAACTTCAAATGCCTCCGCCGTAAAAACTGCTGCGCATATAGGCAAAATATCGTTTACTAGTGGCCATACCCACTCAAGCTCCGGGGAAGTTCTGTGGGGACGAAGGATTTCCAGAACTTGATCCTCCCTCGCCCGCCACGCCCAGAATGGCACCCGAAGAGTCGCGTTGCTTGCAGTATCATTCTCGGCAATATCCATGTAGGCATTACGGGCTTGGATACGCAAATCGTCCGCGAAAAGCTCAAGCAGTTTTTCAAATGCCGGATGGTTAGCGGGAAGGATGAATCGGGTCTTTTCCTCCGCCGCAGCCAACGCTGCATGTGCATCGTCGACGACTATCGAATTAACGCGCATGACCGCTCTCGTTCCAGATCCGCGAAGTCCAAATCTGGTCCTTCCGTTCAAGAGCGTGGCCATTGTAGTTACACAAATAGCCTCGCCACTTGCGAATTTACTAGCCTCGGGATCATCAACGACCGGAATTCCAAGCCTGACCGCTTCCTCCCGAACTCGCGCTGCAAGGTGAGGATCCGGCGCTAGATAGAGCGCGGGCCCCTTCGATTCGTTGAGGCAACATTGCAGGATAATTAGTCCGACAACAGTCTTTCCGCCACCTGTATTGGTCTTGATTACCAGGTCGCGCTGACGTCGTCGGCCCGCCCATTGGTCAAGAATTTCCTTTTGTACCGCACGGAGATACCCATAACCGGGCGCCTTGTTGGGTAGCGCATCGAATAAGGCCACGGGGTCGGTGATGCTAGTGAGGGAACCCTTACCCGCAAGCTTCTTGAAGTCAAATGCCACACCAACGAGAGTACAGCGGATCGCGCCAGGAGCGGGCGAAGGTATCGAGAACGAGATCCACATTGGCGCTGCGCCTTACACGCAGAGTGGCGACCCCCGTGCCGACTGGAGCCAGTCGACGCTAAGGGATGTCCCGTAAGTCCGAATTAGCGACGGCGATCGATCCGCCCGCCATGAATCAGTAGGCGTGGGCGAGGTTGGTCAGCATCGCTACCCCAGCCACCGCGACACCCACCACGCCACCACGTAAACGGCAGTCACGCTGTATCTTCCACGTCTTCATCAGAGCGAAAGCTTGCTCGGCACGGCCACGAAACTTGCGGTGGGAACTGGTTGTGGGCCTGCTTCAGCTCGACACCCGTTGATCGGCGATGCGGGGTGATCAGACCGGTGCCCTGATAGCCGCCGTCAGCGATCACCACCGCGTTGCGGCAGGCATGGGCGACACAGGACTCAGTCCAAGCTCGGCAGTCCTTGTGCGGTTACCCGGTAACGGTTCTCCCAGCGCGACACCCAGTTTCGGTATCGGCGTCGATGACGACCGGGGGTTGGTCGAGTGCCGGTAGTTCATGCTCTGCGCGGCGACCTTGTGATCTCGGGTCCGGACCAGGGTCCCGTCCACGATCAGCACGCCCTCACGCGGGAACCGGGCGCGGGGCCGTAGCGCCAACGCAGGTCCGAGGTCCTCGATCACCCGGCCGCTGCCGATTTTACAGACGCCGAACACGGCCGCGAGTTGCCGCATTTTGAGCTTGATTCGCCAGTAGGTGGCCACCAGCAGCACTCGGTCTTGGAAGCACAAGCCCTACGGCCAGCCGCGCAACGGTCGGTCAGCGCCCTCGCGCCTCAACTGTGTCACCAGGCGAGCGAACGTGGTTACCGCAGCCCGGAGAACAACTCCACCATCACCGGGTCAGCTGCCGAGATCACCGCGGCGGAGACGATACGTGTTGCTGCTGAACGACTTACGGGACACCCCTTAGCGCCGTGAGAACAAACCGTCGTGGAGAGAGGGTGCTAAATAAGCATCCATCGAATAGCCGCTCACCGATCTGTGCTTGCAAGCGACTGTCGTTAGGACTTTTCCTATCACTCGGATTCACAAAATACACCATGGTTCGATTATTCCAAAATCGAAATAGAGACGGGCGCTATTCCAGCCGATTAATTTCATGGATGTGCTCAGAACAAGCGGTAATTACCGAAAGCCCAACGACCTCCGTGTCGGCTGTAGCACTCGTTCGACGTCAGCTACGGTACTTCCCCATCAATTGCTGGTAGTAGATCTGGAACGTTGCACGCGTGCGAGAGCCACAGAACATAGATTTGTAGCTGACGACGCAGATCCGACAGCGCCCGTCGGAACTCTTCATGACGGGGCCATGTACGCTCATACTCGGCTCTACCTGTGAATTCCGGTCGTCGAGCTTCAAAATCCTGCAATTGAGAGTGCCAGGTCGCGAGAAACGGGCGTATGACACAGTTAAGAGTCCCTACTGCAAGATAGCCCAAATTATACTGCCCACTCCTTTTTGGCTCTGCGACCGCCGGCCCATAGCGCCGAAGCACTTCTCGGTGGATTAATAGTAGGCTGTGAAGGCTAGCAAGAACTTCTCGGTCTGATCCCAATTCACTAGGAAGTTGGATAACCCCAACTCTAGTCGTAAGTTCAATGTAAAGTTCCCATGCAGCCGCTCTCTCAACGTCGTTTGGTTCCCATACCCCTTCGACGTTTAGAAAGGGCGTCTTAAGGGCGACTTTTATTGATTTCGGAGCCATTACTTCCTTCTATTAGGCTTAGAATTTGATTCTACCACTATCCAACTATGGTAATCTTAGACCCGGTGTCAGCAATCCGCTCGCGAATCTCGTCTACACGGTCACGATGGCCGTCTTGTGCAGTGACTATCTCAAGATTCATATCGAAAGTTGCAAATACTTGCTCCTGTCTTACGCCATATTTTGATGAATCGGCGGCAACTATGCGTCGTCGAGCGTTGAGAAGAGCCAGGTTCTTTCCTCGAGCCTGCGTTTCAGCTGTTGTAGTGCATCCCCCTGGCCAGTGAATACCATTTGTGCCGCAGAAAGCGATGTCAAAGCCACCAACGCTATCAGCGATCTTCGTGATCTCGCTATCATTCTCTGGCAGATTCACAATCGTGGCAGCGTTCATCCGCATTCGACCGCCTACGATGTATAGCTGAAGTCTTGAATCAAAGTCCTCAAGCCCTAGCTCGTTCGCGAGTACAGCGAATTCCGCTGCTACTGGTGGAGAGTTCGTCACTATGACCAATGAGTGCCAGGCTTGAAAACGGATATTCTTGCAAACATTCTTGGCGACCTGCAGTGCAGTCGACCCGCCATCTATGAACAGCGTTTGCCCGTCTTCGATGAGATCAGTAGCATAGTCTGCCATTGCCTGTTTTGCGGCCATAGCATCTTGAAGTCGCCAACTCAGATGTTCTTCTTCGACATATATCTTGCCACCGGTGATACTAATACCCGACAAGAGCTTTCGCTCGCCCATCCGAAACAGAAGGTCGTTTAGATCCGAAGGATCCGAAAGCGAAATCTGCCCGGTAGATACGAGTCGATCGTAGAGCATGCTCAGGCGCATCGGATTTGTTTTTCGATGCGGCAGTACCACAGACCGGATCTGCGCTGCAGTAACATCCAATAATTTATCGGCCTGTTGGAATACAGCAAGGTCATTGAGACCTGGCTCGGGCGGTTTGCGTAGACGCTCCACATCCCGGCTCAGCCACGCAAATAGCGAAGATGCCAGCTCGCTAGCAAGCCTTGTTATATCTGCTTCGGTAAAGCCGTAGCACCGGAGAAAGACACGTTCCCGTAGCCAATTTAGATCGCCTAGATCCACATCATCTATAAGTACCGGAAGTACAAATGGCCGACCGAGACGGACTTCCTCGTCACGCGCCCAAAGTAGCTCCTTGGCAACCCAATCCGAGCGCACAACACTTTCGTCAAGAAATACAACCAAAAAGTCACAGTCCGATTCGATACCGCTGCGGATCTGACGCTCCAGTGGATCGCCAGCCAACAGGTCCTTCTCGTCAATCCACGTATTTACATGTTCGGGAAGATGAGCACGAACCTCCCGCACCATTGGCTTTATTCTGGAACTATGGCTAAGAAAAATTCTCATCTCGCCTTACATACGCCTTTCGTATCTTGAATGGCTTTTATCACGCAACAAACCGTGCGTGGAGGCCAGTAGTTGGTTCATGCTGACCACCGCAGGCGACCTAGGCACTGATCCAATCGTATACGGAGATATTGTCAAAATCTGTGGATCAACAAGTTTCAGGCAACCTCCGTTATGGGGGTTTCGGCCGGCCGGTTGATGGTTCGGGCTTGATGTCGCAGTGATTTTTCGCGACCGCTTTCGAGCATTTCCTGCCGTAGTCGAGGTCGAACGCTTCCACCGCCAACTGCGCTTGTCGATGGCCTCGGCGTTGTAGATGTTCTTCACCGCGGCGAGCGCACCAAGACGCGCCTGGCTTCCGCAGCGCGGCAAGGACAGTGGTCGGTCGACCGGATGATCGATGCTGGCGACAGTCCGGCTCCCGAGCCAAACAACTGCTCCGGCGCGGGACCGCAGACCCCGGTGGACAGCCCGTGCAGATACAGCAGCCGCAACACCCCTGTGACGTGTGGTCTTCCACACCCGGGCGGGCAGGTTCGCCGGGGAAAGCCAATGCCGCTCACCCGATTCCGGATCGACCGTCTCGTCGTTGTCCCGATGCGCGGTCACCGTCACCGAGCCGATGGCGGTCAGCACCTGACGTTCGTTGCGGTAGCCGTTGCACGCCACCAACTTCCGGCCGTTCTCGTCGAGTTGGTCGGTGAACCGCTCGACCCACGCGGCGACCTCGGCTTGCAGCGCCGCTTCGAGCATCTGACGGGCGCCGTCGCGCACGATCTCCTCGATCGGCGAACGCGACACTCCGGCTGGCACACCGCCTCGATCGGACTCGGCGCCGTCGTCGATCGCCTTGAGCATGGGACGTAACCTTCCCGGTCATCCACAGGCTTTGATCATTGCTCCGTAATCGTATACGCGAAGCTACGCCACTCGCCTAATCGCGGAAACCCACGGTGAAGTCCAGGGGCGTGGTGTATTGGGGTTATCGCGTAGTCCGTGATGCCTATGCAGCGGAGGCCGGGGGTTTCCCCAGTGGCGTGCGACCACGGGCCAGGACTCCAGCAGCAGCTAGTTACGTTGTGCGGTAGCATTTGGGGCTGGTGCACGGACAGGTGACTGTGGTTAGGCAGCCTGTCGGGCTGCTGGGGTCATGATTGCTTCGTACTCGATCGGGGTCAACCGACCGAGCCGGTCCTGGCGCCGACGACGGTGGTAAGTGCGTTCGATCCAGACCACGATCGCGATCCGAAGCTGCTCGCGGGTCTCCCAGGCTCGCCGGTCCAAGACATTGCGTTGCAGCAGGCTGAAGAAGCTCTCCATCGCCGCGTTGTCACCGGCCGAACCCACTCGACCCATCGACCCCACCATGCGAAACCTGTTCAGCGCGTGCACGAAGCGGCGGGCTCGAAACTGCGCCCCTCGGTCGGTGTGGACCACGCAGCCGGCCACCTCACCGCGGCGAGCCACCGCGTTGCGCAAGGCGGTCACCGCCAGCCTCGAGGTCATCCGCGAGTCGATCGAATAGCCGACGATCCGACCGGAGAACACGTCCTTGACCGCGCAGATGTAGAGCTTTCCTTCACTGGTCCGATGTTCGCTGATGTCGCTGAGCCACAACTGATTCGGGCCATCGGCAGTGAAATGGCGGCGCACCCTGTCGTCGTGGACCGGCGGCCCCGGCCGTTTGCCCGAACCTCGGCGGGGTTTCCCGAACGCACTCCACCACCGGTTCGCCGAGCAGATCCGCCACGCCGTCCGACCGGCCATCGGCTCACCCGCAGCGCCGGCTTCGTCGGCCAGGAATCGGTACCCGAACTCCGGGTCGTCGCGGTGCGCGTCGAACAGGGCATTCGCGCGGTAGGCCTGCGCGAGTTCGGCCGGAGTGATCGGGTCGGCCAGCCAGCGGTAGTAGGGCTGGCGGGCGAGCTTGAGGACCCGGCACGTCACCACGACGGGTATCCCGTCGGCGGCGAGCTCTTTCACGAGCGGGTAGATCTTTTTCCCGGCAGCTGGGCCTGGGAAAGATAGGCCGCGGCCCGGCGCAGGACCTCGTTCTCCTGCTCGAGCAGCCGGTTGCGGCGCCGCAGCTCCCGCAACTCCGCCGACTCCGAGGTGGTGGCTCCCGGCTTCACACCCTCGTCGACATCGGCCTGGCGCATCCACTTCGACAAGGCCATCGGATGGATCCCGAAGTCGGCCGCGATCTGGTCCAGGGTCACCCCTTCGTCGCGGTTGCGCGCAACGCGGACGACATCGTCACGGAACTCGCGGGGATTGAGGTTCCCCCGCGTTGTTGGAGGGCGGTGATATCAGGGTCCGGCCGGGACCGGGTGATGGTAGAGGGCTTCGAACTCGTCCGGTGATCGCCAGCCGAGCTTCTTCTGGATGCGTTGGGTGTTGTACCAGCCGTCGATGTAGGCGAACAGCGCGTTCTCGGCTTCTTCCCTGGTCCGCCAGCTGTGGCGATAAACCAGCTCGGTCTTCAATGTGGAGAAGAAGTTCTCCATGAGGGCATTGTCGTAGCTGTCACCGACCGAGCCCATGGATTGCGCGATCCCGTTATCAGCCAACCGGTTCGCGAAACGGAACGCTGTGTAGGTCGAGCCGCGGTCGCTGTGATGGACCAGGCCGCCGTCGCGGACATCGCGACTCCAGACCGCGTACTCGAGTGCTCCGAGAACCAGTTCGGTGTCGCAGCGGTCCGAGGTCTTCCAGCCCACGATGCGGTTGGAGAACGCATCGCGGACCGCGGCCAGCCAAAACGCACCCTGACCGCAGGGTATGCGGGTGGCATCGGCGACCCAGAGCCGGTTGGGGCGGTCGGTGGTGAACACGCGCTCGACCAGATCCGGAGCCGGCGCGGCCCGGCGGTCGAGTCGTATGGAGGCGATCCGCCACCGTTTGCGCAGGAATGCGCCCTGCAGGCCGGCGCCGCGCATCACCCGCTCCACCCGTTTACGTCCGACCCGAATCCCGCGCCGCGCCAGCATCGCGTGCACCCGCGGGGATCCGTAGGTGCCGCCGGAGCTGGTGTGAATATCGACGATCTCGGCCAGCAACTGCTCGTCGGCGATCTGCCGCTCCGATGGTTTCCGGCGGCGTTCACGCCACCAGTAATAGGTCGACGACGCGATACCCAGGACCCGCAATACGAGCTCGACCGGGTGCGGACTGTCTTCGACGAAGCGCACGATCACCTCCGGGTCTGGCCGAGCTCCGAGGCGAAATACGCACTCGCAGAACGCAAGATGTCGTTGACCCGCTCCAGCTCGGCGACCTGTTTGCGCAGCCGCTTGTTCTCCTCGGCCAGATCGTCGGTCGCCGGTTCGGGTCGCTGTCCGGCATCGGCTTGGCGGATCCAGTTCCGCAGCGCTTCGTGGTGCACACCCAACTGCTGGGCCAGCTTGCGGATCGTCGGTTTCGGGTCCGACTCCAGATACAGCCGGACCGCTCGTGCTTTCAGTTCGTCGGGGTACTTCTTCGGTGCTGCCACGCAGGGCTCCTTCCTGGTCCTATCGGACCATGCTCAGAGCCCTCCAGAGAACCGGGGGAACCTCAGATAGGGCTTGGGCACGTAGACATCCTTCCAGGCCCGCCAATCGGCAAGCCAGATCGATGACACCTACCCGTGCACCAGCCCCATGCCTCGACCTGGCGCACCCAGATCGGCGGGCATGACCGAGATCTAAGACCCTTGACCTGAGCTACTCGACCAGCCTCTCCGTCCGCCGCACGGATACCCCCACGCCTCGTACGACGGCGGACGACATGCGAGAGTCCATCGAACGACACCGAAGCTAACGAAACAAGCAGGTTCGGATACGGATTGAAACACAGGTTCAGACCTGAATAGTTGTGAGCGATCCCAATGACGGAACCACCGGCAACAGAACCCACCAGCTGCACCCCAAACCCTCACATCTGAAGATGCACGAAGGTTGGACCATGCGAGATGGCGAGAGTAAAGCCCCCTTTCGTACGACCACCGAATCCGGACGCCTCGCGTTCCATTGCCAAGCACCGAGACCAAAACGGCAAGCGGATGCGTGTCATTGGGCGGCTCCGATCAGAGCCCTCCTACGCGACAGCTTGTGATGGTCGGAGACGGACAGGCGGCGAAAACATCGCCTACCTGCAGCGATCTGACGCATACAGACTTCGCCGCTCAGCATAGGCTCAGTCATTCCCGGTCGTGTTCGCAGCCGACGCACACACGACCAATGAAATCACGCCGCCCAGGATCTTCGAAATCTCCAGCCGCACGCGGTCTTACGCCGCCTACGGCTCGCCATGCCCAACCGCCGCTTCCTGAGAATTTCATGTGAACGCACGCCGACGGTTTCTTTTGCACATATGATCCAGAACATGGCTAGAGAAGAACTCGCCGACGCCGTCACATCATTCTGCGCCTCATCGACAAGAAACGATGGCCCGCTAATTGTCGGCATCTCAGGCCCACAAGGATGCGGAAAGTCCACACTGACAGCCGCAGTGACAGCGCAGCTAAATAAGCAGCGCATACCAAGCGTAGCCATTTCGATCGACGATTTCTATCTTACGCATTCAGAGCAGGCAGCAATCGCTGCAAGATATCCGGGAAATAGGTATCTTGAGCATCGCGGGTACCCTGGGACGCACTCCATTGCGCTTGGGTCTAGCGTTCTCGACACTTTGGTGACACCTAGTTCTGAAAAGGTCCGCATTCCCGTATACAACAAAGGAGCAAACGGCGGTCGGGGCGACCGCGCCCCCTTTAGCGACTATCGAAAAACGCAAACACCACTTGCGGTAATTATACTTGAAGGTTGGATGCTTGGATTCAAACCAGTACCAAGCCACAGTATTTCTGACATCCATCTGAAGGTAACAAATACCCTGCTTGCGGAGTATTCAAGCTGGCACGATCGTCTCGGTGCTTTCGTACACCTGGATGCTGTTGACCCATTGTCAGTAGTCCAATGGCGGATAGATGCAGAACGGGCACAGCGAACGGCGACTGGAATTGGGCTGAACGACGAGCAGGCGGCTGATTACGTCGAGCGATTTTTGCCCGCCTATCGCATGTATGTCCCAGAACTTCGTGCAAATCCACCAATTGTAGGACCGTACCTCCGGATTGCAATTGACAACGATCGACTACCGACAAATTCCAGCCTCTAGAGCACCAGTCGCCAAGTCCCACGAACACTTGAATCGCGAAGAGGTCGATATCGAATGACCCACACCAGGACTACCGAAGTCGTCGACCAGATACTCCGCAGCGGGTACGCAACTATCTCACTCGTCAGCAACGAGGCTCAACTGACGCAGCAAGTCATAGAAAAAGCATCGGAATTCTTCCGTCTGCCCATAAACCAGAAGTTGGGGGCGCGCGCCAGCGACAACAATCACGGATATCGTACCATTGGTCTCGAATACTCACAGGTTTCAACACGACCAGACCTCAATGAGAGCTTTTCTATTTGGGGATTCCACAAGCCTGAAGCATTGGCGCCTAACGCCGCTACCTTGGCACGCTCCCTACAAAGTTGGCATCTTGAACTTGCACCTCTTGTGGAGGAGGTCCTACTCGCACTACGACACAAGCTATTTCCGACCGGTCAGAGCGATAGTATTTCATCCATAGAATCCTCATATGCTCAGATCAACCACTACGGCCCAATCGATGCCCAGATCGACCGTCCTTTCCTGCAGGATACGCATGAAGACGGCCATCTGATTACGTTACTTACAACCGAGCAAGCCGGTTTGGAGGTAAGCCGGTCTGACGAAGGACCATTTCAGCCAATAACGCCCGGACTAGACTTTCTACTTATAATGCCAGGTTCTGCCTTGACCGCCGTATCGGGCGGCGCAATTTCTCCGCTATATCACAGGGTGAGGAATTTGAAGCTTCGTAGCCGTTACTCATTGATGTACTTCGCGAACCCGAGCCTCCTACGGCCTGTCTATGGTTGGTCCCAGATCGACGAAGCAGGAGTGGACCTAGGGCCTGCGATTGCAGCGAAACCCAACCAGTTTGGATTGCCAGAGGTCCCCCGTGCATAGAGTCCTTGTTCTTTGCAGTGGTGACAATTGTGGCCTGAATTTCGTGCGGTCGCTCATGCTGACGAAAGATTATGAGGTATTCGGGCTCGATTTCAATTTGGACGAGTATCATACTAGCGAAGCTGTCCGCCGCTACTACACGCAGTTCGACCCCGACACATTGATAGATGAGGTAAATCGGATAGTTGCGGCTGATGATATCGATCTGGTGTATGTCGCAGATACTGGCCCTGCACTAACCATTGTGGCGGCTCATAGAGACGAGATCACTACCAAAACATTTCTTCCCGTGCAGCCTGAATTTCAATGCGCGGAAGATAAGTGGCTAACGTACTTGCGACTCGCAGCGAACGAGTTAGCTTCGCCGCAAACTGTACTTGTAGAAACACCGGCGGACCTATCGAATATGTTTGCGACATATCAGAATGTGTGGATTCGACGACGAACTGGTTCTGGTGGAAGGGGTGCGCTTGGCACGTCGAATCAGCAGCTTGCCGAATCTTGGATTGATAGTAGCGATGGTTGGGGAGACTTCGTCGCCGCAGTGCAATTGACAGACAAGACAGCAACGTTCAGCGGTCTGTGGTTCAACGGTGAATTGGTTGCTTCCCAACTTCGCGAACGCCTCGCCTGGAAATACAGCGGTCGCTCACCATCCGGTGTCACCGGAATTACCGGTGTACAACGAACGTTCTGGGATCCGCTTCTGCATGACTTAGCTACGCAATCGGTCACGGCAATAGCCCCGAGGGCAAACGGTGCGATCGGTGTCGACTTCACCTACGACGACGACGGGGCACCGCGGGTTACAGAGGTTCAACCAGGGAGATTCTATTCTTCCATCTATTTCCTAGCGAAAGCCGGCTTAAATTTCGCAGACTTATACTGCCAATTGGCACTAAAGGGACAGCCGAGTGCTGAACCAGCACTAAATCCTATACGCCACTCGCTGTATTGGATTAAGGCCGTTGACAAGCACCCACTGTTACTGACAGATCAGGAATTCCTGCGTGCAGCCGAATAAGCCGCCACAGTACGATCCGGTGATCCTTCAGGAGAAATTGCGAAGTGCTCGTATCATAGCTACGGGTCCACTGAATGATGCTTATGAACTTAGAGATGACGGAAGGAGGCTGTTCATACGTGTACGGACGATCGATGACTTGGAATTCGGCCAGACGTTCGCGGGTGAACGTATCGCATATCCAATATTGCCGCCAAACGTCTTTCGCCCAAATCTATTTCAAATTGGCAGACTTCCGGCATCAAGTAATCCCTTTGCAATTTTCGAATTTCTTCCGAGTCGGGATATAGACTGGAAAGATCGGCACAACCTGAATACGCTGATAGATATGCTTATCTCCATACACACCATAAGGGGAGAGGGGTTTGGGGCAATATCGGACACGTCATTGCAGGAAAAGAATCCGCAACATTTTTTCAAAAGACTGTTTTCAAGTGAGGTAGACCGCATAGATCAGCATTCTGATGCCTCTGCCTTTAGAGACATCATCCGGCTCGTGAGGCTTTTCAATGACGAACACCCCGTTCTTTGCCACGGCGATGTGCATGCGGGAAACTTGCTCCTAGCCGATGATAGATTGCATTTGATTGATTGGGAAGCAACGCGGTGGCGCATCCCAGCGTCAGACTTTTCAAAGATTGGTCATGACTGGCTCACATCGGATGACTATCGATACATGGTTGATCGATACTGCTCCCTCACTCTTCGAGATCCTGAGCAATTTCGTAGACAGATTACTTGCCTTAAAGTTTACAGTCATCTGCGAAGCTGGAACTTTACGAATAAGTCCGGTCGGTTGGTTTTTGGAGTAGATGCTGCGACTCATGAGAGACTTGCAAGGGAGTTGCTTGCAGAAATGTTCTATATCAGTTAGCCTTAACATATGAGAATACTCGTACTGGGAGGACAACACATTGTCGGTGGCGCCATTGTCGAGGCATTGATTCGGGACGGTGTCGAAGTAAGTGTTCTAAGTCGAAATCCGCATATTGTTGCACCAGGCGTGCAGGTATTGTTGGCTGATCGCTACAGTCCCGATCAGTTGGCGACCGTTCTGACCGGAAAATTTGACTGTGTAGTTGATGTGAGCGGCGTTGATCCTTCCATGATCAGTACGCTACTCGACGTTGAGTGCATTCGGTCATGTTCGCGTTACATCTTTATCAGTTCCGCCAGTATTTATGATCGGCTTTACTCACAGCTTCCATTCACTGAGACAGCGGCTGGTGGTGGTGACTCCATCTGGGGCGATTATGGTGCAATGAAGTGGCAGTGCGAAGAAATACTCAGAGGCAGCTACCCTGGTACGCTCTTTATTCTGCGTCCGCCTTATGTCTATGGTCCACGAAATCCAGATCTTCGCGAACAGTTCGTGTGGAGTCGTGCCATAAATGGCATTCCGATTCCAGTGCCAGGCGATGGGCTTCGCAGGATGCAATTTTGCTATTCGCTCGATCTAGCTCGCTGTGTAGCTCGCATTACTCAGGCGCAGATAGTAGACGGCGGTACATACAACGTCGGTGGTGACGAGGTTTTGTCACAGATGGAATACGTACGACTGGTTGCCGGCGTAGCTGGTGCAGATGCCGATATTCATTCAATCTTCAAAGGCGGCTTGAAGGCTCGCGACTACTTTCCTTTCAGGGACGCTGACTTCTATATCAATACTTCTAAGGCCATTCGGGACTCAATATTTACGCCGACGCCCATCGAGATTGGTCTCAAAGCCACTTTGGATTGGTTTCAGAAGAATAGGACAGAAGATCTGCAGCCCAACTTGAGCGGTATAGACAAAATGCTATCACGATAGATTGGACTGGGTAGCCAATGTCAGCGCACTATGATGTTGTTGTCGTTGGACTCGGTATCAGCGGACTAGCATTTCTGCAGGAACTCCTCAACAGCGAACTGAGTTTTCAAGTACTGATAGTGGAACGCACAGAACTCTGGTACCCATGGGACATCGAGTCGGCGTCGGATACTGCGCTGACGTATCGACTCCCACAACAAAAATCTATACTCCATGCGACTACCGCAGGACTTGCATCCCCAGACAGTCTTGGTGAGTGGTGGACAAGTCAGCGCGCTGGTGGGGGGTTCAATCGTTGGTATGGCCAGATGTCGCGGTTTCAAGAAATCGACTTTGACGGATCGTTCGGTCGCCCTTGGGCAATGTCGCTACAAGAGTTGCAACCTTATTATGATGCCGTTGAGAGAGATCTATTGCCGTTTGGTTGCAGTTATGGATATACAGAGAAGAAGTATCGTGAGCTAGATTGTCGATACTTCAAGGATCGTCAGCATTCTAGTGAGTTCGAACGGTTCATCGTTGATTCTACGCACCATTCCGGATTCGATGCTTATATTGGGCAGTCCTGTCTCGGCGGACGCACCTGGGAAGATTCACCTATCGATCCTCTCACTGTATCGACTACTCGTTTGCACCCTATGTTGGTACGGCCGAACTATTATGTAGATGTTATGTCCCGGCTTGCAACAGACAGCAGGTTCGAGATTTTGTCATCCCACTCAGTCGTAAAGTTCAATCGCCGGTCGCGGAAGCACCCGCTTGCGATTACTATTGCGTCGAGCAAAAAGAGGTCACTGGTTGTCAGGTCCAGCTCTCTTGTACTGGCCTGTGGCCCTCTCAATACAGTGCCAATCTTGATGCGATCAGACCTTCCGAATAGTAACTCGGCACTAGGAAAAGGATTGACGTTTACGCTAGAAAGAGTTGCGTATGGCCTTCTTGATACGCCCCTCAGCAGCACTGAGCTTGACAGAAGAGTTGGGAGTTTCAGTTCAACGGTGATCAAGTCGTTCTATTCCTATGACGAGAATGGAATGAGGTCAAAAGGAGGCAAGTTTGCCCTATACGACTCCGGAGCGGTCGAAATACCACATCGGCGTAAAGAACATCTCGAGCTCGCTGGTGCCAATGTCGATTCATTCCTAAAGCAAGAGGCTCGTGGTTTTACTTGTGTAAAAGTTAGCTACAAAGGAGAGTCGAATGTTTCTGACGAAAAATTTCTAACGATGGCCGGCGGGAAGACTTTCATTCACTACCGCCCGCATGATCAGGATCTGCGCCGACAGGAAGCGGTTGCGAAGCAGCTAGAACTAATATCTGATACTTTAGGCCTAAGGTCAGTTTGCATTCAGCCAGTTCCTTCCGGCGCAAGTCTTGTTTCAGCGCACCATCACGGCGGTGCAATTGCGACACAGAATGATTCCGATTCTGTACTTGCCGCCGATAATCAGGTCATTGAGGCGCCAGGAGTTTATGTCGCAGATGCAAGTTCAATGCCGACTTCAGGAGGCACTAATTCCTCATTAACTGTCATGGCGATAGCTCGACGTCTCAGTACAACCGTTCTAACTATGCTGAAGGAATCTTAATTTGACTCAGGTACTTGATGGCTTCGCCGACATTTTGGACAGCTTCGATGGTTTCGCTCTCGACCAGTGGGGTGTTCTGCACGACGGTCGTATTGTCTACGATGGCGTCAAAGAGCTTCTTAGCCACGTGCGGGATAGTGGCAGAGATGTCTTAATCATAACTAATTCCAGCAAGACAGCTGAGGTTAACATAGCTAGGCTCGATAAAATGTTCGGTCTCAGTATCGACCGCCACTACAGTTCGCTCGTGAGCTCCGCGCAGCTCCTTCGTGACTGGGTGTTTCTGCGCTCGGAAAGTCGTCCATGCCGCATACACCTTGTAGGTGCAGCAGTTGATTCAGGACTCGTGAGGGACACGCTGGCTGAGATTGTGCCGCTGGAAGAGTGCGACTTTGTCTTACTTGTAAGCTTGCCTGACAACAATCGCGCCGACTGGCTCGCACGACTTAGACGTCTCGATCGGCCTGTACTTGTGCCTAGCTGTGACGCCGCATCCGTCACAGCAAGAGGGCTCACCACTGGTCTTGGCCCTTGGGTGTCAGACTTGATCGCTTCTGGCGTCGATGTTCGAAACTTCGGAAAGCCATCTACCTCCTTTTACGATGCTTGCAATGCGTACTGGTGTGATGGCCAACAACCACGTCGCGTGTTAGCCGTCGGCGATCAACTGCAGACCGATGTAGTTGGCGCGGCAAGGTACGGATGGTCGAGTGCGCTGGTCTTGACTGGTGCAGGGACTCAGAGCCGGGCTTCTTCTGCGGCAGCGTCACCGGACTACGTCATCCAGAGTTTGCGACTATGAGAATGCTGTCTTCCTTTGTTTTACGTGAGCGCGTATGTGCACAACTCTGTGGTACGATTTGATGATGGCGTCGGTAAAAGCTGATCGTAGCGTCCAGCCATGGGGGCAGTCGTCGATGATTGATCTCTATGATTGTGATCCAGATTTAATCCAGGACTCTGCGCATATTCGGCAGTTCGTTGAGGAATTGTGTTTGACATTGGGGTTTAGGCGCTTCGGCGAGTGCAATATTGTGCACTTTGGTGAACGCGCAGAGATTGCCGGATACTCGATGACTCAACTTATCGAGACATCGTTGGTCTCTGCCCATTTCGTCAACGAAGCGAAATCCATATATCTTGATATTTTCTCATGTAAGCAGTATGATTCCGATCTTGCCGCGTCCATTGCTAGTAGGTCCTTCAAAGCTTCTAGTTTTTCAGTAAAGGTAAGTCTCCGCCACTAAGCGAAGTGGTATCAGACCCAGAGCCCTCAGCGCCCGGACCAACTCGATTGGCGTTGCCTTACTTTGCTCGAACTGCATCCAGCGACTCTCGGTACAAAATCCTATCGATATAGGGTTGTGAAACGAACCAAATTGCCTTGCCTGACCGGTCCACGGTGATGCGACCACCCGGGAATAGAGTCCGGGTTTGATCGATCCGATTCAGTTCATATCGCAAGCCGCCGGATGGCTGATGGGTATGGCTGCAGCGGGCTGCGTACTCGTCTGGCGTCAGGTAGCCCAGCGACGAATGACTGTGATGCCTAGCTAGGTGTATGAGGCCATGACGTTGGTGACGCCCGCGCGGAGGCGGCTGGCTGGTGGTCGGTTCCCGGCAGCCGAATGTGGTCGATGGTAGTTGTAGTGGACGTTCCAGACGCCGAGTGCGTTAGCCCGTTGGTGTTCGGAGGTCCATTCGCGGGCGTAGAGGAACTCCTCGGCCAGCATCCGGTTGTAGCGCTCGACCTTCCCGTTGTGACGCGGTGTGTACGGCGTGATGCGTTGGTGGCGAGCGCCGCGCAACGTCTTGGCGAAGTCGGCAGCGCGGTAGCAAGAGCCGTTGTCGGTCACGATTTGCTCAAGGAAGATGATCCCGTGGCACCGTAGAATGCTCGTGTCCGATCCATGAATCCTGTTGCTGTCAAGGCTGTTTCGTCGTCCAACGCCTCGGTGTAGGCCAGCCGCGAGAAGCCGTCGACAGCGGAGTGTAGGTAGACGTAGCCGGCTTTGGCGCCACGCTTCTTGGCGGTTGTGGCGACCTTGGCCTGGGCGGAGCCGCGGCCGTGTGCTCGCCAGCCACCACCGTCGGGGATGCGTCTGACCATTTTCACATCGACATGGACCATGTGCCCAGGCCGCTGGGCCAGGATCTGGCGTGGCGGGCGATTGTTCTCACCGGTCGGGTCGATGAACTGGCGTCGGTTCAAGCCCAGGTTCTGCAACTGCCTGGTCACGGTCCTGACCGCGATATGGGGCTGGTGCACGGGTAGGTGTCATCGATCTGGCTTGCCGATTGGCGGGCCTGGAAGGATGTCTACGTGCCCAAGCCCTATCCCCGCGAGTTCCGTGACGATGTCGTCCGCGTTGCGCGCAACCGCGACGAAGGGGTGACCCTGGACCAGATCGCGGCCGACTTCGGGATCCATCCGATGGCCTTGTCGAAGTGGATGCGCCAGGCCGATGTCGACGAGGGTGTGAAGCCGGGAGCCACCACCTCGGAGTCGGCGGAGTTGCGGGAGCTGCGGCGCCGCAACCGGCTGCTCGAGCAGGAGAACGAGGTCCTGCGCCGGGCCGCGGCCTATCTTTCCCAGGCCCAGCTGCCGGGAAAAAGATCTACCCGCTCGTGAAAGAGCTCGCCGCCGACGGGATACCCGTCGTGGTGACGTGCCGGGTCCTCAAGCTCGCCCGCCAGCCCTACTACCGCTGGCTGGCCGACCCGATCACTCCGGCCGAACTCGCGCAGGCCTACCGCGCGAATGCCCTGTTCGACGCGCACCGCGACGACCCGGAGTTCGGGTACCGATTCCTGGCCGACGAAGCCGGCGCTGCGGGTGAGCCGATGGCCGGTCGGACGGCGTGGCGGATCTGCTCGGCGAACCGGTGGTGGAGTGCGTTCGGGAAACCCCGCCGAGGTTCGGGCAAACGGCCGGGGCCGCCGGTCCACGACGACAGGGTGCGCCGCCATTTCACTGCCGATGGCCCGAATCAGTTGTGGCTCAGCGACATCAGCGAACATCGGACCAGTGAAGGAAAGCTCTACATCTGCGCGGTCAAGGACGTGTTCTCCGGTCGGATCGTCGGCTATTCGATCGACTCGCGGATGACCTCGAGGCTGGCGGTGACCGCCTTGCGCAACGCGGTGGCTCGCCGCGGTGAGGTGGCCGGCTGCGTGGTCCACACCGACCGAGGGGCGCAGTTTCGAGCCCGCCGCTTCGTGCACGCGCTGAACAGGTTTCGCATGGTGGGGTCGATGGGTCGAGTGGGTTCGGCCGGTGACAACGCGGCGATGGAGAGCTTCTTCAGCCTGCTGCAACGCAATGTCTTGGACCGGCGAGCCTGGGAGACCCGCGAGCAGCTTCGGATCGCGATCGTGGTCTGGATCGAACGCACTTACCACCGTCGTCGGCGCCAGGACCGGCTCGGTCGGTTGACCCCGATCGAGTACGAAGCAATCATGACCCCAGCAGCCCGACAGGCTGCCTAACCACAGTCACCTGTCCGTGCACCAGCCCCCAAGCGCTCTACCGGACAGCACCGGACAACGTCCGGCGGCATCTTAACCAAGCCTTCTACGAGCGGTTCTACCTCGATGACCTCGAAGTGGCCGATGACGACAAAACACCGATCTTCACCGAGCTGCACGAGGCCAAACGCGCCTACGCGGGACGGCAGGTTCGTGGCGCGGGATGCGGGCAAACCCCGCCCAGACAGCAGAAAAGCCCCCGCGGTGCGGAGGCTTCTGGTGATGCAGACTCCCTTACTCTCCCCAGTGTCTTTTCAGTCACTGGTTCGAGTAAGGGCGTCATGGTCGGGCTGACAGGATTTGAACCTGCGACCACTTGACCCCCAGTCAAGTGCGCTACCAAGCTGCGCCACAGCCCGTTGCATCCTGCGTTCAGGTGCCCGATGAGATTACCGCAGGTCTCGCTCCGGACGCTAATCTGCTGGTCAGGGCAGGTGTCGGCATCGGTGAACCAGTTCGGCACGGATGACCCGGCGACCTTGGCGCCCCCGCTGCGAACCGTGCGTAGAGCGGTATGTGATCCGCACGGTTACGGTCTGTCGGTGGTGTGGTTATGAGGAAGTCGAGTCAGGTCCATCGTGAGGTGGCGCGGAGCGCGCCGTTTCAGATGGCGGCGCGGGCGGGGCTGGTGGCGTACGGCTTGGTCCATCTCCTCGTGGCCTGGGTCTGCGTGCAGCTCGCGCTCGGCGATTTCGGTGGCGACGGGGTCGGGAAGGCGGACAAGACCGGGGCGTTGCAGAGTCTCGCGGAGCATCGGGAGGGCGAGTTGGTGCTCTGGCTCATCGCAGTCGGGCTCGGGGTCGCCGTGCTGTGGCAGTTGCTGGAGGCGGTCACGGGTGCGCGGAGCAGTCGGAGGGACAGGCTGCTGCGGGTCATGAATTTCGGGGAGGCGGTGCTGTTCGGCTACCTCGCCTACAGCGCGATCAAGCTCGCGAACGGGAAACCGGCGTCCTCGACCGATCAGGCGCAGCTCGCTCTCGTCGGCAACCTGCTGAGCAGGGAGTGGGGGAAGGTGGCGGTGGTCGGAATCGGGCTCGCCATTGTCGTCGCGGGGGTGTTCGTGGCGCATCACGGCTGGTCGAAGCGGTTTCGGGAGGAGCAGGATTTCCGGGGTGCGGGGCGGTCGACGGAGCGGCTCGTGATCCGGCTCGGGCAGGTCGGGTACGCGGCGCTCGGTGCGGTGTACGCGGGCGGTGGGGTGCTCGTGATCGTGGCCGCGGTGCAGAGTCAGCCGCACAAGGCGACGGGGCTGGATGTGGCGCTCAAGACGCTGGCGGGTCAGCCGTACGGGACCGTGCTGCTGCTCGTCGTCGCGGTCGGGCTGGCGGCGTTCGCGGTCTTCACGTTCCTCGATGCCAAGTTCCGCAAGGTTCATTAGCGTAATGCGGGCCGGGTAGCGCCCGATCATCGAAACATGACGATCGCACGAGGACTGGTTTCGATGACAGCCGCCGGAATCCTGGGAGCGGCGATGGCACTGGCGGGCCCCGGCGTTGCGGGTGCCGCCGACCCCTGCCAGCTCGGGGCGTCGAATGTCGGACCCCGGAGCTGCGCCACCACGGAACTGCGGACGGCTCCGGCGTGGACGCTCGGTGACGGGTTCTGCGTCGGGATGCTCACCGCCGCGGGGGTCGCCTACGACGGCCCGCTGGCCGAATACCACGTCTTTCCGGGGACCGCGCACTCCATCGAGCTGCGGATCACCCAGGGGTTCTCCCCGCTGGGCACCTTCGCACCGACCGTGCTGGCGTGTGATGTCACCGCGATCGTCGACTGGCGCAATCTCGACACCGGCGGCAGCGGTTCGGTGAGTCATTTCGTTCCGGCGGGGAACACGGGTTCGCGGCCGTTCTTCGTCCACGTGGACTCGGGGCCGGGACGGGTCGCGCTGACCCTGCGGACCGACCGGCCCGGCATTCCGGCCACCACCGAGGTGTTCGTTCCCTGAATCGGCGCTCGCCGCGCGGCCGGTACCGGTTCAGGCGTAGTCGGTTGCCGGCGCTAAATCGCGGTGATGCACAGTATTTCGGTGGAGCTGGGGTCATACGCGCTGGTGGATGTGGAGACGACGGGGCTGCGGCCGGGACAGCACCGGGTGCTGTCGGTGGCGGCGCTGCTGCTCGACGATGCGGGGGCGGTGGTACGGGAGTTCCATACGCTGGTCGATCCGGGCGGGGATCCGGGGCCGGTGCACATCCACGGGCTGACGCGCGAGATCCTGCGCGGCGCACCGGAATTCGGGCGGGTGGCGGGGGAGCTGGCCGGGGTGTTGAGCGGGCGGGTGCTGGTGGCGCACAACGCGCGGTTCGATCACGGGTTCCTGGCGGCGGAGTTCCGGCGGGCCGGGGTGCGGATGCCGGTGCGGAGCCGGATGTGCACGTTGGCGCTGGCTCGGCGGATCGCCCTGCCCACGGTCGATTTCAAGCTGGCGACGTTGGCGGCGCACTACGGGGTGGTGCAGCGGCGGGCGCACGACGCGCTGGACGACACCCGGGTGCTGGCGGGGGTGTTGCGCGGGCTGGCGGGTGACGCGGCGCGGCTGGGGATCTCGGCTCCGGTGCTGGACTGTGCCGACGAACCGGCGCGGTGGCCGCGCAGCCGAGCCGGGGCGAAGCCGTTGTGCGAGTACCGGTATCCGGGGAGGTTGCCCGCGGGGGAGCCGCTGGTGCAGGGGATGAAGGTGGCGATCACCGGGGACACCGCGCTGGAACGGGAGGTGCTGGTGGCGCGGGCGGAGGCGGCGGGGCTCGATGTCACCGGCGCGGTGAGCGGGCGGACGAGTGTGCTGGTCTGCAACGACCCGGGTTCGGGTTCGGCCAAGGCGAGGCGGGCGCGGGAGCTGGGGACGGTCGTGCTGCGGGAGGGGGAGTTCCTGCGGTTGCTGGGTGACGTGCGGGCCGGGGAGGCGCTCGGGGCGCTGCCTGCGGGCGCGTCCGAGGACCAGGACGCGGGGGCTGGAGGTCCGATCGACGGTGGTCGTCTCGGCCAGGCCGTCGGCGCGGTCGGTGTCCAGGAAAAGCCTTCCGGAGGTCCGCACGACGACCGAGGGGCACGCGACACCGTCCGTGGACCGCTCACCGGCCGTCGCGTTATCGTCCTCGGCGGCACCCACACCGAAGCCGCCCGAATCCGCGCCGCGGTAACGAACCTCGGTGGCGCGGCGGCGGCCAACCTCTCCGCCCGCGTCACCGACGTCGTCGCACTCCCCGGCGGCCGCCCCGACCAGCGACTGGCCCGCGCGCGGAGGCTCGGCCTCCCCATCCACGGTCCGGAACTCGTGCAGCACAGCACCCCGACCCCGGCCGCGAGCACGACCACCCTCGCCCGCGGCCAGGTGACAGACCTTCCGGACCAGCCCAGATGGACCATCCGCGCCTCCTGGCACACCCACACCGTCGACCTCGTCGCCTTCCTCCTCGACGACACCGAATCCGTGGCCAGGGACGCCGACTTCGTCTTCTACAACCAGCCCGAAACCCGGGGCGCCACCCTGACCTGCGACGGCCCGGCCGAACAGGCCGTCGAACTCGACCTGACCGCGCTCCGCCCCGGCCGCACCCGCATCGTGATCGCCGCCGCACTGGAACAACCGGGAATCACCTTCGGCGATGTCGGCCCGGTCGAACTCGACATCGACGGCTTCGCCCAGGCCACCCTGGACGCCGCGACCGAGGAGCGCACCCTGCTGCTGGCCGAGGTCTACCGGCGCGGCGAGCGATGGCGGCTGCGGGCGGTCGGGCAGGGGTATCCCACGGGGCTGGCGGAGCTCGCCGCCGGGTACGGGGTGGAGCTCGGCTAGCGATCGCGCGGCTCCGCCGCCGCCGAGCCGAATGTCGTCGACTCGAACCGCCGCCCCGCTCGACAGCGCGTTCCGCGGCGGCGCCACCGGCCGGTGTCCGCTGTTTGGTGTTGACCGGCTCCCGATGGCAGGCTCAAGCGGTGACGCAACCTCCGGATATCCAGGCGACCGGGTCCGACCCGGCCTCCGACAAGTTGGACGGCGCGGTCTTCCGCGTCGCGGGCGTGGTGGTGCTCGGCGCCATCATGTCCATCCTCGACATCACCGTCGTGACGGTGGCCCTGCCGACCTTCCAGCTCGAGTTCGGCACCAGCTACGCCATCGCGGCCTGGACCATGACCGGCTACACGCTGGCCCTGGCGACGGTGATCCCGCTGACCGGCTGGGCGGCGGACCGCTTCGGCACCAAGCGGCTCTACCTGGCCGCGCTCACCTTCTTCGTGCTCGGCTCGGCGCTCTGCAGCCTGGCCTGGAACATCGAGACGCTGATCGCGTTCCGGGTGATCCAGGGCATCGGCGGCGGCATGCTGATGCCGCTCGGCATGACGATCATGACCCACGCCGCCGGCCCGCAGCGGGTCGGGCGGCTGATGGCGATCCTCGGCGTGCCGATGCTGCTCGGCCCGATCGGCGGCCCGATCCTCGGCGGCTGGCTGATCGAGAGCCTGAGCTGGCACTGGATCTTCCTGATCAACGTGCCGATCGGCGCGGTCGCGCTGATCGCCGCCTTCGTCGTGCTGCCCGCCGACGACCCGCAGCCGTCCGAGTCGTTCGACTTCCTCGGCATGCTGCTCGCCTCGCCCGGCCTCGCGCTCTTCCTCTACGGCGTCTCCAGCATTCCCGAGGCGGGCACCGCGCTCACCCCGAAGGTGCTGGTCCCCGCGCTGGTCGGCGTCGTGCTGCTCGGGCTCTTCGTCCGGCACGCGCTGCGCACCGAGCACCCGCTGATCGATCTGCGGCTTTTCCGGAACCGCGCGCTGACCTTCGCGGTGCTGACCATGGTGCTCTTCGCCATCGCCTTCTTCGGAGCCGGGCTGCTGCTGCCCTCGTACCTGCAGCAGGTGCGTGGGGAGTCGGCGCTCTGGGCGGGGCTGTTGATCGCCCCGCAGGGGCTCGGCGCCATGCTGAGCATGCCGATCGCGGGCCGGATCGTCGACCGCTCCGGACCGGGCAAGGTGGTGCTTTCCGGGCTGGTGCTGATCACGCTCGGGACGGTCTATTTCACCCAGCTGGAGGCGGATTCGTCGTACCCGCTCCTGCTCGGCTCGCTCTTCGTCATGGGGCTCGGCATGGGCTGCACCATGATGCCGGTGATGACCGCCGCCCTGCAGACGCTGAACCACCAGCAGGTGGCGCGCGGCTCGACGCTGATGAACATCGTGAATCAGACCGCGGGCTCCATCGGCACCGCGCTCATGTCGGTGGTGCTGACCGGGCTGCTCGAGAAGCAGCCGCTGGCCGGGCCCGCGATCGCCGCGCAGTTCGACCCGCGGGTTGCGGCCCAGCTGCCGCCCGCCGCGGTGCAGGAGGGGCTCGACCAGGCGGCGCAGGCGTTCGGCCACACCTACGTGGTGGCGCTGGTGCTGATCGTGCTGACCTTCATCCCGGCGTTCTTCCTGCCGCGCACCAAGCCGAAGGCGCCGGAGGGCGCCGAGGCGCCGGTCCTCATGCACTGAGCTCCCGGTCGACGGGCCCGGCAGCGGAAGCGGCCGGGCCCGTCGCCGTCTCAGGAGTACTTGGCGACGAAGGAATCGAGCGAGCGCTCGAAATCGCCCTTGACCGCGCGCGCCACCCCGGACCCGATCGGCCCGAAGAGCGGCGCCCCGCCCAGCTCCACATCGATGGAGACCGAGGCGCCGTCGCCCTTCGGCGCGACGGTGAAGCGCAGCCCCACCTTGGTGCCGCCCTTGCCCGCGCCCTGCAGCGCCAGCGTGCGCGGCGGCGTGGCCTCGGTGACCGTCCAGGTGACCCGGTTGCGCATGCCCTTCACGCTGACCACCCCGACCAGCGTCGTGCCCGCGGCGAGCTGCTCGGGCACCGGCCCGCGCCAGGCCTCGTGCATGGTGAGCCAGGTGCCGAGTTCGGCCAGGTCGGATGCGTGCGACCACGCCTGCTCGGGGGTCAGCGGCACGTCGGCGGAGACCTTCAGCTTTGCCATGCGCGCATGGTATCCCCGGCGCGGCGGGTCGTTTCGCCGCGCGCGGGTCCGGGTACCTGGGGACGGACCGCGAAAGAGGGGAGCCCCGATGACCACCGACCCGGTGGCGACGCTGCGCACCGTCGTCCTGGATTGTCCGGAACCGGCCACCCTGGCCCGGTTCTACGCCGGCCTGCTCGGCGGCGAGGTCGTGGACGAGGACGACGACCCGACCTGGCAGGTGCTGATCGAGCCGGGCGGGCGGCGGATCGCCTTCCAGCGCGCGCCGGAGTACACCCCGCCGGTCTTCCCTGACCCGAGGGGCTCGCAGCAGCTGCACCTGGACCTGCTGGTCGCGGAGATCGAGGCCGCCGAGCGGCGCGCGCTCGAACTCGGCGCGGTGCTGCTGGAGCCGCACGACGACGACCGGTTCCGGGTCTACCGCGACCCGGTCGGGCACACCTTCTGCTTCGTCTGGAAGTGACCCCGGTCACTCCGGAATAGTCCGGAACCTTCCCGTGTTCAACTGGTTGCCACATCAACCAATGGAATTGCGAGGAGGGTCCCGTGCAGTTCGGAATATTCACCGTCGGCGACGTGACCACCGACCCCACCACCGGCCGCACCCCGAGCGAGGCCGAGCGGATCAAGGCGATGGTCGCCATCGCGAAGAAGGCGGAGGAGGTCGGGCTCGACGTCTTCGCGACCGGTGAGCACCACAACCCGCCCTTCGTGCCGTCCTCGCCGACCACCCTGCTCGGCTACATCGCCGGGCAGACCGAGCGCATCCAGCTCTCCACCTCGACCACGCTGATCACCACGAACGACCCGGTGAAGATCGCCGAGGACTTCGCGATGCTGCAGCACCTGGCCGACGGCCGGGTGGATCTCATGCTCGGCCGCGGCAACACCGGCCCGGTCTACCCGTGGTTCGGGCAGGACATCCGCAACGGCATCCCGCTCGCCATCGAGAACTACGGGCTGCTGCACCGGCTCTGGCGCGAGGACGTGGTCGACTGGGAGGGCCGCTTCCGGACGCCGCTGCAGTCCTTCACCGCGACCCCGCGGCCGCTGGACGGCGTGCCGCCCTTCGTCTGGCACGGCTCCATCCGCAGCCCGGAGATCGCCGAGCAGGCCGCCTATTACGGCGACGGCTTCTTCGCCAACAACATCTTCTGGCCGCGCGGCCACTTCCAGCGGCTGATCGAGCTCTACCGGCAGCGCTACGAGCACTACGGCCACGGCTCGGCCGACCAGGCGATCGTCGGGCTCGGCGGGCAGGTGTTCCTGCGGCACAACTCGCAGGACGCGGTGCGCGAGTTCCGGCCGTACTTCGACAACGCGCCGGTCTACGGGCACGGCCCGTCGCTGGAGGAGTTCACCGAGCAGACCCCGCTCACCGTCGGCAGCCCGCAGCAGGTGATCGAGAAGACGCTGAGCTTCCGCGAGTCCTTCGGCGACTACCAGCGCCAGCTCTTCCTCATGGACCACGCCGGGCTGCCGCTGAAGACCGTGCTCGAGCAGCTCGACCTGCTCGGCGCGGAGGTCGTGCCGGTGCTGCGCCGCGAGTTCGCGGCCCGCAGGCCCGCGCACGTGCCGGACGCCCCCACGCACGCCGCGCTGCTCGCGGCCCGCACCGCCGTGACCGCCTGACCCGTCACGCCCGCTTGACCGATTCATCCATCACGCCAAGGAGTAACCCATGACCAAGTCTCTCGCCGACCTCGGCCTCGCCGCCGGCACCTGGGCCATCGACCCGGTGCACTCCACCGTCGGCTTCGCCGTGCGCCACCTCATGGTGAGCAAGGTGCGCGGCCGCTTCACCGACTTCTCCGGCGCGCTGGAGATCGCCGAGGACGGCACCGCCACCGCGCACGCCGAGATCCGGGTGGACTCGGTGACCACCGACAACCCGCAGCGCGACGCCCACCTGCGCACCGCCGACTTCTTCTCCGCCGAGCAGTTCCCGCTGGCCACCTTCACCGCGACCGGATTCCGCCCGCAGGGCGACGATTTCGAGGTCGACGGGGAATTCTCGCTGCGCGGCAGCACCAAGCCGGTGACCCTGAAGGTGGAATTCCTCGGGGTGAATCCGGGCATGGGCAACGGCCCGGTAGCCGGGTTCGAGGCACAGACCGTGGTCAGCCGCCGCGATTTCGGGCTGGACATCGATATGCCGCTGCCCGACGGCGGCGCGGTGATCGGCGACAAGATCACCCTGACGCTGGAGATCGAGGTCGGCCTGCAGGGCTGACGCCCCGCCACACCACGATCGGCCGGACCCGCGCGGGGTCCGGCCGATCGGTGTTTCCCAGGGGTTCGCGGGAACCGTACCGTAGATGTCGCAATTGTTCCGGGACGGACCGATCGAGACTTTTTCGTGATACTGCTACTGTGTGCCACATCGTCGGGTTCCGTGTGGCCGGACAGCCCCGTCCAGGCTGGTTGTCATGGGTGAAAAAGACCTGACGGCAAGGGCATTGCACGGTGTGCCCGCTGAGTGTGTCGAAGGCGTTGCTGGCTCGGTGGCGGAAGGCGGTGATCGTGAGACGAGGTAGCCCCTCTCGCGGCGGCCCCACCCCTGCCGAGCCGCCGCCCCCGCCGCCCGCCTCCGGGTAGCTCGCCCGGCATCGTGCGCGTCCGATCCCTCGATCCTCGAGTCCCTCAACACGAGAGAACTGATGAATCCAGATTTCGCCCTGGTGCTTCCATGGATCGTCGCCGTCGTCCTGGTCGCGGCGGTGTCGATCTACGCGGTGCTGGTGGTGCGCCGCAGACAGGCCCGCATCGATGCGCTGATCGCCGAGCAGCGCCTGCACGAGGAGGCGCTGGAGCGGCTCGCCGCCACCACGCTACCCACCGTCGCCGAGGCCGTGCGCCGCTTCGAGCAGAGCCAGCCGCCCACCGTCGAGGTGCCGCCCGCGCTGGAGGACACCCGCTTCGCGCAGTGTCTGCGCTGGACCGCCGAGCGCTACGCCGACGAACTGCGGCTGCTGCAGTCCGAGACCCGCGAGCAGTCCGCCCGCGACGGCGAGGAGAAGTCCCGGGTCGCCGTGCAGTCCGCCGAGGAGGCGGTGCGGGAGCGGTTGTCGAGTTCGGCGCGGGATGCCACGAGTGGTGCGGTGCGGTCGTTCGGTACGTCGGTGGTGAGTTTGGGTGCCGATGTGAGTCAGGTCGTGTCGGCGGCGTTGCGTGAGCATCGTGATGACGAGGTGTATGCGACGTTGACGCGGATCGATCATTCGGTGCAGCAGATGATCAGGCAGGCGCAGTCGTATGTGATCGTGTGTGGTGGTTTGCCTGGTCGTCGGTGGCCGTCGCAGTCGTTGACCGATGTGGTGGGTGGTGCGACGGGGCGGGTGCGGGATTATCTGCGGGTTCGGTCGAATCAGTTGGATCGGATGGTGATCTCGCGGGCGGTGGAGCCGTTGGTGCATACGCTTGCCACGTTGCTGGATAACGCGTTGCGGTATTCGCCGCCGACGTCGTATGTGGATGTGGGGTTTCAGGAGGGGCATCACGGGGTGACCGTGATTGTCGATGATGCGGGTGTTCGGATGAATTCCGAGCAGATGGAGGAGGCGCGTCAGGTTCTGGCGGGGGAGCGGTCGGTGGATATCCATCAGCTGGGTCCGTCGCCGAAGGTGGGTTTTCCGGGTGTGGCGGCGCTTGCTCGGCGGTATGGGTTCACGGTGTATATCGATGGGCCGAATGCGTATGGCGGTATGCGGGCCATGGTCTACATCCCCGAGGCGCTGCTGATCACCCCGCCGCAGGCCGCGCCCGAGCCGTTCGAGGCAGCGCCCGAGCCGGTCGCCGCGGGGGCCGTGCGCAACGGCAACGGCAACGGCAATGGCAGCGCCGAGCGGTTCGCCGCGCAGCCCGCCCGGTTGGAGGCCCCGGCCGCCGCCCTCCGCGCCGAGCCGCCGGTGAGCGCGCTCCGTGCCGAGCCGCAGGTCAGCGCGGTGCGCGCCGAGCCGCCGGTGGCCGCGGTCCGCGCCGAGGCGCCGGTCGCGCTGCGTTCCGAGCCCGCCGAGCCCGCACCCGCCGCCGACAACGACGAGGAGCACACCTTCTCGGTGCACGAAATCACCAGCGGCGGGCTGCCCAAGCGCCGGAGGCGGGCCGTCGCGCCCGCCGTCGGGGCGAGTGGCCCGCGGACCGATCCCGGGTTGGCGCGGCCGGATATCGCGGCGGCGTGGCAGTCCGGTTCCAAGAGCGGCCGTGCCGCCGCAGCCGAACAGACGGAAGGGACGACATCCTGATGGGCACACCGAACATGACCGACAGCAGCAACAAACTGGGGTGGCTTCTCGAGGATCTCGAGGTGCCCGGGGTCCGGTTCGCGGTGCTGTTGTCCGATGACGGGTTGCGCATTGCGCACAGTGCGGGGATTTCCAAGGATGACGCCGAGCGGTTCGCCGCGGCGGCGTCGGGGTTGCGGTCGCTGGGCAAGGCGCTCGGTGAGTTCTGCGGGACCAGCGGTAACACGGTGCGGCAGAACATGACCGAGTACGACGAGGGCATGATCATGATCACCGCCGCTGGCGAGGGCGCCCTGCTCGGCGTGGCCACGACCGCCGACCTCGACGTGGGGCTCGTCGCGCACCGGATGAACGAGCTCGCCGCCCGGGTCGGGCACGAGCTGGCCAGCGCGCCGCGGCGGAGAGACGACGGCGGCCTGCAATGATCCGCCGCGATCCCGATCTGGTCCGCGCGTACGTCCGCACCAGCGGCCGCACGCGCGCCACCCGCGAACTGGATCTCGTCACCCTGGTGACCGCGGCGGCGGACGTCTCACCCGGCGCCACCCCCGACGCCAAGCGCGTCATGTCGCTGTGCAGTCGCAAGGGTTCGCTGTCGATCGCCGAGGTGGCGGCGTATCTGGATATGCCGCCGTCGGTGGTGAAGATCGTGGTGTCGGATCTGCTCGACAGTGAGCATCTTTCCAGTCCGCGGCCGTTGGAAGCGGTGCCGGATATCGCTCTGCTCGAGGAGGTTCTCAATGGGCTCCGTGCTCTCCCGGCCTGACCGGTCGGTCGATTATGTGCCGGAGACGGTGACGCGGTCGGTGAAGTTGCTGGTGGCGGGGAATTTCGGGGTCGGGAAGACCACGTTCGTCAACAGTATTTCCGAGATTCGTCCGTTGCGGACCGAGGAGACGATCACCGAGGCCAGTGTCGGGGTGGATGACATGGCGGGGTTGCCGGGGAAGTCCTCGACGACGGTGGCGATGGATTTCGGGCGGATCACGTTGAATCCGCAGTTGGCGTTGTATTTGTTCGGGACTCCGGGGCAGCAGCGGTTCGTGCCGTTGTGGGAGGAGTTGGCGCGGGGTGCGTTGGGGGCGTTGGTGTTGATCGATACGCGCCGGATCGATAAGGCCGATGAGGTGTTGTCGGTGTTGGAGGAGCGTGGGGTTCCGTATGCGGTGGGGATCAACGAGTTCGACGGGTCGCGGACGTATCCGTTGGAGGAGGTCCGCGACGCGCTCGACCTCGCCCCGGAGACGCCGCTGGTCCGGCTCGACGCGCGCAACCGCAGCACCTGCCTGCGCTCGCTGATCACCCTGGTGGAGTTCCTCTTCCACCGGCTCGAATCGCGGATGTGAATCGGCCGCTCAGCGGTCGAGGGCGGCCAGCACCTGCTGCGCGGTGTTGCGGTGCCCGGCGGCATTCGGGTGCAGCGGGACGATGGCATCGGCCGAGGTCGGCAGCGCGCCGACCATCCAGCTCTCGCCCGGCTCCGCGCACACGTCGTGCCCCTGCGTCGAGGGCTCCAGATCCACGTACCCGGCTCCGTGCTCGGCCGCCGCGCGCCGGATGACGTCGTTCAGCTGATTGATCTTGCCCTGCAGGTAGGTGGCGTCCGCGGCCCACGCGGGCTGGGTCTCCGGGCAGCCGCCGTCGCGGATGCCGATCGGGTAGCCGACCAGCACGATGGTGGCGGCGGGGGAGCGGCGGCGGATCTCCTCGATCATGACCCCGTAGGCCGGGGCGAAGCGCTCGATCTGCTCGCCCACCCGGTCCCGGCCGCCCGCGGTCTGCGTCGCCGCGCAGGAGACGCCGTTCGGCTCCGGCAGCGGGTTGATACAGCTCACCCCGAGCTGGACCAGCCCGATGTCGTTGCCGCCCATGCCGAGCGTCACCAGCGTGGTGTCCGGGGTCAGCGCGTCGTACTGCGGCGCCGCCGACCCGCTCAGCCCGAACTGCCTGCCCGCCAGGTCGGCGCTCACCGCCGCGCCGCAGGTGACGTCGCGGAACTCGCTCGGACGCAGCGCCTGCGCCACCAGCTTGGGGTAGTTCAGCGCGGAGCGGGTGCAGTCGCCGGGGATGCCGCTCGCGGGCGCGCTCGGCGCGATCCCGGAGCCGGCCGAGAACGAATCGCCCAGCGCGACGTACACCTCGGGCTGCGGCGCCGCCGGTGCGCCACCGGCACCGGCCGCCGCGATCGCGCACGCGCCCAGCGCGGCGCCGACGGCGCGCAGCGCGGGAAGCCGACGGGACTGCTGCATGATTCGGATCCTCGCCTGTGCCGGAACACGGATGACCGCCGGACACCAGTGTCCGGCTACCGGCTGGTAGGAAGTGTGGCCGAGGTCACGCCGGGCGTCAAGACGCGATCCGGCGGGCCCGCATCCGTCACCCGGCCCGCGGCCAGCGCGACGCAGTGGTCGGCGCGCAGCGCGTCGTCCCGATCGTGGGTGGCGTGCACGACGGTGACACCCCGCTCCCGCGCGAGGCCGAGCGCCGTGTGCACGGCGGCACGGGCCTCGGCGTCCAGCGCGGTCCCCGGCTCGTCGAACAGCAGCAGCCGGGAGCGCGCTGCCAGCGCCTGAGCGAGCAGCGCCCGCTGCCGCTGCCCGCCGGAGAGCGTGTCCAACCGGCGCCCGGCCAGCGCGGCGAGCCCGAGCGCCGCGAGCGATTCGTCGACCAGGCTGCGATCCGCCCGGGTGAGCCTGCGCCACCATCCGCGCTCCCCCCAGCGCCCCATCGCCACCGTCTCCCGGACGGTGATCGGCAGCGTCGGCGGAACCGCGCTGTGCTGCAGGACGAGCGCGGGCCTGCCCAGCGGCTGTAGCACCGACCCCGCCGTCGGCGCGAGCACGCCGGCGAGCACCGCGAGCAGCGTCGACTTCCCCGACCCGTTCGGCCCCACCAGCGCCGTCACCCGTCCGGCGGGCAGCACCGCGTCCACGCCGTGCAGCACCGATCCGGCCTCGTAGCCGGCGACGATCCCGGTCAGCCGCACCTCGGTGGTCATCTGTGTCCCCTGTCACTACAGTTGAAATGAAAATCATGTTCATTCTAGGGTGTCGCTTCATGGACTGGCTCTTCGACCCCTTCGCGGTGACCTTCGTGCGGCGGGCGCTCTGGGGCGGGCTGCTCGTCTCCTGCCTCTGCGCCATCGCCGGAACGTGGGTCGTTGTGCGCGGCATGGCCTTTCTGGGCGAGGCGATGGCGCACGGGATGCTCCCCGGCGTCGCCGTCGCCGCGCTGCTCGGCGGCAACCTGCTCGCCGGGGCGGCGGTGAGCGCGGTGGCGATGGCCGCCGGGGTCTCGGTGCTCGGGCGGAACCGCCGCTTCACCCCGGACGTGGCGATCGGGCTGCTCTTCGTCGCCATGCTCTCGCTCGGCGTGCTGATCGTGTCCCGCTCGGCGAGCTTCGCGGTCGACCTGACCGGCTACCTGTTCGGCGACGTGCTCGCCATCGGCGCGGGCGATCTCCGGCTGCTGGCCGGCGCCGTCCTGCTCGCCGCGGTGCTCGCCGCCGCCGGGCATCGCGGGTTCACCGCGCTCACCTTCGAGCCGCGGATCGCCGAGGTGCTCGGGCTGCGGCCGCGGCTCGCCAGGGCCGGGCTGCTCGCGCTGGTGACGCTGGCCGTGGTCGGCTCGTTCCACCTGGCCGGGACGCTGCTGGTGTTCGGGCTGCTGATCGCGCCGCCCGCCGCCGCCACCTACTGGGCGCACCGGATTCCGACCACCATGCTGCTGGCCGCGGTCTTCGGCTCGGTGGCGACCGTGGCCGGGCTGTTGGTCTCCTGGCATGCGGGCACCGCGGCCGGGGCGACGATCGCGGCGTGCGCGGTAGCGCTGTTCTTCGGCTCCGCCCTGCTTGCCGCGCTGCGCGAGCGGCTGCGTCGCGGTGCCCGCCCGGCGGCGGCGGTGGCCGCGGTCGCCGCGGTTCTGGCGGGCTGCGCCGCCGACCCGGTGCTCGCGCCGGAGGCGGAGGCTCCGCACGGCTACGTCGAGGGCGCGGAGGAGACCGCCGAGGAGCAGCCGAGGCTGGTGCTCGCCGACGCCGGAACCGGCGAGATCCGGGTGCTCGACCTGATCACGGAGGAGCTCACCCGGCTCGACCCGCTCCCCGGCGTCACCGCCGCCACGAGCGACGGCCGCTACGCCTACCTCTCCGCCGACGGCACCGTACGGGTCGCCGACGCCGGCGCCTGGATGGTCGACCACGACGACCACGCGCACTACTACCGCACGGCCCCCGGCGTCCGCGGCGAGTTCACCGCGCCCCCCGTCGTCACGGCCGCGGCCGATCGCGCTGTCGCCGTGCTCGACTCGGGCGATACCGCCACCGTCCTCGACCGCACCGCGCTGGACGCGGGCCGCGTCCCCGCTCCGGTGACCGTGCCCGGCGCCACCCTCCCGATCGACGGCGCCCTGGCCAGCGTCGACCCCGCGAGCGGGCAGGTGCGGCTGCGCGAACGCGACGGCACCGTCCGCCGCACCCTCGCCGAGCCCTGCCCCGAACCACGGGCAGCGGCCGTGACCAGGCGCGGCGCCGTATTCAGCTGCGCGACAGGCGCGCTCGTGGTCGCCGGGGAGACCGCCCGCACGGTCCCGTACCCCCCTGGCACCGCCCCGGAAGACCGCGCCACCGCCTTCACCCAGCGCCCCGGCGCGAGCGCGCTCACCGCCCCGGCGGGCCGGCGCGGGCTCTGGCTGCTCGACGTCGCCCGCGGCACCTGGACCCGCTTCGACACCGGCCCGGTCCTTGCCGCCGCCACCGCGGGGGAGGGAACCCCCGTGCTCGCACTCGCCCCGGACGGCGTGCTCCGCGCCCTCGACCCCGCGACCGGCGCCGAACTCGCCCGCCGCCCGCTGACCACCCCCGGCGCCCCCGCCCGGATCGCCGTCGACACCACCCGCGCCTACCTCACCGACCCGGAGCGCCGCCTCGTGTACGAGATCGACTACCTGGACGACCTGCGCGTCGCCCGTGCCTTCCCGCTCGACATCACCCCCGCGCACCTCGCCCGGGCCGGCCGATGAGGCGCCTGTTCACAGCGGTGCTCGCCGGGCTGACCGTGCTCACCGCCGCGGCCTGCGGCGGCACCCCCGAGCGCGCCGAGATCGTGGTGACCACCGACCTGCTCGGCGACCTCACCCGCGCCGTTGTCGGCGACGCCGCCCCGGTCACCGTGCTCATGCCGACCGGCGGCGACCCGCACTCGTTCGGCGTCTCCGCCGAGCAGGCGGCCGGGCTGGAGCGGGCCGCGCTGGTCGTCGCCAACGGCCTCGGCCTGGAGGAGGGCGTGCTGCGCCACGTCGAGTCCGCCGCCGCGGCCGGCACGCCGACGCTGCTGGTGGGCCCGCAGGTGAACCCGCTGCCGTACCGCGACAGCGCGAACCCGGACCCGCACTTCTGGACCGACCCGGCCCGGGTGCGCACCGCGGTGGCGGCCATCCGGGACCGGGTGCTCGCCGACGTGCCCGGCGTCGACGCCGCGGCCGTGCGCGCCCGCACCGACGGCTACCTCACCCGGCTGGACGAGCTGGATCGCTGGATGGCCGAGCGCTTCGCCGCGCTCCCCGCCGAGCGGCGCAGGCTGGTCACCAACCACCACGTCTTCGGCTACCTCGCCGCGCGCTTCGGGCTCGACGTGCTCGGCGTCGTCCTGCCCAGCGGCAGCGCGCTGGCCTCGCCCGGCGCCGCCGACCTGGCCGGGCTGGCGACCGCGGTGCGCGCGGCCGGGGTGACCACGATCTTCGCCGACTCCGCGCAGCCCGACAGGCTCGCCCGCGTCCTCGCCGAACAGGCGGGTGTGCGGGTGAGAGTCACCGCACTGCACACCGAATCGCTCACCCCGCCGGACGGCGGCGCCCCCACCTACCTGGACATGATGCGCGCCAACACCGCCGCCATCATCGCCGGGTGATCCGAAAGATGAGGTAGCACATGAAGTTCCGTTCTCTCGCCGTCGGCGCCTGCGCGGTGGCGCTCACCGCGACCGCCTGCGGCGGCGGCGACGAGCCCGCCACCGTCGCCGACCCGGTGACGGTGACCTACGACGGCGGCATCGCGGTGCTCGACGGCACCACGCTCGAGCTCGGGCACACCGTCGACCTGGACGGCTTCACCCGGCTCAACCCCGCGGGCGACGACCGGCACATCGTGGTCACCAGCGGCTCCGCCTTCCGGGTGCTGGACGCCACCACCGGCCGGTTCACCGGCACCGAGTTCCCGGCCGAGAAGCCGGGGCACGTGGTGCGGCACGCCGGGCGCACCGTGCTCTTCGCCGACGGCAGCGGCGAAGTCACCGCCTTCGACACCGCCGCACTGGCCCACGGCACCCCGGAGACCGACGTCTACACCACCGCCGCCCCGCACCACGGCGTCGCCATCGAGCTCGCGGACGGCAGGCTCGTGGTCTCGCTCGGCACCGAGGAGCGCCGCACCGGCATGCTCGTGCTCGACCCCGACGGCCGCGAGATCGCCCGCAGCGAGGACTGCCCCGGCGTGCACGGCGAGGCCACCGCGCAGGGCGAGGCGGTCGTGATCGGCTGTCGGAACGGCGCGCTGGTCTACCGGAACGGCGCGATCACCAAGGTCACCAGCCCGACCCCGTACGGTCGCATCGGCAATCAGGCGGGCAGCGACGCGTCGCCCGTCGTGCTCGGCGACTACAAGCAGGACGAGGAGGCGGAACTGGAACGCCCGCAGCAGGTCTCGCTGATCGACACCGCCACCGGCGGGCTGCGCCTGGTCGACCTCGGCACCAGCTACACCTTCCGCTCGCTCGGCCGCGGCCCGGCCGGCGAGGCACTCGTCCTCAGCACCGACGGCGCGCTGCACGTGATCGATCCGGTGCGCGCCGCCGTCACCCGCAGCATCCCGGTGCTCGCGCCCTGGCAGGAGCCGCTGGAGTGGCAGCAGCCGCGCCCCGCGCTCTTCGTCCGCGGCGGGATCGCCTACGTCTCCGACCCCGCCACCGGCCAGGTGCACCGCATCGACCTGGCTACCGGCGAGCGCACCGCGAGCGTCACGCTGCCCGGCGCGCCGAACGAGGTGAGCGGGGTGCACCCCGGCCACTGAGTGCCGTTTCCGCCCGGGGCGGCCAGGGTAGACGAGGGATACGACGGGGACGACGCGCGCCCCGCGGCACCGACGGGAGATCGACATGAACCGCAGCCTCGCCCGGGCCGTCACCGCGGGCGCCGCGCTCGCCCTCGTTCCGCTCGGGGCGGGCGCGGCCGCCGCCGAGGACGCCCCCGTCCCGCTGGGCGGTGGCTCCGGGATCGTCGTCGACAACACCGCGCAGTGCACCGTCACCACCATCGGCTACGACGCCGCGGGCCGGTTGGTCGGGCTGACCGCCGGGCACTGCGGCGGTGCCGGGGCCACCGTGGTCGCCGAGCGCGACCACGACCTCGGCGTCGTCGGCCGCTTCGTGCACTCCGACCCGGACCTGGACTACGCCGTCATCCAGTTCGACCCCGCCAGGGTGGCCCCGGTGAACCGGGTCGGCAACGCCACCATCACCGGCATCGGCGCGCCCGCCCAGTTCCCCGCGGTGGTCTGCAAGAAGGGGCGTACCAGCGGCGAGACCTGCGGCGTCGCCTGGGGCGATGTGCTGAACACCGCGCAGGAGACCTGGACCCAGCTGTGCGTGCTGGAGGGGGACTCCGGGGCGCCGGTCATGGTCGGCAGCACGCTGGTCGGCATGGTCAACGCGTACCTGGGGCTCGGCTGCCTCGGCCCCGAGGTCGGGACTACCATGGCCGCCATCGTGAACGATCTGAACGCGCGCGGTTCGGTCGGGGCGGGGTTCCACCCGCTCTGATCGGCCGATGAGTTCCGTTCGTGCTCGCCGTCTGCACCGTTGTTGATGTCAGGCAGCGGAAGGACGATGTATGCGCTCGATCTCGGTCACCATGTCCATCACCCTCGACGGGGTCGTTCAGGGGCTCGGCCGCCCCGATGAGGACACCCGGGGCGGGTTCGCCCACGGCGGGTGGGGGCTCCGGTACAACGACGAGATCATGGGCGCGGAGATGGCGCGCGGCATGGCCGAGCCCGGTGGCATGCTCTTCGGCCGCCGCACCTGGGAGGACTTCCACCGCGCCTGGGGCAGCGCCACCGACGGTAATCCCTTCAGCACGCACATGAACGCCGCTACCAAGTTCGTCGCCTCCACGACGTTGCCGGATGCCGACGCCTGGCAGAACTCCACCCTGCTCCCCGGTGACGCCGTCGCGACTGTCGCCGAGTTGAAGGCCACCTCCGGCCCCGACCTGTCCATCATCGGCAGCGCCGCACTCGTCCGCTCCCTGCACGCGGCGTCGCTGATCGACCGGTACTCCCTGCTGATCCACCCCCTCACCCTCGGCACCGGAACCCGCCTCTTCGACGGCCACGCCCCGCTCACCGAATTCGAGCTCACCCGCAGCGTCACCACCGGCACCGGCGTCATCATCGCCCATTACTCGCGACGCTGACGTCGCGGTGCCGACGGGATTGCCTCGAGTCGCGCGGATCGGTCAAAGCTGCAGATACAAACGCTCGTTCGGCAATCTGGGCAGTTGGTCCGCGCCGGAGGGGGCCACGCTCACCGCCTCGACATAGCGTCGCCGCTGGTGTTCCTGTACGAACACCAGCGCGGCCGTCAGGCAGGCGGCAAAATCGAATCGTGTGCCGTAAATGATAATCGAGAGCCGCACATCTGGCTCGTGCGGCAGCGGTGAGGTGGCTGCTGCGCTCACCCGGCACCGGGGGCTTTCGCCACTGGCCGCCACCCTCGGCGGCCAATGCGCCGGCTGGGTTGTCCGGCGGCGGCCCGGTACCGGGTGCGGAAGCGACCGTAAGCTGGACCGCAGGCCGCTGAAATGCCGAGATCGGCCGCTGTTCTGCGATATAAGAAGGCCGGTATACGGTTGGAGAAAGAGCAGAAGGGCTATCCAGCAACATTTTTGGGGCCGGGCCGATTCGTGCGCGGGACAGTCTTCATCAGGGCGGGGTGACCAGGATGCATATGAAGACGGGTGAGGTCATCCGTCGAGTTCGCCGGTCTCTCGGCATGACGCAGACCGAACTGGGCGCGATCCTCGGCTATACCCAACCGGCGATCTCACAGCTGGAGCGCGGCGGTTCCGGCGTGCACGACGTCCGTGTCCTGCGCCGCGTAGCGCAGGCGTTGCACGTTCCGCTGGCTATCCTGGTGGTGGAGTCGGACGAGGAGGCGGACGTGGACCGTCGCAACTTCTTCAGAGCCGGAACGCTCGGCGTCGCTGCTGTAGCTGCAACCGGCATCGGTTCACCGGGGCGAACGGCATCTGCCGCGGGCGTGCAGGTCGGCGTGAGCGATGTCGCGGCGATCAATGCCAGCGTCAGTCAGATCCATGAGCTCGACCTGGTCGTGGGGGGCGATCGGCTGTGTCGGACGGCCGCCAATGAGGTGCGCTACGTCGAGCAGCTGCTCGCCACCGGCAGTTACTCCGAGGAGACCGGCCGGGCGCTGGCCGGCGCCGGCGCGGAGATGATGACAGCCGCCGGGTGGGTGCACTACGACGCCGGTCGAGTCGACGATGCGCGCCACTACTACGCCGACGCCGCCCAAGCCGCCACCGCGGCGAGTGACGGGGTCGCAGCCGCTCACGCGCTGCTGAACGCCAGTATCGTGGCCTTCCGTGAAGGTGACCGCCCGCGTGACGGGGTCAATCTCGCCCAGGCAGCTCAGCGCTCGGCCGCAAAGCACGGCGGCCCGCGATTGCGTGCTCTCTGTGCGGTTCGAGAGGCCGAGGCGCAGGGGGCGGCAGGCGACACCACGGCGGTCGCCAATGCCGTCGGCCGCGCCCATCGGGCCTACGAGTCGACTCGCGGCTACGACCCGGAGTGGGTCTACCTTCCCGAGGCGGAGCTGACCGGCCTGACCGGGCTCGCCTTCATGCGGGCGGGTGACTACCGGCGGGCGGAGGTCCATCTGCGTTCGGCGATCGACAGCTCGGCCGCCTGGCCCCGCGAGCACTGGCACTGGCAGGTGCATCTCGCGCAGAGCTACCTGGCCGCAGGGGATTTCGCCGCATCGTGTGCGCTGCTATCGGCCGATCTGCACACGTTCAGGGGCTTGGCCTCGACCCGCTTGGACCGGGATATCGAGGGCATCGCGCAGGCCGTACGGCCACACTACACAGTGCCCGAGGTCAAGGAGTTCTTGGAACTTCGGGCAGCCAGAGCCTGACTTCGAGCGCAGGTGTTGCTCGGCATCGGAGCTGTGCGGTCGTGTTCAGCGCCGCGGCTCAGCGCCGTGTGCGGCGTTGACGAAGGCTGCGCACGCGGCGGCATCCTTGTCCCCGGCGGGCGTCTCGACTCCGCTGTTGACGTCGACGACGCCGGGCCGGACCGCCTCGATGGCTGCGGCGACATTGCCGGGGTCGAGGCCGCCCGCGAGGATCACCGGGCGGCCGATCTCGCGCAGTGCGCGCACGATCTTCGCGCTGATCGACCAATCGTGCGTTTCGCCGGTGCCGCCGAGCCGCTCGGCGGTGCGCGAATCCAGCAGGACACCATCGCAATTCGCTGCCACGCGCCGAGCTGCACCGATGGCATCGGGCCCGATCACGTGCACTGCGCATAACACCTTGCGACCGCGAGCCTGCGCGTGCACCCGCCGGACGGTCTCGTCGGTGACCAACCCATGTACCTGGATGACGTCGACGCCGATCTGATCCGCGAGCGCGATGATCTCTGTGGCATCCGCCAGATGTGTGACCAGCACTCGGGTCACGAAGGGCGGTGTGCGGCGGGAGAGTTCGGCGGCGTGATCGGCTTCCAGGGCATCCTCGCTGACGTGCGTGACCCCGCAGATGAAGCCGACGGCGTCCGCCCCGGCCTCCACCGCGATACGCAGGTCCCGTTCCGAACGAATCCCGCAGATCTTCGCGCGAATGGTCACCGGCCCACCGTAGCGAGGCCGGATCAGGCGGCCGGGTCGAGCACCACCTTGATCACGCCGTCCTTCTTCTGCTGGAACTTCTCGTACGCCTGCGGCGCCCCGATGAGCGGCAGCCGATGCGTGGCGAAGGAATCCACGCCGAGCGGATCGTCGTCGGTCAGCAGGGGCAGGATCTCCGGTGCCCACCGCTTGACGTTCGCCTGCCCCATGCGCAACTGGATCTGCTTGTCGAAGAGAACCCGCAGCGGAAGCGGGTCGGCCATGCCACCGTAGACGCCGATGAGCGAGATGGTGCCGCCGCGGCGGACGATGTCGATCGCCGACTCCAGGGCGGCGAGCCGGTCGACACCGGCGGTGTTCATGAGCTTCTCCGCGACCGAATCGGGCAGGAAACCGGTGGTCTTCTGCGCGAACGAGGCGACGGGCGACCCGTGCGCCTCCATGCCGACGGCGTCGATCACGGTGTCGGTGCCACGACCCTGGGTGCGGTCGCGGATCACCGCACCGAGGGAATCCCCGGCCTCGGAGAGGTCGACGGTCTCGATGCCGCGGGCGGCGACCCGGGCCAGCCGCTCCGGCACCAGATCCACGCCGATCACCCGATAGCCGAGGTGCGCGGCGATCCGGCAGGCCATGTCACCGATCGGGCCGAGCCCGAGCACGGTCACCGACCCGCCGTCGGGGATCCCCGCGTACTGCACGGCCTGCCAGGCGGTGGGCAGCACGTCCGACAGGTAGAGGAACCGGTCGTCGGGCGGGCCGGACGGCACCTGGACGTGGGTGTGGTCGGCGTGCGGCACCCGCAGGTACTGCGCCTGCCCGCCGGGCACCTGGCCGTAGAGCTTCGAGTAGCCGAAGAGCGCGGCGCCGGAGCCCTGCTCGCGCACCTGGGTGGTCTCGCACTGGGTGGAGAGGCCCTGGCCGCACATGAAGCAGTGGCCGCAGCTGATCTGGAAGGGGATCACCACCCGGTCACCGACCTCGACCGACCCGACCTCGCTGCCCACCTCCTCGACGATCCCCATCGGCTCGTGGCCGAGGATGTCACCGGGGCTCATGAACGGGCCGAGCACCTCGTAGAGGTGCAGGTCCGAGCCGCAGATGGCGGTCGAGGTCACCCGGATCACCATGTCGGTGGGGTCCTCGATCCTCGGGTCGGGCACGGTGTCCACCGAGACCTTGCGCTTGCCCTGCCAGGTAACCGCTCTCATGAGTTCCTCCTAGTCGTCGGCGGGCGGCTACCCGAGGTGTGCGCCGGAAAACTCGCAACCTTCCAGCGTCGCGCCGGCCAGTTCGGCGATCACGTCGGCGGCGTCGTGCCGCCGGGCGTAGGCGCGGCGCTGCCTGCGCGCGCCGTTGCCGCGGCTCAGCACCTCGGCCACGGCGTCGGTGACGAAGGCGCGGTCGCCGAGCTCGTCCAGTTCGGGGCCGATCCGCCGGACCAGCTCGTCCAGCAGCGCGGGGACCGGGAGCACCCGGCCGGAGACCGGCTCCAGCGCCTCGCCGTCGAGGCCGGAGCGGGCCGCGGTCCAGTAGGCGGCGCGCAGGATCTCGTGCGGGATGTCGGGGGCTTCCTCGTTGCGCGCCAGCGCTTTCCGCGCGTGCAGCACCAGGCCGCGGACCAGCAGGGCGAGCAGCGTGCTCTCCCGCGCGGTGGCGGGCACGTCGCCGACCCTGACCTCGATGGTGGGGAAGGAGAGCGACGGGCGGACGTCCCAGTAGACCATCTTGCGGTCCAGGATGCTGCCGCAGGCGAGCATGGTGTCGACCACCGCCTCGTAGTCGCGCACCGAGCGGAAGTAGGGCGGCGGGCCCGCGCTCGGCCAGCGCCGCCACAGGATGCTGCGCCAGCTCGCGTAGCCGGTGTCCGAGCCGCGGTAGATCGCGGAGTTGGCGCTGAGCGCGAGCAGCGCGGGCAGCCACGGCCGCAGGTGGTTGCTCACGCGCACCGCGATCTCCTGATCCGGCACGGCCACGTGCACGTGGCAGCCGGAGAGCCCCTGCTCGTGCGCGATCATGCCGAAGGCGTCGCCGATGGCGCGGTAGCGCGGGGTATCGGTGAGCGGGAACTCGTGCGGAACGGTCGGCGGCGCGGCCACCGCCAGCAGCCGGACCCGGTTGCGCTCGGCGCAGTGCGCGACCGCGCCGCGCAGTTCGTGCAGCTGGCGGTCGAGCGCCGCGGCGTCGGTGTGCACGTCGGAGCTGGTCTCGACCTGGCAGCGGGTGAGCTCCAGCTGGAGCTCGACGCCCGCCGCCGCGGCGGTCTCGGCGACCGCGCGGTTGGCGGCGGCGGGGGCCCCGGTCTCCGGGTCGACGAGCAGGAACTCCTCCTCGACACCCATGGTGAGCTCGGTCATCGGGCCGTGACCGCGGGGACGGACTTCCTCGGCACCGACGGTTGCCGCGGTGCCGCGTCGTCGCCCGCCTTCTCGAACTCGCGGAGCTGCCTGTGGTCCTCGCGCAGCAGCACGATGGCGTCGCTGGACATGGATTCCTCCTGGGTGGGGCTGTCCGGGTGCAGGCGAAGTGCCCGGGCGGCGCGGAGCGAAACCGGTCTAGCCCGGCGGCACCGCCGTCCACGGCCGGACCCGCTCCAGCTCCGCGGCCACGCGCAGCACGGTGTGCTCGTCGTTCGGCGGCCCGACCAGCTGCACGCTGCGCGGCAACCCGTCGGCGAACCCGGCGGGGACGGCGGCGGCCGGGTTGCCGCAGACGTTCCAGAGCGCGGTGTAGGCGATCATCGGCACCGTGCGCAGGGTGGCGCGCACCATGCCGGTGCCGTCCAGCCTGCCGATCGGCGGCGGCGGCCCGGCCAGGGTCGGGGTGAGCAGCAGGTCGTAGCGGTCGAAGAGCCCGTTGACCCGGGCCGTGAGCCGCTCGCCGCGCCGCTCGGACCAGCGCAGCACCGCGGGCGGCACCGTCACCCGGCCCAGCCGGATGACCGCGCGGGTGCGCGGCTCCAGCAGCTCCGGGTGTGGCATCCGTCGGGCATCCACCCGCACGCCGTTGATCACCTGCGGGAGGAAGGCATCGGTGGGGTCGGGGAGCCGGTAGCGGTCCTCGACGATCTCGTGGCCGAGCCCCGCGAGCGCCTCGGCGGTCTCCCGCACCGCGGCCACGCAGGAGGGGGCCGCGGTGATGCCGGGGGCGCCGGTGCGCAGCAGCAGCCCGATCCGCAGCCGCGGCCCCGGCTCCAGGTCGGTGTAGGAGGAGGTGGGCGCGGGCGCGTGCCAGCGGTCGGCGGCGACGGTGCCCGCGAGCACGTCGTAGAGCAGCGCGCTGTCCGCCACCGTCCTGGTGAGCACGCCGATCGTGCCGAGCGCGCCCCACAGGTCCGGGCGCGGGGCGCTGCTGACCCGGCCGCGCTGCGGTTTCAGCCCGAACACCCCGCAGCAGGCGGCCGGGATGCGGATCGAGCCGCCGCTGTCGGCGCCGGTGGCCGCGGGCACCAGCCCGGCCGCCACCGCCGCGGCGGAGCCGCCGCTGGAGCCGCCGGGGGTGTGCCGGGCAGACCACGGATTGCGGGTGTGGCCGACCGCGGCGCTCTCGGTGTAGGGCCAGATGCCGAACTCCGGCATGGCCGTCTTGCCGACGATCACCGCACCGGCCGCGCGCAGGCGGCGCACCACCTCGGCGTCGGCGGCGGCGGGCCCGCTCCCGGCGGCGACGCCGCCGTAGCCGGTCGGCGCACCGGCGACGTCGAGCTCGTCCTTGACCGCGATCGGCACGCCGTGCAGCGGACCGAGCGGCGCGCCCGCGGCCTGCCGCGCGTCCCGCTCGGCGGCCTCGGCCCGCGCCCGCTCGGCCAGGACGAGGGGGAAGGCGCGCAGCCGCGGCTCGGCGCGCTCGATCCGCTCCAATGCCTGGTCAACGGCCTCCGCGGCGGTGGTCTTGCCCGCGCGCACTTCGGCCGCGGTCTCGGCAACTCCGGCGTACGGCAGCGGAGCGGCCGTGGAATCCGTCATTGTTCGGCTCCCTTCCGCCTGGTTATCGAGGTGAACGCTACGGTGCGCAACACCACGGCGACACCTCCCCGCGCCGGGCGGGTCGCGGGCAATGATGGAGGGGGATTTCCCCGACGGAGAGGAAGTATCGTGCCGGAACCGACGCCAGCCCCGAACGCCCCGATCGTCGCCGCGGTGGACGGCTCGGAGACGGCGTACCACGCCGCCGCCTGGGCCGCGGTCGACGCGCGGCTGCACGGCCGCCCGCTGCACCTGCTCTGCTCGATGGCCGTCCCGTTCGGCTACGGCGACCGGCCGACGCTGCCCGCGGGCGAGCGCGACTGGCTGCGGGACGAGGGCGAACAGGCGCTGCGCGAGGCGGCGCGGATCGCCGAGGCGGCGGCGGGCGGGCCGGTCACCGTGACCGCCGAGCTGACCTTCGACTTCATCGTGCCCACCCTGCTCGACCGCTCGCGCACCGCGCACCGGCTCGTCCTCGGCAGCCGCGGGCTCGGCGCCTTCCGGCGCGGGTTGCTCGGCTCGGTGAGCACCGCGGTGGCCGGGCACGCGCACTGCCCGGTCGCGGTGGTGCGCACCCCGGCCGCGACCGACCCGGTGGCCGCGAGCAAACCCGTGCTGGTCGGGGTGGACGGCACCGAGAACAGCGTCGGCGCGCTCGAGGTCGCCTTCGCCGAGGCCGCCTTCCGCGGCGTCGGGCTGACCGCGCTGCACGCCTGGCGCGACACCAGCGGGCTCGACCTGCCGATCGACGACTGGGCCGGGGTGCGCGCCGGCGAGGAGGCGGCGCTCGCCGAGAGCCTGGCCGGCTACGCCGAGCAGTACCCGGAGGTGCCGGTGCGCCGGATCGTCGTGGCCGACCGGCCGGTGCGCTCGCTGCTCGACGAATCGGCGAACGCCCAGCTCGTGGTGGTGGGCAGCCGGGGCCGCGGCGGTTTCACCGGGATGCTGCTCGGCTCCACCAGCAACGGGTTGCTGCACTCGGTGGAGATCCCGATCGTGGTGGTGCGCGCCGCGAGCTGAGCGCGAACGCCGTTGCCGGGCAGCGTGCTCGGTGATTCCGGTCACAGCCACCCGGTGGGCGGGTGAGGATCGAGGTCCGCTCGCCCTCCGACGTCGAAGGGACCGCCATGGATCGCGCCGTGCCCCGTGCCAGCCGGAAAGCCCCGGAGGTTCCGTTCCCGCGCGGCGGGAATCGTCGCCGCTCCGGACCGCGGTCCGCCGCGACGGCCGTACCCGCGGGGGAGCCGGGCGGTCACACCCGCTCGCACCGCGACGGCGTGCTGCGGGTGGCCGCGGCACTGGCGTTCGCGGCGGCGCTCGGCACGGCCGCCGCCCCGGAGGCAGCGGCCACCGCCACCCAGATGCGGGTGCTCGGCGACATCAACTTCGGCTCCTCCACCACCTACGGCACCGGCTGCACCTACACCGTGCAGGTGCTGGTGACGAACGCGGTGGAGCCGGTCACGCTGCTGGACAACGGCATCCCGATCGCGGTGCGGGTGCCCGACAGCGGCAACGCGCTGTTCACCTGGATCCCGGCGGTGCCGGGGCCGCACCGGCTCGAGGCCGTCCAGGCGCCCGACCGGGAGCCGACCGTGGCGGGCGACGTGCGGGTCGGCACCGGAACGCACCTCGGCTACGCCTGCGTGGTCAACGGCGGCTGAGCGTCAGCGGCGCACCCGCCCGGTCATGGTGGTGAGCGGGACCCGGCCGGTCCAGCCGCAGGGCAGCGAGCAGGCGGCGACGACGGCGGTCTGCACGCCGCCGCCCGCCAGCATCTCGGTGGTGGCTGTGGCGCGGGCCGGGTAGCCGCACGCCTCGCATTTGCCGAAGTAGTCGAGGATCTCGCTCTCGCGCGAGTAGACCACCAGGGGGCTGTCAGTGGAATTCATGGGCTGCTCTCGGACGTGGGAATGTGGTCCACCTCACGGTAGGAGCGGGATCGCTGGAAAGCTGCCGGTCAGGCGGTAGTCGGGGACACTCACAGCGGCGGCGCCCGGCTGTTGTGCTGGATCGGCGCGTGTCGCCCGCCGGGAATCGCCGGTGCGGGGTGGTAACGAGGTGACATGCGACCCGAGCACGAGAACTACGACGCGGTCGTCGTCGGCGGCGGGCACAACGGCCTGGTCGCGGCGGCCTACCTGGCGCGGGCGGGCCGCCGGGTCGCGGTGCTGGAGCGCTCCGCGCACACCGGCGGCGCCGCCGTCTCGGCGCTGACCTTCCCCGGGGTCGGCGCCCGGCTCTCCCGCTACTCGTACCTGGTGAGCCTGCTGCCCGCGCGGATCGTCACCGACCTCGGGCTGAACTTCCGCACCGCGCGCCGCCGGATCTCCTCGTACACGCCGGTCGGCGACACCGGGCTGCTGATCGACACCGGCGATCCGGCGCGCACCGCGGCGAGCTTCCGGCGGATCACCGGCGCGGACCGCGAGCACCGCGCCTGGGGCGAGTTCGGCGCCCGCACCGGCGCGCTCGCGCGGGCCGTCTTCCCGACGCTCACCGAGCCGCTGCCGACCCGCGCCGAGCTGCGGGCCCGGCTCGGCGACGACGAACTCTGGGCCGCGGTCGTCGAGGAGCCGCTCGGCGCGCTGCTCGAGCGCACCTTCGCCGACGACGTGGTGCGCGGCGTCGCCTGCACCGATGCCCTGATCGGCACCTTCACGCACGCGCACGACCCGTCGCTGCGGCAGAACCGCTGCTTCCTCTACCACGTGATCGGCGGCGGCACCGGCGACTGGGACGTCCCGATCGGCGGCATGGGCGCGCTCACCGCCGAACTCGCCGCGGCCGCGATGCGGGCCGGGGCCGAGATCGTCACCGACTGCGCGGTCACCCGGATCGAGACCGGCGCGGTGGCCTATGCCGACGGCGCGACCGGTGCCGCCGGGGCGGCGACCGCCGGGCACGTGCTGGTGAATGCCGCGCCCTACGAACTGGATCGGCTGCTCGGCCGCGCGCCGGGGCCGAAGCCGGAGGGCGCGCAACTCAAGATCAATATGGTGCTGGACCGGCTGCCCCGGCTGCGCGACCCGGAAGTGTCGCCGCGGGAGGCGTTCTCGGGCACCTTCCATATCGCCGAGACGTATTCGCAACTGGCCGCGGCCTATCGGGAAGCCGAGGCGGGCGGGCTCCCGGCCGCGCTGCCGTCGGAGATCTATTGCCATACCGTGACCGACCGCTCGATTCTCGACCGGAATTCCGCCGAGCGCGGAATGCACACCCTCACGCTTTTCGGGCTGCACACCCCCGCGCGATTGTTCGCGGCCGATCCGGACGGCGCGCGGGAGCGCGCGGTGGCGGCGGCGCTGGCCCGGCTCGACGCGGTCCTGGCCGAGCCCATCGCAGGCTGCCTGGCGCGCGACGCCGACGGCAGGCCGTGCCTCGAGGCCAAGTCACCGCTCGACCTGGAGCGCGAGGTCGGGCTCCCCGGCGGCCACATCTTCCACGGTGACCTGGCCTTTCCCTTCCGGGAGGCCGGGGCGGACGACGACCCGGCCGCCCGCTGGGGCGTCGCGACCGGGCAGCCGGGGGTTCTCTGCTGTGGTGCGGGCGCGGTGCGCGGCGGCGGGGTGAGCGGCATCGGCGGGCACAACGCGGCGATGGCTGTGCTCGAAAGCACGGGGAATCGGTGACAATCATCACTGTTTGACCGGTGCATTGCCGTTTTGGTCGACACCGGAAGATGCTTTCCACCTGGGAATGTTCGCCGCAATTCGGGAAACAATTCGAATAGCGAAGCAGTTACCGGTGCGTGATCTGCCGAGATTGGTTCGTTATCGTCGCCTGCGGTTGCGCTTCGGAGCGCGGCCCGAGCCGGACCGGCGTAAGCCGGCGACCCCGCCCCGCGGTCCGGCGGACCCCGAGATCGTCCCGGGGGCGGGGGTTCGCGGTGCGGACCGGCGGGCGCAGGGAAGGAAACGCATGTCCCAGCAGCGGAAGACCAAGCAGACCCGGACCATCGGCCGCGCCCTCGGCGTCGCGGCGGTCACCGGCGCACTCGCGGCGGTGCCGTTCGGGATGGCCGCGACCGCATCGGCCGCGGGCAACGACTGGGACCAGGTGGCGCAGTGCGAGAGCGGCGGCAACTGGTCGACCAACACCGGCAACGGCTACTACGGCGGGCTGCAGTTCACCCCGAGCACCTGGTCCGCCAACGGCGGCAGCGGCATGCCGCACAACGCCAGCCGCGCGGAGCAGATCCGGGTTGCCGAGAACGTGCTCGCCACCCAGGGCGCCGGGGCGTGGCCGGTCTGCGGTCAGTACCTCTGACCCTCGGAGACCTCGGGCGGCGGCTGGATCAGCGCGCGGGAAAGCGGATGATCCGGTCGTCGCCGTCGCTCCGGTCGCCGCGGCCGTCCGTGTTCGAGGTGCTGAGCCAGAGCGACCCGTCCGGTGCGACGGCGACCGTGCGCAGCCTGCCGTAGCGGCCGTCCAGCTCGGCGCTCGGCGTGCCGAGCCCGTCCGGGCCGATGGGGACCGTCCACAGCCGCTCCCCGCGCAGCGCGGCGACGTAGAGCGTGCTGCCCGCGATGGCGATGCCGGAGGGCGACGCCTCGTCGGTGCCCCAGGTGACGAGCGGGTCGGCGTACCCGCGAGCCGCCCCGCCCGCGCCCTCCACCGCGGGCCAGCCGTAGTCGCGGCCCGGCTCGATCAGGTTGATCTCGTCCAGCCGGTTCTGGCCGAACTCGGCCGCGAAGAGCCTGCCCCCGGCATCCCAGGCCAGCCCCTGCACATTGCGGTGCCCGCGGCTGTAGACCGGCGAGCCGGGCTCCGGGTTGCCCGGCGCCGCCTGCCCGTCCGGGGTGAGCCGCAGGATCTTGCCGCTCGGGTCGGCGGGGTCGGGGGAGCGGCGCGGCTCCCCGGCGTCGCCGGTGCCGACGTAGAGCATCCCGTCCGGGCCGAAGGCGATCCGCCCGCCGTTGTGGTTCCCGGCCTTCGCCAGCCCCTGGAACACCACCTGCGGCTGCTCGCCGAGCCGGAACCGCACGATGCGGTTGTCCGACTCCGCGGTGAAGTAGGCGTAGAGCAGCTCCGGGTCGGTGGGGGAGACGGCGAGGCCGAGCAGCCCGCCCTCGCCGCGCGCTACCACGCCGGGGACCTCGTACACGGGCTCGGCGGAGCCGCCGCCGGGCGGAATCCGCAGGATGCGGCCGGTGTCCCGCTCGGCGACGAAGGCGGTGCCGTCCGAGCGGAAGGCGAGTCCCCACGGCACGTCGATGCCGGTGCCGATCTCGGCCGGGGCGTCCAGGTCCGGGGTTCCGCCCGGGTCGCTCGGCGCGGCCGAGGTCGCGACCGGCGCGGTCGGGAAGCCGCTCGGTGGCGGCGGGAAGTCGTCCGGATCCTCCGTGCCGCAGGCGGCGGCCGTGGCGACGACGCAGGCGGCGATCAGGGCGCGGGCGGGTCGGCGAAGGCGCATACCGCCAGTATCCGGATTATTCGGACACTTGGTCGCCGAGCTCCGCGTGGCCGGTCGCGACCGCGTCCCGCAGCAGCTCCAGCGCGCGGGTGACGGTCTGCTCCAGCACCTCGACCGGATCGCCGTCGAAGACGTGGTGGCTGGTCGCGGTATCGCCGCCGACGGCGACCCCGAACCACACCGACCCGGCCGGCTCCCCGTCCTGGTCGCCGGGGCCGCCGACCCCGGTTACCGCGACCCCGGCATCGGCGTCGAGTAGCCCGCGCACGCCGGTCGCCATGGTCCCGGCGGCGGTGGCGGTGACGACCGGCACGTCCGGGACGCCCAGCACGGTCCGCTTGACCTCGGCGGCGTACGCGACGACGCCGCCGCGGAACCAGGTGCCCGAATCCGGCGCGGCGCCGAGGGCGGCGGCGATTCGCCCCGCGGTCAGCGATTCCGCCACCGCGACGGTGCGCCCGGTGCGGGCTGCCTCCTCGGCGACCCGCTCGGCCAGCGCCGCGGTGCGCTCCGACTCCGGGACCTCGGGCTGCCCGCCCGCCGCGTCAGGCGACACGGCCGGCCGCCTCGTCGCCGAGTGCCTGCGCGCGCAGCGTGCCGAGGGTCCTGGTGAGAATCCGCGAGACCTGCATCTGCGAGACCCCGAGGCGGGCCGCGATCTGGGTCTGCGTCCGGTTCTCGAAGAAGCGCATGACCAGCACCTCGCGCTCGCGCTCGGGCAGCGCCGCCAGCAGCGGTCGCACCGCGATGGCGTCCTCGAGCAGCTGGTAGGAGGGCTCCTCGCGGCCGAGGGTGTCGCGCAGCGCGAGCGGGGTGTGCTCGCCGTCGTCGTTGCCGGCGGCGTCGATCGAGTTGGTCTGGTAGGCGTTGCTCGCCACCATCGCCTGGGTCACCTCGGCGAGGTCGAGCTCCAGGTCGGCGGCGATCTCGCGGGCGGTCGGCAGCCGGCCCAGCGAGTGCGAGAGCGCCTCGACGGCCGGGCCGATCAGCAGCTGGACCTCCTTGAGCCTGCGCGGCACCCGCAGCGACCAGGTGTGGTCCCGGAAGTGCCTGCGGACCTCGCCCATCACGGTCGGCACCGCGAAGGAGAGGAAGGACGAGCCGCGCTCGACGTCGAAGCGGTCGACCGCGAGCACCAGGCCGAGCCGGGCGATCTGCAGCAGGTCGTCGTAGGACTCGCCGCGCCCGGCGAACTTGCGCGCGATGTGCGCGGCCAGCGGGAGGCAGCGGGCGATGATCTCGCGGCGGACGGCCTCCCGGTCCGGATCGCCCGGCGCGAGCGCGGCCAGCTTCTCGAACCAGGGTTCGATGTTGTCGTAGCTGTCGGTCGAACCAGCGGTTGTGCCTTGGCCGGCCGCCGGGGTCTCGCGCGTCATCGGGCATCCTCGCGTTCGAACTCGGGGTGGATACGGTCGCCGGTTCCGTGCCCGAACCGACGGAAGGTGGGCTGCCCGTCCGGACAGCCCACCCGCGGCGTTCCCCTCTCGGGGCCGCGCACACTTCCTAGTTCTGGAACCCGCGCTGCCGCGCCTCGTCCACGCTCGCCTCGGCCCGAGCCTTCTCGGCCTCGGCCTCCTTCTGGGCGACCTCGCGCTGGGACTCGGCCTTGTCCTGCTGGGCCCTGCCCTCGCCCTCCAGGCGGTCGCTCCCGGTGACGATCCCGGCGGCCTCCTTGACCTTGCCCTTCACATCCTCGACAACGCCCTTGATTCCCTCGCGGGGTCCGGTGTTCTCGGCCACGATGTCCTCCGAAAGTCGCGTTCAGTGCTGACATCGGTGGGCTTACCCGTGAGTCACAAGGCGAATCGGGGAATGGCGGCTAATTCTCGGCTATGAGTCCGGGATCACAGGTGCGGCATCACCTGCTCGGCCACCAGCGCGAGGTGGTCGAGGTCCTCGAGGTCGAGAATCTGCAGGTAGACCCGGCTGGAGCCGATCTCGGCGTAGCGGCCGAGCGTGTCGACGACCTCCGCGGGCGAGCCCGCCAGGCCGTTCTGCTTCAGCTCGTCGACCTCGCGGCCGATGGCGGCGGCCCGGCGGGCGACCTCCGCGTCACTGCCGCCCACGCAGGCGACGAGCGCGTTGGAGTAGACCAGGTCGTCCCGGCGGCCGTGCTCGGCGACCGCGGTGCGCACCCGGTCGAACTGCGCGGCGGAGTCCGCGATCGAGGCGAACGGCATGTTGAACTCGCTCGCGTAGCGGGCGGCCAGCCGCGGGGTCCGGCTCGGGCCCGCGCCGCCGACCAGCACCGGGATCGGGTCCTGCACCGGCTTGGGCAGCGCGGGGGAGCCGGTGAGGGTGTAGAACTCGCCCGCGTAGTCGAAGGTGTCGCCCGGCTTGGTCGACCAGAGCCCGGTGACGATGGCCAGCTGCTCCTCCAGCCGGGCCAGCCGCCGGTCCGGGAAGGGGATGCCGTAGGCGGTGTGCTCGTCGGCGTACCAGCCGGAGCCGAGGCCGAATTCCACCCGCCCGCCGGACATCCGGTCCACCTGCGCCACCTGGATGGCGAGCGGGCCCGGCAGCCGGAAGGTGGCGGCGGTGACCAGGGTGCCGAGCCGGATGCGGCTGGTGTCGCGGGCCAGCCCGGCCAGCGTGATCCAGGCGTCGGTGGGGCCGGGCAGGCCGTCGGCGCCGCCCATGGCGAGGTAGTGGTCGGAGCGGAAGAACGCGTCGTACCCCAGATCCTCGGCGGTGCGCGCGACGTTCAGCAGGGTGTCGTAGTCCGCGCCCTGCTGCGGTTCGGTGAAGATACGCAGTTCCATGCGGCCCATCCTGCCGCAGGTGGCGGCGGTGTGTGGCGGTGCGCGGCCGGGGTAGCCGCCGCGCATGGCCACCATCGCACCGCTTCCACACGAAAACACCGGGGCGCCGCGGCGCGCCGTCGTCACCGGCTCCGACTCCGGGATCGGCCGCGCGATCGCCCTCGCGCTGGCGGGCGGCGGGGTCGATGTCGGCGTCACCTATCACCAGGATCGGGCGGGCGCGGAGGAGACCGCCGCCGCGGCCCGCGAGCTCGGTGTCACCGCCGTCGTCCGGCACCTCGACCTGACCGAGCTGCCCGGCGCCGCCGCCGCGGTCGACGAACTCGCCGACGAGCTCGGCGGGGTCGACGTGCTGGTGAACTGCTCCGGCACCGGCAGCGCGACCAAGGCCATGGAGCTGGACTTCGACACCTGGCGCTCGGTGCTGAGCGTCGACCTGGACGGCGCCTTCCTCTGCGCGCAGCGCGCGGCGGCCAGGATGATCGCGGCCGGGCGCGGTGGCCGCATCGTCAACATCACCAGCGTGCACGAGCACGCCCCCCGGGTCGGCGCGGCGCCGTACTGTGCGGCCAAGGCCGGGCTCGGCGCGCTCACCAAGGTGCTGGCGCTGGAGCTGGCCGAGCACGGGATCACGGTGAACTCGGTTGCGCCCGGCGAGATCTCGACGCCGATGACCGGGCAGGACGATGCCGACCCGCGCGCGCAGCCGCGCCCCGGCTATCCGCTGGGCAGGCCGGGGCACGCGGAGGAGGTGGCGGCGGTGGTCGCGTTCCTGACCACGCCCGCGGCCGGGTACGTCACCGGGGCGTCCTACGTGGTGGACGGCGGCATGTTGCTGATGGGGCCGCAGGCGAGTGAGCGGCTCACCGACGAGCAGTGGCGCACGCCCTGACCCCGCTGGTGCTCATGGGGGTCTCCGGCAGTGGCAAGACCACGGTCGGCGAGCTGCTCGCGGCCCGGCTCGGGGTGCCGTTCACCGAGGGGGACGAGCTGCACCCGCCCGCCAATCGGGCGAAGATGCACGCCGGGATCGCGCTCACCGATGCAGACAGGTGGCCCTGGCTGGACGCCGCAGGCGCCCGGCTGGCCGCGAGCGGCGGGGTGCTGAGCTGCTCGGCGCTGGCCCTGTGCTACCGGGACCGGTTGCGCGCGCTGGTGGCCGGGGTCCGCTTCGCGCACCTCGACGTCGCGCGCCCGGAGCTGGCGCGCAGGCTCGCCGCCCGGCGCGGGCACTTCATGCCGGCGAGCCTGCTGGACAGCCAGCTGGCGGCGCTGGAGCCGCTGCGCCCGGACGAGCGCGGCTGGACGGTCCCGGCGGCCGGAACACCGGCGGAGATCGCCGGGCACATCGCGGAGCTGCTCGGCGCGGATCGGCCGGGGTGAGCGCGGCTCGGCGGCCCTTCTCCGAGAAGGGCCGCCGGACGGCTCAGTGCGCCGGCACCAGCTGCTCGCCGATGGCGGTGTCGAAGTCGGGCAGGTCGTCGGGGTTGCGCGAGGTGATGAGGGTCCAGCCGTCGTCGGTGGAGCGCACCACCGCCTCGTCCACCCAGGCGCCGCCCGCGTTGCCGATATCGGTGCGCAGCGACGGATAGCTGGTGAGCGTCTTGCCGCGCACCAGCCCCGCCTCGACCAGCAGCCACGGGCCGTGGCAGATGGCCGCGATCGGCTTGCCCGCCCTGGCGAACTCGGTGGCCAGCTCGACCGCCTTGGGTTCGGTGCGCAGCTTGTCGGCGTTCACCGTGCCGCCGGGGACGACCAGGATGTCGAAGTCGGCGGCGGAGACGTCGGCCAGCGCGGTGTCGGCGGTCGCCACCTCGTCCTTCTCGGTGTCGTGCCGGAAGGTCTGCACGTCGCCGCGCTCCGGGGCGGCGTGCACGACGGTGGCGTTCTTGCCGAGCAGCCACTGCCTGGGGTCGACGAGCTCGTCGTGCTCCACCCCGGTCTGCGAGGTGATGATCAGGGCCCTTACGCCGTCGAGATTCTCGGTCATGGTGGGTCGCTCCTTCCGTTCGCCGGATTCGTGCCTTCGCGGTAGTCGTGCCGCGAGCGGGCGGGCGCAAACCTCGGCGCGGCTACGGAGCGGTGACCTCCGGCTCGGGGCAGCGGGCGTCGGAGAGGTAGGGCACGCACACCCCGGTGGCGTCGGCGAGCAGCATGCGACCCCCGATGAGCAGCGCGAACATGGCGAGCGCGGCGAAGACGAGCACCCAGAACACGGCGGGGAGCCGGGTCAGCCCGGCCAGCTGGTCGGCGTCGGAATCCCGGGAGCCGTCCCGGCTGCGGGTGCGCTGCAGCTCCACCACCGGCCTGATCCCGGCGATCAGCAGGAACCAGGTGGTCAGGTAGGCGAACCCGGCCTGCAGCAGGTCGCTGCCGAACCAGGAGACCGCGAACACCGCCCCGCCGACCACGAAGACGGTGAGCGCGCCGTAGAGATTGCGGATCTTGATCAGCATGGCGGCCAGCAGCACGATCGTCGTCCACAGCACCAGGGTGATCCGGTCGGCGCCGAGCAGCGCCGCGAAACCCAGCCCCACCAGCGGCGGCGCCGGGTAGCCCGCGAAGGCGGTGAGGATCATGCCGATGCCGTACGGCTTGCCGCTGGAGACCGTCAGCCCGGAGGTGTCCGAGTGCAGCGTGATGGCGCTCAGCCTGCGGCCGGAGAGCAGCGCGACCCCGGCGTGCCCGCCCTCGTGCGCGATCGTCACCGCGGCGCGGGTGACCCGCCAGACCGGGGTGTAGGCGACGAGGAGGAAGGCCACCGCACCGGTGGCGAGCACCAGCCACCACGGCGGCGGCAGCTGGGTCGAGGTCAGGTTGTCGGCGAGCGACCTGCCCCGGTCGATCAACTCGGCGGAGTCCACCGCCGCACCCTACCGGGCCGGGCCCGATCGCGGTGCCCGGCAAGCGGGTTGGGGGCGGGCTACAGCCGCTGGACGCTCCCGGACTCGGCCGAGCTGCGGGCGGCCTCGAGCACGCGCAGGCCGGTGACGGCGTCGCGGGGATCGACCGGGGCGGGGGCGCCGTCGATGAGCGCGGCGGCGACGCCCGCGTAGAAGGCCGGGTAGTCGCCGGGGAGGGTGGGGACCGGCTCGGCGTCCAGCTCCGCGCCGACGGTGCCCCAGTGCGCGGAATCGACCGTGCCCCACGGCTTTCCGTCGTCCGGGCGGCGGCCTTCGCGGAGCGCGGCCTCCTGCGGGTCGAGGCCGTCGACCTGGTAGCCCGCGCGGTCGCCGAGGACGCGGAAGCGGGGGCCGAGGCGGGGGGCGAGCGCACTCGCCCAGAGGTGGGAGCGGGCGCCGGAGGCGTGGTGCAGGGCGACGAAGGCGTCGTCGTCGGTGCTGATGCCGGGGCGCAGCCGGTCGAGTTCGCAGTAGACCTCGGTGACCGGGCCGTTCAGCACGATGGCCTGGTCGACCAGGTGCGGGCCGAGGTCGTAGAGGATGCCTGCGGCGTCCGCCGGGCCGCCGACCTCGCGCCAACCGCCCTTCGGCGTCGGGCGCCAGCGCTCGAAGCGGCTCTCGAAGCGGTGCACGCGGCCGAGCACGCCCTCCTCGACCAGGCGGCGGACGGTGCGGAAGTCGCCGTCCCAGCGGCGGTTCTGGAACACGGTGAGCAGCAGGGACCGCTCGTTCGCGCGGGTCACCAGGGCCGCTGCCTCGTCGGCGGTCACCGTGAACGGTTTGTCGACGACCACCGGGATGCCCGCGTCGAGTGCCAGCGCGGCCAGCGGGGCGTGCGTGCGGTTCGGCGTGGCGACGACGACAAGGGCCGTGCCCGCCGGGTCGGCGAAGAGGGCGTCGGGGGTCTCCAGGACCCGGACGCCGGGGTGCTCGCGCCGGGCCTGCTCGGCGCGCTCGGCCGAGCCGGTGATCACGGTGGCGACGCGGAGGCGCGGGTCGGCCGCGATCAGCGGGGCGTGGAAGACGGAGCCGGCGAGGCCGTAGCCGATGATCGCGACATCGAGAGCGCTCATGTGCTCGACGCTACCGGCGTCGGGCTCGCCCGGACGGCCACCGTCCGGCGCGTCCCGTATCGCTTCGGCTCCGCCTGCCCACACATCAGCCGAGCCGGAGCGCTGTCAGCGCCGCCGGAAGGTGGGCGATCGCGACATCACCCTTCGGTCTTCTTGAGATCGGACTTCCACTCCCGGAACCCCTCCTCGGTGCGCCCCCGCCGCCAGTACCCGGAGATCGAGGCCGCCCACTCGGCGGGCACATTGCGCTCCCGGCGCACGTACCGGCGAATATCGTGCATGACGGCCTGCGCCTCGCCGTGCACGAACACCTGCACCTGCCCCTCGCGCCACTCGGCGACCCGCACCGTCTCGGCGAGCAGCTCACCCGGCGGCCGGTCGCCGCGGTGCAGCCAGGTGAGCTCGATCCCGTCCGGATGATCGAGCTTGAGCTCCTCCTCCACCCCGGCCACCTCGACGAACGCCACCCCGACGGCGTCGGCGGGCATCGCCTCGAGCCCGGCGGCGATGGCGGGCAGCGCCGCCTCGTCGCCGGCGAGCAGGTGCCAGTCCGCGTCGGCGCGCGGCGTGTAGGCGCCGCCGGGGCCGTAGACGTCGATGGTGGTGCCCGGCTGGACCGAGGCCGCCCACGGCCCGGCGATGCCCTCGGCCCCGTGGTAGACGAAGTCGGCGGCCAGCGTGCCCGCCTCGACGTCGACGCTGCGCACGGTGTACGTGCGCTGCACCTCGGTGCCGTCCTCCTGCGGGAAGAGCAGCTTGATGTAGGAGTCGCTGTGCTCGCTCGGCCGGAACGCCGCGAAGCCGGGGCCGCCGAAGTGCACCCGGATCAGGTGCGGGGTGAGCTGTTCGGTGCGCAACACGGTGAGGGTGGTGCGGGGTCGGGCCACGGGGCTACCTCCGATATCGGCAATAAGGGTTGCCTTACTACGCTACGCCCCGGGTGCCCCGCGCGAACGCTCGCCTTGGTCAGGAGAGTTCCTGGCTCACCGCGTTCGGCCCGTCGAAGGTGCGCTCGGGCAGGTCGCCGAGTGCGTCGAGCACGTCGTCGCTCGCACTGTTGGACCTGGCGGCGGCCAGCAGGTCGTCGCGGTCGGCCGGGTAGTCGACGCCGGACAGGAACTTCTGCACCTGGATCGGGTTGACCTGTGCCATCGCTGATCTCCTCTCGGTGAATGGACGCCTCGCTCTACCACCCGTCCCCGGCGGCAAACCACCGGTGTGCCGCTCGCTGGCCGGGGTAGGGCGCGGAGAGGAGAACCGAACGAGGAGGCCGGAATGCGAGTCGTTGTGCTCGGCGCGTCGGGCAATGTGGGCACCGCCGTGCTCGCCGCACTGATCGGGGACCCCGCCGTCGACAAGATCAGGGCGGTGGCGCGCCGCATCCCGGACGAGCCGGCACCGGGCGTGGAGTGGGTGCGCGCCGATATTCGCACCGACGACCTCGCCCCGATCTGCGCGGGCGCCGACGCCGTGGTGCACCTGGCCTGGATGATGCAGCCCATGCACGCCCCGCTGGACACCTGGCGCGGCAATGTCACCGGTACCGAGCGGGTGCTGCGCGCGGTCGCCGCCTCCTCGGTGACCGCGCTGGTCTACACCTCCTCGGTCGGCGCCTACTCACCCCGCGCCGACCTGCGCCCGGTGACCGAGAGCTGGCCGACCGACGGCAGGCCGACCGCCGCCTACACCAGGGAGAAGGCGTACGTGGAGCGGCTGCTCGACACCTTCGAGTGGGAACACCCCGGCTGCCGGGTGGTCCGGCTGCGGCCCGCCTTCGTCTTCCAGCGCGCGGCCGCCGCCGAGCAGCGCAGGCTCTTCCTCGGCCCGTTCTTCCCGAATCGGCTACTGCGCACCGGGGCGATTCCGGTGCTGCCGCTGCCCGCCCGGCTGACCATGCAGGCGGTGCACGCCACCGACGTGGCCGCCGCCGTCCGGGCCGCGCTCACCCGCGAGGTGGGCGGGCCGTTCAACCTGGCCGCCGAGCCGGTGCTCGACCGCGACCGGCTCGCCGAGGTCTTCGGCGCCCGCCCGATCACCGTGCCGGACCGCCTCTTCCAGGGCGCGGTCGCCGCCGCATGGGGGCTCCGGCTCGCCCCCGCCGCCCCCGAGCTCTTCGCCGCCTTCCTCCGGCTGCCGGTGCTGGACAGCGGCCGGGCCGCCGCCGAGCTGCGCTGGCGGCCGCGCTACACCGCCGTCGAGGCGCTGCGCGAGCTGATCGACGGGCTGCGCGACGGTGCGGGCGGGCCGACCCCCGCGCTGGCCACCGACGCGGGCGGGCGGTGGCGCTGGCGCGAACTACGGTCGGGCATCGGCGGGTACGACCCGGTGGACCGGGAGCCGGTCGCGAACTGACCCGCGGCGCGGGAGGCCGAGGTTCTGTACCGCCGCGGGGACGCCCACCGCACGAGTCGTCGTCCGGTGGCGCAGTCGACCGGGGCCGCCTGCCGCTGTGCGGAGCCGGAGCGTCGCTCCGCTTTTGCGATGGCGGGGCCGTGCGCCCCGGTCCTAGCTCTCTGCCTCGGCGCGCGGCGCCCCCTCCGGCGGCGGCTCGACCACGAGCGCGCAGGCCGCGATCATCGCCACCGCGGCTACCACCAGCGCGATGAACACCAGGTGCGTGCCTGCCGCCAGATCGGCGGGGCGCGGCGGGTCGACGTCCCCGACCCTGGCGTTCACCAGCGCGCCGAAGATCGCCACGCCGACGGCGCTGCCGATCGACCGGGTGAACATGACGGTCGAGGTCACCACCCCGCGCCCGCCCCACGCCGCGTGCGACTGCGCCGCGATGAGCGTCGGGGTGGAGACCATGCCGAGCCCGGCGCCGATCAGGAAGCAGGAGAGCGCCACCTGCCACAGCGGCGACGCCGCCGAGATCAGCAGCGTGGTGCCCGCGCCCGCCGCACAGAGCAGGCTGCCGAGCAGCGCGGTCCGGCGGAAGCCGATGCGCAGGTAGAAGCGGCCGGCCTGGGAGGCGGTGACCGGCCAGCCGAGGGTGAGCACCCCGACGGTGAGCCCGGCGGCCAGCGCGCTCACGCCGAGCACGCCCTGGGCGAAGGTCGGGACGAACGAGGTCACGCCCATCAGCACCGCCCCGACCAGCAGCGAGACCGCCGCGGCGGCGAGCACCGGGCGCCGGGTGAAGAGCCCGAGCGGCAGGATCGGATCCCGCACCCGCCGCTCCACCAGCACGAAGAGCAGCAGCGCCAGCCCGCCGCCGGCGAAGACGCCGAGCCCGGCGGGGGAGGTCCAGCCCCAGCTGGTGCCGCCCTCCAGCAGCCCCAGGATCAGCGCGCCCGCGCCGAGCGTGAGCAGCACCGCGCCGAGCGCGTCGATCGGGCCGCGCGCGGTGCTCCGCCGCTCGTGGAAGTGCCGCACCAGCATCACCGCGGCGAGCGCGGAGAGCGGCAGGTTCACCAGGAAGATCCAGCGCCAGTCCAGGTAGTCGGCGAAGAGCCCGCCGAGCAGCGGCCCGAGCACCGAGGCGGCGGCCCAGACGCTGGCCATGTAGCCCTGCACGGTGGCCCGCTCGCGCAGCGTGTAGAGGTCGCTCGCCATGGTCATGGTCATCGGCATGATGGCGCCCGCGCCGATGCCCTGCACCGCGCGGAACACGATGAGCCAGGTCATCCCGCCCGCCAGCCCGCAGAGCAGCGAGCCGAGCGCGAAGACAGCGATCCCGCCGAGCAGCACCGGCTTGCGGCCGACGGCGTCGGCGAGCTTGCCGTACAGCGGCACCGTCACCGCCTGGGCCAGCAGGTAGACCGAGAACAGCCAGGGGAAGCGGTCGAAGCCGCCGACGCTCGCGGTGATCGCGGGCACCGCGGTGGCCAGGATGGTGGAGTCCAGCGCGATCAGCCCGGAGGCCAGCATCATGGCGGCCAGGATCGGGCCGCGTTCGGAGCGGAACCCGACCCCGCCCGCCGGAGTCGTTGACACGGGGGTGTCGGTGGACACGGCGCGCTCCTCGGGATCGTTCGATTCGCTATCGAATTTATCGGGCTCGCTCCGGTCCGCGCACGCGGGTTTCCACCGATCATCCGCTGATAGAGTGAGTGTCAATCGGTCTCATCTACTCAGAGGTGGCACATGGACGTGTCCAGGCTCCGCCGCACCGCCCCCGAGGCCGACTCGCTGCTCGGCCGCTACCTCGGCGACCGCCGCTTCGCGCTGGCGCTGCCGCGCGCGGTCGGGCTGCAGATCCTGCACCCCTCGGTGGCCGCCGCGATCGTGGCGCACGCGCCGAGCTCGCTCTGGCACCACAAGAAACGGGTGGTCTCGCACCTGGTGCACCTGGCCTACACCCCGCGCGACCCGCACCCGGCCGTCCGCTACGGCGACGAGCTGGTGCACGGCGTCGACAGCAGGGGCCGCCGCTACCACGGCCTCACCCCGGAGCTCTTCTTCTTCCAGCACGCCACCTACGTGGACACCCTGGTGACCGCCATCGAGACCTTCGCCCGCCCGCTCCGGGACGCCGAGAAGGAGGAGCTCTACGCCGACTGCTGCCGCTGGTACCTGCGCTACGGCATCTCCGCCCGACCCATGCCCGAAACCTGGGCCGGCTTCACCGCGTACCTGGACCGGGTCTGCGCCACCGAGCTCACGGTCACCCCGGACAGCGCGCTGCTCACCCCCGCGCTGCTGCGCCCGGACGCCTGGTGGCCGCGCACCCTGCCCGGCCCGGCGGTGCGCGCACTGCTGCATCCGCGCACCCGCGAACTGCTCGACGTGCCGCTGCGACCGGGCGATCGGGTGGCGAGCGCGGCGCACGCGATCGCGGTGCGTACCGTGCTCGCCGGGCTCACCCCGCGGGCCAGGCTGATCCCGGCCGCGCGCCGGTAGCGGATCGGCGGCTACCGAAACGGCCCGTCCACGTCGGTGTGTCGGATCGGCGCGCGCCGATGGGGTAGTTTGGCCGCTGAAGGCCACCCGGTGTCCAGCCACGGGCACGTGGGCGGCCTCGACATTGGCGGAGGTTGTTGATGATGATCCCGGACACTGACGGAGCGGTCGCCCGGTGAGCGCTGAGGACAGGGCACTGGACGTCCGTACCGAGACGGTCGGGTCGACCGTCGTGCTGACGGCGGCCGGTGAGATCGACATGGCGTCGGCGCCCGACCTGCAGTCGGCGGTGGAGGAGGCGTTGCGGGCGGAGCCGCCCGTACTGGTGGTGGATCTATCCGGCGTCGGGTTCTTCGGCTCCGCCGGGCTGAGCGTGCTGCTCGTGGCCGCCGAGGCGGCGCCGGAGCGCTCGCTCCGGGTGGTGGCGTCCGAGCCGGTGCGCAGGCCGATCGAGATCACCGGCCTGGACCGGGTGCTCCAGGTCTTCGCGACCAGGGACGACGCGCTGGCGTCGGAGGAGGTCCGCCCGTCCGAGTGACGGGCCGCAGCTGGGTCCCGGGGCGGAGCCCCGGGATAACCCCCTACCGCTGCCGCGGCAGCCGCACCACCTGCACGAAGAAGTCGTCGATCTGCTTGATCGCCGCGACGAACTGGTCCAGGTCGACCGGTTTCGTCACGTAGGCGTTGGCGTGCAGCTTGTAGCTGCGCAGGATGTCCTCCTCCGCCGCCGAGGTGGTGAGCACGACAACCGGGATGGACGCCAGGTCGGGATCGGATTTGATCCGCTCCAGCACCTGGCGTCCGTCGTATTTCGGCAGGTTCAGGTCGAGCAGGATCAGATCCGGCCGCGGCGCCTCGCCCCACGGGCCCTTCCGGTAGAGGAACTCCAGCGCCTCCTCGCCGTCGTGCGCCACGTAGAGGTTGTTGCCGATCTTGTTGTCCTCGAAGGCTTCGCGGGTCATCAGCTCGTCGCCGGGGTCGTCCTCCACCAGCAGGATGTCGATGGGCTCGCCGGAACTCGTCACGAGGTCTCCTCGGTTTCGTTGGTCTCGGCGGCCCCGGTCCCGGTGGACGATTCGAGGTCGGCCGTGCGTGGAAGAGTGAAGCAGAAGCGGGCGCCGCCGGCGAACTCGGTGTCGATCCAGATCCGGCCGCCGTGGAACTCGACGATCTTCTTGCAGATCGCCAGCCCGATCCCGGTGCCCGAGTACTCCTCCCGGTTGTGCAGCCGCTGGAAGATCACGAAGACCTTCTCCGCGAACTCCGGCGCGATCCCGATGCCGTTGTCGGTGACCCGGAACCGGTGCTCGGCGCCGTCGACGCTCGCCTCGACCTCGATCACCGGCGGGCGGCCCGGCACCGCGAACTTCACCGCGTTGCCGATCAGGTTCTGCCACAGCATGGTCAGCAGCGTGCGGTCGCCGACGATCTCGGGCAGCCGCTCCGGCCGCCGCACCTCGGTGCCGGTCTCCTCGACGATCGATGCCAGGTTGGTCAGCGCCTTGTCCAGGGCGTCGTCCAGCGGGATCGGCTCGGCGGCGTCGGTGAGCCTGCCGACCCGGGAGAAGGTGAGCAGGTCGTTGATCAGCACCTGCATCCGCTTGGCACCGTCCACCGCGAAATCGATGTACTGCTTACCCCGCTCGTCGAGCTGATCGCCGTACCGCTTCTCCAGCAACTGACAGAACGACGCCACCTTCCGCAACGGCTCCTGCAGATCGTGCGAGGCCACATACGCGAACTGCTCCAGCTCCTGATTCGACCGCCGCAACTCCACCGTCTGCGCATCCAGATCCGCCGCCTGCTCGGCCAGCTTCGCCTCCTGCGCCCGCGAGGACTGCAACTCCGCCACGATCCGCCGCCGCATATCCTCCACCGCCTCGGCCACCGTCCGCAGATCCGACGGCCCCCGCGCCTCGATGTGGTGATCGAACTCGCCACCGGCGACCCGCAGCGACGCCCGCTCCAGCTCGGCCAGCGGCCGCGCCACCAGCCTGCGCACGATGACGGTGAGCAGCACGGCGGCCAGCACGAAGATCCCGACCACCCCGCCGAGCACGGCGTTGCGAATATTCCTGGTGCGGGTCAGATCCGCGCGGTCCGCGGCCAGCGCCGTCGCGAAACCCTGGTTCTGCGTGGTGAACTGGGCGCGCAGCTGGTCGAAGAGCGCCTTGCTCCGCTCCACGCTCTGCCCGGCGACCTCCTGGGCCGCCGCCGGCGTGGTGGCCTCGGTGACCGGGGCCGCGTAGGAGGCGCGCCACTCGTCGGCCAGCCGCTCCAGCGTGTCCAGATCGGCCATCAGCGCCGGGTTGTCGCCGGCCAGCTCGCGAATCCGGGCGGCGGCGCGCTCCTCCTCCTGCCTGCCGATGGTGTAGGGCTGCAGGAACTGCGGGTCGGCGGCGATGGCGAAGCCGCGCACCCCGGTCTCCTGGTTGAGCAGCGCGCCCTGCAGCAGGTAGGCCTCGGCCGCGGCGGGCTGGATGCGGTCGAGCAGCCGGTCGGTGCTGCGGTTGGTGTCGGCGATCACCTCGGCGCCCGCGGCGCCGCCGAGCAGCACGATCAGCACCATCGACCCGAGTACCAGCTGAAACCAGGTCTGGACGGTGAACCGGCCGGAGGCGCCGTCCGCCGCGCGGTTCATGCGCCCGTTTCCGGGCGCGCCCAGCGCAGATACATGACAGCGACGTCGTCGGCGAGGCCGCCGTGCTCGTCGGCCATCGCCTCGACCTTGGCGATCAGCGCGTCGATGAAGACGTTCGGGTCGATCCGCGGCACCGAGGAGACCAGCTCGTAGAGCCCGTCCTCGCCGAGCCGCTGATTGCCCGGCCCGATGTGGCCCTCGTAGAGGCCGTCGGTGAAGAGCACCAGCCCGGTGTCCTCGCTCATCGGGTACTGGTGGCTCGGCCAGACCGCGCGGCCGGGCAGCAGCCCGAGCGCGGGGCCGCCTGCCACCTCCACCCAGTCGGTGCCGGAGTCGGTGCGCGCCAGCATGCCGGGGTGCCCGGCGCGGATCACCCGCGCCACCCGCTTGCGCGGGTCGAGCACCAGCGTGGTCAGGGTGGCGAAGGTGTGGTTGCCCGCGCGCTCGGCGAGCAGCACCTCCTCCAGCAGCTCCAGCTGCCGGGACCCGCTGATGCCGCTCAGGACCAGGGTGCGCCAGGCCAGCCGGAGCGCGACGCCGATCGCGGCCTCGTCCGGGCCGTGCCCGGCGACGTCGCCGATCAGCGCGTGCACGGTGCCGTCGGCGTCCTGCACCACGTCGTAGAAGTCGCCGCCGAGCAGGGCGTAGGCGCGGCCGGGGCGGTACCGGGTGTAGATGTCGGCCACCCGCTCGCCGCGCAGCAGCGGGGTGGGCAGCAGGCCGCGCTCCAGCCGGGAGTTCTCCTGCGCCTGCATCTGGCTGGCGCGCAGCGCGACGGCGGCGCGCTCGGTCTGCTTGCGCTGGATGGCGTAGCGCACGGCGCGGCCGAACAGCTCCGGCTCCACCCGGCCCTTGACCAGATAGTCCTGCGCGCCCGCGGCGACCGCGGCGAGCCCGGTCTGCTCCTCGTCCAGGCCGGTGAGCACCACGATGGCGACCTGGTCGGTGAAGCCGCGGATCCGGGCGACCGCCTCCATGCCGCTGGCATCGGGCAGGTGCAGGTCGAGCAGGACGCAGTCGGGGCGGTGCCGCTCCAGGTGCTCCCCGGCCTCGGCCATGGTGCGCACCCAGGTCATCCGGAGGCCGGGGGCGCCGTCCGCGACCAGCTCCTCGACCAGCAGCGCGTCCGCCCGGTCGTCCTCGACCAGCAGCACGTCGGGCTCGGCCTGCACCTGGAAGTCACCGGCCGCGTGCACGAGTCCCGCCGCGACGCGCTCGGCCTCCGCGCGTGCGGCGCCCGCCGACTCCCGCTGCCCGGACAGCATGCGCCTCGCCTCCTCGATCGTCCCGCGCGACCGACAGGGTCACCGGTGCCGCCGCGCAACTGTGCCACATTCGGCGCGCACCCGCGCGCGCGGATCGGCGGCGTGGCGCGCCCGGTCTCACTCCTGGCAGGCCCAGCAGAGGTCGACCACGGTCGGGTGCCCGCCCGCGGTGCCGTCGAACGGGCCGCGGAAGGCGGCGGCGCTGTGCGTCAGCGACGGGGTGGCGGCGCCGACGGCGGTCCGCGGCAGGGGGCCCGCCCTGGTCACCGCCTGCAGCCGGACCAGCACGGTTCCGGCCCGGCCGGTCAGCCTGCCGTCCACCGCGCTGCCCGGCACCGTGCGGGTCAGCAATGCCTCGGCGACCCGGCTCAGCGCGTCCCGCACCTCCCCGGACTCGCGCGCGCCGAGCCCGGCCGCCACCGCGGTCGCGACCGCGAGCGCCCGCAGCGTCGGCAGCGTCGGCAGCCGCTCCGCCGCCGCCGGGATCCGCACCGTCACCACGGTGTCCTCTGGCACCGCGTCCTCCGGCGCCGCGACCTCCGGCACCGCGACCTCCGGCTCCGTCACCACGCGCCCGCCTCCGGGCCGTGGGCGGGCGCGGAGGCGACGCCGCGCGTGGCCTCGGCCGACGTTCCCCGCAACGCGCGCGGCGCGCCCGTCCCCGGAGGACGGACGCGCCGCGCGGAGTGCGACAGAGCTTCGCTCACGGGGTGGAGAAGCCGATGAGCGCGCCGATCCCGGCCCCGATCGGCACGGTGACCAGCGCCCCGACCCCGCCGAGGAAGAAGCCGAGCACCGCGCCGATCCCGGCCCCGATGACGGCGCCGACCCCCGCGTTGTACTGCTTGCGTGCCGTCGTCTCGTCCTGCACCGGCCGCACCTCGCCGGTCGCGGAGACCGGGGCGAGGGTGAGCGTGCGCCCGCCGTCGCCGACGACGGGCCGCAGGTCGAGCGCCTCGCCCCCGGCCCGCACGGTCAGCGGGAGCGCGGCGACGACGGTGCCGGCCGCGTCGCTGAGCGTGACGGCCCCGCCGGTGACCGCGAAGCTCCCGGCCGCGACGGTGGTGACCAGCCTGCCGTCGGCGGCGGGCGCGGTGGTGAAGGCGATGCCCTGCTCGCTGCCCTGCACCGCGACGGCGGCGGCCGGGGCGGGCGCGGCGTGCACCACGCCCGCGGCGCCCGCGGTGGCGGCGGCGGCGAGCACGGCGGTGACGGCGATTCGATCGACTCTCATGATTCCCCACTGTCTCTCGGCAACGGCGGCCGAGTTCGATGCGGCCGCGCGGCACCCGAGCGGGAGATCCGGCCGCGCCGAGCGCGGCGCACGCGTCCGCGGCGCGGCCGGAGGTCTCGACCGGTCGAGGGCGCGGGATCGAACTCGGCGCGCGGCCGGTACGTCCCCTGCGTGCGGAATGCCCGGAGGCATTCGGCCTGCTCATTCTCGCGTGAGCTGCGGTGCGGGGCAATCGTTTCGGCGGATTCGGACGGGAATCGCCGGGCGCGCGCCCGGATTCGCGGCGCGTCGGGCCGGGGCTCAGACCCGGCGCAGCACCGACACCACCTTGCCGAGCACCGCCGCCTCGTCGCCGTCCAGCACCGGGTAGGCGGGGTTGCGCGGCTCGAGGAAAACGTGGCCGCCGCGCCTGCGCAGCACCTTCACGGTCGCCTCGCCGTCCAGCAGCGCGGCGACGATCTCGCCGGAGTGCGCGTCCGGCTGGCGCCGCACCACCACGGTGTCGCCGTCGCAGATGGCGGCCTCGACCATGGAGTCGCCGCGCACCCGCAGCGCGAAGAGCTCGCCGCGGCCGACCAGCTCGCGCGGCAGGTCGAGCACCTCGTCCAGGTGCTCCTCGGCGGTGATCGGCGCTCCGGCGGCGATCTCGCCGAGCAGCGGCACCGGCACCGAGTCGGGGGCGCCCGCCCGCGCGCCGTCGGCGGCGAGAAACAGCCGGACATCGATCGGCCGGGTGGCGGCGGCGCCGCGGCGCAGGAAGCCGCGCTCCTCCAGGTCGCGCAGGTGCCGGGAGACGGCCGAGGTGGAGCGCAGCCCGACCGCGTCGCCGATCTGCCTGGTCGAGGGCGAATATCCGTGCGCGACGGCCCAATCCCGGATGGCGCCGAGAATTTGCCGCTGCCGCGGCGGCAGCACCGAGGTGTCGGGGAGGTCGAGGTCGTTCGCGGGCTGGCGGAAGCGGGTCACCCGCTCATGCTAGATCGGTCAGGCGAGCCTGCTGACCGGCCAGTCTTCGGGCAGGTCGCGCAGCCCGGCGATCATCCGGAACGCGGTGAGCAGCGCCTGGATCCCGTCCACCCCGGAGGCGACGGCGGGGCGGTGCTCGCTGATGTGGAAGCGGCAGAGCGCGTACCGGCCGTCCTCGGACGGGTACGGGCGGCCGATGATGATCGAGTACGGCCCGTCCGCGCCGTGCAGGGTGCGCGCGGCGACCAGCGACTGCGGGGTGTGCTCCGGGTCGGCCGGGCGCTGGCCGGTGCCCGTCGCCGGCGCCGGGAAGGCGAGGTCGGCCGGGTCGAGCAGCTCGAAGCGGGCGCCGCGGCGGTTGGCGTCGGCGAGGTCGTCGGCGACGCCGAGCAGCGCGCGGTACAGCGCGGCCAGCGAGTCGGTGCCCGCGGCCCAGCGCTCGCCGATCCCCGCGATGCGGAACCCGCACACCACGCCCTGCGTCTCGGCGGCCACCTGTGGCGCCCCGATCTCGATGGAGACCGGTCGCGCACCGTCGGCCACGGTCCGCGACGCGATCACGTCACGGATGCGCCGCCACTGGTGTCCGCCGGTGTGGTGGCCGGACCCGCCCACCGCGGGCGGCGCCGTGTCCTCCCGTTCGCGGATCTCTGTCGGTCTCATGTCTCCCCGAGTACCCGATCGGTACGTTTTCTTAACCTGCCGGTCTCGGTGCCCCCACCGGCATGCGGAGCGGGCCGGGCACCGGGTGCCCGGCCCGCTCCGCGGCTCACCCCGCGTACTCGGCCCCGGAGGCCGGCGGCGGCTCCGCCGCCAGCGCCAGCACCTCGTCGTCGGTGAGCAGCCGGGACCGGATCAGGAAGCGCACGCCCTCCGGCGCCTCCAGCGAGAACCCGCTGCCCCGGCCGGGCACCACGTCGACCGTGAGGTGCGTGTGCTTCCAGTACTCGTACTGGTCCGCGCTCATCCAGAACGGGGTGTCGCCCGCGACCCGGCCGAGCAGCACGTCGGCCGCGCCGACCCGGAACTCGTGACGCGGATAGCACATCGGAGCGCTGCCGTCGCAGCAGCCGCCCGACTGGTGGAACATCACCGGCCCGTGCTGCGCCTCCAGCGTGCGCAGCAGCTCGGTCGCCGGGGCGGTGAGCTCCACCCGTGGCACAGCCATCAGAAGAACCCCTGCTTGTTGGGGGAGTAGCTGACCAGCAGGTTCTTGGTCTGTTGGTAGTGCTCGAGCATCATGCGGTGGTTCTCCCGCCCGATGCCCGACTTCTTGTAGCCGCCGAACGCCGCGTGCGCCGGGTAGGCGTGGTAGCAGTTGGTCCACACCCGCCCCGCCTTGATCTCCCGGCCGAGCCGGTAGGCGGTGTTCATGTCCCGCGACCAGACGCCTGCGCCGAGCCCGTACAGGGTGTCGTTGGCGATCTTGAGCGCCTCGTCCACCGAGTCGAAGGTCGTCACCGAGACGACCGGGCCGAAGATCTCCTCCTGGAAGATCCGCATGTCGTTGCGGCCCTTGAAGATGGTCGGCTGCACGTAGTACCCGTCCGGGAGGCCGTCGACCGCGCGGGTGCCGCCGCCGGTGAGCACCTCGGCGCCCTCCTGCCGTCCGATGTCGATGTAGGAGAGGATCTTCTCGTACTGGTCGTTGCTGGCCTGCGCGCCGATCATGGTGGCGTCGTCGAGCGGGTTGCCGCTCACGATGGCCTCGGTGCGGGCCACCGCGCGCTCCATGAACTCGTCGTAGATGGAGGAGTGCACCAGCGCGCGCGAGGGGCAGGTGCAGACCTCGCCCTGGTTCAGCGCGAACATGACGAAGCCCTCGATCGCCTTGTCGAAGAACTCGTCGTCCGCGGCGGCCACGTCCGGCAGGAAGATGTTCGGGCTCTTGCCGCCCAGCTCCAGGGTGACCGGGATGATGTTCTCGCTGGCGTACTGCATGATCAGCCTGCCGGTGGTGGTCTCGCCGGTGAAGGCGATCTTGGCCACCCGCGGGCTCGAGGCGAGCGGCTTGCCCGCCTCGACGCCGAAGCCGTTGACCACGTTCAGCACGCCGGGCGGGAGCAGGTCGGCGATCAGCTCGACCACCTTGAGGATGGAGGCCGGGGTCTGCTCGGCGGGCTTGAGCACGACGGCATTGCCCGCGGCCAGCGCGGGCGCCAGCTTCCAGGTGGCCATCAGGATCGGGAAGTTCCACGGGATGATCTGGCCGACCACGCCGAGCGGCTCGTGGAAGTGGTAGGCGATGGTGTCGCCGTCGATCTCCGAGATGCCGCCCTCCTGGGCGCGCAGCGCACCGGCGAAGTAGCGGAAGTGGTCGACGGCGAGCGGCAGGTCGGCGGCCAGGGTCTCGCGGACCGGCTTGCCGTTCTCCCAGGTCTCCGCGACGGCGAGCGCGGTGAGGTTCTCCTCGATCCGGTCGGCGATGCGGTTCAGGATGTTGGCGCGCTCGGTGGTCGAGGTGCGGCCCCAGCCGTCGGCGGCCTGGTGCGCGGCGTCCAGCGCGCGGTCGACGTCGGGGGCGGTGGAGCGGGCGACCTCGGTGAAGGTGGCGCCGTCCACCGGGGAGGGGTTCTCGAAGTAGCGGCCCTCCGCCGGGGCCACCCAGTCACCGCCGATGAAGTTGTCGTATCGGCGGGCGTACTCGACGACGCTGCCCTCGGCTCCCGGCTTCGCGTAGATCATGGCGAACGACTCCTCGCTGTTGGCGACAGTGAACCCACGGCGCACGGCCGTGACGCGTGTCACTATGCGCCGCCGAGGTTGGCGAAACGTTGATGCCGGGAAGCGGCTGCGCCGCCGCGGCCCGACGGGTCGCACCCGCGTGGGCCGTCGCGCACCCCAGATGGCGCGGTTCAGTCGCGAAGGGCGGAGTGCAGCCGCGCTGCGGCGATGGCGCGGCGGGTGTCGCCGGGTGCGAGCAGGCCGAGCGCGTGCTCGTGCACGGCGATGTCGTCCGGCGCGAACTCGCCGTAGCGCAGCGCGTGGCCGGGGTCCGGGCTGGAGAGCACGGCGGTGCGGATCGCCACCTCGAGGTGATCGCGCCAGGTGACGATCCCCGGGGTGTCCGATCCGGGCAGCAGCGGCCCGCGGTACAGCTCGACGGCGGCGCCGGTGTCGCCTGCCTCCAGCGCGGCGAGCAGCTCGACGGCGTCGCAGGCGGGCGGGTGCGCCAGCCGGTAGACCCGGCTGCTGATCTCGCCGTCGGTGGCCCGGCGCAGGTACGACATCTCCGACTTCAGCGTGCTCGTCCGCACCGGCCGGTCGCCGTAGACGGCGAAGTGCAGCCGCTCGTGCGTGAACCCATCCGGCTCCAGCGCCAGCAGCGTGAGGATCTCCAGGTGCCGGGGCCGCAGCCGCACCGGCTCGCCCGCGCGCACCAGCTCGGCGCCGCCGAGGCAGCGCAGCCGCGCGCCCGGCGCGGCGGGCGCCCCCGCCCGAAGCCGCGCCTCGATCGCGCTGGCCAGCGCCATCGCGGTGGACATGGCGAGCGGGTGCGCCCGGTCCCATGCGGTGGAGAGGTCGAGCACGCCGAGCTGCCTGCCGTCGGGGCCGTGGATCGGCGCGCAGTAGCAGACCCAGCCGTGCAGCGCGGCGACCAGGTGCTCGGCGGAGAAGACGGTGTGCGGCCGCTCGGTGCGCAGCGCCAGCGAGAGCGCGTTGGTGCCCATGTGCGGCTCGTCCCAGCGGCCGCCGGGGGCGAAGTTCACCTGTTCGGCGCGGCGGCGCATGACCGGCCCGCCGTAGGACCAGAGGATGGTGCCGCTCTCGTCGGTGACGGCGGCGACGAAACCGGAGCCGTCGGCGACCGCGCGCAGCTGATCGGCCAGCTCGAGCACGGGGGTGCGCAGCGGGGACTCGGCCCAGCGGGTCCGCACGTCGACGGCGTCGCCGGGTGCGTGGTCCCTGCCGGGATCGACCGTGCGCAGCGAGCGCGCCCAGGACTGCGCGACCGCGGAGTCGAGCGCGCCGGGCCGCGCGAGTTCACCGGGGGGCCGGATGGCATCCGGGCCCGGCACGCGGGGGACCCGGCGGGTCCACTCCGCTTCGAGGGCAGCTCGTCGCTGCGAGAGGCTGCGTCGTTGGGCCATCCCGCGATCCTGAGGTCGTTGGTTCGATGGTGCGCCGAACCCTATTCTGCCCCGGCGCGGCACCGTGCGGGCGGGAAACCCGGCGCGAGCGGGGGCGGGCCGGGAAACGGCCCGCCGACCGCGCGGCGGGTCAGCCCTCCGCGTCGCTGTTCGCGGCGCGGTAGGCCTGCTGCACCTCGGCCGGGATCCGGCCGCGGGCGGAGACTTCGAACCCGTTGTTGCGGGCCCACTCCCGGATCGCCGCGGTCTGCTCGCGGTTGTCCGCGGACTTGGCGCGCGGGGCGGGGGTCTTCGGCTGGCGCCGTCGGCCGCTCACCCGGCGGGCGTGCGTGGCCCACGACTCCAGCTCGTCGCGCAGCTTCTTCGCGTTGGCGCTGGACAGGTCGATTTCGTAACCGATCCCGTCGAGCGCGAACTCGATCGTTTCGTCCGCGACCGACTCGCCGTCGAGATCGTCGATGGTCTGGACGATGACCTTCTTGGCCATATTGTTGTGCTGCCCCTTTCCGGACGCCGGATTCGACAGCACGACATTACATCCCATTCCGCGCCCCGCGGTGCCGCATACGCCTTTGCGGGTGGTTCCGGCAAAGGCGCTCCCGACTTTCGGCAATCGATAGCGAATTCGCACCGGAGCGGAACCCCGAATTCGTGCCGGTGGCACCCTCGGCGAATTAGCGGGGGCCGGTGACCCAATTCACAGTGGTGTTGCGGTATGGATCGCGTGTGGCGATGAGTTGGGGGTAATAGCCGAGCAGGCGCAGGTGGCGCCCCCCGGCCCGGACGGCGGGCAGGGGACGAGCGCTATGCGGTGGAGAGGGGCACGGGCCATGTCGATGTTCCCGGTGTTGCTGATGATCCTTGGTCTTCCCGTGATCGCGGTGGTCGCCTCGTATCTGACGGTCGGCGCCACCTTCTGGCTGGAGGCGCGCCGCGCCGCCGTCCGGGTGCCCGAGCGACGCGTCGGCGGCTGACGCGCTATTGCGGGCCCGGCTACCCCCGGGGAGCCGCCGAATGGCCCTCGCGCCCGTGCGTGCGGCGCGCTTCCTTCATCTCCGCCTCGAATAGGTGGCGCCTGCCGTCGAACAGCTCGTCGCGGACGTCCCGTTCGATCTCCCGGAAGTGCGCGTAGTAGCCGTCGTCGAACTCCTCGACGATCTGGAAGGTCCAGCGTCCGGGCAGCACATTCCGGCCGATCAGCTCGTGCTCGATGCGCGCGGCGATCTCCGGGTGCCCGGACTCCCTGAACTTCGACACCGCCTCGTCCAGCCGCAGGTCGGCGCCGCCGATCAGCTGGTGCAGCTCGTAGAGGTGGCCCCTGGCGCGCTCGATGGTCTCCAGCGCCTCGGAGAGCTTGCCGCCCGCGGCGACCGTCGCATCGTCCACCCCCGGCGGCCGGCGATGCTCCGGGGACGGGCGGTCGGTGATCGCGGCGCTCTCGGTGGCCGTCTCGGTCATGTGGCGTCCCTTCCTCGATCGTCCCCTGTGCTGTGCGCCCGTAATACCCGCTGGCCGGGCCATGAATCCGGGTGAACGCGGGGGAGCGCACGGCGCCGCGGCCGGTGTGCTCACCCGGCCAGTGCGCCGCCGCCGATCGACAGGTAGGCCATGAACAGGACGAGGGCGAACCAGCCCGCGCCCTGCCAGATCGGCCAGCTACCGCCGCGCCGCCACACCAGGAACGTCCGCACGAAGGCGCCGATCGCGCCGAGCAGCAGGGTCGCCGCGGGCGCGAGCAGCGTGACGCCCTGCGCCGCGGTGTCGCAGAGCATGCGCTCGCCGGAGCACTCGGCGCGGCCGCTGGCCCAGAGCATGCAGACCCCGAACACCGCGGCGGTGACCACGAGCACCGCGGCGAGGTAGCGGGCCGCGCCGCGCACGGCGCCCGGGTCGTTCCAGCGCTTCTCGACATCGTTCACCACGTGCTCGGTGATTGCCGGAGGGGCTCGGCTCAAACATTGTGCACAACTGAATAGCTCGCTGCCGGCGAAATTCGCAGACCGCGCGGTATACCCGGCCGACCCGGCACGCCCGGGTGGGCCCGGTGCGTACAGTGCAGCTATGTCCGAGGCACCGTTGCCCGATCTTGCCCGAGAACCCGAATTCCGCCCGCACCGGAGCGCCCCCGCCGGGGCCGCGCTACCCGGCGCCGACCCGCTCTCGCTCACCGCTCAGCTCTGCTTCGCGCTCTACTCCACCTCCCGGTCGATGACCGCGGCCTACCGTCCCTTCCTGGACGAGATGCGGGTGACCTACCCGCAGTACCTGGCGCTGCTCGCGCTCTGGGAGCGGCCGGGCATGACCATGCGCGAACTCGGTGAGAAGCTGCACCTCGACTACGGCACCGTCTCCCCGCTGATCCAGCGGCTGCAGGCGCACGGCCTGGTGGAGAGCGTGCGCAGCGCGCACGATCGCCGCGCCGTCGAGCTGCGCGCCACCGAGGCCGGCCGCGCGCTGCAGCGCCAGGCCAGGCGCATGGTGGAATCCGTGCTGGCCGAGGTCGATTACCCGCTGGACCGGGTGATCGCGCTGCGCGACGAGGTGAAGGCGCTCGGCAGGCGCCTCGACGCCATCACCGCCGATCGCCAGCACGCCGCCGAGCTCTCCGCACTCGCCCCGGAGCGGCTACGCCCGCCGGCGGTGGCCGGCGCACGCGGCTGACCACGCGTCATGTCACAGTGGGAGAAACGCGACCTGCGCCACGGTTTCCGTTCGGTGCGGCGCGTGAATCCGATGTGATGTGACTCGTGTCGCCGTGGACGGGAGGTCGGTCCGATGACAGCGCAACAAGTTCGGCGCGCGCTGCCCGAGACCGAGCCGCCTGCCGACCCGGTGCTCCCGTCCAAGGACGAGCTGCTGGCCGCGCTGCGCGGCCACTACCTCGCCGGGCCGCTCTGCCGGGAGGCGCACGCCATCGCCGAGCTGCACCGGGCCCGCCGTCGGCTGCCCGCCCGTGGTGCCGAATTCGACCGGGACCGCGCCGATCTGGTGCGCCGGATCGACGGCTGGGTACGGTGCAACCTGCCCACGCCGCGGGCGGGGGTGCGGTGCCACCCGGAGTCGCTCGGCGCCGTGATCGACCGGATGGCGGCGGCCTCCGAGCGCGCCTTCCACCTGCTCATGACGATCGACCCCGGGAGCGACGAGATGCACGCGGCCTGGACCGCGCTGGCCGAGCAGGAGATCGGCTACGGGGAGCTGGCCGCTGCGCTGGAGAGCGGCTGGCTCGCGCTGCCGTCGCGCTGAGCCGCGGTCACGGCACGCGGTTCCTGGTGCGCCGCGATCGGGGTGCGGATTTCCGCTGTGCCGCTGTCAGGGCGCGCAGTTTCCGGCGCCGACGGGGGTGCCCGCGCGCCAGCGCTCGCCGAGCTGCTCGAGGACGTCGGGCAGCGCGGAGGCGTAGCCGAGTTCGCCGCGCTCCTCGTCGACCCCGAACACCACCGCGAGCACCCGGCCCTCGGTATCCACCAGCGGCCCACCGGAATTACCGCCGCGGATCTCGCCCGCCACCGCGTAGAACTTCCGCTCGACGCCCGCGGTGCGGTAGATGTCGCGCACCGGGCGCTGCACCCGGCTGCGCACCCGTGCCGCGCTCGCGGTGTACGGGCCGCCCTGCGGGTAGCCGAGCACGACGGCGTCGGCACCCGGCTCGGCGGGCAGCGGCGCGATCGGCACCGGGACCGCGGTGAGCCCGGGCACCGCGAGCACCGCGATATCGATGGCGGGCTCGAACTGCACCACCTCGGCGTCGAGCGGGCCGTCGGCGGTGTCCACCGAGATGTTCGTGGCACCGGCGACCACGTGCGCGTTGGTCAGCACCCGCTCGGCCGCGATCACGAAACCGGTTCCGGTCTGACGCAATCCGCAGTCCGCCGCGATGTCCCGGATGCGGAGCACACTCGGTTCCAGCGCGGTGGTGAGCGCAAGCGCGGCAACGGCGGGGTCGGGCTGCTCCCGGGAGCGCCCGGTCTCCTCGCGCGGCCAGGCGGAGGCGGCGGGCAGCCCGGCGTCGCGCAGCGGCTCGGCGATCCGCTCCGGCAGCTCGGCGGCCCAGCCGGGGGCCAGGTCGTCCACCGTGCGGAGCACCACCGAGCCCTGCACCGCCTGCGCCTGCGCGGAGCCGGCCAGGGCGCCTGCCACCAGCCAGACCAGCACCGGCACCGCGGCGGCGTGCGTGACCGCGCCGCCGACCGCGTCGGCCCGCCTGGACCCGCTGCCGCGCACGGCATCCCGCGCCGAGCGGCCGATCCGGTGGCCGATCAGCTCGCCGGTGACCAGGAAGATCCCGACCACCGCGATCACCACGGTGAGCCGGGGCCAGCCCGGCTGCACCCGGTGCAGCACCCCGCCCGCGAGCAGCGCGCCGAGCACGGCGCCGAGGACGACCCCGGCGAAGCCGAGCAGCCCGACGATCGCGCCGCGCCGCCAGCCGGCCAGCGCGGCGAGCACGGTGGCGACGAGCACGACGAGATCGAGCCAGATCGCCACCGTCACGCCGCGTCTCCCGTCCACCGGCCCGAGCCGACCCACCGCCGGGCCGACCGCGCCCGGCAACCGCGGGCCGCTCGGGAGTCGGCCACGGTCACGCCGTCAAACTAGCGACCCGTCAGCTGGGCAGCAACCGCGCCGCGCGGCGCGCGTACGCCCTGACGTCGGCATCGCTGTCGTGCACCGCGCGGGCCAGCGCGTCCTGCGCGTCGTCCCGCTCGGCACGAGCGCTCACCGACAGTACCGCCGCCTTGCGCACATCCAGGTGCGGATCGTCCAGCGCGGTGCTCAGGGCCGGGATCGCGGCGTCCGGATCGGCCCCCGCCAGCCCCTTGGCCGCCCCCACCCTGACCTGCCACGCGGTATCGGAGAGCGCCCCGATCAGCAGGGCGACGTCATCTCCCGGCGCGGGCGCCGGCTTGCGCGGTGCCCGCGGCGCCGACGCGGACGGTCCGGGGCCGGCGGCTTCGAACGGCCCCTCGGCGCCGAGTGGGCCGAAGGCGGCGAGGGCGGCGGCGCGGACCAGGGGGTCCGGGTCGGCGGCGAGGCCGCGGATGACCCGGCGCGCGCCCGTCGCGACGGCGACCGGGCCGATCTCCGCCAACCCGTGCGCGACGACAACGCGCACCTCGCGGTTGGGGTCGCCCGCCAGCGCGGCGACGCCGGCGGGCTCGTCCAGCGAGACCAGCCCGCGCACCGCCTCCAGCCGCACCCGGTGGTCGGGGTCGCGCGCCGCACCGGCGAACCAGTCGGCGGAGCCGCCGCGCAGCGCGCGCACCAGGTCGACCACGGTGGCGCGCACCCCGGCGTCCGGGGAGCCGATCCGCTCCCGCAGCCCGGCGTGCTCGGGCAGCACCTCGACCAGCTCGCGCAGGCTGTCCGCCGCGGCTCGGCGCACGGTGACCGCCGGGTCGTCCAGCGCCAGGATCAGCGCACCGGCGAAGCCGTCCGGCGTGTGTTCGGTGAGCACCGAGAGCGCGGCGACCCGCACCACCGGGTCGGGATCGCGCAGGTACGGCTCCAGCTCCGCCACATCGGGCGCGTCCAGCGCCAGCAGCGTGACGATCCGCGGCGACGGCGCCTCCTCGCGCAGCACCGGCTCGATCCGCTCCGGCGCGGCCTGCGCGCCGCCGCGGACCACGACCGGCTCCGCGGCACGCACCGGGACCTCGGCGGGCACCGCGCCCGGCACGTCGTCGAACTCGGGCACCGGGACCAGGTACGGCGCCACCGCGCGCTTGACGAACTCCATCTCGCCCGCGCCGTTCTTGCGCAGGTTCAGGTGGTAGCGCCAGTCGACGTCGTCGCGCTCGGGTAGGTCGGCCCGGTCGTGGTAGAGCCCCCAGCGCGATTCGGTGCGGGTCAGCGAGCTGCGCGCCGCCATCTCCGCGCAGTCCCGGATGAACGACACCTCCGCGGCGCGCATGAGTTCGTGCGCGGTGCGCGCCCCGATCCCCTCGACCTCGGCGCGCATCCGCTCGAAGGTCTCCACCGCGAGCGAGAGCTTGGCCGCGGTCTTCGGCGGCGCCACGTAGTCGTTGACGAAGCGGCGCAGCTTGTACTCGACCTGCGGCTGCGGCGGCCCCTCCGGGTTGCGCAGCGGGCGGTAGATCAGCTCGTGTGCCGCCGCCAGCTGGTCGGCGGGGAGCGCGGTGGGCGCGGCCGTCTCGGCCAGTGTGGACGCCGCGTGCTCGCCGGCCAGGTCGCCGTAGACGAAGGCGCCGATCATGTAGTTGTGCGGCACGCAGGCCAGGTCGCCCGCGGCGTACAGCCCGGGGACGGTGGTGCGGGCGTGGTCGTCCACCCAGACGCCGGAGGCCGAGTGCCCGCCGCAGAGCCCGATCTCGGAGATGTGCATCTCGATGTCGTGCGTGCGGTAGTCGTGGCCGCGATTGGCGTGGAAGGTGCCGCGGGTGGGCCGCTCGGTGGTGTGCAGGATGCCCTCCAGGGTGGAGAGCGTCTCCTCCGGCAGGTGCGACACCTTCAGGTAGATGGGGCCGCGCGCGGACTCGATCTCCCGTTTGACCTCGGCCATCATCGCGCCCGACCAGTAGTCGGAGTCGACGAAGCGCTCGCCGTGCGCGTTCACCTGGTACCCGCCGAACGGGTTGGCGACGTAGGCGCAGGCCGGGCCGTTGTAGTCCTTGATCAGCGGGTTGATCTGGAAGCACTCGATCCCGGAGAGCTCCGCGCCCGCGTGGTAGGCCATGGAGTAGCCGTCGCCGGCGTTGGTCGGGTTCTCGTACGTGCCGTACAGGTAGCCGGAGGCGGGCAAGCCGAGCCGGCCGCACGGGCCGGTCGCCAGGATCACCGCCTTCGCGCCGACCGTGACGAACTCGCCGGTGCGCGTGTTCAGGGCGGCGGCGCCGACCGCGCGGCCGCCCGCGGTGAGCACCCGGACCGGCATGAGCCGGTTCTCGATCCGGATGCGCTCGCGCATGCTGCGCTGGCGCAGCACCCGGTACAGCGCCTTCTTGACGTCCTTGCCCTCCGGCATGGGCAGCACGTAGGAGCCGGAGCGGTGCACGCGGCGCACCGCGTACTCGCCGTAGGCGTCCTTCTCGAACTTCACGCCGTACCGCTCCAGCCGCTGCACCATCGCGAAGCCGCGGGTGGCCGTCTGGTAGACGGTGCGCTGGTCGACGATGCCGTCGTTGGCGCGGGTGATCTCGGCGACGTAGTCCTCCGGCTCGGCCTTGCCCGGCACGACGGCGTTGTTCACGCCGTCCATGCCCATGGCGAGCGCGCCGGAGTGCCGCACGTGCGCCTTCTCCAGCAGCAGCACGTTCGCGCCGCGCTCGGCGGCGGTGAGCGCGGCCATGGTGCCAGCGGTGCCGCCGCCGATGACGAGGACGTCGCAGTCCAGGCGGATCGCGTCCGCGAGTTCGGGGATCGCCGGGGTCGGCGCGGGGGCGGTCATGAGCGGCCTCCAACGGTCGGGGGGTGCGGAAGGGCCGTGCACCGGAGCCGGGCCCGGCCGCGGGACGCGGCGGCCCTGGGCAGTGCTCGTGCCGGAGCCGGGGGAGCGGAGTCGTCCTTCGCGGCGTACGGCGCAGCGGCATGCGGGCGGCCGCCGGCCACGAAGCTGCCGGAGCGGGGAGCGTGCGGGTGACCGCCGGTCACGGAGCTGCCGGAGTGGGGACCGGGCGGACAGCAGCCCGTCACGAGAGCGCCGCCAGGATGTCGGCGCGCGCGGCGGAGCGATCGGCCCGGGTACGCGGTTCGCAGACATCGATCAGCGCGCGCAGCGGCTGCCCGGCCCGGCCGAGCACGGCGACCCGGTCGCCGATCAACAGCGCCTCGTCCACGTCGTGGGTGACGAAGACGACGGTCGCCGGGTGCGTGTTCCAGGTGTCGATCAGCAGCCGCTGCACGGTGCCGCGGGTCTGGGTGTCCAGCGCGCCGAACGGCTCGTCCATCATGACCGCGCGCGGCGCCCCGGCCAGCCCGCGGGCCAGCTGCACCCGCTGCCGCATGCCGCCGGAGAGGCTCTTGGGCAGGAAGTCGCCGAACCCGGTCAGCCCGACCTCCTCGATCCACCGCTCCGCCGCCGCCCGCCGCCCCTGCCTCGGCTCGCCGCGCAGCTTCAGCGCCAGCTCGATATTGGCGCGCACGGTGCGCCAGGGCAGCAGCGCGTTGTCCTGGAACACCACGGCGCGGTCCCGCGAGGTGGTGCGCACCGGCTCGCCGTCGGCGAGCACGCGCCCGGAATCCGGCGCGAGCAGCCCGGCCAGCGCGCGCAGCACCGTGGACTTGCCGCAGCCGGAAGGGCCGGTGAGCACCAGGATCTCGCCGGGGCGCACATCGAGGGTGAGCCCGGCGATCACCGGGTCGCCGCCGTAGGAGAGGTGCACGTCGGCGAGGCGAAGCCCCATGCCGGTGCGGTTCGCGGTGGTCATCGCGCGTTCTCCGCTCCGCGCGGCAGCCAGCGGGTGACCCGCCTGCCGAGCAGCTCCACCGCGGCCGATGTGCCGAAGCCGAGCACGCCGATGGTGATGATGCCGACGAAGACGCCGGGGTAGTCGACGATCGTGTACGCCTGCCAGGTGCGGTAGCCGACGCCGAGCCGGCCGGAGATCATCTCCGCCGAGATGACGCAGATCCACGCCACCCCGATCCCGACCGAGAGCCCACCGAACACGCCGGGCAGCGAGCCGGGGAAGACCACCCGCAGCAGCACGTCCCAGCGGCTGCCGCCGAGCGTGCGCACCGAGTCCTCCCACAGCGTCGGCAGCGCGCGCACCGCGTGCCTGGTGCTGACCATGATCGGGAAGTAGGCGGCGAGGAAGGTGATGAAGACGATGCCCGCCTCGTCGTCCGGGAAGAGCAGGATGGCGATCGGCACCACCGCGATCGCCGGGACCGGGCGGGCCAGCTCGGTGAGCGGGCCGACCACGTTCGCGAACCTCCGCGAGCGGCCGAGCGCGATCCCGGTGAGCACGCCCGCCACCGTGGCGAGGCCGAAGCCGCTCAGGATGCGGAGCAGCGACTGCGCCAGGTCGAGGAAGTAGGTGTCGGTGCCGAGTCGGCGGCCGAAGGCGGTGAGGATCTCGGTGACCGTCGGCAGGGTGTCGAAGCGGAGCCAGAACCGGACGTCGTTCGCCGTCAGCAGTTGCCAGACGCCGATCGCGGCAATGACCGAGACCAGTTTGGTCAGCCGACCCGGCCAGGGGGAGCCTGCGGTCTTCGCCGGTGCCGGCGTGAGTGCCGCCGCCGCCGGACCGGCCTCGACCAGCGCGGGCGCCGGGTCCACCTCTTCCAGCGCGGGCGCCGGGTCCACCACGACTGGCGCGGGCGCCGGGTCCACCACGACTGGCGCGGGCGCCGGGTCCACCGCGACCGGCACGGGCGCCGGGTCCACCGCGACCGGCACGGCGGCCGCGTCGGTGTGCGTCACGCCCGCACCTCCTGGACCGCCTGGTCGTAGCTCACCGGAACCGCACCGGGGTGCGCACCCCGGTAGCGCTGCGCGGCCGCCTCGGTGGTGAAGGGCAGGAAGCGCTCCCCGTCGCGCAGCCAGATCGATTCGTTCGCGAACCAGCGGGTGCCGAGCTCGGCGTCGAGCACGTAGGCGGTGCGCACGGTATCGCCCTGCGCCCGCGCCTGTTTGACGACCCGGAGCAGCTCAGTCGGGTCGGCCGCGGGCCTGGTCTGCTGCTGCCCCGCCACCCAGACCTCGTTGCCGGAGCCGGCGGTCGCATTGGCGGTGTCGGCCAGCGCGGCGTCGTACCCGACGCCCCCGCGCTCGGCGAAGGCCCTGCGCAGCGCGGCGTCGTCGACGAAGCCGTCGATGTCGAGCTCGGCGAAGTCCCCGATGGACTTCAGGTACCGCACGTCGTCCTTGAAGGCCGCGATCAGGCTCGGCTTGAGCGTGGTGTCGAAGGAGGTGCCGCCGGGCCCGTTGTAGAGGTAGACCACCTCCTGCGGCAGCCCCGACCCGTCCGCGACGAGCTGCGCCGCCTCCAGCGGCTTGCCGTGCAGGAACTCGGTGGCGTCCAGCTGGGCCTGCAGGAAGGCGTCGAGCACCTCGGGGTGCTGCTTCGTGTAATCCTGCCGCGCGACGACGCCGTGGAAGGTGGGCACGTTCAGCTCGGCGCCGTCGTAGAGCAGCTTGGCCTTGTCCTGGAAGACCAGCAGCCCGGGCCAGGCCACGAACTGCGAGAGCGCCGCCACCTGGCCGGACTCCAGCGCCGATGCTCCCACCTGCGGTTGCTGGTTCAGCACCTCGACCCCCGTGCCCGGGTCGATCCCGGCGCGGGTGAGCGCCTGCACCAGGGTGCCGTGCCCGGCCGAGCCGACGCTGGCCGAGATCTTCTGCCCGCGCAGGTCGGCGAGCGTGGTGGCGCGCGAATCCGGCGGCACCACCACCATGTTCAGCGCGCCCTTCGGGTTGTACCCGGTGACCGAGACGAAGTCGGTGCGCGAGCGCTCGTTGGCCTGCGTGCGGGAGCCGTTGATCAGCAGCGGGTAGTCGCCCATCGAGCCGATGTCGATCTTCTCCGCCACCATCTGCGCGGTGATCGGGGCGCCGGTGTCGTAGTCCTGCCACTCCACCTCGTACGCCGCGCCGCCCGCGTCGGTGATCGCCCGCAACCGCTGCTCCAGGTAGCCCTTGGCGCGCAGCAGGGTGCCCGCGGTGACGGTGTTGATGGTCTTGGACTGGTAGCCGACGACGACGCGCACGGTGTCGCCGCCACCGGAGGCGGACTGCTCCAGCGAGCAGCCGGTCAGGGCAAGGGCAGCGGCGGCGGCCACCGCGATCAGGCGTTTCATGGAGTTCTTCACCTCAGGAGATACGGCATGTTGACGGTGACGGCACCGGTGGGGCAGCGGGCGGCGCACGGGCCGCAGTACCAGCACTCGTCCACGTGCATGAACGCCTTGCCGGTGCTGGTATCGATGGCGAGCGAGTCGAGCGGGCAGATCTCGACGCAGAGCGTGCAGCCCTGGATACAGAGCGATTCGTCGATCGTCACCGGCACGTCGGCGCGGTTGTTCGCGAGGGCCATCTACAGGACCTTCCACTCGGGTGCGGTGCGGGACAGGCTGCCCCGCATGGTGATCCGGTCGCCGCGCATCCGGATGTACTCGAGATCGACCGGCCTGCCGTCCTCCAGCCTGGTCAGCCGCTCGAGCATGAGCAGCGCGGCGCCGTCGGCGGTCTCCAGGGTCGCGGCGGTGTGCGGGTCGGCGGAGACCGCCTCCAGCGCGAGGTCCGCCGAGCCGAGCGACTGGCCGCTGACCTGCTCGATCAGCACGAAGATGTCGGTGCCAGCCAGGTCGAGGTCGAGGACGGCGGCGCCGATGTCGGGGGCCAGGTAGGTCAGGTCGAGGCTGAGCGGGGTATCGCCGAGGTAGCGCAGCCGCTCCAGGTAGACCACCCGCTCGCCCGGCTCCAGCCGCAGCCTGCGGGCGACCGCGGGCGGTGCGGTGATCGTGGTCGCGGCGCGCACCTCGTTGCGCACGGTGCCGTGCCCCTTGAGCGTCTCCTGCAGGCCGAGCAGAGCGTCGAGCCCGTGGTCGTACTTGCGGTTCGCCACCCGGGTGCCGACCCGGGGCGCGCGGTCGATCAGCCCCTCGTCGCGCAGCAGCGCCAGCGCCTCGCGCACGGTGTTGCGGGAGGTCTCGAACTCCTCGGCCAGGCTGGGCTCGGACGGCAGCCCGTCCGGGAACGCGCCGCTGTGGATCTGGTGCCGCAGCACATCCGCCACCCGGCGCGCCTGATCCGCCCGCAGCCGCCGCACCGGCGCCGGACCGTGCGCCTCCCCCGGCTCCGGAATCGGATTCACACCTCTGACCTGCATGAACCGACGATAACGGGCCCGGGTCGGGTGATTCGCCCCAGCGGGTGCGCACCGCGTTCACGCGCCCGGAATACGCCGGGCGGGGGCAGGCGCGACCTGGGTCGCACCCGGCATTGCGCCACCCGGCCCGCCGGGCGGGGACTTGCGATCACAGTGATCGGAACCGTCCCGGTTCCACCGCCCGGCGACGCGCCACCGGTCCGCCGAGGTGCCTGCGCGCCTCGGTGAGCGCACTCGGCGACCGCCGGGACAATCCGCGGGAATCAGCCGAGCCGCCGCGGGCGACGCGACGGCGGGCGCCGGGTCAGCTGTCGGCGGGCAGGCCGAGCAGCGCCGCCTGGACGGTCCGCAACCGCTCCACGTCGCCGGTGATGCCGACGGCGCTGTCGTTGTAGAGGAACGCCTCGCCGAGCCGCACCATGGCGTAGGCGAGCAGGTCCGGAGCCATGGGCGGCGCGTACCCGTCGTCCCGGACCGCGCGCAGCACCAGCTCCTCGACGGCGCGCACCGCCCGCGGCTGCACCGGCCCGTCGCCCGCGGTCAGGGTGCGCAGCCCCGCCCGCTGCTCGTGCTCGAAGTAGTGCCGGAACGGTTCGTTGTCGCTCATCCAGCGATTGACCCTGGCCAGCACTTCGAGCACGCGGGCTCCGCCCGCACTGCGCCTGCGGCTGTCGGCCCGCGCGACCAGCGCCTCGTACTCCCCGGCGAGCACCGCCCCGAGCAGCCCCTCGCGCGACCCGAACCAGCGGTACACCGAGGCCCGGCTCAACCCGAGCCCGGCGGCGATGGACTGCACGTCGATCCGCTCGCCCGCGAGAAACGCCGCCCGCGCCGCGGCCACCACCTCCGCCGGGGTCGCGGCCGCCGGACGGCCCGGACGCCGGGGGCGCTGCGGCGCGGCGCTCGCGGCACCGCGCAGCTGCTCGGCCGGGCGCTGCGGGGGATTCAGAACCACTCCTCGCGCATGTCGAGCGTGGTCCGGTCCAGGCTCGCCAGCAGCTCCAGCCCCGGCCCCGTCTTGGGCAGCTCGTACCGATGGAAGTACCGCGCCGCCTGCCGCTTCCCCTCGTGGAACGCGTCATCGCCACCCGCCGCGGCGAGGTACTGCTCCAGCCAGATCCACGCCACCACCGTGTGCCCGAACACCTCCAGGTACACACTGCTGTTGGCCAGCGCCGCCTCGATGTCCCCGCTCGCGAAGAGACCGGCGGTCACCTCGACCACCCGCTGCCAGACCGCCCCGAGCCCGGCCCCGAGCGAGGCCGCCTCACCACCCGCCGCGGCGGCGGCGTCCAGCGTGGCCCGGATCCGCGCGTCCAGCGCGAGCAGGCTCGCCCCGCCCTGCTGCGTCACCTTCCGCCCGAGCAGGTCCAGCCCCTGGATCCCGTGCGTCCCCTCGTGAATCGGGTTCAGCCGGTTGTCCCGGTAGTGCTGCTCGACGTCGTACTCCCGGGTGTACCCGTAGCCACCGAGCACCTGAATGGCCAGGTCGTTGGCGGTCAGGCACCACTGCGAGGGCCAGCTCTTCGCGATCGGCGTGAGGATGTCGAGCAGCAGCCCGGTGCGCAGCCGCTCCTCCTCGGTCTCCGCGATCCGCTGCTCGTCCACCAGCCGCGCGCAGTACAGCACCAGCGCCAGCGCCCCCTCGGCGTAGCTCTTCTGCGCCAGCAGCATGCGCCGCACGTCGGCGTGCTCCACGATGGGCCGCTGCGGGCTCGCCGGGTCGGCGCCGATCTTGGCCCGCCCCTGCGGCCTGCCGCGCGCGTACTCCAGCGACTTGAGGTACCCGGTGTAGCCGAGCGCGGTCGCCACCAGCCCGACCCCGATCCGGGCCTCGTTCATCATGTGGAACATCAGGCTCAGCCCGCGGTGCTCGGTGCCGACCAGGTACCCGATCGCGCCGGGCGCGCCGCCGGGGGTGTGCGTGCCCTCGCCGAAATTGAGCAGCGTGTTGACGGTGCCGCGGAACCCCATCTTGTGGTTCAGCCCGGCCAGCGTGACGTCGTTGCGCTCCCCGAGCACCCCGTCTTCGCCCACCAGGAAGCGCGGCACCACGAACAGCGAGATCCCCCTGGTACCGGCCGGTCCACCCGGAATCCGGGCCAGCACCAGGTGCACGATGTTCTCGCCGAGCTCGTGGTCCCCGCCGGAGATCCACATCTTGGTGCCGAAGAGCCGGTAGCTGCCGTCGCCCTGCGGCTCGGCGCGCGTGGTGATGTCGGCCAGCGACGACCCGGCCTGCGGCTCGGAGAGGCACATGGTCCCGAAGAAGCGCCCCTCCAGCATCGGCCGGACGAACCGCTCCACGTACTGCTCGCCGTGCGCGATCAGCAGGTTCGCGTTGGCGATGGTGAGGAAGGGGTAGGCGGCGGTGCCGGTGTTGGCGGCGTGGAACCAGGCGAAGGATGCCTGGGCCACGACGGCGGGCAGCTGGATGCCGCCGAGCTCGGCGGCCACGGTGGCGCCGGGCAGCCCGGCCTCGGCGAAGGCCCGCAGCGCGATCGCCACCTCCGGGATCAGCTCGACCCTGCCGTCCACGAACCGCGGCTCGTTGGCGTCGGCCTTCTTGTTGTGCGGCGCGAAGTGCGTCTCGGCGATCTCGGCGCTGAGCGCGAGCACCGCGTCGAAGGTCTCCCGCGAGTGCTCGGCGAAGCGCGGGTGCTTCGTCAGCGCCTCGACGTCGAGCCACCGGTAGAGCAGGAACTCCAGATCGCGCGGGTTGAGCAGCAGGGTGCGCATACGCCCGTCCTTTCGAGACACGTAACGGGCAGAGTATCAAATATGCGCACCCCGCCGGATCAGAACCCCAGCAGCTCGGCGATCCGCGCCGCCTGCTCGGCCGGGTCGCCGTCGTCCGGCCGCAGCACCAGGTCCGGCTGCTCCGGCGCCTCGTACGGCGCGTCGATCCCGGTGAAGCCGCGCACCTCGCCCGCGCGCGCCTTGGCGTAGAGCCCCTTCGGGTCGCGAGCCTCGCACACCGCGAGCGGCGTGTCGACGAAGATCTCCAGGAACGGCAGCCCGGCGTCCAGGTGCGCCTGCCTGGCCCGCTCCCGATCCTCCCGGTACGGGCTGATCAGCGAGACCACCGCGAGCACACCGGCCTCGGCGAAGAGCTTGGCCACCTCGGCCACCCGGCGGATGTTCTCGGTGCGGTCCTCCGGGGCGAAGCCGAGGTCGGCGTTGAGGCCGTGCCGCAGGTTGTCGCCGTCCAGCAGGAAGGCGGGTCTGCCGGAGGCGACCAGCCTGCGCTCCAGCTCCACCGCGACCGTCGACTTGCCGGAGGCGGAGAGCCCGGTGAGCCAGACCGTGCCGCCGCGGGTCGCGCGCTCGGTGCGCTCGACCGCGCTGCGGTGCCACACCACCCCGGCGGTGGTCGGCGTCGGCCCGGTGATCATGCCCGCGGCCACGGTGTTGTTGGTGACGTCGTCGACCAGCACGAAGCTGCCGGTGTTCCGGTTGCGCCGGTACGGGTCGAAGAGCACCGGCCGCCGCGCGCGCAGCTGCACGCGCCCGATCTCGTTGAGACCGAGTGCGTTCGCGGTCTCGTCGCGGTGCAGGGTGTTGACGTCGAGCCGGTAGTCCAGCCGCTGCACCTGCACCGGCTCGGCGCGGGTGGTGTGCCGCAGCGTGTAGGTGGCGCCGGGGGTGAGCGCGCTCTCCTCGGCGAACCAGCAGACCATGGCGTCCAGGTCGCGGGCCGACTGCGGCCGGTTCGCCGGACGGCAGAGCAGGTCGCCGCGGGCCACGTCGAGCTCGTCGGTGAGCTGCACCGTCACCGCCTGCGGCGGGAACGCCTCGGCCAGCGGCGCGCCGCCCGGGCCCCACAGCGCCGCCACCGTCGTGCTGAACCCCGACGGCAGCACGGTGACCTCGTCACCCGGCTTGAACACGCCACCGGCCACGGTGCCCGCGTAGCCGCGGAAATCCGGGTTGTGCGTGCGGGTCACGTACTGCACCGGCAGCCTGGCGTCGATCAGGTTGCGGTCCGAGGCGATGTGCACCTGCTCCAGCTGGTGCAGCAGGGGAGTGCCCTCGTACCAGGGCATGCTCGCGCCGCGGTGCACGACGTTGTCGCCGGTCAGCGCCGACATCGGCACGAAGGTCAGGTCGCGCACCTCGAGCCGGGCGGCGAACCGGGTGAAGTCGTCCCTGATCTCCTCGAAGCGCTCCCGGCTCCAGTCCACCAGGTCCATCTTGTTCACGCAGAGCACCAGGTGCGCCACGCCGAGCAGCCCGGCGAGGAAGGCGTGCCTGCGGGTCTGCTCCACCACGCCCTTGCGCGCGTCCACCAGGATCAGCGCGACGTCGGCGGTGGAGGCGCCGGTGACCATGTTGCGGGTGTACTGGATGTGCCCCGGGGTGTCGGCGATGACGAACTTCCGCCTGGGCGTGGTGAAGTAGCGGTGCGCGACATCGATGGTGATGCCCTGCTCGCGCTCGGCGCGCAGGCCGTCGGTGAGCAGCGAGAGGTCGGTCTGGCCCGCGCCGCGCTCCTTGCTGGTGCGCTCGACCGCGGCGAGCTGGTCGGCGAAGATCGCCTTGGAGTCGAAGAGCAGGCGTCCGATCAGCGTCGACTTACCGTCGTCGACGCTGCCCGCGGTGGCCAGCCGGAGCAGGGTGGTCATCAGAAGTACCCCTCGCGTTTGCGATCTTCCATCCCCGCCTCGGAGATGCGGTCGTCGGCGCGGGTGGCGCCGCGTTCGGTGACCCGGGTGGCGGCCACCTCGAGCACCACGTCGTCCGGGTTCGCCGCGGTCGACTCCACGCAGCCGGTGCAGGTGGCGTCGCCGACGGTGCGGAACCGGACGGTGGCCGCGTAGGGCTGCTCGCCGTCGAGCAGCTCCAGGAACCTGGTGTGCGCCAGCAGCATGCCGTCGCGCTGCACCACCTCCCTGCGGTGCGCGTAGTAGAGGGGAGGCAGCGCGATCTCCTCCGCGGCGATGTAGTTCCAGATGTCCAGCTCGGTCCAGTTGGAGAGCGGGAAGACCCGGATGTGCTCGCCGCGCCGGTGCCTGCCGTTGTAGAGGTTCCAGAGCTCGGGGCGCTGGTTGCGCGGGTCCCACTGGCCGTACTCGTCGCGGAAGCTGAAGACCCGCTCCTTGGCGCGCGCCTTCTCCTCGTCGCGCCTGGCGCCGCCGAAGGCCGCGTCGAAGCCGCCCTCCCGGATCGAGCGCAGCAGGGTGTGCGTCTGCAGCCGGTTGCGGCTGGCGCGCGGGCCGGTCTCCTCGGTGACCGTGCCCGCGTCGATGTCCTCCTGCACGCTGCCGACCAGCAGCCGCAGGCCGAGCCGCGCGACGGTCTCGTCGCGGTAGGCGATCACCTCGTCGAAGTTGTGGCCGGTGTCGACGTGCAACACCGGGAAGGGCAGCGGCGCGGGCCAGAACGCCTTGGCGGCCAGGTGCAGCATGACCACCGAGTCCTTGCCGCCGGAGAAGAGCAGCACGGGGCGTTCGAAGGTGGCGGCCACCTCGCGGAAGATGTGCACCGATTCGGCCTCGAGCGCGTCGAGATGCGACAGCTCCCAGCCGGTGACGGACTTCTGGTTCGGGCTCACGAGAAAAAACTAGAACACGTTTCGGTCGAACCGTCAACGCTTCAGCGCAGCGGGGGCCGTCCACCCGCCGCCGCGGTGACGGCGTCGGCGGCGGCCGCGAGCGCGGTGCCGCGGCGCTCGATCTCGGCCCCGGTGACCGCCTTGCCGACGTACATCGTGAGCACCATGCTCTGCCTGCCGCGCTCGTCGTGGGTGGGGGCGGCGAGCAGGCTGACCGGGTGCTCCTTGCGTGGCCGCAGATCGCTGCCCAGGTACACCCGCTCGCCCAGGCTCGTCACCAGCTCGGCGACGAGTTCGCGCAGCTCGGCGGGCATTTCCCTACCCGCCGCGCCGGCCAGCAGCGAGTACAGCCGCCTGCCGGCGGCCGAGGTGCTCTCGATCAGGTAGCCGCGCTCGCGGCACTCCGCGACGACCGTGCGCAGCCGCCGCTCGTCCTGCTCCAGCGGCACCGTCGGCGGCGTGCGCAGCCAGGCGTCGAAGGCGGCGTCGGTGTCCCAGAGCACGTACATGAGCCCGACCGGCGGCGCGAAGGGGTAGGTGGCGCCCACCTGCACCCGGCCCGGCCCGGTGGCGTCCAGCACCACGATCTTGCCGCCGACCACGGCCGATGCCGTGCAGGTGGTGCGGTAGCGCACGCTCAGCGGCTCCAGCTCGGCGCGGGCGAGCGCGGAGACCGCGAAGTTCTCCTGGGCCGCCCGCCCGGCGCCGATCAGCGCGGGGCCGAGGCCGTAGCCGCGGGTGCGCGGATCCCGGATCAGGTACCCGGCGGCGGTGAGCTCGGTGAGAATGCCCAGGCAGGTGGGTTTGGCGAGCCCGAGCTCGCGGGCGATCTCGGAGAGGCCGTAGCGCGAGCCGCCGTTCGCCACCAGGAAATCGAGCACCCGGAGCACCCGGACGGTGGGGGCGGAGCGCCGGGCGACGGTGCCGTCTCCGATCGCGACCTCGGACACTGTTGACCACTCCTAGAACAAGTTCTAATCTTCGAACGGAGGAAATGTACCACGTCGGTACATATATGGAACACGACCGGGAGGCAACGTGCTCAGCAAGCCGTTCGCGGAGGCGATCGCCGAGGCGGAGGAGATCATCACCTCGGCCGCGCAGGTGAAGACCGAACAGGACCTCGTCGAGGGCTTCGACTACCTGGGCGGCAGCATTCGCGCCGCGCTCCAGCTGGCCTGGGCCTACGACCGCGACTTCCCGTTCTTCGCCAGGTCCACCGGCCCCTACACCAAGATGGGGCTGGACAACCCGGACACCCTCTACTTCCACGCCTTCCTCCGCCCGGGGGCGGAGTACCTGGTCAGCGGGGTCCGCGGCAGCACCCGCGACCTGAGCTTCCAGGTGCTGAACGGCAACTACACCCCCGCCGAGGTGCCGGACAGCCAGACCGCCTTCGACGACCGGGAGCTGGACATCGCCCCGGACGGCAGCTATCAGCTCCGCTTCGGCCCCGGCCCGGCCCGCCCCGGCTACGTGCAGCTCGCCGAGGACTCGTCGATGCTCGCGGTGCGCGAGGTCTACGGCGACTGGTCCGAGCGGCCCGGCACCATCCGGATCGAGCGGGTGGACACCGTCGGCGAGGCGCCGCCCGCGCTCACCCGCGAGCTGCTGGCCAAGCGGTACGAGGTGGCGGCCAGGAACCTGACCTCCCGGCTGCGCACCTTCCTCGCCTTCCCGGAGTGGTTCTACCTGAACCTGCCGGTCAACACGATGACCGAGCCGCGCCGCACCCCCGGCGGGCTCTCCACCCAGTTCTCCTCGGTCGGCCACTACGACCTCACCGACGACCAGGTGCTCATCCTGACCGTGCCGAAGTCGGACGCGCCCTACCAGGGCTTCCAGCTCGGCACCATCTGGTACCTCTCGCTGGACTACATCAACCACCAGACCAGCCTGAACGCCGACCAGTCCCGGGTCGACCCGGACGGCAAGATCCGGCTCGTCATCAGCGAGCGCGACCCCGGGCTGGCCAACTGGGTCGAGCGCACCGGCCACGACCGCGGCTACCTGCAGTTCCGCTGGCAGCGGCTGGCCCGCGACCTGAAGCCGGAGGACGGGCCCGAGGTGCAGCTCGTCTCCTTCGACGAGCTCCCGGAGAAGCTGCCCTACTACGAGGAGGCCCGGGTGACCCCGGAGCAGTGGCGCGAGCGGATCGCCTTCCGGCAGCGCACGCACGCGGATCGGATGCTGGGATGAGCGGGGCGAGTTCCGCCGTTCCCGGGCCGGGTTCGCCGGCCGCGGGGGCGCAGCCCGGACACGATGCGGCGGCAACTGCCGCGCTCGGCGGCGCCGGGCTGCTGACCGGCAAGGTCGTGGTCGTCTCCGGGATCGGCCCCGGCCTCGGCCGCTCGATCGCCGTGCGCGCCGCGCTGGCCGGGGCGGATGTCGTGCTCGCCGCGCGCACCGAGAAGCGGCTGGACAAGGTCGCCGCCGAGGTGCGCGAGATCGGCCGGAAGGCCCTGGTCGTGCCGACCGACATCACCGACGAGGCCGCCGCCGAGAACCTGGTGCGCACCGCGGTGGACGAGCTCGGCCGGGTGGACGCCCTGGTGAACAACGCCTTCGCCATCCCGCCGATCACCGACCTCGCCACCGTCGAGCTGGACGGCGTGCGCGCCGGGTTCGAGACCAATGTGCTCGGCGCGCTGCGGCTGACCAGGCTCTTCGTGCCCGCGCTCGCGGCGACGAGCGGCTCGGTCGTGATGATCAACTCGGCGGTGCTGCGGCACTCCAGGCGCACCTTCGGCCCGTACAAGATGGCGAAGGCGAGCCTGCTGGCGCTGGCGCAGAGCCTGGCCACCGAGCTCGGGCCGCAGGGCATCCGGGTGAACTCGGTCGCCCCCGGCTACATCTACGCGGGCAACCTGAAGTGGTACTTCGACTACCAGGCCAAGGAGCGCGGGATCACCCACGAGGAGGTCTACGCGGAGACCGCGGAGAGCACCGACCTGCGCAAACTGCCGGAGCCGGACGAGATCGCCGACGCGGTGCTCTTCTTCGCCTCCCCGCTCTCCCGCATCGTCACCGGCGCCTGTCTCGACGTCAACGCCGGCGAATTCCACCACTAGGAGCACTGCCATGACCACGATGGGCCGTGCCGAGATCGGCACGATCGACGACCTGCACGCCTCGGCGACCAAGGTGATCGGGCTCGAGGACTTCGGCGCCGACGACTACCGCGCGGGGCTGGCGGTGCTGCTGGAGTCGTACGCCGCCGACGCCGAGCTGACCCCATGGGGGAACAAGATCAATCGGGCGCTGCTGCGCGGCGGGCTGATCGCGCGGGCACTCAGCGAGAGTGCCTGGCAGAAGTACCCGGAGCACGCGCAGGTGCCGGTCGAGCGCCCGATCTTCGTCACCGGGCTGCCGCGCTCCGGCACCACCGCGGTGCACCGGCTGCTCACCGCCGACCCCATGCACCAGGGGCTGGAGATGTGGCTCACCGAGATGCCGCAGCCCCGCCCGCCGCGCGACACCTGGGCGAGCAACCCGGTGTACCAGGGCATTTCGGCCGGGTACGAGAAACATCACGTGGAGCATCCCGAGTTCATGGGCGTGCACCACATCTCGGCCGACCAGGTCGAGGAGTGCTGGCAGCTGCTGCGCCAGTCCGCCATGTCCATCTCCTACGAGTGCCTGGCCTACCTGCCCACCTACTCCGACTGGCTGCGCGGCCAGGACTGGACCTCGGCCTACCGACGGCACAGGAAGAACCTGCAGCTCATCGGGTTACCCAACGCCGAACAGCGCTGGGTGCTCAAGAACCCGAGCCACCTCTTCGCCCTCGACGCCCTCTTCGCCGTCTACCCGGACGCCCTGGTCGTGCAGCTGCACCGCGAGCCGAGCACCATCATCGCCTCGGTCTGCAGCCTGAACGAGAAAGCCAGCGCGGGGTGGTCGGAGAAGTTCCGCGGCGACGTGGTCGGCAGCACCCAGCTCGAGCTGTGGGCGCGCGGCGCGGACACCTTCCGCGCCGATCGGGCCGCGTACGACCAGGCGCAGTTCATCGACGTCTACTACGACGACTTCGTCGCCGACCCGCTCGCCGCCGTCCGCGGCATCTACCGGCACTTCGGCATCGACCTGACCCCCGCCGCGGAGCAGAAGATGACAGCGCTGCACAACGCGAGCACCTCCGGCGCGGCCCGCCCGCAGCACCGGTACACGCTCGACGACTACGGCCTCACCGCCGGGCAGGTGGACGAGCGCTTCGCGGAGTACCGCGCCGCGCACTTCCCCGGATAACGGCTACTGCTGGCCCGGCTTCAGGACGATGAAGAGGCCGTGCGCCTCGGCGCAGAGGCGGTCGCCGTCGTGCAGGGTGGCGCGGACGTAGACCTTGCGGCCCTCCTGCCGCTCGGTCCACGCGTGCAGGTTCAGTTCGCGGTCGAGCGGGGTGATGGCGCGGTAGTCGACGGTGAGCGAGGCGGTGCGGGTGATCGCGCCGGAGGTGAGCGCGGCGGCCATGCCGAGCAGGTCGTCGAAGCCGAGCGCGATGTGGCCGCCGTGCGCGGCCGAGTTGCCGCCGAGGTGGAAGGCGCGGAAGACGATGCGGCCGTGCACGCCGGTCGCGTCGGCGGAGTCGATCTGGTAGGGCGGCAGTGTCAGGTTGCCGCGGGAGGGCAGGTCGTTGCGGGTCCAGTTGGGCAGCGACCACTCGTCCACCGCGGCGCCGGCCAGCTCGTCGTTCAGCTTGGTCAGCTGGGTGATGATGTGCTGGGAGAGCTCGTCGCCCGGGTCGGCCATGCGGGCCCGGTCCATGAGCAGCCGGACCTGTTCGATGAAGTCGCCGTAGAGTTCGCCGCCGCGCCGCGCCGCGTCCGCCGCCGCGTTCGCCTCGATCAGCTCGACCATCGGCCGGAAGCCGCCTGCGTGGTGGTCGGCGCTGGGCAGCGCCGGGTCGAGCCGCTGTTCGTTCATCCCCTCACGGTAACGGTAACCGGATGGTCGCCTCGCAGGTGGGAGCGGCAGAGGTGAGCAGCGGCACACCGGGTTCAGCTGCCGGTGCGGCCGTCGACGCACTGGCGGAGCAGGTCGGCGTGGCCGTTGTGCCTGGCGTACTCCTCGAGCAGGTGGAGGTAGATCCAGCGCAGCGAGTAGGGCTCTCCGGTGATCGGATGGTGGCCGTCGTGGTCGAGCGCGAGATGTTCGACCGCCAGGTCGGCCGCCGTGGTTTCCCGGTGGTAGGTCGCGAAATCGGTCGCGGCGTTCGCCGGGTCGGCATCGTCGAAATCGCCGTCCGGGTTGTCCGTGGCGCAGTAGAGGTAGCCGAGGCGCTCGCCCGCGGCGGTCGTGCGGAGCCAGCCGCGCTCCACCTCGGAGAGGTGCCGGATCAGCCCGAGCAGGGAGAGGGTCGACGGTGGGACGGCCCGGCGGGCGAGCTGCTCGCCGTCGAGCCCGGCGCAGCGGTCGAGCAGGGTGGCGCGCTGGCGCGCGAGCCGCGCGCGCAGCTGCGCCGCCTCGGTGCCGGTCGGCGGGACGGGGTCGCGCTCGACGGCCGGTGCTGTCCACGTCACGCCGGTGACGGTAGTGCGGGCGCGCTCGGCCCGCGAGCGATGGTGTGCCACGGCCCCGCGCGCTCGGCGCCAGCGACGCCGGAGCCGCCCGCCGGTCCAGCACCCGCAGGATCGAGTGCACCCGCGGGACCGAGTGCACCCGCGGGACCGAGTGCACCCGCGGGACCGAGTGCACCCGCGGGACCGAGTGCACCCGCGGGACCGAGTGCACCCGCGGGACCGAGTGCACCCGCACGGGCAGGGCGGGCCGCGCTATCCGGCCTCGTACCGGGAAGCCTGCTCCCCGGCGAGCCGCCCGGCGGGGAGTTTGCGCCCGCAGAGCACGAGCAGCAGGTCCTGGGCGGTCCCGGAGACGACCGACTCCGGGGCGTCCCCGGTCAGGCTCCAGTCCAGGTCGTCGGCGCGCAGCTCGACCCCGGACAGGTCGGTGCCGAAGTAGCTCACCTGCTGGGGCTTGGTGTCCGCGAGCACGACCGCGACCCGCTCGATCGGAACGCGGCGCGGCAATCCGAGCGCGACGGTGATGTCCATCCCGTGGATCACCTCGTGCGCCAGCGTCGCCTCGTACCCGCTGCCCGGCGGCTTCCAGGGATGGCCGGCGTTGTCGCGCAGGCTCGCCACCAGCTCCTCCGGCGTCAGCGCGGCGGCATCGGCGCGGGCCCGGCGATCGGACATCCGGTTGAAGTTCCCGCGCGCCTTCACCATGTCCAGCGCGAAGCGCGGTAGCGAGAGGCGGTAGGCCATGGTCATGTGCGCCAGTACCTCGCGCGGCCGCCAGCCGGCGCACAGCGTCGGCGCCTCCCAGGCCGCGGCGTCGAGCCCGGCGAGCAGCTCGGCGAGCTCGGTGCGCTCGGCCGCGATGGCGGCGCGCACCTCGGTGTCGGACATAGGTCTCCCTTCAGGGTCGCTCTGCAGAGTGGAGACGGTGCCCGGCCGCCGGAGTCATCGGTGTCTGCGACACTCGGGTTCGTGTCCGAGAACCGCGCACCGCTGCTCGAGCTCCGCCGCGGCGCCGACCACATCCTGGCCCGGTGGCTGCCGGACGGGATGTACGAGCTCGAGCACGGCGACGGCGGCGACCGCTACCAGCTCTTCACCGCGGACGCCGTGCTGGTCCGCGACGTCCTGGCGTCCTGGCTGGACGGGGAGGCGTGGTGGCACCGCACCGTCGCCTGGTCGCGGATCGACCCGGCCGTCGCGGAGATGCGCGCGCTCCGCGACGAACTCACCGGCATGCTGGACGGGTTCGGCGGCTTCGAGTCCGCGGTCGACGTCATGGACGACGCGCTGGCCCGGTTCGACGCCGAGATCGCCCGGCTCGACCGCGACGACTGATCAGCGGGGTGCCACGAGGGCGAGCTCGAGCACCCCGCCCAGCCACGGCGCGTACCGCTGCGGGTGCTCCCGCAGGTCGCGTCCGAGCTGCCCGGGCTCGACCCAGGCGTAGTCGGCGACCTCCGCCGGGTCCGGGTGCGGTTCATCGCCCGCGTGCGGGCCGACGACCACGTGGTCGTACTCGAACTCGACCCGCCCGGTGCGCGGGTCGGCGGCCCGATAGGTGAAGGCGCCGGCCTCGCGGAGCGCAGCGCCGAGGCCGAGCTCCTCGCGGAGCCGGATGCCCGCGGCCTCGGTCACCGGCTGCCCCGGCGCCGGGTGCCCGCAGCAGGTGTTGGCCCAGCGCAGCGGGAACCGGGTCTTCACCGCCGCGCGCTGCTGGAGCAGCACCCGCCCGGAGGCGTCGAAGAGCAGCACCGAGAAGGCGCGGTGCAGCATGCCGGGGGAGCGGTGCGCCCGCGCCACCGAGCAGGTGCCGACCGCAGCCCCCGCCGCGTCGACCAGCTCGATCGGCAGCGCCTCCCGGCCGGTCGGCGCGGCGTCGTTCACCATGTCCGGTCCGCGGCGAGCGCCGCGAGCGCGTCCAGATCCGCACCGGCCGCCGGATCGCTGCTCAGCTCCGCGATCATCGTCCTCGCCCGCTCGCACAGCTCGGCGGCCTGGCTCCGGCTCCAGTCCCGCCCGCCCGCGGCCGCGACGAGCTCCGCCGCCGTGCGCAATTCGGCGTCGTCGAGCGGCTCGTCGCGGTGGTAGAGCGCGGCGAGCGCGGTGGCCTCGGCCGTTCCGGCGGCGAGCGCGAAGACCACCGGCAGCGATTTCTTCCGGCTGCGCAGATCGGAGTAGACCGATTTGCCGGTGCTGTGCGCGTCGCCCCAGATCCCGAGCAGGTCGTCGACGTGCTGGAAGGCCCGGCCGACGAGGCTGCCGATCTCGCGCAGCCGCAGCAGCTCACCCGGCCCGGCGGCACCGAAGAGCCCGCCGAGCTCGGCCGCGCAGCCGAAGAGCGCGCCGGTCTTCCGATCGGTCATCGCCAGGCACTCGGCGACGGTGACATCGCGGCGGCGCTCGAAACTCAGGTCGGCGCACTGCCCTTCGACGAGCTCGAGCACCGCGCGGTTCAGCAGCTCGGCCGCGGCGGCGGCCCTGGCGTCCGCGGTCCCGGCGAGCAGCGCGAAGGCCTGGGTGGCGAGCGCGTCGCCTGCCAGGATCGCGGGCCCGATGCCGAAGACGGTCCACGCGGTCGGCCGGTGCCTGCGGGTGGTGTCGCGGTCCATGACGTCGTCGTGCAGCAGCGAGAAGTTGTGCACGAGCTCCACCGCGGCGGCGGCGGGCAGCGCGTTCGCGATCTCGCCGCCGGTCACGGTGCAGGCCGCCAGCACGAAGGCGGGCCGCAGCGCCTTGCCGCCGGTGTGCCGCTCGGGCAGCCCGTCCCGGTCCCACCACCCGAAGTGGTAGCCGGCGATGTGGCGGATCGTGGGCGGCATGGCGTCGACGGCGGCCTGCAGGGTGGCCGCACACGCCGCGCGGCTGTCGGCGAGCACGTCGGTGTGGTGATCCTTGGCGATTTCCCGGGTCATGAGCGGTGTCCTGATCGGTTCGCAGGGATGGAGTGTCAGAGACTCAGTTGCACATCGGTGAGCGCGCCGAGCGCGTCCGGCACCAGCACCGCCGCGGCGTGGTTGGCACTGATCAGGTAGGAGGCGACGGCGTGGTCGTCGATGCCGCTGAAGCGCACCGAGATGCCCGGCCGGTACTCGTCCGGGAGCCCGGTCTGCCGGAGCGCGATCACCCCGTCGTCGCGCTCGCCGATCCGCATGGCGAGCACGGTGCTCGTCCGCGCGGGGGTGATCGGGATCTTGTCCGAGGGCAGGAACGGGATATCGCGCCAGGCCTGCACCCGCCTGCCCTCGACCTCGACCGGCTCCGGGTAGATGCCGCGCGCGGTGCACTCCCGGCCGAACTGGGCGATGACCAGGGGGTGCGCGAGGAAGAACGCGGTCTTGCGGCGGCGGGCGAGCAGCCGGTCGAGGTCCGCCGGGGTCGGCGGCCCGGTGGCCGGGACCACCCGCTGCGACGGGGCCACATTGTGCAGCAGCCCGTAGCCGGGGTGGGTCAGCAGATCGCGCTCCTGGCGCTCCCGCAGCGCCTCCAGCGAGAGCCGCAGCTGCTGCTCCAGCTGGTCCATCGGCTTGTTGTAGAGGTCGGTGACGCGGGTGTGCACCCGCAGCCGCAGCTGCGCCACGCTGAGCGCGTACTCCCGCGGCCGCGGCTCGTAGTCGACGTAGGTGCCGGGGACGGCAGGCTCGCCGTCGTGGCCCGCGCTGAGATCGATGGCGGCCTGGCCGAACCTGTCGGTACCGGCCGCCTCCCGAAGGTCGGCCGGATGGCCTGCCAGGCCGGGGATCTCGGTGCGGAGCGGATCGAACCGGGCGCGCGGGAGCGACAGCACGGTGCACGCCGTCTCGGCCGTGGCGGTGAACTCCCAGATCGGCCGCGCCCCGGCCAGTAGCTCGGCGCCGATGTGGGCGCCCGCGTCGATCACCTCCAGCCGGACCCGCGCGCCGTAGGCGTCCGGGACGTCGACGGTGACCCGGCCGTGCGCGATCACGTGCACGGCGTCGAGCTCGTTGCCGAACTCGCAGAGCGTCTCGCCCGGCTGGTACTCCCGCTGCCGGAACGCCCCCGCGAGCTGCCGGAGCGCGTCGTCGTCGAGCCCGCGCAGCGCCCTGAGTTCCCGCAGTTCCATCGGCACAACCCGGTATTCACCCCCGACCGCGGTGCAGGTGATCCGGCCGTCGCCGACGGTATAGGTGAGCCGCCGGTTCACCCGGTAGGTGCCGCTGTCCACCTCGACCCAGGGCAGCATGCGCAGCAGCCAGCGCGGCGTGCTGCCCTGCATCTGCGGCACCGACTTGGTCGTTGTCGCCAGCGCCCTCGCCGCGGCCGGGTGCAGCGCGGTCGGTGCCGCGCGGGTGGTGTCGGGAGTGCTCACGAAGCCGTCCTTCCCTCGATGGTCCGATGCCGGGAGCGCGGGCGGGCGGCGATCCGCGCCGCCGAGGTGCCGAGCCCGCGCGGTGCCCCGACGGACGCCGCCGGGGCACCGCCCGCCGGTGCGTGCCCGACCGGGTAGCGCAGATTCTCCGGCCGGTACCGGCTGGTGCCGCGGTGCCAGTGCAGGATGCCCGCGATCCAGTCGCGCAGCTCGCCGATGTAGCCGGTGACCGCGGCGCGGGCCGCGCTGTCGAGCCGGTGGTGCTCGAACAGCACCGGCAGCTCCTCGGCGACGAGCCGCTGGAACTGGCGCATCCTGGCCCGCATCAGATCGTCGACCACGGCGGCGGCCCGCTCCCGCCCGCAGCCGAAGAAGGTCTCGACCACCAGCACGGCATTGTGCAGCTCGCCCTCGTACTCGATCTCCTTTTGGTAGGAGAACAGGTCGTTGATCAGGCAGCCGTAGTCCTGCGCGGCGTGCTCGATACCCCGCATGGTCGTCGACTCGAACACCGCCTCCGGCACGGTGCCGCCGCGGGCGAGCTTGGAGAGCGCGATGGTGAGGTCCGAGCCGAAGGTGCGCCGCCGCATCTCCAGGTAGTCGACCGGGTCGGGCACCCGGTGCTGGATGTGGTTGGCCAGTTCCCACAGCCAGCTCTCGACCATCGAGCACACCGCCGCGCGGAAGGTCGCGCGGGCGGCCGCGGGCATCGGCCCCGCGGTGCGCGGCCACAGCTCGGCAAGGCCGCGCTCCAGCGGAGTGCCCGGCTCGGGCCCGGCGTCGAGCGCGAGCGGCATGAACTCCGCCAGCCGGGCGGCGCAGGCCTTGGCCGCCGCCATCGATCCCACCGAGCCCGAGGCCGGGAAGGCGACCGGGAAGTAGTCGTCACCCCAGGTGCCCCAGGTGAGCCACTCCGCCGACAGCGTCAGCGCGTCGGGATCGGCATCCGGGTCCAGCCCCGCCGAGCAGAGCGCGAAATCGAAGCCGACGGTGTCGGCCCGCGTCCAGAGCCGCCTGCCGCCGAACTCGGGCAGCGGATCGTGGAACCCGACCCGCTCGGCCCACTCCACGCTCTCCGCCCGCGCGGTACCGAGGTGCGGGCTGAGCCCGAGATCGAAGGGAACGTCGAACTCGGGCAGCGGCAGCGGGCCGGTACTCCGGAACGGAACCGGGGTGTGGCTGCGCGCGCCGCCGGGGCCGGCCAGCCCGCGCCAGAACCCGGGCCGGGACAGCGCGGTGCCGATTCCGCTCGGCCCCAGCGGCAGCGCCTGCGCACCGGCGTTCATGTAGCGGTTGGAGCGCAGGTGCCACTCGTGCCCGCCGGACTGCCAGTCCTGCAACCCCTGCGCGTACGACAGCGCCGCCGCGCGCTGCGCCGCGTCCAGCCCGTGCTCCTCGAAGAGCACCGGCAGCTCGGTCAGCACCGTGTTCTCGAACTGGTGCATCCGGGAGGTCAGCTGGTCGTTGACGATATCGGCGGCCTGCTGCGGCGAACAGCCGAAGAACCGCTCCAGCACCAGGACCCCGTTGTTCACCTCGCCCTCCTGTTCGGTCTCGCGCTGGTAGGAGAAGATGTCGTTGCGCAGGTGCACCGCGTCGGCGAAGGTGTCCTTCAGCACCCGCAGCGCCCTGGTGCCGACCAGCGCGGGCGGGATCTCGGTGCCGCGCGCGTACTCCACCAGATCCGCCGACCACGGCGCGCCGCCGACCTTGCGCCGCATCTCGATGTAGTCGATCGGGTTCGGCACCCGCGCGGTGTTGATATTGCGCAGCTCCCACACGCAGTCGAGCAGCAGGTTCCTCGTACTCTGCGCGAACCGCTCGCGCCAGCCGGCCGACATCGCGGGCACCGTGCGCGCCCACAGGTCGCCCAGCCCCCGCTCGTCGGGGTTGGTCGGCTCCGGCACGGCGGCGCCGTCGGCGGGCATGAAGCCTGCCAGCCGGTCCAGGTAGGCCCGCGCGCCCTCCAGATCGCCGGTGCGCTTGAACCGTTCGAGGAAGTGGTCGTCGAAGTAGAAGACCCAGGTGTACCAATCGGTGACGGTGTCCAGGGTCGCCGCGTCGGCCTCCGGGTGGGTGTACGCGCACAGCCCCGCGTAGTCCATGCCGTCGAAGCTCGCCTCGTCCCAGACCACCGCGCCGCCCACCGAGTCGCCGAGCATGCCCATCTCGAAGGCCCAGTGCTTGGTGTGCGTGCGCGCGGTCTCCACGTGCGGGTTCAGCCGTGCCGGATGGGCGGTGTAGAAATCCGGCAGTGCGAAGGGCTGCACCGGCTCAGCTTTCGGCGCCGAGCTGCACGTCGTCGAGAATGCCGAGCGCGTCCGGCACCAGGATCGCCGCCGAGTAGTAGGTGCTGACCAGGTAGGAGATGATGGCCCGGTCGTCGACGCCCATGAAGCGCACGTTCAGCCCCGGCTCGTACTCGTCCGGGATCCCGGTCTGCCGCAGCCCGATCACGCCCTGCGCCGCTTCGCCGGTGCGCAGCAGCATGATCGAGGTGGTGCGGGTCGCGGAGACCCCGAGCTTGTTGCACGGCAGCAGCGGCACCCCGCGCCAGGACGGCACCCGGTGCCCGTTCAGCTCGGTGGTCGCCGGGTAGATGCCGCGCTTGCTGCACTCGGCGCCGAACGCCGCGATGGCCTTCGGATGGGCGAGCAGGAAGCTCGGCTCCTTCCAGACCAGGGCGAGCAGCTCGTCCAGGTCGTCCGGGGTCGGCGGGCCGGAGCGGGTGCTGATCCGCTGCTGCGGGGCGGCATTGCGCAGCAGCCCGAACTCGCGGTTGTTGACGGTCTCGTCCTCCTGGCGCTCGCGCAGCGCCTCGATGGTCAGCCGCAGCTGCTGCTCGATCTGGTCCATCGGCTTGTTGTAGAGGTCGGCGACGCGGCTGTGCACCCGCAGCACGGTCTGCGCGACGCTCAATTCGTACTCGCGCGGGGACAATTCGTAGTCGACGAAGGTGCCGGGCAGCCGGGGCTCGCCCTGGTGCGCCGAGATCAGGTCGATCGAGGCCTCGCCGTGCGGGTTGGCGAAGCCGTTGCGGCTCGTCTCCGCCAGCCGGGCGGTGCGCACGTGCTCGCGCAGCGCGTCGATGCGGTCGCCTGCCTCGGCCAGCGCCCGCTCGGTGAGCGTGAGCACGGTGCACGGGGTGACGGCCCTGACCGTGAAGCCGGTGGGCGTGGTGTCCGCGGCGAGCAGCTGCTCGCCGAAGAAGCGGCCGCTGGTGAGCACCTCCAGGCTGGTCTCCTCGCCGTACCGGCCGGTGCCGCGCTTGTCGGCCTTGCCGTGCGCGAGCACCACCAGCTCGGCCGCCGGGCGCCCGGCCTCGGCGATGACTTCGCCTGCCTCGTACCGGCGTTCGACGAACCGGTCGGCGAGCGCCTGCAGCGCCGCCTCGTCGCCGAAATCGCGCAGGTAGCGCAGCTCGCGCAGCTCGGGCGCGAGCACCTTCGTCGTGCCTGCGGTGGTGAAGACGGTGATCAGCCCGTCGCCGAGGGTGTAGGTGAGCCGGCGGTTGACGCGGTACACGCCGCCGTCCGCCTGCACCCACGGCAGCAACCGCAGCAGCCACCGAGAGGTGATGCCCTGCATTTGCGGAGTGGACTTGGTGGTGGTCGCGAGATTTCGCGCGGCGTCGGTACTGAGGCTCAGCTGCGGAGCCTCATCGATTCCGGACACAGGTTCAGCCAGTTCAGTCATGAGCTCTTCTCGTTTCGCGGTGTGCGTGCGTCAGCAGATGGCGTCCGAGCGAAAACGGAGGGCTAGAGCAGCAATCCCCCGGTTATTGAATGGTGCGCTCGCAATGGTAGCTGAGATCGGCCGGTGCCCGCCAGTGCCGAAAAATGTTGATGCGGAACAGCTTTCCGTTGATTTCCAGACCGATGATCTTGCCGATACCCACGCGGGGAAGCCGTGGCGCGGCTCAGCGGCGCGGAAACATTCCGGGGGACGACCGATCGCGCGCGACACGGCCGACGGGACGGCGCGAACCGCTGTGTCGCACGATATCCCGCTGTTTCACGGGCGGCGCGCGCCGCCGAGCACAGCGCTGATCTGCTGTGCGGCAGTGATTGTCGCCGCCACGTAGGCGTCCCGCTCGGCTCTGGTGACGGCCGAGCGCAGCGGCCCCAGCTGCACCTCGTGCGTGGCGGTGTCCCCGGCGAAGACCGGCGCGGCCAGGTAGCTGACCGGGAGCGGGTGGGCCGAGTCCAGGTCGGCGGCGGTGTAGGGCCTGCCGGTGAGCTCGCTCAGCCCGCGCAGGGTGCGGGTGCGCAGCCGCGGCTCCAGCATCTCCGGCCCGAGCGCGGTGAGCAGGTCGGCGAGCAGCTCGACTGTGTTGGCGTCCTCGGCGCGCGGACCGAACACCGCGACCCCGCGCGCCCGCACCAGCTCCGGCAGCGCCGCCGCGCGCTCGGCGTCCGGCGCGGTGGCGAGCCAGCGCCGCAGCTCGGCCTTGGGCCGCCACGGCAGCACCGCCGCGCCCACCGGGAAGCGGATCGGAATGCGGTGCCCGAGCGGGACGCCCGCGATATCCCGGTCCGGCCCGTGCCGCACCGCGAGCACGGTGATCCCGTCGCTGTCCACCCGGGAGAGCGTCGCGCCCGCGCCGGTGCGCGCCACCAGCGCGGCCAGCGCCGCGGCGACGCCGGCGTCGGGGGCGGCGCCGAGCAGCGCGGCGGGGGCGGGGCCGAGCCGGTAGCGCCGCTCGGCGTCGCGCTGCGCCCAGCCCGCCGCGTCGAGCTCGGCGAGGATGGCGGTCACCGTGGCGCGGGCCAGCCCGAGCCGGTCCGCGACCGCCGCCACCGGTAGCGCCTCCGGCGCGTCGGCGAGCAGCGTGAGCACGTCCAGCACCCGCCGGGTCGGCGGCGAGGGCGAGCGATCCACGGCGGCCTCCAGACCGGATTCCGCGCGAACCCTTGTGATCCGCGCGCACTGGTTCGTACCATGACGAATATTAGTCGCATAAGTGTCGAATATTCGACAACAGGAGGGTCATGATTCTCGACAGATTCCGGTTGGACGGCAAGGTCGCCGTCGTCACCGGTGCGGGCCGCGGGCTGGGCGCCGCCATCGCGATCGCCTTCGCCGAGGCGGGCGCGGACGTGCTCATCTCGGCGCGCACGGAGGACCAGCTGCACGAGGTGGCCGAGCGGGTCTCCGCGCGCGGCAGGCAGGCGCACGTCGTCCCGGCCGACCTGCGCGACCTGGACGCGGTCGCCGGCCTGGCGGACGCCGCGGTCGCCCGCTTCGACCGGCTCGACATCGTGGTCAACAATGTCGGCGGCGCCCCGCCGACCCCGCTGCTCGACCTCACCCCGAAGGCGCTGACCGCGGCCTTCGAGTTCAATGTCGGCACCGCGCACGCGCTCACCCGCGCCGCCGTCCCGCACATCCTGGAGAGCGCGGGCGAGGGCTCGATCATCAACATCACCTCCACGATGGGCAGGCTGCCCGGCCGCGCCTTCGCCGCCTACGGCACCGCCAAGGCCGCGCTCGCGCACTACACCCGGCTGGCCGCGCTCGACCTGAACCCGCGCATCCGGGTGAACGCCATCGCCCCCGGCGCCATCCACACCTCGGCGCTGGAGTTCGTGGCGAACGACCCCGGCATGCGCGGCGAGATCGAGAAGCACACCCCGCTGCGCAGGCTCGGCGCCCCGGAGGACATCGCCGCCGCCGCCGTCTACCTGGCCTCGCCCGCAGGCGCCTACCTCACCGGCAAGGTGCTGGAGGCCGACGGCGGGCTGATCACCCCCAACCTCGAACTCCCGATTGCGGACCTCTGACATGACACTTCGCGTAGCGCTCTTCGGCACCGGCAACGTGGGGCGGCACGCCCTGGCCGGCATCATCGCCAACCCCGACCTCGAACTCGTCGGCGTGCGGGTCAGCTCCGACGCCAAGGCCGGGGTGGACGCCGCCACCCTGGCCGGGCTGCCCGATCCGTCCGGCGTCGCCGCCACCACCGACACCGCCGCGCTGCTCGCGGCGAACCCGGACTGCGTCGTCTACTGCGCCATGACCGACAACCGCCTGTTCGATGCGGTGCAGGAGCTGGCGGCGATCCTGCGCGCCGGGGTCGACGTCGTGGCCTGCGCACCGGTCTTCTTCCAGTACCCGTACGGCGTCCTGCCGGACGACCTGCTGCGCCCGATCGAGGAGGCGGCCGCGGCGGGCGGGGCCACGCTGTGGGTGAACGGCATCGACCCCGGCTTCGCCAACGACCTGCTGCCGCTGGCGCTCACCGGCACCTGCCTCTCCGTCGAGCAGGTGCGCTGCCTGGAGATCGTCGACTACGCCAGCTACGACAACCGCGCGGTCATGGTCGACATCATGGGGTTCGGCAGGCCGCTGGAGGAGACGCCGATGCTGCTGCAGCCCGGCGTGCTCTCGCTGGCCTGGGGGAGCGTGGTCCGGCAGCTCGCGGCCGGGATCGGGGTCGAGCTGGACGCCGTCACCGAGACCTACGAGCGCGCGCCCGCACCCGAGTCGTTCGACATCGCGACCGGGCACATCGCGGCGGGCAGCGCGGCGGCGCTGCGCTTCGAGGTGCGCGGCATGGTGGGGGACCGGGTGGTCACGGTGCTCGAGCACGTCACCCGGTTGCGCGGGGACCTGTGCCCGGAGTGGCCGCAGCCCACCCACCCGGAGGGCTGCTACCAGGTGCGGATCACCGGCGAGCCGTCGTACGCCCTCGACCTGGTCGCCTCCAGCCGCAACGGCGACCACAACTACGCCACCCTGGTCGGCACCGCCATGCGGATCGTGAACGCGGTGCCCGCGGTGGTCGCCGCCGCCCCCGGCATCCTGACCGCGCTCGACATCCCGCTCATCACCGCGCCCGCCGCGCGCTGACCCGCGCCCGGCACCGCTGTTAACCGGAGCGGTGCCGGGTGTTCACCCGGGGCGCGGTGTCCCACCCCGGCCCGCCGGGTAATCGGACGAACGGCACGGGTAACCGTGCCGTGCCGAACCCGCACACCGAGGAGTCTCCGATGAGCGACGAGCACATCGCCCCGCCCCCGCAGCACGACCCCACCCTCGACCCCGACCTCGCGCTGCGGGCCGCCGCGCACCGCCTGGAGCAGGAGTACGGCGACGTCGCCGACGAGACGACGATCGAGCGCGCCCTGCACGACTCCTACGAGGAGGTCGCCGAGGGTGCCACCGTGGAGACCTTCCTGCCACTGCTCGCCGAGCGCAACACCCGCGAGCAGCTGCAGGACGCGGCCGAGACCGAGCGCGCGGAATCCTGACCCGCGCGGGGTAGCTGCCCGATCGCCGCACCGGACGTTGTGACACGTCACACCCGGGAACCGCCTGGAATGGCGTGTGCACAACGGGAATCCCCCTAAGCTGGTGCCGCCAGTCTTTGGAGGATGTGTGATGACGGTCGACGCGCTACCCCACGCGGACCACGCGGCCAGGCCGATCGGCCGCTGCCCCGCCACCGCGCCGGTGTCCATGATCGAGCGGATGACGCTGATCCTGGAGGCCTTCGACGCCGCCTCGCCCGCGCTCACCCTGGTCGAGCTGTGCGAACGCACCGGGCTGCCGCGCTCGACGGTGCACCGCATCCTGGACCAGATGATCAAGCTGCGCTGGCTGGCGCACGCCCCGGGCGGCTACCGGCTCGGCTCGCGCACCCTGGAGCTGGGCGGGCTCGCCGCCGACCACAACGAGGTGCGCGAGGCGGTCAGCCCGCTGCTGCACGATCTCGCGCACCGCGCCGACATGGTCGGCCACCTCGGCGTCCTCGACGGCCGCGACGTGCTCTACCTGGACAAGGTCGGCCGCTCCGGCTCGACGCTGCCCACCCGGCTCGGCGGCCGGATGCCCGCGCACAGCACCGCGCTCGGCAAGGCCATGCTGGCGGCCCAGGAGCGCGGCGTCGTCGCCGCGGCGCGCGAGCCGCTGCCCCGGCTCACCCCGCGCACCATCTGCGACCGGGTCGAGCTGAACCGCGAGCTCTCCCGCATCCGCGGCAGGCAGTGCGTCGCGGTGGACAGCGAGGAGTCCTTCACCGGCGTCACCTGCGTCGCGGTGCCGGTGCGCACCCGCGGCGCGGTGGTCGCCGCGCTCTCGCTGTCGGTCCGGGCAGGCGCCGAGCTGCCCGCGCTCGACACCGCCCGGCTGGCCGGGCTGCTGGTCGAGGTCGCCCAGGATTGCGCGCGCACCCTGCGCCCGCAACCCCCGGCCCGCTACTGACCCGCGCTGATCGCCCGACAACGTCGCCGCGGGCTGCCCGGGCCGCGGCGGCGGGCGGGACAGTGCCGACCCAGGTCCCGCGGCCGGCCGCCCCGGTCTCAGCCCCGCGAGAGCTCCGCGGCGATCGCCCGCCCGGCCGAGCGGCCGGAGAAGATGCAGCCGCCGAGGAAGGTGCCCTCCAACGCGTTGTACCCGTGCACCCCGCCGCCGCCGAACCCGGCGACCTCGCCCGCGGCCCAGAGCCCGGGCAGCACACCGCCGTCCGGGCCGATCACCCGGGAATCGAGGTCGGTCTGCAGCCCGCCGAGCGTCTTGCGGGTGAGGATGTTCAGCCGGACCGCGATCAGCGGCCCCGCCTCCGGGTCCAGGATGCGGTGCGGCTTGGCGACCCGCCCGGCCTTGTCGCCGAAGAAGGTGCGGGCGTTGTGGATCGCCATGACCTGGGCGTCCTTGGTGAACTTGTTGGTGATCTCGCGGTCCCTGGCGACGATCTGGCGCTCCAGCTCGTCGTGGTCGAGCTTCGGGCCGCGGGCGATGGCGTTCATGCCGTCGACCAGCGCGGGCAGCGTATCGGCGACCACGAAGTCGACGCCGTGCTTCTTGAACGCCTCCACCGGGCCCGGCGCGCCCTTGGCCACCCGGCTCTTCAGCACCAGCTTGAGGTCCTTGCCGGTGACGTCCGGGTTCTGCTCGGAGCCGGAGAGCGCGAACTCCTTCTCGATGATCGACTGGGTGAGCACGAACCACGAGTAGTCGTGGCCGCCGGCCAGGATCGCCTTCATGGTGCTGTTGGTGTCGAAGCCGGGGAAGCAGGGCGCGGGCAGCCGCTTGCCGTCGGCGTCGAACCAGAGCGACGAGGGGCCGGGGATGATGCGGATGGCGTGGTCCGGCCAGATCGGGTCCCAGTTGACGATGCCCTCGGTGTAGTGCCACATGCGGTCCCGGTTCACGATCCGCCCGCCCGCGGCCTCGGCGATGCCGAGCATGCGGCCGTCCACGTGCGCGGGCACGCCGGAGATCAGTGTCTCCGGGCACTTCCCGAGCCGCTCGGTCGGCCAGTTGCGCCGGATCAGGTCGTGGTTGTGCCCGATCCCGCCGGAGGTCACCACCACCGCCTTACCGCTGAACTCGAACGCGCCGGTGACCTCGCGCGAGCTGGCCTGCCCGCGCTCCAGCTCGCTGGGCTCGAGCACGCTGCCGCGCACCCCGGTGACGCTGCCGTCGGCGACCAGCAGCTCGTCCACCCGGTGCCGGAACTCGAAGGTCACCAGCCCGCGCCGCTCGGCCTCGAGCACCGGCTCCAGGAAGACGCGCACCACCTCGGGGCCGGTGCCCCAGGTGAGGTGGAAGCGCGGCACCGAGTTGCCGTGGCCGTCGGCGAGCGCGCCGCCGCGCTCCGCCCAGCCGACCAGCGGTGTCACCCGCAGCCCGAGTTCGCGCAGGTACTCGCGCTTCTCGGTGGCGGCGAAGCGCACGTAGGCCTCGGCCCAGCGGCGCGCCCAGTGGTCCTCGTCGGCCCGGTCGAACCCGGCCGAGCCGTACCAGTCCTGCAGCGCCAGCTCGTAGGAGTCGGAGATGCCGAGCCTGCGCTGCTCGGGGGTGTCGACCAGGAACAGCCCGCCGAGCGACCAGAACGCCTGCCCGCCGAGGTTGGCCCGGTTCTCCTGATCGAGCACGCGCACCCGGTGCCCGGCCCGCGTCAGTTCGTAGGTGGCGACGAGGCCGGCCAGCCCCGCTCCGACGACGATGACCTCGGGGTCGCTGCCGATCGATGTCATGGATTTCCTTCCGTTGTGGTCCGGCGGGGCGTGCTGTAGGCGAGCACCACCCGCCGGAAGAGTTCGGTGCGCTCGCGCCGCACCGCGGGATCGTCGGGGGCGAGCACGATCTGCAGGCTGGTGCCGTCGTGCACCGCGACCAGCGCGCGGCCGAGCGCGGCGGGGTCGGGGACGGCGCGGCCGGTGCGGGCCAGCGCGGCGACGACGGTCGGCATCAGCGCGGCTACGATGGCCTCCTCGCGCGCGGCGGTGACCCGGCGCAGCGCCGGGTTGCGCAGGGCGTGCGTGGTGAACTCGGCGGTGATCCGGTACCAGGGCTCCTCGACCGGGACGGCCTGCTCGAAGCGGGCGACCATGGCGGTGAGGCCGGGCTCCGCGCCCGCGGCGAGCTCGTCGAGGGCGGCGGCCACCCCGGCGACCATGGCGGCCGAGCGCTGCTCCCACATGGCCAGGAAGAGCTCGTCCAGCGAGGTGAAGTTGGAGTAGAAGGCGCCGCGGGTGAACCCGGCGCGCTCACAGACCTTTTCCACGGTGGCGCGGCCGAACCCGTCCTCGGCGAAGACCTCGTAGGCGGCGGCGAGCAGCCGGGCGCGCGTCTCCTCGCGCCGCCGCGTGACCCGCTTGCCGCCGACCGCAGGCATCATCGCCCCTCACTCTCGATACACGAACGTATCAGATACGTCGGTGTATCGAGAGCGGTTCGGGGCTCAGACCTCGGCGAGGACGCGCCGCGGGGCGGGGGCGGCGACGCGGTGGATGGTCTCCAGGGCGAGCGGGGCGGTCTCGGTCTCACGCAGCCAGTGCGTCCAGAGCCGGTCGGCGTAGCTGTCGAAGCCGGGCACCGCGATGCCGGTGTTCCGCAGCCGGGCGCGGGTGGTGTCGTCGATGAACTCGGCGGGCACCCGGACCTGGGCCGGGGCGTGCGCGGGGATGCCGAGCAGGTCGAGCACGTGGTCGCGGAGCAGCGGGTAGCCGGGCAGCCGGGCCAGCCGGTCGAGCAGGATTCCGCTGCCGGGCAGCGCGATCGCGCGCGGGGCGCCCGCCGCGCGGGCCAGTGCCGCGTACAGCTCGCCGAAGCCCTGCCTGGCCGGGTTCACCAGGTGGAAGGTGCGGCTGTGCTGGCCGGGCCTGCGCACCAGCTCGGCCAGCGCGGCGGCCACGTAGTCGACCGGGACCACGTTGGTGGTGCCCCAGTCCGGCAGGATCACCGGCAGCTCGGCGGGGAGCCCGGTGAGCCGGGCGACCGCGGCGAGGAAGGGCGCGGTGCCGCTGCCGCGGTCGATCTCGCCGGTGCGCGAGTCGCCGGTCAGGATGCCGGAGCGGAAGATCCGCCAGTGCACGTCGCGCGCGTGCCGCACCAGCTCCTCGGCGGCGAAGGCGAGGCGGTGCGCGGCGCAGGTGAGCGACTGGCCGATGTCGAAGTCGTCCTCGAAGAAGCGGCCGGGGTGCGCGCCCGCGACGGCGACCGAGGAGAGGTAGTTCAGCGTGGCGCCGAGCCGGGCGGCCGAGGCGAGGGTCCAGCGCAGCTCGGTGACGTGGTTCGCCTGCTCCGCGGCGGCGCTCGCCGGGCCGAGGTGCACGATGTGGTCGACCGCGGGGACGTCGCGCTGCGGCACCCGGATTCCGGCGGGCAGCGCGAGCAGGGTGGCGCCGGTGCGGTCGGTCGGCACGTGGACGACGGCGGTGCCGTCGGCGTCGAGTAGCCGCCGCACGACTCGCCCGCGCAGGAACTCGCTGCCGCCGGTGACGATGTAGGAAACCATGACTCCTCCGGGGTCCGCTCGGGTGCGTGCGGAGGCGGCGGTGCCTCCGATGGTTCCCCGCGTGCCTGTGACCCAGGGCACGGTACGGATCAGCCGGCGTGTGCGGCGTCACACAGGTAACGGGGTGTGCGACACCGGCTTCCGGGCAGCTCACATTCGGGGAACCGAGTGCGGGGTAGCGGCAGGAGATCTGCCCGCCGGCCCCGCGGGTGGAACGTCGTCGTCCCGACTGATAGTCGATGGTAATGGTGAGCCCGCACCCGGGGCAATGTGATCTGTTCCGCCAGACGGCTCCGGGCAGGCGTGATCACCAAGTGTCGCAAGGGATTACGAGAAAGTTGTCGATCTCGTGTCAGGAGAGCCTGCGCTCGGCGAACTCGGCGTCCAGCGCGGCGAAGACCGCGGTGTTCAGCGAGAACGCGCGCTGCCCCTCGTCCAGCACCCGGCGCCGCTCCAGGTCGTCGAGGTCGAGTCCGTCCAGCAGCGCGCGGTATTCGCGCTTGAAGGCGGCCGGGTTCCGCACGCCCTCGAAGACGTAGAAGCGCACGCCGTCGCCGCGGTGCGGGAGATCCCAGAGCTTCTCGGCGACTCCGCGGATCACCTGCCCGCCGGAGAGGTCGCCCAGGTAGCGGGTGTAGTGGTGGGCGATGTAGCCGGCCGGCCAGTCCCTGGCGCACTCGTCGATGCGGGCGGCGTAGGCGGCGGTCGCCGGGAGCGCGGTGAGGCCGTCGCGCCAGCCGGGGCCGACCAGGTGCGCGAGGTCGCGCTCGAGTTCGGCGGTGCGGGCCAGCTCGGGCTTGATGAACGGACCAGCCACCGGGTCGGCCGCGAGCTCGTCCCAGTGGCCCTCCAGCGCCCGGTACACGAACCACAGCTGGCCGGTGTAGCGCTGGTAGGAGTCGAGGCCGAGCATGCCGCCGAGCATGTCGGCCATGAAGCGGGAGTTCTCCGCCTCGGTGTGCTGCCGCTCGGTGGCGGTACGGATCTGAACGGAGAACGGAACCGTATCCGACATGAGCGGGCCTCCACCTCGACTCGCCGCCCGGCGGCCGCCGGATGACCTGATTGACGTCTCGACTTTACCGGGCGGATCCGCGCACCGCAGCAGCGTCGCCGACCCCGGCTACGCGCCTGCGCCGCAGCGAGATCTTCTGCCGCCGGACGACGATCGGCCTGCGCAGCGCGCCGAAGCGGCGCAGGATGCGCGGCCTGCGCACGGTCCGGTCGACCCACTCGCCCAGCGTGACGCCCGCGGCCAGCGCGCAGCCGATGCCGATGGCGCCGAAGAGCTGGTTGAAGCCGAGCAGCAGCTGGTCGTTGAGCAGCCCGTACAGCCCCCGGTACAGCGCCAGGCCGGGCAGCAGCGGGGTGATCCCGGCGACCGCGACGACCAGCGGCGGCGTCAGCGCGCGGCGCGCCATGAGGCCGCCGGCCAGCCCGACCACGGTGGCCGCGAAGCCGGAGCCGGTGACCGGGCCGAAGCCGATGTGCCCGGCGATCACGTAGCAGATGGTGCCCGCCGCCCCGCTGAACGCCGCAGCGGCCAGCGCCCGCCGCTCCGCGTAGCAGGCCAGCGCGAAGGCGAGCGCCGCGACGGCACCGGCGACGATCTGCACCGGCAGGTCGGTGAGCGCGCGCGGCGGGCTCATGTCCACCGGCAGCACCGGGGTCGCGATCACCTCGCCGACCCGCAGCGCCAGCGCGATCCCGGCGATGATCGCGCCGGTCATCATGACCACCTCGAGCATCCGCGCCGCCGCGGTGATCGGCGCCCCGGTTATCGCGTCCTGCACCGAGCCGACCAGCGACAACCCGGAGAGCAGCACGGTGATCCCGGCCGCGATGATCAGCGTCGGATCCACCGAGAGGCCGAGCGGCCCGGCCACCGCGGCCAGCCCGACCGCGGGGGCGGCGGCCAGCATCCCGCCCACCATGTGCTGGAAGAAGAAGGGGAGCCCGAACCGGTTCAGCAGCCGGTTGGTCCGGTCGATGACGGCCGTGGTCAGGAAGGCGAGCAGCGCCACGATCGGGCCCGCGCCGAGCAGCGCCGCGATCGACGCCGCCAGCAGCGACCAGCCGAAGGTCGCCGCCCAGCGCTGGTAGGGGTGCGGGGCGGTGGTGATGGCGTCCAGCGCGGCGCGCGCGTCGCCGGGGGAGACGATCTCCGAGCGGATCCGGCGGGTCAGCCGGTCCACCGCGGCGAGCCGGGTGAAGTCGAGCGAGCGGTACCGCACCACCCGCATCATGCTGGCCGGTGGCAGCAGCGAGCCGCGGTCGGCCCAGATCCGGATGCTGTCGTAGGTGACGTCGACGTCGACCTTGGCCAGGCCGTAGGTGGCGGCGATGAACTGCACCTGGGTGGTCGTGTCGATCACGCCGGTGCCGGAGGCGAGCACCACCTCGCCGACCCGGACCGCCAGGTCGAGCACCTCGGTGACCTGGGCGTCGTCGCCGAGGTCGATGGGTTGCAGCGGGGCGGGGGCGGAGACGATGGTGTCGGCGGTGGCCTGCCGGTCCGCGACCAGCAGGCCGACCGCCTGGCTGACCACCGGCGAGACCCGGCTGCGCCGGCGCCACGGCGCGCGCCGGGAGCCGTGTTGGATGCTCCGGCCGGTCGCACCGCCCGCTGTCTCGTCGGCGCCGACGCCGCGCGAGAGCGCATCCGCTGCGGATCCGCCACCGAGGACATCGGCGCGGAAGGGCCGGGCCGCGCCGCGCGTATCGCGGGCGGCTCCGAATCCGGGAAGAACTCCTCGCACCATGCCCGCGAAGGTAGTCACCGCACCGCGGCGCTCGCATCCGCCCCCGGCCGGAAATGGCTCCCATCACACCCCGACCGGTCGGTGTCAGCGCAGATCACGCCGTCGAAAGCCGATCACCCCGACGGCAACCAGAATCGTGGCGATCGCGAGCAACCAGAGCAGCGGTTCGGCGGTGAACTCCCCGCCGGGCAGCTTCGGCGGGTGCGTGAACGGCACCAGGTCCATCACCCACTGCGGCAGCGCGTCCAGCGAGCCGACGAAGTAGAGCACGATCATGGCGCTCAGCACCCCCCAGGCGAACGGGGCGAAGCGCGGCAGCAGCCCGTGGAGCGCGGTCGCGATCCCGGTGACCACCCAGACCGCGGGCAGCTGCACCGCCGCCGCGCCGACCACCGCGTCGAAGGTGTGCTCCGGGTCGGCGGTCTGCGGCGCGTAGACGAGCCCGATCGCGACGCTCGCCACGAAGAGCAGCAGGGCGGGGCCGCCGAGGGCGAAGGTGAGGTGCGCGGCGGCCAGCCGAGGGCGGCTCACCGCGCCGGCCAGGGTGGCCTCCATCCGGCCGCTGCCCTCCTCGTCGTGCAGCCGCAGCAGCGCCGAGACCGAGTAGGCGGCGGCGACCGCGGCGAGCAGGGTGAGCGCGTAGGTGATGAAGGAGTCCTCCAGCGCCGACGACCCGCCCATCCGGTCCATCATCTGGCGCAGCGAGTCGTTGTCGCCGAGCATGTCGCCGACGCTGCCGACCGCGCCGCCGATCAGCAGCCCGTAGAGCGCGAACCCGACCGCCCAGCCGAGCAGCGCGCCGCGCTGCAACCGGGCCGCGAGCCGGAAGGGGCCGGCGAGCGATTTCTTCGCGGCCGGACGCCCCGGCCGCTCCGCGAGCAGCCCGGCGCCGGTGTCGCGCCGGTCGAGCAGCGCGTAGGCGAACCCGACCGCGAAGACCGCGAGGGTGAGCAGCGGCAGCAGGACCCACCAGCGCTCCCCGGCGTAGGGGCGGATCTGCAGGCACCAGCCGAGCGGGGAGAACCAGGAGAGCACGCCGTTGCCCGCGTCGCCTGCCGCGCGCAGCGCGAAGGCGGCGCCGAGCGCGCCGAAGGCGATGCCGCGGGCCACCCGCGCGCCGGTGCTTGCCTGCGCCGCGACCGCCGCGATACCGGCCCAGACCAGCCCGGAGGCGGCCAGCGACGCACCCCAGGCCACCGACCCGGCGAGTGGCTCGCCGCTGCCGAGCAGCGACAGCGCGCACACCAGCCCGGCCAGCAGCGACCCGCCGCCGCTGAGCAGCAGCGCCGCGGTGAGCCCGGCGAAGCGGCCGATCCCGGTGGCGCCGACCAGCTCCGCGCGCCCGGTCTCCTCCTCGACCCTGGTGTGCCTGACCACGGTGAGCACGACGGCGATGGCGATGACGGTGTACATCGCCCCCGCCTTCCAGGTGCCGATCGACCCGAGCGACGTCCCGAACACCGGCCCGTACATGGCGAGCAGCGCCGGGCTGGCCGCGGTGGTCGCGGCGAACTGCTCGAGCTGCTCCGGGCTCGAGTAGAGGTCCTCGACGCTGACCAGCTGGATCGCGGGCATCAGCCCGATCACCAGCGCCCACAGCGGTGCGATCACCCGATCCCGGCGCAGGTACAGCAGGAACAGCCGGCGGGTACCGGTGAGATCGGCCGCCCGCCCCGGCGCCAGCACGGCCCCCGCCTGCGGGCCCGGCGCGCTCATGCCGTGTCGATGGGGCATGAGCGCGGGCCCTTCGTGGCTACGCTCCGCTCCCGCCTGCGGGCCTGACGCGCTCATGCCCGCACCTGCTGCCGGTCGGCGGGCTCGGTGCCGTCGGCGCTGTAGTGCCGCAGGAACAGCTCCTCCAGCGTCGGCGGCGCGCTGGTGAGGCTGCGCACCCCGGCATCGCCGAGCAACCGCACGATCGCGCCCAGGTGCTCCCCGTCCACCTGCAACTTCAGGATCGACCCGTCCCGCCGCACATCGGCGACGCCGGGCAGCGCCGCCACGTCACCGGGGTCGCCGGTCAGCTCGGCCGTGATCGAGGTGCGGCTCAGGTGCCGCATGCCGGCCAGCGACCCGGTCTCCACCGTCTTCCCGGCCCGGATGATGGTGACCCGCTCGCACAGCGCCTCCACCTCGGAGAGGATGTGGCTGGAGAGCAGCACCGTGGCACCGCGCGCCCCCGCCTCCCGCACACACTCGCGAAAAACCTGCTCCATCAACGGATCCAGCCCCGAGGTCGGCTCGTCCAGCAGCAGCAGCGGGACGTCGGAGGCGAAGGCCGAGATCAGCGCGACCTTCTGCCGGTTGCCCTTCGAGTACGCGCGCGCCTTCTTGCGCGGATCGAAGTCGAACCGCTCGATCAGCTCCGCGCGGCGCTCGGTATTGATGCCCCCGCGCAGCCGGGCCAGCAGGTCGATGGTCTCGCCGCCGGAGAGCGACGGCCACAGCGTGACGTCGCCCGGCACGTAGGCCAGCTGCCGGTGCAGCGCCACGGCGTCGCGCCACGGGTCGCGGCCGAGCAGCGCGACCTCGCCCGAGGTCGCCCTGAGCAGCCCGAGCAGCACCCGGATGGTGGTCGACTTGCCCGCCCCGTTGGGGCCGAGGAAGCCGTGGATCTCGCCTTCGGCGACGGACAGATCCAGCCCGTCGAGCGCGGCCACGTGGCCGAAGGTCTTGCGCAAGCCCTTGATGTCGATGACTCCGGACATCACTTCTCCTGTGTGAAGGAATCGAGAACGGTGGGATCGGTGAGCAGGCCCCGGGTGTACATCTCCAGCGCCGGGACGGTGAGTTCGGACATGAGGTCGCGCAGCGCCTGCCGATCGTCGAGCTCGGGTTCGCGGGCGCGCCGCATGCGCAGGTACAGCAGGGTGCCGCCCAGATTGAGCAGCATCAGGTAGCGCGCGCGGGCCCGCGGATCGCGGCTCGGTTTGACGATTCCGGCCGCCACCGCCCGCTCGGTGTAGGCGACGGCGTCGTCGACCATGTGGTCGAAGAGCTGGTCGGCCAGCGGCCCGCCGTCCTCCAGGCTGCGCACCAGGTAGGCGAAGAGCGGGGCGTACTCGTCCAGCTCGGCGATGGCGGCGAGCATGCCGCCTGCCAGGTTGTCGCCGCTCAGCACGGTCGCCTTGTGCTCGCGGATGAAGCCGAGCACGTGCTCGTCGCAGGCCCGGCGCAATCCCTCCTTGGAGCCGAAATGGTGGTTGACCAGGCCGGGGGAGACCCCGGCGCGGGCCGCGATGGCCCGGACGCCGACCCCGAAGCCGTTGTGCCCGAACTCGGCGACGGCGGCATCGCGGATTCGGGCCGCGGTGCTGAGGTCGGCGCTCTGTTTGAACACTCGTACAGGATATTGAACGCGCGTTCAAACCACAAGGGTGCTCAGGGGGCGACACGATGTTCGTCACGGTTTGCCCGGCATCCAGCGGGCTATCGTCTGAGATATGGAGAGCGGCACGTCGACGACGACTGAGAACCCGGTGATCACGCACCTGCGCGGTGCTCTGGACGGTCCGTGGGGCGCCGTCCGGGAGGAGGCCAGAGCGGCGCTGGCGGACGACAAGTTCGCCGGTGATCCGACTCTCGACTACCGGGCGGCCCGCGCCCGGGTCCTGGAGCAGATGCGGGAGATCACCAAGCTCGGCATCACCGAGCGCAACTTCCGCAGGGAGAACGGCGGCACCGGCGAGCCGGGCGCAGCCGTGGTCGGCATGGAGATGCTGGCCTACGCCGACCTCTCGCTCTGGGTGAAGTCCGGTGTGCAGTGGGGGCTTTTCGGCGGCGCGGTAGAGAACCTCGGCACCGAGCGGCACCGGGAGTACGTGCGCAGGCTCATCTCGCTCGACCTGCTCGGCTGCTTCGCCATGACCGAGACCGGTCACGGCAGCGACGTGCAGAGCCTGGAGACCACCGCCACCTACGACCCGGCGACGCAGGAGTTCGTGGTGCACTCGCCGACCCCGTCGGCGCGCAAGGACTACATCGGCGGCGCCGCCGAGCACGCGAGCATGGCGGCGGTCTTCGCGCAGCTGATCACCGGCGGCGAGAGCAGGGGCGTGCACTGCTTCCTGGTCCCGATCCGCGACGACGAGGGCAACGACCTGCCCGGCGTCACCACCTCCGACGACGGCCTCAAGGGCGGGCTGCCCGGCGTCGACAACGGCCGGATCGTGTTCGACCAGGTGCGCATCCCGCGGGAGAACCTGCTCAACCGGTACGCCGACGTCGCCCCCGACGGCGCGTACACCTCCGAGATCGAGAACCCGAGCAGGCGCTTCTTCACCACCCTCGGCACCCTGGTGCGCGGCCGGATCAGCGTGGGCGGCGCGGCCGCCGCGGGCGCGCGGGTGGCGCTCAGCATCGCGGTCAAGTACGCGGTGCAGCGCAAGCAGTTCTCCGACCCGGACACCGGGGCGGAGGTCGTGCTCATGGACTACCGGGCGCACCAGCGCAGGCTGCTGCCGCTGATCGCCAAGTCCTACGCGCTCGCCTTCGCGCAGAACGACCTGGTGCGCCGGATGCACCTCATCCAGACCGGCCAGGATCTCGACGCCAGCTCGCAGCGGGCGCTGGAGAAGCGCGCCGCCGGGCTCAAGGTGGCGCAGACCAGGCACGCGACCAGGGCCATCCAGGAGTGCCGCGAGGCCTGCGGCGGCGCCGGCTACCTGACCGAGAACCGGCTGGTGACGCTGAAGGCCGACACCGACGTCTTCACCACCTTCGAGGGCGACAACGTGGTACTCACCCAGCTCGTCGCCAAGGAGCTGCTCACCGCCTACGCCGACGAGGTGCGCGACCTGGACGCGCTCGGCTGGGTGCGGTTCGTCGCCACCACCGCGGGCGACGTCGTGCGCAAGCGCTCCGGCGTGCGCCAGCTCATCCAGACGCTGCGCGACCGCGGCGACGACCCGGTGGACGAGGGCGATCTCTCCCGCCGCTCCACCCAGCTCTCGCTCTTCGCCGACCGCGAGGACTACCTGGTGCGCACCGCCGCGCACCGGCTGCGCGCGCGGGCACAGGAGACCGGCCCCTTCGAGGCGTTCAACAACGCCCAGGACCACATCCTGACCGCGGGCACCGCGCACATCGACCGGCTGATCCTGGAGACGTTCATCGAGGGCATCGCCGACATCGAGGACCCCGACGCCCGCGCCCTCGCCGAAACCGTCTGCGACCTCTTCGTCTTCTCCAGCCTGGAGGAGAACGCGGACTGGTACATCATGCACCGCTTCATGTCCGTGGAGCGGGCCAAGGCGGTGCGCCGCGGCGTGAACGAGCTGGTCGACCGGCTGCGCCCGGACGCCATCACCCTGGTCGACGCCATGGGCGTCCCCGACACCATGCTCCGCGCCGCCCTCCTCAGCGACGCCAGCGTCTACGACCGCAGCCGATAACCCCGTATGGCCGGACCTTTGCCGAAGGTCCGGCCAGTCAGGTGGCGACCGTGAGGACCGCGGTCACGACGAACCAGAGGATCCAGACGAACGCGACGAACATGCCGATGGCGAGGCCGGTGCGCATGACCGCCTGGCCGAAGTCGATGTCGCCGTGCTTGCGCGGATACAGCTTCCAGGGGCTGTACCACGGGGTCTCGACGGCGAGCAGCGGGAGCTTGGTGTCGGTGCCCGCCGCCTGCTCGGCGGCGTACGCCTCGGCCTGCGCCTGGTTCGGCCCGCCGTGCCAGAGCGTGATGTCGATCGGCCCGAGGAACCCCTCGTTGAGCAGCTCCTGCGGGGCGGGCAGGTAGGGCAGGATGCCGAGGCCGCGGAAGGCGACGGCGATGTCGTTCGCGGTCCACAGGTGCTTCTCCTGCACCGCGAGCGTCTGGAAGTAGTGCCGCAGCCGCTCCGGGTCGTCACCGAGGATGACGTCGAAACTCGGGTCGCTCCAGCCCTGTTCGACCGAGACGTCGGCGCCGCGCACCGGCACGATCAACGCCAGCCCGTGCACCACCCGCTGCCCGAGCCCGCGCGCGGAGAGCCAGTCCTGCAGCGCGAAGGTGTGCTCGCGCGAGCGCTCCAGCGGGGTGCGCCGATCCCGCCCCTCCGTGGCGGCCGGCTCGCCGTCGATGGTCCACGGCCCGTTCAGCGGGATGCGGAGCACCCCGTCCTGGCGCGCGGCGAGCGCCTCGGCCTCGATGATCACGCAGCTGGTCGGCGTCCAGATCACCGCGTCCAGCGGGAAGAGCCGATTGGTGTGGAACAGGCTGACATTCAGCGTGGCGACGCCGTGCGGGCTGCGCGGGTCCTTCCAGGTGCGCAACCAGTCGAGCAGGGCGCGTTCGGCATTGCTGCCCCCGGAGTTCTGCATGCGGACGAGCATTCGAGAGAACCGCCCTTCGCGTCGAAAGTGACGTGTTCGAAATTACCGGGGCTCCTCCGCCGCGACAACGCCGGAGCGGATGGCCGCGGTCAGCTCGGCGTGATCGGCCTCGGTGCGGTCGGCGTAGCGGACCGCGAAATTCTCCACGGCGGCGTCGAATTCCGCGTCGTCGCCGAGGTACCCGGCGAGCAGCCGCGGGTCCAGTGAGCGGGTGTGCGCCCTCGCCAGCAGCGCGCCGGCGAGCCTGCCGTAGTCGTCCAGGTCCTGGCTGGTGAGCCCGGCCGGGTCGATGCTGCCCTTCTGGTTGCGGAACTGCCGCACGATGAACGGCAGCTCGGTGCCGGTCCCGTCCGGGTCGAACGAGGTCCAGCCGAGCAGGATGTCGGTGTCGACCTGAACGAGTCTGGCGCCCTGCACGATTCGCTCGCCGTCGTGCGCGGGCGGGGTGCCGGGCAGGAACGGCGCGAGCGAGGAGGGGATGGCCTGCTTCACCTGCAGCACCAGCGATTCGCGGCCGTTGCCGTGCAGCAGCGCCACGTAGGTGCGCAGCCCGACGCTGCCGGTGCCGACGATCCGGAGCGCCACGTCGGAGAGCGCGAACCGGGAGAGCAGCGTGCGCCGCGATTCGCGCAGCGAGGCGCCGTACCGCTCCAGCCCGCCGAGCACCGCCGCGCGCACGCTCTCCTCGACCCGGGTGAGCAGTGGCGGATCGCTGACGAAGCGGTGCCTGCGCAGCCCCTCGCCGTGCTCGTCGCTCTCCTCCACCCACTTGGCGACCACCTTGGCGCTGGTGTTCTTGCGCGCCTTCTTCGCGGCCTTCTCGAAGTCGTCGATGAGCCCGTGCGCCTGCGCCCGCTCCAGCACCGACTCGTCCGGCAGCGCGCACCAGGACTGCATGAACGGCAGCTCGGCCAGCTCGGCGGTGGCCATCCGGTAGGAGCGCGCGGCGTCGCGGGCCGCGGTGCGGCAGTCGTCCTCGCTCGCCCCCGCCACCCGCCCGGCCAGCACCAGGCTGGCGGCGAGCCGCTCCAGATCCCACTCCCACGGGCCGGCCACGGTCTCGTCGAAGTCGTTGATGTCCATGATGATCTCGCCGGAGGCGCTGCCGTAGAGCCCGAAGTTGGCGGCGTGCGCGTCGCCGCAGAGCTGCGCGGTGAGCCCGCTGTCCGGCCCGCCGGCCAGATCGGCGGCCATCAGCCCGGCGGCGCCGCGGTAGAAGCTGAACGGCGATGCCGCCATCCGCCCCATCCGCAGCGGGATCAGCTGGGGCAGCCGGCCGCGGTTGCCCGCGGCGATGAAATCGAGCACCGCGGGGCGGTGCGCGCCCTCGGCCGCCCGGTCCCGCGCGCCGAGCGGAGTGCGTTGTCGCAGCGCGCGGCCGCGCTCGCGCATCTCCGCGGCGGGGGAGTATGTGCGCAGGTCGAGCAGCTCATCGGACACGAAGGAATACGCTAGCCGGTTGCCGGGCATCCGGCGGGGCACCGCGCGATGCTCGCCCGGAACGTCCGGTTCGAGCCGCGGCACCGAGATGATCTTCAGCACATTCCCTCGACGCGGCGGCGCGGAAACACCGGCCCGGCCGTGGCGCGGCGGCGGTGCGTGCGGTAAGCACGGGGCGTGACGAGCGACCGGATCCTCACCGTGCCCAACGTGCTGAGTGTGCTGCGCCTGGTCGGCGTCCCGGTATTCCTCTGGCTGCTGCTGGTGCGGCGCGCCGACGGCTGGGCCTTCGCGCTGCTGATCGCCAGCGCCTTCACCGACTTCCTGGACGGCAAGCTGGCCCGGCTGCTCGACCAGTCCTCGAAGCTCGGCGCGCTGCTCGACCCGTTCGTCGACCGGCTCTTCCTGGTCACCACGCTGGCCGCCTTCGTGCTGCGCGACCTGCTTCCGCTCTGGGTGGCGCTGATCCTGGTCGGCCGCGATCTGATCCTGACCGCGACGCTGCCGATCTACCGGCGCCGCGAGCTGCCCCCGCCCGAGGTGATCTACCTGGGCAAGGCCGCCACCTTCGCGCTCATGTCGGCGCTGCCCTGGCTGCTCGCGGGGGAGATGGACTGGCCCGCCGACGGTTTCGGACGGGCCTTCGGCGGGGCCCTGTTGATCTGGGGCACGGCCGTGTACGTCTGGACCGGCCTGCTCTACCTCGGTAAGGCCGTCGCGGTGGCGCGGGCGATCCCGCCGGTCGCCGGTGCCGGTCCTCGCATAGAGTTGCCCCGACGTTCACGACGAAAGGACGGCCCGTGACCCTGACTCCGGAGGACCTGCGGTACACCGAGGAGCACGAGTGGGTGCGCAGGGTCGGCCCGGCGCGGGTCCGGGTCGGCATCACCGACTACGCCCAGTCACAACTGGGTGACGTCGTGTTCGTGCAGTTGCCCGAGGTCGACAAGGAGGTCGCCGCGGGCGACGGCATCGCGGAGGTGGAGTCGACCAAGAGCGTCTCCGACATCTACGCCCCGCTGGCCGCGAGAATCGTTGCGGTGAACGCGGATCTGGGGTCGGCGCCGGAGGCGCTGAACAGCGACCCGTACGACGCCGGGTGGCTCTTCGAGCTGGAGGTCGCCGATGCGGACGGCCTCGGGAAAACGCTCGACGAACTGCTCGACGCGGAGGGTTACCGAGGAGTTATCGGGGGCTGATCCGGCCTTCCCGGTTCTCCCTGCACAGCGACACCCTGGCAGGGTACGGTCGATGCCAACGCCATCGGCCGTCGCCGAATGCGGAATCCGGCGTAGCGACACGCTCGTGTCGGACATGGCTTCACCTGCTTGCATGGATAATCAGGTTCGAGGAGGAGAGAAACGGTGAGCGAGAACAATGACCCGGGTTACGGGGAGAGCGCGGCCGAGACCACGTCGGTCTTCCGCGCGGATTTCCTGAACGAGGTCGACGCGTCGCGCTCCGCAGAGCCGACCGGCGAACAGCCGGTGCAGGGGGTCGAGGGGCTGCCCGTCGGGGCCGCCCTCCTGGTCGTCAAGCGGGGTCCGAACGCGGGGTCGCGGTTCCTGCTGGACCAGCCGACCACGTCGGCCGGCCGCCATCCGGACAGTGACATCTTTCTCGACGACGTCACCGTGAGCCGCAGGCACGCCGAGTTCCGGCAGGACGACGACTCCTTCCAGGTGGTCGACGTCGGCAGCCTCAACGGCACCTACGTCAACCGGGAGCCGGTCGACTCCTCGGAGCTGCAGAACGGCGACGAGGTCCAGATCGGCAAGTTCCGGCTGGTCTTCCTCACCGGGCCGCGCGCCTCGGTGAGCGAGTCGTCGACGGGCGCGGGCAGCCTGTGAGCCCGGCGGCGCCGGGGCAGGGCGGTGGTGCACCGCCCTGCCTCCGGCGCCGCACACGGTTCCGGACGGAGAGGGACGGATCGCGGTGACCGGGGCGGCGCAGTGGGCACGCGGGGGGATGTCGATCGGCTCCGTGCTGGATCTGCTGCGCCCCGATTTCCCGGACATCACCATCTCCAAGATCCGCTTCCTGGAATCCGAGGGGCTCATCCGCCCCGAACGCACGCCGTCCGGGTACCGCCGCTTCTCGGTGGCGGACTGTGAACGGCTGCGCTTCGTGCTCACCGCGCAGCGGGACCAGTACCTCCCGCTCAAGGTGATCAAGGAGCAGCTGGAGGCGATCGACAGCGGCGCCGCGACGCTCGGCGTGCGGGAAGCGCGCGCGCGGGCCGCGGTGCCGGAGCGTCCGGCCGATCGCGCGCCGCGCGGTCCGGCGAGCGTGCCGCCGCCGCGCCGGCTCGGTATCGTTCCGGGGGAGATCAGCGCGGACGAGCTGCGAGTGGACCACGAGATCCGGGTGACGAGGGCCGACCTGTGCGCCCAGGCCGAGATCACCGATGCCTTCCTCAACGACCTGATCCGCGCCGGGCTGATCACGCCGGGCGCGGCGGGCTTCTTCGACGGCGACGCCGTCATCCTGGCGCGGGTCGCGCGCGCCATGGCCGAGTTCGGGCTGGAGGCCAGGCACCTGCGCGCCTTCAAGCTGGCCGCCGATCGGGAGGCCGCGCTGGTGGCCCAGATCGTCGCGCCGATCGCCAAGAGCAGGGACGCGGGCGCCAGGGCGCGCGCCGACGAGACCGTGCGCGAACTGGCCGCGCTCTCGCTCACCCTGCACGCCTGCCTGGTGAAAGCCGGCGTGCGCGCGCTCGGCAGCTGACCCTCCCCGCGGAACCCCGGTCTTGCTGGGGCAACGCTCTTCCGGCGCGCCGCGCGCCGGATCCGGGCCATCGCGGTGCCGCTCGGAATTCGCTTAGACTCGTGGTGCGGCGAGCTCCGCGGCGTCATGCCGGTTGGCCGGCGAGGTATGGGAGGCAGTGCGATGAGCGAAATGCGCGTGATCGGCATCCGTGTGGAGCAGCCACAGAACCAGCCCGTGCTGCTGCTCCGCGAGGTCTCCGGTGACCGGTACCTGCCGATCTGGATCGGGCAGGCCGAGGCCACCGCGATCGTGCTGGAGCAGGAGGGCGTGACGCCGATCCGGCCGCTCACCCACGACCTGATCAAGCTCATCGTCTCCGGGCTCGGGCACACCCTCAAGGAGGTCCGCATCGTGGACCTGCAGGAGGGCACCTTCTACGCCGACCTGGTGTTCGACAACGACAAGCGGATCTCGGCCCGCCCCTCGGACTCGGTGGCGATCGCGCTGCGCGTCGGCTGCCCGATCTACGCCGAGGAGCCGGTGCTGGAGGAGGCCGGGCTGGTGATGCCGGACGAGCGCGAGGACGAAGTCGAGAAATTCAAGGAATTCCTGGAGTCGGTTTCGCCCGATGATTTCAAGGCCACCGACAGCTGAGCCGGAAAATGTCTTGACCTGAGGTACAGGTCGAGACATTGACCGCGCGTCGCGTTTGGTTCGATGATGCCCTTCCACCGAGAATCAGGAAGAGTAATCTCGAAAGTTGGATCGGGACCCCCAGGTGCGGGGGACCGGTGGTGACAAAGCCGGACGGTGACCGAAGCCGTGAGGTGAGTGCGGCTCGGTGCCGGAGTGCATCGGGTGCGCCGGTCGGGTGCGGCGTCGCGTAGCAAGGGAGTGGTCAGTGGCAGAGGAATCGCAGGACGCAGTACAGCCAGGCCTGTTTCCCGACGACACGGTGCCCGACGAGCTCGTCGGTTATCGCGTGCCCAGCGCCTGCCAGGTGGCCGGCATCACCTATCGACAGCTCGATTACTGGGCCAGAACCGGCCTGGTGGTGCCGTCCGTCCGCGGTGCGGCGGGCTCGGGAAGTCAGCGTCTCTATTCGTTCAAGGACATCCTGGTCCTGAAGATCGTGAAACGACTGCTCGACGCCGGTATTTCCTTACAGAACATCCGGATCGCGGTCGATCATCTGCGCAGCAGGGGTGTGCGGGATCTGGCCGGGATCACGTTGTTCTCGGACGGGACGTCGGTCTACGAATGCACGTCGGCCGAGGAGGTCGTCGATTTACTGCAGGGCGGGCAGGGCGTCTTCGGAATCGCGGTGAGCGGCGCCATGCGGGAGCTCTCCGGCGTGATCGCCAACTTCCCGGCGGAGCGGGCCACCTCGGCCACCGACCGCCCGGAGGACGAGCTGGCGTACCGGCGCAAGGCGAAATTGAACCGCAAGACCGGCTGATCCGCGGGGGACGCGCGGCGCCGGCCCGGGCGGGCCGGCCGGTGCCGTGTCGGCGGGTGGTGCGTCGGCGGGTGGTGCGTCGGCAGGCGGTGCGGATCGGCAGGACAGAGGGGGGACGTGAGCCAGGGGGACGTGATGGGGGTGGCCGAGGTCGTCGGCCGGATCGGCGTGATCGACGCCTTCCCCACGGTGGACGAGCTGTACGCCTTCGCCGACCGGCTGGCCGCCGCGCACCCGAGCCGGGTCCGGATCAGCGAGCTCGGCCGCTCCCGCGGCGGTGACCCGATCCGCGCGGTCCGCGTGGGGTCGGGCGGGCACAACATCCTGGTCTTCGGCAATCCGCACCCGAACGAGCCGATCGGCCTCGCCACCATCAGGCACCTGCTCGGCAGGCTGGCCGCGCCCGAGTCCGACTGCCTCGGCGCCACCTGGCACTTCGTGCTCTGCGTCGACCCGGACGGCACCCGGCTGAACGAGGAGTGGTACGCCGGGCCGCTCACCCGCACCGCGGTCGCCAGGCACTTCTACCGCCCGCCCGCCGCCGAGCAGCCCGAGTGGTGCTTCCCGACCACCTGGCGCGGCACCGCGGTCGGGGTGCCGCTGCCGGAGACCGAGGCGCTGATGGCGCTCATCGACCGCACCGAGCCCGCGCTCATCGCCTCGCTGCACAACGCCGAGTTCGGCGGCGGTTTCTTCTACACCACCGGCGGCGACCCGGGCTACTGGTCGGCGCTCACCGCGCTGCTCGACGCCGCCGGGCTGCCGCTGCACCGGGGCGAGCCGGACTCGCCGGGGGCGCGGGTGTGGGCGCCAGGCGTCTTCGAGCTGCCGCCCTTCGGGCAGATGGCCGATGTCCTCGCCGCCGCGGGCGTGGAGCCGGTGGCGGCGCTCGGCGGCGGGGGCAGCCGCGACTACTCGGCCCGGTTCGGCTCCGCGCTGCTGGTCAGCGAGTTGCCGCTGTGGATCGACCCGCGGGTCACCGACCGCACCCCCGGCGACCGCTCGCTGGCCGCGGTACTCGCCGCCACCGCCGCCGACTACCGGGAGACCGCCACCGTCGTCGCCGCGGTGCTGCACCGGCTGGAGGGGGAGCTGAGCGGGCGCAGCCCGTTCGAGCGGGCGGTGCGCGCGGTGCTCGGCAACATCCCCGGGCTGGCCGCGGCCAAGGAGGCGCTCGGCCGCGAGCGGCCGGCCACGCTCGGCGAGATCTTCGTGGAGAAGTACGTCTGGACCGGCATGCTCCGGCTGCGGGTCGGCGGCATGCTCAGCAGGTTGCTGGCCGCCGAGGCCGGGCGCTCGCCGCTGGTCGCGGCCGAGCGGGACCGGTTCGCCGAGGTCTTCGCACAGTGGTGCGCGGCGATCGACACCTCCGCGCCGGGGTGCCGGGTGCCGATCGACCGGCTGGTCGCGGTGCAGGCGGCGGCCGTCGTGCTCGCCGCGGGCAGGGTCCGGGCCGGTCTGCCGGTCTGACGTCGAGCGTGACGAGCGCTACACCCCGGCCCGGCGGAGCCGCCGGTGACCGCGCGGCGGCTTAGAATGGCGGGGCGTCGTCGCCGTGCGGGAGAGTTCCGGACCGACGAGGTCCGGGCGCCGAAGGAGCAGCACCTCCCCGTCAATCTCTCAGGCACCAGGGACCGTGCGGTCACCGACGCCTCTGGAAAGCGGTGGCCGCGCGCCGCCCGCCCATGGGGAAAGGGGCCGGACCCGGCCACCGAATCTCTCAGGCACCACGACAGAGGGGGAGGGCCCACCGCCCGACCCCTGGAGTTGCCGTGACCCGTTCCTTCGCCGACCGCCACATCGGCCCCGACGCGGCCGAGGTCGCCCGGCTGCTCGAAGTCACCGGCGTCGACACGCTGGACGCCCTCGCCACCGCCGCGCTGCCCGCCGACATCCTGGACGGCGGCGGCCTCGACGCGCTGCCGCCCGCCGCGAGTGAACACGAGGTGCTGGCCGAGCTCGCCGAGCTGGCCGCCGCGAACACCGTCGCCACCTCGATGATCGGGCTCGGTTACCACGACACCCTGACCCCGCCGGTACTGCTCCGCAACCTGCTGGAGAACCCGGCCTGGTACACCGCCTACACCCCCTACCAGCCGGAGATCAGCCAGGGCAGGCTGGAGGCGCTGCTCAACTTCCAGACCATGGTCTGCGACCTGACCGGCATGGAGGTCGCCGGAGCCTCCATGCTGGACGAGGCCACCGCCGCCGCCGAGGCCATGACGCTGCTGCACCGCGCGAGCAAGTCGAAGAGCAACCGCCTGCTGGTGGACGCCGACGTCTTCCCGCAGACCCGCACGATCCTCGCGACCAGGGCCGAGCCGCTCGGATTCGAGATCGTGACCACCGACCTCGCCGGCGGCGAACTCCCGGACGGCGACTTCTTCGGCGCGCTCGTGCAGACACCGGGCGCCTCCGGCCGGATCGTCGACTGGACCGCGCTGATCACCGCCGCGCACGAGCGCGGCGCGCTGGTCGCGGCCGGGGCCGACCTGCTGGCCGCGACCCTGGTGACCCCGCCCGGCGAGCAGGGCGCCGACGTCTGCTTCGGCACCACCCAGCGCTTCGGGGTGCCGATGGGCTTCGGCGGGCCACACGCCGGCTACCTCGCGGTGCGCACCGCGCACGCCAGGCAGCTGCCGGGCAGGCTGGTCGGGGTCTCGGTGGACGCCGACGGCGCCCCCGCCTACCGGCTGGCGCTGCAGACCCGCGAGCAGCACATCCGCCGCGAGCGCGCCACCTCCAACATCTGCACCGCGCAGGTGCTGCTCGCCATCGTCGCCGCCATGTACGCGAGCTACCACGGCGCCGACGGGCTGCGCGCCATCGCCCGGCGGGTGCACGGCCACGCCGCCGCGCTCGCCGCCGGGCTCGGCGCGGCCGTCGTGCACGGCAGCTTCTTCGACACCGTGCTCGCGCACGTCCCCGGCGGCGCCGACGCGGTGCTGGACAAGGCGCGCTCGCGCGGGATCAACCTGCGCCGGGTCGACGCCGACCACGTCGCCGTCGCCTGCGACGAGGCCACCACCGCCGCGCACGTCGCCGCGGTGCTCGAATCCTTCGGCGCCACCGCCGAATCCGGCGGCGAGCCGGTCGGCATCGAGACCCGGACTTCGCCGTACCTGACCCACCCGGCCTTCACCCGCTACCGCACCGAGACCGCCATGCTGCGCTACCTGCGCGGGCTCTCGGACAAGGACATCGCGCTGGACCGCAGCATGATCCCGCTCGGCTCCTGCACCATGAAGCTCAACGCCACCGCCGAGATGGAGCCGATCACCTGGCCCGGCTTCGCCCGGCTGCACCCCTACGCCCCCGTCGCCGACGCGGCCGGGACGCTGCGGCTGATCGCCGACCTGGAGGGCTGGCTCTGCGCCATCACCGGCTACGACGCGGTGAGCCTGCAGCCCAACGCGGGCAGCCAGGGCGAGTACGCCGGGCTGCTCGCCATCCGCCGCTACCACCTGGACCGCGGCGACCCGCACCGGGACACCTGCCTCATCCCGTCCAGCGCGCACGGCACCAACGCCGCATCGGCGGCCATGGCCGGGCTGCGGGTCGAGGTGGTGCGCTGCCGGGAGAACGGCGACGTCGACCTGGACGACCTGCGCGCCAAGATCGGCGACCACGCCGAGCGGCTGGCCTGCATCATGATCACCTACCCCTCCACGCACGGCGTCTACGAGCACGAGGTCGCCGAGCTGTGCGCGCTGGTGCACGACGCGGGCGGGCAGGTCTACGTGGACGGCGCCAACCTGAACGCCCTGGTCGGGCTGGCCCGGCCGGGCCGCTTCGGCGGCGATGTCAGCCACCTGAACCTGCACAAGACCTTCTGCATCCCGCACGGCGGCGGCGGGCCGGGCGTCGGCCCGGTGGCGGTGCGCTCGCACCTCGCCGCGTACCTGCCCGGCGACCCGCTGGCGGCCGGGTCGCACGCGGTCTCCGCCGCGCACTACGGCTCGGCATCGATCCTGCCGATCACCTGGGCCTACATCCGGATGATGGGCGCCGACGGGCTGCGCCGCGCCACGCTCACCGCGATCGCCTCGGCGAACTACATCGCCCGGCGGCTGGACGAGCACTTCCCGGTGCTCTACACCGGCGAGCACGGCATGGTCGCGCACGAGTGCATCCTCGACCTGCGCGCGCTCACCAAGCGCACCGGCGTCACCGTCGACGACGTCGCGAAGCGCCTGGCCGATTACGGTTTCCACGCGCCGACCATGAGTTTCCCGGTGGCCGGGACGCTCATGGTCGAGCCGACCGAGAGCGAGAACCTGGCCGAGCTGGACGAGTTCTGCGACGCCATGATCGCCATCCGCGCCGAGATCGACCAGGTCGGCGCCGGGGTCTGGCCCGCCGACGACAACCCGCTGCGCGGCGCCCCGCACACTGCCGCTTCGCTGGTGGCGGAGTGGACGCACCCGTACTCCCGCGAGGTCGCGGTGTACCCGCGCGGGGTCGCGCACCCCCGCGCCAAGGTGTGGCCGCCGGTCCGCCGCATCGACGGCGCCTTCGGCGACCGCAACCTGGTCTGCTCCTGCCCGCCGGTCGAGGCGTACGCGGAGTGATCGCCCTCGCCGCCCGCGCTGGAATCCGGGGCGCCGGTGCGGGTCAGGGGTTGGTGAGCGCCTGCACGACGGCGGTGCCGAACTTGAGGTCGTTCGTGGAGGGGACGGTGGCGTAGGTGCCGCCGGTGTTCGCGGCCAGGGTGCGCAGCGTGTCGCCGTCGCCGGTGCCGATGACGACCACGTCGATCCGCACCGGCGCCGCCCCGCCCGCCTCGGCGATCCGGGAGAGCAGCTGCGCGCCGGTGATCGCGGAGTCGTCGTCCGGGCCGTCGGTGATCAGCAGGATCGAGTTGGTGCGGCCGGCGGCCGGCTTTCCCGCCACCTCCTGGTAGGCGGCGAGCACGGTCGGGTACGCCTGATCGGTCTTGGTCTCGGACGGCTTGACCGCGCCGAGCGCGGTGTCCAGGCTGCTGCGCTGGGTGTCGGTGAGCGCGGCGGTCGGGGTCTGCACCTGGTACGGCTTGCTGCCGTCCAGGTTCTTGCCGAAGGTCCAGACGCCGAGCCCGAAGTCCGGCGGCAGCGTGGTGAGCGACGAGCGCAGCGCGGCCAGCGCGTTCGCCAGCCGGGTCATCGTGCCCTCCCTGGTGCCCATGGAGGACGAGACGTCGAGCAGCACCGTCGTGCTCACGCCGAGCACCGGGTTCTCGAGGGTCTGCCGCACGGCGTCGAGCGTGGCCCGGTCCGGCGCGGGCGCGGCCATGGGCGCGGTGAACCCGGCCTGGGCGAGCAGCACGGACTGCGCGGGGGCGCGCAGGTAGTCGGTGAAGAGCCCGGCGATCAGGTTCTCGGTCTCGTCCACCCAGGCGCCGGTCATCAGCGCGGCCGGGTAGTCGGCCAGCGGCGCGGCCCCGATCGGCCGGTAGACCGCGGCCCCCGCCTGGGCCTTGACCTGCTGCTCGGTCGCGGCGACGGCGTGCACCGGCGCGTCCGGGTTCTCGGCGGCGGCCTGGACGAGCGCGGTCAGCGGGTCGGCGGACTGCGGCGCGTCGGCGGCGAGCACCGAGATGGCGGAGACCACCTGACCGGTCTTCGCGGCCTCGACGGTGAGCGGGTCGACGCCGGAGAGCGAGGAGCCGACGGCGACCGCCGCCGCGGTCGCGGTGTCGCCCGCGGGCAGCGCCATGCGCAGCCCGCCCCAGCCGCTCAGCCCGATCTCGCTCAGCGACCCCTGCTGCAGCCGGGGCAGATCCGACCAGGCAGCCTTGGCCTGGTCGAGCGCGGCGCGCAGCGGCTCGGAAACGGCGAGCACGATGGCGCTGGTCGCCACCGAGGTGGGGTTGCCCTCGATCAATCCAGGCACCCGGACCGCCTCGACCGAGCGGGTGGAGTCCGGGATCCAGAGCGCGGGCTGCGCCCCGAGCGGCGAGGTCCAGGTGCCCGCGGCGAGCGCGGCGGCCACGTCGGCGGAGGCGCGCGCCGTCACGTGCACCTCGGCGCAGTGGTCGCGCACCCGCGGCGCGGTGGCGTTGTATCGGTCGGCGACGGCGCGGACCGGGTCGGCCAGCACCGGGTCGACCGTCACGTCCAGCGTGGCGGTGCCCTCCACGCACTCCGCGGCGGCGGCGGTGTCGCGGCTGTCACCGCTTTCGCGCAGCTGGAGGTAGCCGACGACCGCCGCGATCAGCACCACCACCGCCACGATCACGGCGATGACGCCCGCGCTGACGCCCCGCGAACCGGATTCGCTGCTGCGATGAGTTCCCACGGAGCGGGAGTCTATGTGGCGGACAGGGGTGCGCGCCGCCGCCGGTGTTCCGGCGGCGGCGCGCACCGTTTCACTCCCGCACGAGCCGGCCGCGGTCGTACTCGCGCCCGCCCCAGACCCCGGACTGGCCGGTGTCCGCGGCGAACTCCGCGCACCCGGCGCGGATCGGGCAGCCCGCGCAGATCGCGCGGGCGTAGCCGAAGTCGTCCGACGGGTACGGGAACCACGCCTCGTGGTTCGGATCGCCCCGGCAGGCGGCCCGGTGCCAGCCCCGCGCGTCCGAGAGCGGGAGCAGTGTGGCCAGGGTGGTGGTGACGGCGGTTGCGGTGTTCATGGTCACGTCCTTCTCCTTTCTCGGTGGTCACTCGGCGAGCCGGCGCCAGATGTCGCGCTGCCGCTTGGCCAGCGGGTCGGGGGCCTTCGGTTGCCAGAGCAGCGTCAGCCCCGCCTCCTCCGGCGTCCGGTCTGCCTTGGCGGTGTTGCAGGGCGCGCAGCAGGCGACGAGGTTGGCCCAGGTGTTCGGGCCGCCCCTGCTGCGCGGCCGGATGTGGTCGACGGTGTGCGCCCGCGCGCCGCAGTAGCCGCAGCGCCGGTCGTCCCGGCGCAGCACACCGGCCGCGGTCGCCTGGCTCTCGTCGTGCACGGCGGGCCGCTGCGCCACGTGCACGTACCGCAGCAGCCGGATCGTCTCCGGCAGCGCGATCTCGTGGCGCTGCGAGCGGATCGGGAAGTAGGGCTCGCGGGCGAACATGGCCTCCGCCGCCCCGGCCAGCACCAGGGTGACGGCGCGGTCGGCGGTGACCTCGTGCAGCGCCTGGTAGCTGGCGTTCAGCACGAGCACGCTGGCGTGGATCCAGTTCTCGACGGTGGGCGGGGGGTGCGAACGGACGACGGAGAGCGTCATGGGACACCGGCCTTCGGGGTCGGGCGAGCGAAAGGGGGAGAGGGGCGCGGTCAGACGGCCGGGTGAAGACCCGGAATGCCGTACTGCTGCCGCCGGAGGCCGGGCGGTGTCCGTGATTCGGTGCCCGGCGATGCCTCGGACAGGCGACGGCCGTCACGATGCACACCGCGCATCCCGTCTCCGGAATTGCTGTCGATCACGGCCGTCACCTCCTTTTCGCTCGCTCGTTCCGCCCGATCGGCGGTATGGGGACATGGTGGCACACCGGCTCGGCGGCTGTCCGCTCATTTTTCCCGCCGGAGAGCTGCCGCCGCAGCGGCTCCCGGGTCAGGCCGGGCGCAGCTCGGCGGCGCCGAAGGAGACGTCGAAGCGGTCGCACCAGATGGCGATGCTGGTCAGTGCGGCGAGGTCGGTCTCCGGCGGGATCGGGTAGTTCTGGTTGCCGCGGTTGCCCGCGAGCGCGCCGAGGTCGGTGTGCGCGCCGTCATCGAAGACGAACCAGCCGTCCGTGCCCGGCAGGACCGGGGCGTCGGTGAGCCAGACGTGCAGGTCAGGGCCGTTGGAGGTGTCCAGGTTCTCCAGTCGGAGCACCCGGCTGCCGTCCGGGAGCGCGATGACCACCGCGGAGCCGGTGGTGTCGTGCTCGTGTGCCACGAAGTCGCCGCGGGCGAGCAGCCGGGGCTGCGCGTCCGCGGCGCCGGAGCCGTTGCCCGGCACGGTCGGCGCCGCCTCGTTCACGGTGGTGTTCGTGACCAGCCGCCACGGCTGGAACAGGGCGAGCCCGGCGCCGGCGCCGATCCCGAGAACGCCGACGGCGATCCAGGTGAGCGGCTTGCGGGCGAGGGCGCGGATGCGGGACACGGAGCCTCCTGCCGACGTCGTGACCTCCCGACCCTAGCGAACCGGCCGCCGCGGCGGCGGAATCGTCAGGCGCCCTTGCGTTCCTGCGCCTTCTTCGCGGGCGCCTTGCGCGCGGTGCTCTTCTTCGCGGTGCTCTTCTGCGCGGTGCTCGCGGACTTCTTCGCCGCGGTCTTCTTGGCAGGCTCCTTGGCCGCGGCCTTGCTCGCGGTCTTCTTCGCGGGCGCCTTCTTCGCGGCCGTACCGCCCGCCGCCCGGCGCCCGCTCGCCTCCAGGCTGCGCTGCAGCGCGGCGACCAGGTCCACCACCTCGGCGTCGACCTGCTCCTTCTCCGGCTCCGGGCGGCTCACCAGGGTGTCCGAGCCGTTGGCGATCGCCTCGTCCAGCACCTTGCGCAGCTCGATCTGGAACTCGTCGGTGAACTGCTCCGGCTCGAAGTCGTCGGACATCGACTCGACCAGCGTCTCCGCCATGGAGATCTCCTGCGGGCGCGGCTTCGAGACGTCCTGCAGCGATTCGAAGTCGACCGCGCGCACCTCGTCGGGCCAGAGCAGGGTCTGCAGCAGCAGCACCCCGTCGTGCACCCGGAGCGCGGCCAGCCTGGTCTTCTGCCGCAGCGTGAAGTGCACAAGCGCGGTGCGGTCGATGCGCTCGAGGGTCGCGGCGAGCAGCACGTACGCCTTCGGCGTCGTGGAGTCCGGCTCGAGGTAGTAGCTCTTCTCGAACAGGATCGGGTCGATCTGCTCGGAGGGGACGAACTGCAGCACCGGGATCTCGTGCTTCTCCGCGGCGGGGAGCTTGGCGAAGTCCTCGTCGGTGAGCACGACCTTCGCGCCCTCCGGCGACTCGTAGGCCTTGTCGATGTCGGCGTACTGCACGGATTCCCCGCAGACGCTGCACACCCGGTCGTACTTGATCCGCCCGCCGTCCTTGGCGTGCACCTGATGGAACCGGATGTCGTGGTCCTCGGTGGCGGTGTAGACCTTCACCGGGACGTTCACCAGCCCGAACGCGATCGAGCCCTTCCAGATAGCCCGCATCACTCCATCATGGCCGAACCGCCCGGTCTCTGCGAGCGGACGCGCAGGTCGAGCGTGGCGCGGGCGACGTCGAGGCGGGTGCGGCGGGGGAGTTGCGGGAAGAGCCCGGCCATGGCGGCGAGCACCCCGGCCAGGTCGTCAGGGCCGGAGAGGTAAGCCCGCTGCCGCCGCGGCGGCAGCGTGAAGAAGGCGTCGAAGAAGTCCGGCACCCGCTCGGGCGGCAGCGCGAGCAGCGCGCGCAGCCCGGCCGCGCGCAGCCCCGCGACCGCACGCGCCCGCGGCGTCCACAGGGTGCCGCCGGTAGCGACCGTGTCGGCGGCGGCGAGCGAGGCCGCGACGCTGTAGCCGGTGGCCGGGTGCAGCAGCCCGCCCGCCGCGCCGAACCGCCCCGGCCCCGGCCTGCCGCCCTGGACCGGGAAGCGCACCCGCTCGACCTCCTCGGCGCCGGTCAGCGGGATGTCGCGGGCGGCGAGGCGGTGGTGCAGGCGGCGGCGCAGCTCGGCGTCGTCCAGCGCGGGGCGCCCGGCCAGGCAGGTCTCCTCCAGCAGGACGGTCTCCGGGCCGAGCGGCACCGCGTAGAGGAAGGAGGGCGGCGCGGCGGGGTCGGCGCCGTTGTCCCGGCGCCAGTCCATGAAGAGCGTCTCCGTGCCGCGCACTCGGTCGGCCGGGACGAGCACGCCGTGCGCGGTCTGCTCGGCGCGCGCCGGATCGCGGCGCAGCCCGCGCGCGTCGATCACCCGCTCGCCGCGCACCGTCGCGCCGGAGGCCAGGGTGACGCCGTGCGGCTCCAGGCGCGTGGCCCGGTCGGCGAAGACCGCCGCACCGGCGGGTGCCAGCGCCTCCTGCAGCCGCCCGGTGTCGAGCACCGCGTAGGCGCGCTCCAGCCGATGCTCGACCCGCCCCCACGCCACCGGCTCCGGCACCGTCGCCGCGACGACAGCCCGATCCAGCCAGTCCGGGAGCTCGTCCGCCCACACCGCGTAGGTGGCCCGCCAGCGCCGCTCCGGCGCCGGATCCACCACCGCGACGGTCCGGCCGTGCGCCAGGCAGCGGTGCGCGAGCGCGCGTCCGGCCGGGCCCTGCCCGCAGACCACCACGTCGAACGGCCCGTGTGCGGAATCCGCCATCCTGCTCCTCCGGTGTCGCGGGCAGCGTATCGCCCGGCGGCGGCGATCCGGCGCGACCGTCCCGGTGCGACCGGAATCACCTTCGCGCTCAGCAACGTTGCGGCGGGCATTGTTACTATCGCCGCGTGCCGGGCCGGTGCCACCGCGTTTCGCGGTGATCGCGCAGGTCGGCGGCGCAACGGCGACGATCGCAGGACGAGGGGAGGCTCGGTGTTCGAACTGACCAGGGCCCGCAGCAGGGTGATTCTCATCGTGTTCGCGGCGCTCGCACTGGGGCTCGGCGCGTTCGGTTCCGGCCTGTTCGACAAGGTGCAGGGCGGCGGCTACAGCGACCCGGGCAGCGAGTCGGCCCGTGCCGCAACGGTTCTGCGCGACACCTTCGGCGAGGCGGCGCCCAACCTGGTGCTGCTCGTCGAGACCGGCTCCACGGTCGACGACGCCGCCGCGAGCACCGCCGCCACCACGCTCGCCCGCGACCTCGCCGCCGAACCCGGCATCGCCCGGGTCAGCTCCTACTGGACCGAAGGCCAACCGGCAGCACTGCGCAGCGCCGACGGCAGCAAGGGGCTGATCGTCGCCAGCGTGCTCGGCACCGAAGCCGAGGTGGACGCGCGGATCGGCGACCTCGCCGAGCGCTTCGGCGGCGCGCACGGCCCGCTCGAGGTCCGGGTCGGCGGCTACGCCATGCTGCTGCGCGAGACCGTGCAGCAGACCGAGAAGGACGTCGTGCTCGGCGAATCCATCGCCTTCCCGATCACGCTGATCGCGCTGCTCTTCGTCTTCGGCGGGCTGGTCGCCGCCGCGCTGCCGCTGGTGGTCGCCGCCGTCACCGTGCTGCTGACGGTCGGCGCGCTCACCGTCGTCGCGAGCCTCACCGATCTCGCCGCCACCGCGAGCAATGTCGCCACCCTGCTCGGCCTCGGCCTCGCGATCGATTACAGCCTGCTGCTGATCAGCCGGTTCCGCGACGAACTCGACGGCGGCGCCGAGCCGAAGGCCGCGCTCGCCGCGACCATGCGCTCGGCCGGCCGGACCGTCGCCTTCTCCGCCGTCACCGTCGCCATCGCGCTCGCCGGACTGCTGTTCTTCCCGCTGGTAGCCGTGCGCTCGATGGGGTACGCCGGGCTGCTGGTCGCCGCGCTGGCCGCGCTGGTCTCGCTGACCGTGCTGCCCGCGCTCCTGCTGCTGCTCGGGCACCGGATCGACAGCGGGCGGCTGCGCCCGCGCCGCAAGGCCACCGGCACCGCCGCCGACGGCTTCTGGCACCGCCTCGCCACCCTGGTCATGCGCCGCCCGCTGCCCATCGGGCTCGCCGTCGCCGCCCTGCTGCTGCTCCTCGGCTCGCCGTTCCTGCACGTCGAGCTGGGCTTCCCGGACGAGCGGGCGCTGCCGACCGACATGGCGTCGCGCCAGATCGCCGAGACGCTCGCCGCGGAATTCAGCATCACCGAGCAGAACGGCCTCTTCGCGGTGCTGCCGGACTCCGCCGACGGCGTCGCCGGCTACGCCACCGCGCTCTCCGAACTGCCCGACGTGCGCCGGGTGGACACCGTCACCGGCAGCTACGCCGGCGGCATGCAGTTCGCGGCGCCCGGCGCGCTGCACTCCGGCTTCGGCGCCGACAACGCCGCCTATCTGAACATCGTCCCCGCCACCGACGACCCCGCCGCGCTCGACCGCCTGGTCGGCGAGGTCCGCGACGTGCGTGCCCCCTCGCCGGTGCTGATCGGCGGCATCGCCGCGACCAACGACGACGCGCTCGCCGCGATCACCGCCGCGCTGCCGTTGGCGCTCGGCTTCGTCGTGCTGCTCATGCTCGTCGCGCTCTTCCTGCTCACCGGCAGCGTCGTGCTCCCGGTCCTCGCGCTGATCCTGAGCGCGCTCAGCCTCACCGCTACCTTCGGCGCCCTGGTCTGGATCTTCCAGGACGGGCACCTCTCCGGCCTGCTGAACTTCACCGTCACCGGTGACATGCCGCCCACCGTCCCGGTCATGCTCTTCGGCATCGCCTTCGGCCTCGCCATGGACTACCAGGTGTTCCTGCTCAGCCGGATCGGCGAGGAGTACCGGCGCACCGGCGACAGCGAGGCCGCGGTGGCGCTCGGGCTGGAGCGGATCGGGCGCATCGTCACCGCCGCCGCCGTGCTCATCTCGCTGGTGCTGCTCGGCTTCCTCGCCTCCGACATCACCTTCATCAAGGCGTTCGGCATCGGGTTGCCGCTCGCCGTGCTGGTCGACGCCACCCTGGTGCGCGGGTTCCTGCTGCCCGCCGGGATGAAGTTGCTCGGGGATCGCGTGTGGTACGCGCCTGGGTTCCTGCGGAAGGTGCATGCGCGGTTCGGGTTGGACGAGAGTCCGCCCGCGGCCGCTCCTGCCGGTGCCGCGCCCGCGCGGTGGTTGATCGATGAGAAGCCGAGTTTTTCCACGGCGGAGCCGGTTGCTGCCGGAGTTTCGGGGAAGGCGTCGGCGTTCCGGTCCGGGAAGCGGGAGGGCTCCGCCGTCGACCGGAACGGTTCGTCGTCCTCGCGGTCGGTGCCGTCGGCTGCCGCTCGTAGCGTTGGCTCGTCCGCAACGGTTGCCGAGCCCGGCGTACGGCGCGAAGCCAGCACCGCGGCGGAGTCTGCCGCTCGCCCCGTGGTCGAAGCGGCATCGCCCGCCGTCGTCGCCCGGGACGTCGTCGCCGACGCCCAGCCGGTTGCCGACGTCGATCCGGCGTTGCGCGAGGTGTCCGGTCCAGTTGCCGAAACCGCGGACAAGGTCTCGCCGCCGGTCGCCGACGTGGATCCCGCGCCGCACGAGGTGTCCGGTCCAGTCACCGAAGCCGGGGACAAGGATTCGCCGCCGGGCGCCGATGTCGATCCCGCGCCGCAAGAGCTGCCCGGCGCCGCCGCCGGTGCCGCTGACGAGGTCTCGCCGCTGGATGCCGACGTTGATCCGGTGCCGCACGAGGTGGCCGGTCCAGTCACCGAAGTCGAGGACGACGTCTCGCCGCAGGTCGCCGGCGTCGATCCCGCGCTGCGGGAGCTGCCCGGCGCCGCCGCGGGTGCTGCCGACGAGGTCTCGCCGCTGGTTGCCGAGGGCGAGTCGGCTCGCCCGGAAGCTGCCGACGTCCTGCCTGCGGCCGTCGATACGGCGGCGGCCGCGGAGACCGTGCCTGCCGCGAAGACGACAGCCCGGAAGCGCGCACCACGCAAGGCCGTAGCGGCAGAACCCGTTGCTGCCGAAACGGTTTCGGATACTCCCGCGAAGAAGGCGCCCACCAAGCGCACCCCGCGCAAAGCCGCTACTCCGGCAACCGCCGAGGCTTCGGCGGAGCAGACCGAAGCGGCTACGCCTGCCAAGCGCACGACCGCGCGGAAATCGCCCGCCGCGAAGGCGGCCCCGGCTGTCAGTGGCGACGAAGCGGCGCCCGCGAAGAAGGTCGCCGCTCGAAAGTCCGCCGCACGGAAGACGTCGGCTCCGCAAGCTGCGGTACCGCTCGAGGGGGCTGCTCCCGCCACGCAGGCATCCACGGCGATCGATGAAGCCGCGCCGGCGAAGAAGACCGCTCCGCGCAAGACAGCGGCGCGCAAGACTGCAGCACCGGCGGCCGGGGCTCCGGCCGAGGAAGCGGTCCCCGCCGAGAAGGCGCCGGCCCGGAAGCGGACCGCCGCGCGCAAGGCGCCGGCACCGGCCCTCGATGCGCCGCCCACGCTCCCGGCTCCCGCAGATCCGCCCGCTGCGGACTCGGTGCCGACAGTCCGGCACGCTCCGGACCCTGCACCCGCCGACCCTGCACCCGCCGACCCTGCCCCTGCGGACCCGACGGTTGCGGACCCGACGGTTGCGGACCCGACGGTTGCGGACCCGACGGTTGCGGACCCGACGGTTGCGGACCCGACGGTTGCGGACCCGACGGTTGCGGACCCGACGGTTGCGGAACCCGCCGCGCCGACGAGGGCCACCACCGAGCCTCCAGCGGCCGAGGGGACGCCCGCTCCGGCGAAGCGAACTGCCGCGAGCGCGACGGCAGCGACCGGCACGGCGGCCGAGAGGGCGCCGGCCAGGCGGGCGACCCGGAAGGCCGCCCCTCCGGACACTGCCGCGTCTGCTGAGCAGGATGCGCAGGATCAGGAAGCGGTTCCCGGCGCGACATCGTCCGCAGTCGAAACCCCGACGGAGACAACGCCTTCTGCGGAAAAGACTGCCGCCCGCAAGGTCCCGGCCAAGCGGACGACCGCGCCCCCTGCGGTCGATGGCGTGCCGACTTCGCCCGCCAAGCGGACGGCCGCGCGGAAAACCGCGTCCTCCGCGGTCGACGGCGTGCCGACCCCGCCCGCCAAGCGGACTACCGGGCGGAAAACTGCGTCCCCTGCGGTCGACGGCGTGCCGACCTCGCCCGCCAAGCGGACCACCGCACGGAAGACAGCGGCCACCGCAACCAACGGCGCATCGAACCCCCCGGCCAAGCGCGCGACCGCCCGCAAAACCGCCACGCCGGAACCCCCCGCACAGCGGGCCCCCCGCAAGACCACCCCGGCGAACAACCCCCCGGAGGAAACCCCTTAGAGCCCCCCGGTGGCGAGCAACCCACCGTCGACCCGCACCGTCTCCCCGGTGATCCACCCCGCCGCATCGGACACCAGAAACCCGATGAGCCCGGCAACATCCTCGGGCACCCCGAGCCGCTTCAGCGGATACCCCTCGGCAACCGCCGACTCGTCCGCGCTGTACAGCGCATCGGCGAACCGCGTCTTCACCACCCCCGGCGCGACGGCGTTGACCCGAATCCCCGGCCCCAACTGCCAGGCGAGCTCCCCGGTGAGATGGATGAGCGCCGCCTTGGAGGCCCCGTACGCGGCGATGACCCCGGTCGACCGCAGCCCGGCCACACTCGCCACGTTGACGACGGCCCCGCCGTGCTCGCCCATCCACGCCCGGTACGCCTCCTGCACGTACCCGAGCGCCGCGACCACGTTGACGTCGAAGATCTTGCGCACTCCGTCCAGATCGGCGTCGACCAGCGGCCCGTAGACCGGGTTGATCCCGGTGTTGTTGATCAGGATGTCGAGCGAGCCGAATTCCTCGACCGTGCGCCGCACGGCCTCGGCCCGCGCCGCCGCGTCCCCGGAGTTCCCGGCGTGCGTGGCGACGGCTCCGGAATGCCCGAGCGCACGCAGTTGTGCGGCGGCCTCGGCGAGCGGTTCCGGCTTGCGCGCGGTGATCAGTACGTTCGCCCCGCGGCGCAGCAGTTCGGCGGCGACGGCGTGGCCGATGCCCCGGCTGGCTCCGGTGACCAGCGCACTCCGGCCCGACAGATCGGTAGTCATGGCAAGGCACCTTACGGCGAGCGGTAAAATCGGTGGTTCCTGGGCGCGTGGGCCGCGCACACTGCGATTACGGCTACCGATCGGCCCCGCCGCCCGTCCTGAACAAGCGAGGAGATTTTCCTGTGATCACCGCGACCGACCTGGAGGTCCGGGCCGGAGTCCGCACCCTGCTCACCGCGCCCGGCTCGGCGCTGCGGGTGCAGAACGGCGACCGGATCGGACTGGTCGGCCGGAACGGCGCGGGGAAGACCACCACGCTGCGCATCCTGGCCGGCGAGGGCGAGCCCTATGCGGGGACGGTGATCCGCTCGGGTGACGTCGGTTACCTCCCGCAGGATCCGCGCGAGGGCGATCTGGACGTGCTGGCCAGGGACCGGGTGCTCTCCGCGCGCGGCCTGGACACGCTGATCCGGCAGATGGAGAAGCAGCAGGCGCTGATGGCCGAGGTCGCCGACGACGCCGAGCGCGACCGCGCGGTGCGCAAGTACGGCCGGCTGGAGGAGCGGTTCTCCGCACTCGGCGGGTACGTCGCGGAGAGCGAGGCGGCCCGGATCTGCAGCAGCCTCGGGTTGCCCGACCGGGTGCTCGGGCAGTCGCTGCGCACGCTCTCCGGCGGTCAGCGCCGCCGCATCGAGCTGGCCCGGATCCTCTTCGCCGCCTCCGACGGCAGCGGCGGCCGCTCCGACACGGTGCTGCTGCTCGACGAGCCGACCAACCACCTGGACGCCGACTCGATCACCTGGCTGCGCGGCTTCCTGCAGAGCCACGACGGCGGGCTCATCGTGATCAGCCACGACGTCGACCTGCTCGCCGACGTGGTGAACAAGGTGTGGTTCCTTGACGCGGTGCGCGGCGAGGCCGACATCTACAACATGGGCTGGCAGAAGTACCTGGACGCGCGCGCCACCGACGAGCAGCGCCGCCGCCGCGAGCGCGCCAACGCCGAGAAGAAGGCCTCCGCGCTGCGCGTGCAGGCCGCCAAGCTCGGCGCCAAGGCCACCAAAGCCACTGCCGCGCAGCAGATGGCGAAGCGCGCCGATCGGCTACTCGCCGAGCTGGACGACGTGCGGGTGGCCGACAAGGTCGCCAGGATCAAGTTCCCCGAGCCCGCCGCCTGCGGCAAGACCCCGCTCATGGCGTCGAACCTGACCAAGATGTACGGCTCGCTGGAGATCTTCACCGGCGTCGACCTGGCCATCGACCGCGGCAGCCGGGTGGTGGTGCTCGGGCTGAACGGCGCGGGCAAGACCACGCTGCTGCGGCTGCTGGCCGGGGTCGAGCAGCCGAGCGCCGGGCAGCTGGACCCGGGGCACGGGCTCAAGGTCGGCTACTTCGCCCAGGAGCACGACACCCTGGACGACCGCGCCTCGGTGTGGGAGAACATCAGGCACGCCGCGCCGGACGCGGGCGAGCAGGAGCTGCGCAGCCTGCTCGGCGCCTTCATGTTCACCGGGCCGCAGCTGGAGCAGCCCGCGGGCACGCTCTCCGGCGGCGAGAAGACCAGGCTGGCGCTGGCCGGGCTGGTGTCGTCGGCGGCGAACGTGCTGCTGCTCGACGAGCCGACGAACAACCTGGACCCGATCTCCCGCGAGCAGGTGCTCGACGCGCTGCGCACCTACGCGGGCGCCGTGGTGCTGGTGACGCACGACCCGGGCGCGGCCGAGGCGCTCAATCCGGAGCGGGTGATCCTGCTCCCGGACGGCACCGAGGACCACTGGTCGGCCGAATATCTGGAATTGATTCAGCTCGCGTGACTTTCATCACAAACTTTCGTTGATCGTGGCCGGTGCCTTGTCTAGCCTGGAATGAGCGCTGCTCGGCGACTCGGAGGAAGCCAATGAGCGACAGGCCCACACGCAAGGATCGGCCCGGAACCGGCACGACTGCCGCGCCCAGGACAGCACCTACCAGATCGGCCGGCGCGAAGGTCGCCGGTGAGCCGCCGCTCGCGAAGGGAACCCGGGTCACCGGGAAGTCACGCGATCGGCTGCAGTCCCAGCTCAAGAAGCAGTACGAAGCCGGCGCCAGCATCCGATCGCTGGCCCAGTCGACCGGCCGCTCGTACGGCTTCATCCACAATGTGCTCGTGGAATCGGATGTGCAACTGCGCAGCCGCGGCGGTGCGAACCGGCGCAAGGCGGCGTCCTAGCTCCGAACCCCCGCGGTGCCCGGCGGCTCCGGGTGGCTCGGCTGTGCCCGGGAACGATTGCGGCGCACGGTGGTTCGGTCGAGCACCCGGTTCACAGGTCGGCCACCGCGCCGTCCCCGAGCACGAGCAGGTTCGCCAGGCTGCGGAAGATGGGGAGATCCGCCCTGGTGGCGAGGTGCGCGAACCGGCCCTGCGGGTCGACCTCGAGGAAGTAGTACTCGCCGTCGAGGCCGATCCGCAGGTCGAGCACCCCGAAGCTGAGCCCGAGCGCGCCCATCAGCGTGGTGAGCGACTTGCCCACCGACGCGGGCAGCCGCTCCGGCCGCAGGTGGGCCGGTGGTGCGCTGCCCTCGCTGTGGCCGGGCAGCACCCGGACCGCCCACTCCACCCCGTCCACCCAGACCACCCGCAAGTCGCACTCGGCGGCGATGTAGTCCTGGAAGGCGGTCGGGGTGTCCCGGATTGCCTCGATATCGCCGAGGTCGGCGTCGGTGCAGAGCCGGGTGCGGGCCCGGCCGCCCGCGTTCCCGCGTTTGCGCACCACCGCGCCCGGACGCGAGCCGACGAAGCTGCGCGCCTCGTCCGGATCGTTCGTGATCAGCGTCTCCGGGATGGCGAAGCCTGCCCGCCCCGCGGTCTCCAGCTGCACGATCCGCCGCGACGCCGTGCGATCGGCGCCGGGGTCGTTCACCCAGTAGGCCGGGATGGACCAGAGCAGCCCCTGCAGGAAGCCGTCGCTCTCCGATTGCGCCTCCGCACCGCCTGCGTGCGGGACGGTGTGCCCGGTCGTGCGGCGCCACCAGACCGAGCGCACGTCGTCCAGCCCGACGATCCGGGAGAGCGAGCGCGCGGTGCCGCCCCGATCCACCCGGAAACTGCCGGTGCGCGACGGGAACTCACGCGGATCGAGCCGGATGGCGTTGAGGCCGTGCTGCTCTCGCACGGTCGCCGCCACCGCCGCCGCGTGCCGGTCGTCGGCGTCGGCGACGACCAGAATCGAGCTCGACCCGTGTGCTGCCACCGGCGCTCAGCCCCCCTGCCATACCGATTGCGAAGAATTCGCTGGAAGGCGTCCGGAGGGGTGGGGGACGCGGCGCGGTCGAGTGCGGGCCGGACGGGGTTTCGCGATCACGAGGGCTCCGTCCTGCTCGGTGCTGCTGCTCACGGTTGGGTATATCCGGCGACGACCGGCTCGTCGAGGTACTCGCGCCGTCGCTGCCACCGTGCCCGCCGAGCCGATGATCATCTGCTGCCCCGGGTTTGCGGGCGGGCGATGAACACGTCCGAAGCATAGCGCTCAGCGGTGGGTTTCATGGTTGTTTGGCGCGCCTTCGATGCACGGATCACTCGGTTGTCAACGGCGATTGGCGGTGCGCTCGCGCCACCAGGCGGGGGCGTCGACGAAGTGGTTGTCGTACTCCTCCTGGCTCGCGGCCAGCTCCGCGAAGTCGGACTCGCCGCGGGAGATGCGCTCCAGCAGCCGGAAGTACTCGAAGCGGCGGACGCCGGGGACCAGCGCGATCAGGATCCGGGCGGCGCTCCCGGGTGCGGCGCCGAAGGCGTGCGGCATGCGCCGCGGCACCAGCACCGAACCGCCGGCCTCGACGGTGACGATGCGGTCGCCCGCCAGCACCTGGAGTTCGCCCTCGGCGATGTAGAAGAGCTCGTCGGAGCGGGTGTGGTAGTGCGGCGCCGCGCCGTCGGCGCCGCGCGGCATGGTGACCTCGAGCGTGCTCGGGGCGCCGCCGGTCTCGTCGGCGTCGATGAGCAGCCGCATGGTCACGGTGTTGGCGGTCAGGGTCTCGGCGTCGGCGGGGTGGCGGATGACGGCGTTCACGGGACACTCCTGGTGATTCGGCCCAATATAGTTAGGTAGCGAACTATGTCGCCGTCGAACTATAAGGCAGCGAATAAGATGGTGTCCATGGTGGAGCCGGACGCGGTCGACGCGATCGAAGCGCAGTGGCGGCGGGAGCGGCCGGACCTGGACCTGGCGGCGATGGCGATCATCGGCAGGCTGAGCCGGGTGGCGGCGGTGCTCGCGCGCGAGATCGAGGTGGTCTTCACCGCGCACGGGCTGCAGCGCGGGGAGTTCGACGTGCTGGCTGCGCTGCGGCGCTCGGGCGAGCCCTTCGCGCTGAACCCCTCCGCGCTGGCCGACACGCTCATGCTCTCCAGGGCCGGGATGACCGGGCGGCTGGACCGGCTGGAGCAGGCCGGGCTGGTGCGCCGCGGCGCCGACGCGGCCGATCGGCGCGCGATCAAGGTGGCGCTCACCGAGCAGGGGCGCGCGCTGGTGGACCGGGCGGTGCGCGCGCACACCGAGAACGAGACCAGGCTGCTCGCGGTGCTCCCGGCGGCGGACCGCCGGGAGCTGGACCGGATCGCGCGCGCCCTGCTGGCCGGGCTGGCGGCCGGAGACTAGGCCCGGCGCCGGACCGAGGCCTCGACCAAGTCGAGCACCGCGGACAGATTCTCGTTGGTGTGCCCGGAGGCGATCCGGGCGATCAGCCCGTCGAGCACCAGGTCGAGGTAGCCGAGCAGGACGTCGGTGGGCACGTCGTCACGCAGCGCGCCCGCCGCCTTGCGGCGCTCGAGCCGGGCCAGGGTGGCCGCGGTGAGCTCCGCCGAGCGCTGGCTCCAGCCCGCCCTGAACTCGGGGTCGGTGCGCAGCCTGCGCGCGATCTCCAGCCGGGTGCCGAGCCAGTTGAACTCCTCCGGGTGCGCGAGCATGTCCCGCATGACCTGGACGATGCCCTGGTTGGCGGCGACATCGGCCATCCGCTCGGCGTCCTCCTGGGCGAGTGCGAGGAAGAGCGCGTCCTTGTCCCGGAAGTGGTGGAAGATCGCGCCGCGGGAGAGCCCGATCTCGTCCTCCAGGCGGCGCACGGTGGCGCCGTCGTAGCCGTACTCGGCGAAGCAGCGCCGGGCGCCGTCCAGGATCTGGCTGCGGCGCGCGGCGAGGTGGTCATCGCTGACCTTGGGCATGGGGCTCCTCGGGGGAAAACGGAGCGGTCCGCGCACCGCGACGCGATGCACGGACCCTCCGTGACGGAACCTGCGGGTCAGCCGCGGATCATGTTGCGCAGCACGTACTGCAGGATGCCGCCGTTGCGGTAGTAGTCCGCCTCACCGGGGGTGTCGATCCGGACGACCGCGTCGAAGGTGATCTTCTCGCCGTCCTCCTTGGTGGCGGTCACCGTCAGCGTCTTCGGGGTCTTGCCCTCGTTCAGCGCGGTGATGCCGGCGATGTCGAACACCTCGGTGCCGGTCAGCCCGAGCGACGCGGCCGACTCGCCCGCCGGGAACTGCAGCGGGATGACGCCCATGCCGATCAGGTTCGAGCGGTGGATCCGCTCGAACGACTCGGTGATCACCGCGCGCACGCCGAGCAGGCTGGTGCCCTTGGCCGCCCAGTCCCGCGAGGAGCCGGAGCCGTACTCCTTCCCGCCGAGCACGACCAGCGGGATCCCCGCGGCCTGGTAGTTCCGCGAGGCGTCGTAGATGAACGCCTGCGGGCCGCCCTCCTGGGTGAAGTCGCGGGTGTAGCCGCCCGAGACGTCGTCCAGCAGCTGGTTGCGCAGCCGGATGTTGGCGAAGGTGCCGCGGATCATCACCTCGTGGTTGCCGCGCCGCGAGCCGAGGGAGTTGTAGTCCTTGCGCTCGACGCCGTGCTCGTCCAGGTACTGCGCGGCCGGGGTGCCCGGCTTGATCGGCCCGGCCGGGCTGATGTGGTCGGTGGTCACCGAGTCGCCGAGCAGCGCGAGCACGCGGGCGCCGGTGATGTCGGTGACCGGGGCCGGCTCCATCTCCATGCCGTCGAAGTACGGCGCCTTGCGCACGTAGGTCGAGTTCGGGTCCCACGCGAAGGTGTCGCCCTCCGGGGTGTCCAGGTTCTGCCAGCGCTCGTCACCGTCGAAGATGGTGGCGTAGGACTTGCGGAACATGTCCTGGCTGATCGTCGACTTGATGGTGTCGTCGATCTCCTGGGCCGAGGGCCAGATGTCCTTCAGGAAGACGTCGTTGCCCTCGGTGTCCTGGCCGAGCGGGTCGGTCTCGAAATCGAAGTCCATCGTGCCCGCGAGCGCGTAGGCGATGACCAGCGGCGGCGAGGCCAGGTAGTTCATCTTCACGTCGGGGGAGATGCGGCCCTCGAAGTTGCGGTTGCCCGAGAGCACCGCGGTGACCGAGAGGTCGTTGTCGTTGATCGCGGCGGAGATCTCCTCCGGCAGCGGCCCGGTGTTGCCGATGCAGGTGGTGCAGCCGTAGCCGCCGAGGTAGAAGCCGAGCTTCTCCAGGTAGGGCCAGAGCCCCGCCTTCTCGTAGTAGTCCGAGACCACCTGCGAGCCGGGCGCCATGTTCGTCTTCACCCACGGCTTGCTGGTCAGCCCCTTCTCCACCGCGTTGCGGGCGAGCAGGGCGGCGCCGAGCATGACCGACGGGTTCGAGGTGTTGGTGCAGGAGGTGATGCCCGCGACCACGACGGCGCCGTGGTCGAGCACGAAGTCGCCGCGCTCTTCCGAGCGCACGCTGACCGGCTTGGTCGGGCGGCCCACGGCATTGCTCGCCGCGGACGGGGTCACGTCCACCGCGCCGTCGTCGGCGAAGGACAGCGTGGCCGGGTCGCTGGCCGGGAAGGACTCCTCGACCGCCTCGTCCAGCTGGGTGTGCGGGGTGTCCGCGGCGATCGCGCCCTCGGCGTCGCTGGTGTAGCTGTGGATGTCCTTGCGGAACGCCACCTTGGACTCGCTGAGCAGGATCCGGTCCTGCGGGCGCTTCGGGCCCGCGATCGACGGCACCACGGTGTTCAGGTCCAGCTCGAGGTACTCGGAGTAGGTGGGCTCGCGCTCGGCGTCGTGCCACATCCCCTGCTCCTTCGCGTACGCCTCGACGAGCGCGAGCTGCTCGTCGCTGCGGCCGGTGAGGCGCAGGTAGTTGATGGTCTCGCCGTCGATCGGGAAGATCGCGGCGGTGGAGCCGAACTCCGGGCTCATGTTGCCGAGGGTGGCGCGGTTGGCCAGCGGCACCTCGGCGACGCCTGCGCCGTAGAACTCGACGAACTTGCCGACGACGCCGTGCTTGCGCAGCATCTCGGTGACGGTGAGCACGACGTCGGTCGCGGTCACGCCGGGCTGGATCTCACCGGTCAGCTTGAAGCCGACCACGCGCGGGATCAGCATGGAGACCGGCTGGCCGAGCATGGCGGCCTCGGCCTCGATGCCGCCGACGCCCCAGCCCAGCACGCCGAGGCCGTTGACCATGGTGGTGTGCGAGTCGGTGCCGACGCAGGTGTCCGGGTAGGCCTGGCCGTTGCGGACCATGACGGTCGGGGCCAGGTACTCGATGTTCACCTGGTGCACGATGCCCATGCCGGGCGGGACGACCTTGAAGTCGTCGAAGGCGCCCTGGCCCCAGCGCAGGAACTGGTAGCGCTCGCCGTTGCGCTGGTACTCCAGGTCGACGTTGCGCTCCAGCGCGTCGGCGCGGCCGAAGACGTCGAGGATCACCGAGTGGTCGATGACCATGTCGGCGGGGGAGAGCGGGTTGACCTTGTTCGGGTCGCCGCCGAGGGTGGTGACGGCCTCGCGCATGGTGGCCAGGTCGACCACGCAGGGGACGCCGGTGAAGTCCTGCATGATCACCCGGGCCGGGGTGAACTGGATCTCGATGCTCGGGTCGGCCGATGGATCCCACTCCGCGATCGCGCGGATGTGGTCGGCGGTGATGTTGGCGCCGTCCTCGGTGCGCAGCAGGTTCTCCGCGAGCACCTTGAGGGCGTAGGGGAGTTTCTCGGTGCCTGGCACGGCCGAGAGCCGGAAGATCTCGTAGGAGTTGCTTCCGACCTCGAGGGTGCCCTTGGCGCCGAAGGTATCGTTACTCGTCGTCACGTCAGCTCCACTCGTCTCTGAGGGTTGGTCATCGGCGGGGCTGTGCCGGTGACCGAGTCTTTCGAGGGCCTTGCGGCGTTCCGAAGACCTCGGTACGCCGCTTTCCTCGCGGCTACGACCTTAACAGTACGCTTGTCCTGTGAGCGCTGAGGGGCCACCCGGCGTGCCGCAGGAACAGCCGCGGCGGCCCGGTCGCGTACTGTGCTCTCGGGCGTGTGCCGGTCGGATGCCGGAGAACCGCTGCCACTGTAGGAACCAGGAGCCTCCGCTGTCGAGGCGACGCGAGATCGGATGGATGCGACCGTCGTGACCAACTCGGTTTTCGGCCCCATGGCCACCGGCCTGCCCGAGGGCGCCGACCTCGACGAGATCCGCGCGGACCTGGCGGGCGATCACGTCGCCGCGCCGAGCGGCAAGGACCAGTCGGAGCTGGCCGATCTGGTGGCGCGGGTGCGGGCCGACGGCATCGAGCTGAGCGTGGTGGTGGTGCCGGGCAATCCGTGGCACGACTCGCAGCTGCGCGACCTGGCGACCGAGGTCGGCAAGTTCGAGCACGGCACCGTGGCGGTCTTCAGCGACGACTGGATCGGCACCGACAGCGACAGCATCAGCCGGGTCCGGCTGGAGGGCGCCGAGGACCCGGCCAAGTACAAGGGCGGCGACACCGCCGAGGCGGTCGGGATCTTCGCCGATCGGCTGGAGCAGCCCGATGGCATCTCCTGGTCGGTGCTGACCGGCGTGCTCATCGCGATCACCGTGCTGCTGGTCGGCGGGCTGGCCTGGCTCAAGGCCCGCAGGCGAGCCACGGAGCATGCGGGACCGCGCTGATCCGACCGATTCCGACACGCCGCCACCGGCTCCGGTGGCGGCTTTTTCCGGCCTGCGGTCGCTGCGCCAGCAAACTTTCAGAACGACCGGTTCGTTTTGACCGGAACTTCTCGACACCCATGCGGCAAATTGGTAGCAACAGCCGAATTACGCGGGTGTAGTTCCCTCGCGCACGTTCCTTCGGTTACTTCTGTGACGTACGGTTCAACGTGATGCGCCTGGGGAAATAGAGGGAGAAGGGCTTTAAAGCAACCCTCGTTCCCGGCGGGTCTGCTGTTGCTTCTGAGTAGTGGTGTCCCGCTGGAGGTGCCGATGCGTAACAGTGGCAAATCGAAGAATGGCCGTCCCCTACGTGTCGCTGCGGGATTGCTGATCGCCGCGGTGTTGCTGGTCGGCACCGGCCAGGCGTTCGCGGTGCCGCCCCCGCCGCCGAACCCGAGCGATCAGGACATCGCGCGGGCCGGGGCGCAGGTGGACTCCGGCGTCACCGAGGTGAGCGGCCTCGTCAACGACGTCGCCCTCGCCGACCAGCAGCTCCAGGTGCTCGACGACGCCGTCGCCCGCACCCGCGAGGAGGTCAACAAGGCGCTGGTCGACCTGCAGAACGCCAGGGACGTCGCGGACACCGCCGCCGCGCACGTGACCGACACCGTGCAGTCGCTCTCCGCCGCGGGCGACCAGGTGGTCAGGGCGCGCTCGGATTTCGACGACTTCGCCACCGAGGCCTACACCCGCCCCGGCGCGACCACGATGGTCAGCTACCTCTCCGCCGCCACCCCGGACGCCGCGCTGGACCGGGCCCAGGTGCTCGACCTGGTCTCCAAGCGGCAGCAGTCGGTGCTTGACGGGCTGCGCCGCGCGCAGATCGACCAGGGCAACCGCAACTCCGAGGCGCGGCAGGCGAAGTCGATCGCCGACGCGACGGCCGCCGACGCCGAGGTCAAGAAGGACGCGGCGCAGGACGCGGTGGCCGCGGCCGGCGCCGAGCTGGACCGGCAGACCGTACAGCGCAACGTCCTCCAGCAGGCGCGGGACGCCGCCCAGGGCAGGCTCGACGCCGCCCGCTCCACCGTCTCCGGCCTGCAGGACCAGCGCGCCGTCTGGATCGACTGGGATCGGCAGCGCAAGGCCGAGGAGGCGGCGATCAGAGCCGCCGCCACGGCCGCCGCCGCCCGCGCCGCCGTCGACCAGGCCGCGCGCGACCGCGCCGCCACACTGAACCAGGGCAGCAGGCCGCACACCCAGCTGGAGGCGACGCCGTCCGCGCCGGGCAAACCGAAGAAGCCGAAGCCCTCCTCGCCGTCGGTGCACGGCTCCGGCGCCGTCGAGACCGTGGTCGACCGGGCCATGTCCCAGCTCGGCGTCACCTACGCCTGGGGCGGCGGCGACGAGGACGGCCCCACCCTCGGGATCAAGGACGGCGGCGTCGCCGACGAGCACGGCGACTACAAGAAGGTCGGCTTCGACTGCTCCGGGCTGATGCTCTACGCCTTCGCCGGTATCGGGGTGGCGCTGCCGCACTACAGTGGCTACCAATACAACGCGGGTACCCGCGTCCCGGTCGAGCAGCGGCGCCGCGGCGACATGCTCTTCTGGGGTGCGGGCGGGAGTCAGCACGTCGCGCTCTACCTCGGCGACGGCACCATGATCGAAGCACCGCAGTCCGGTGACGTGGTCAAGGTGTCGCCGGTCCGTACGGGCGGGATCATGCCGTACGCGGTGCGCATCGTCACCGGCTGACCGGGAGAAGTCGCACCGGTTGCGGCGGCGCGGCCCATTACCTGGAATAGTTGTGGCAGCACGCACAGGACCGAGGCGAAAGCGGGGATGTTGGTGACTTCGACGGATGGTGTGAGCGGGGCAGGACTAGCGAAGGAACCGCCAGCACCCGGAAGCACCCTCGAGCGTGACGTGCAGCTCCTCGAAAAGGCGATCTACGAGGTCAAGCGGGTCATCGTGGGGCAGGACCGGCTCGTCGAGCGGCTGCTCGTCGGCGTGCTCGCGCGCGGCCACGTGCTGCTGGAGGGCGTGCCCGGCATCGCCAAGACGCTCGCCGTCGAGACCTTCGCCACCGTGGTCGGCGGCTCCTTCTCCCGGGTGCAGTTCACCCCGGACCTGGTCCCGACCGACCTCGTCGGCACCAGGATCTACCGCCAGGGCCGCGAGGAGTTCGACACCGAGCTCGGCCCGGTGGTCGCGAACTTCGTGCTCGCCGACGAGATCAACCGCGCGCCCGCCAAGGTGCAGTCGGCGCTGCTCGAGGTGATGGCCGAGCGGCACGTCTCGATCGGCGGCAAGACCTACCCGATGCCCGATCCGTTCCTGGTCATGGCGACCCAGAACCCGATCGAGAGCGAGGGCGTCTACCCGCTGCCCGAGGCGCAGCGCGACCGCTTCCTCTTCAAGGTCGTGGTGGATTACCCCACGGTCGAGGAGGAGCGCGAGATCATCTACCGGATGGGCGTCACCCCGCCCACCGCCTCCCCGATCCTCGACCCCGCCGAGCTGATCCGGCTGCAGAAGGTCGCGGCGAGCACCTTCGTGCACCACGCGCTGGTCGACTACGTGGTCCGGGTGATCGCCGCGACCCGCAAGCCGCTGGAGTTCGGCATGCAGGACGTCGCGAGCTGGATCGCCTACGGCGCCTCGCCGCGCGCCAGCCTCGGCATCATCGCCGCCGCCCGCTCGGTGGCGCTGATCCGCGGCCGCGACTACGTGGTCCCGCAGGACGTCGTCGAGGTGATCCCGGACGTGCTGCGGCACCGGCTGGTGCTCTCCTACGACGCGCTGGCCGACGAGGTCTCGCCGGAGGACGTGATCCGCCGGGTGCTGCAGACCGTCGGGCTGCCGCAGGTCGCCCCGCAGGCGGTCGCGGGCAGCAACGGCGCGGGCGCCCCGCCCGCACCCGCCCAGCAGCAGCCGTACCAGCAGCAGCAGGGCGTGCCGCCGCAGCCCGCGCCGCAGCAGCATCCGCAGGGCGCGCCGGTTCCGCAGGCCGCCGGCAACAACCAGTCGCAGTGACGGCAGCCTCCGAACCGGTTGCCCGCGTGCCGAACCCGAATAGTGCCCCGCCCTCGTTCCGGGCCGGTGAACTCACCGACCCGAAGCTGACGGCGGCGCTGAAGACGCTCGAGCTCACCGTGCGGCGCCGGCTCGACGGCGTGCTGCACGGCGACCACCTCGGGCTGATCCCCGGCCCCGGCTCGGAGCCGGGGGAGGCGCGGATCTACCAGCCCGGCGACGACGTGCGCCAGATGGACTGGTCGGTCACCGCCCGCACCACCAACCCCCACGTCAGGCAGATGATCGCCGACCGCGAGCTGGAGACCTGGATCGTGGTCGACCTCTCCGCCAGCCTCGACTTCGGCACCGCGCTGTGCCAGAAGCGCGATCTGGCGATCGCCGCCGCGGCCGCCGTCACCCACCTGACCAGCGGCGGCGGCAACCGGATCGGCGCGGTCGTCGCGACCGGCGACCGGCTGGTGCGGATTCCCGCGCGCAGCGGGCGGGTGCACGCGCAGTCGCTGCTGCGCGACATCGCCACCACCCCGCACGCCGCCGACGGCGTCCGCGGCGACCTGAAGGCCGGCATCGAATCGCTGCGCAGGCCGCAGCGCAAGCGCGGGCTCGCGGTGATCATCAGCGACTTCCTCGGCGATATCGACTGGCAGCGCTCGCTGCGCGCCATCTCGGCGCGGCACGACCTGCTCGCCGTCGAGGTGCTCGACCCGCGCGACCTGACCCTGCCCGACGTCGGCGACATCGTGCTGCACGACCCGGAGACCGGGCGCACCCGCGAGTTCAGCGTCACCAGCACCCTGCGGGCCGACTACGCGGCCGCCGCGGAGCAGCACCGCGCCCAGGTGGAGCAGGCGCTGCGCAGCTGCGGCGCGCCGGTGCTCCCGCTGCGTACCGACCGGGACTGGATCGCCGACGTGGTCCGGTTCGTGTCCACCCGGCGCCACAGCTTCGGCGCCCCGACCGGCGGGGTGCCTCGGCAGTGAGCATTTCCCACTTCAACGCGCCGATCTGGCTCGGATTCCTCGCCGTCGTCGCGCTCATCGTGCTCGGCTACGTGCTGGTCCAGCGCGGCAGGCACCGGCAGATGCTGCGCTTCGGCAACATGGAGCTGCTGGAGAAGGTCGCGCCGGCCAGGCCGAGCCCGTTCCGGCACGCGCCGATCGCGCTCATGCTGGTCGGGCTGATCTTCCTGACCATCGCCGCGGCCGGCCCGACCAGCGTGCAGAAGGTGCCGCGGAATCGGGCCACCGTCATGCTTGTCATGGACGTCTCGCTCTCCATGGAGGCCACCGACGTGGCGCCGAACCGCCTGCAGGTGGCGCAGAAGGCCGGTAAGGACTTCGTCGACGGGCTGCCCGAGGGGCTGAACATCGGCTTCGTGAGCTTCGCCGGCACCGCCTCGGTGATGGTCTCGCCGACGACGAACCACGAGGCGGTCAAGGCCTCGATCGACAACGTCAAGCTCGCCGAGCGCACCGCCACCGGCGAGGGCATCCTCACCGCGCTGCAGGCCATCGACACGCTCGCCTCGGTGCTCGGCGGGGCGCAGGAGCCGCCGCCCGCCCGGATCGTGCTGATGTCGGACGGCAAGCAGACCGTCCCCGACTTCAACGACCAGGACGATCCCAGGCACGAGTTCGTCGCGGCCCGGCTCGCCAAGACCAAGAACGTCCCCATCTTCACGATCTCCTTCGGCACCAAGTGGGGCGTCGTGCACATCCCGCGCCCCGAGGGCGGCACCGACGACGTCCGCGTCGAGGTGGACGACGACGCCATGCGCGAGATCGCCCGCCTCTCCGGCGGCGAGTTCTACACCGCCTCCTCGCTGCAGGAGCTGACCTCGGTCTACGACACCCTCGAGGAGCAGATCGGCTACGAGCTCACCAGGGGCGACGCCAGCCGCCCGTGGCTGCTGCTCGGCATGCTGCTCGTCGCCGCGGGCGTGCTCACCGGGCTGCTCCGGCGCCAGCGCCTGCCGTGATCCGCGGCCACCGGCGGAATCCGGTGCGCGGGTGCGGGGTCGCCGTCGTTGTGGAGTCTCACACGGCGGCGCCCGTGCGCGGATGACGCTCCGACAAACCTGGTGGCCTCGTCGTGAACGCGGGATCCGAGCGGGTAGGTTGATCGGCATGTCGAACACCACATCCCGTTCGGTCCTGGTGACCGGAGGAAACCGCGGCATCGGCCTCGCGGTCGCCCAGCGCCTGCTCGCCGACGGCCACAAGGTCGCCGTGACGCATCGTGGGTCGGGGGTGCCCGACGGTTTGTTCGGGGTGAAGTGCGATGTCACCGACAGTGCGTCGGTGGATGCCGCGTTCACCGAGGTCGAGCAGCACCAGGGGCCGGTCGAGGTGCTGGTCGCCAATGCCGGTATCACCGACGACACGCTGCTCATGCGGATGGACGAGGAGCAGTTCACCCGGGTGCTCGACGCCAACCTGACCGGCGCCTTCCGGGTGGCCAAGCGGGCGAACCGCGCCATGCTGCGGGCGCGCTGGGGCCGGATGATCTTCCTCGGCTCGGTGGTCGGCCTCGGCGGCGGCCCCGGCCAGATCAACTACGCCGCCTCCAAGGCGGGTGTGATCGGCATGGCCCGCTCGATCACCCGCGAGCTCGGCTCGCGCAGCATCACCGCGAACGTCGTCGCGCCCGGCTTCATCGAGACCGACATGACCGCCGAGCTCGGTGACGACCTGCGCGACACCGCGAAGAAGTTCATCCCGCTGCAGCGTCTCGGCAAGCCGGAGGACGTCGCCAACGTGGTGAGTTTCCTGGCGTCCGAGGACTCGGCCTACGTCTCCGGCGCGATCATCCCGGTCGACGGCGGCATGGGCATGGGTCACTGACCCGGCTCACCCCGACACCCTTCAACGAACCTCAGGAGAACCGAGAACCCATGGGCGGACTGCTCGAAGGCAAGACCATCCTGATCACCGGGATCATCACCGACGCGTCCATCGCGTTCCGCGCGGCGGCGATCGCGCAGGAGCAGGACGCCACGGTGCTGATCACCGGGATCCCGGAGCGGCTGCGGCTGATCGACCGGATCGCCAGGCGGCTCCCCAAGGAGGTCCCGCCCGCGATCGGCCTCGACATCACCAACGAGGACGACCTGAACGCACTGGCGGGCAAGGTGCGCGAGCTGGCCCCGCAGGGGCTGGACGGCGTGCTGCACTCCATCGCCTTCGCCCCGCGCACCCTGATGGGCCCGGACGCCAAGCCCTTCCTGGAGGGGCCGGGCCCGGACGCGGCCAAGGCCTTCGAGATCTCGGCCTGGAGCTACGCCTCGCTGGCCCGCGCGGTGCTCCCCGTGCTGAACGAGGGCGCCTCGCTGGTCGGCATGGACTTCGACCCGCGCACGGCCATGCCGTACTACAACTGGATGGGCGTGGCCAAGGCCGCGCTGGAGTCGGTGAACCGGTACGTGGCGCGCGAGGTGGGCGAGGCCAAGCGGGCCCGCTCCAACCTGGTCGCCGCGGGCCCGATCAAGACGCTGGCCGCCAAGGCCATCGCGGGCACCGCCACCGACGACGCGGCGAAGCTGAACCAGCTCAACGAGTACTGGGATGGCGCCTCGCCGATCGGCTGGAACGTGGACGACCCGACCGCGGTGGGCAAGTCCATCGTGGCGCTGCTCTCCGACTGGCTCCCCGCCACCACCGGCTCCATCGTCTACGTCGACGGCGGCGCCAGCCACAACACCTGGTTCCCGGGCAGCTTCAACTGACCGACCCCGAGGAGGCTCCCGTGGCCGCACCGGCCGACGCGCTCCTGCTGCTGTCGTTCGGCGGCCCGGAGCGCCCCGAGGACGTGATGCCGTTCCTGGAGAACGTGACCAGGGGCCGCAACGTCCCGCACGAGCGGCTGCTCGCGGTCGCCGAGCACTACCACCACTTCGGCGGGCGGTCGCCGATCAACGAGCTCAACCTGGCGATCATCGCCGCGGTGGAGGCGGAGATCGCGGCCGCCGGGCTAAAACTGCCGGTGTACTTCGGCAACCGGAACTGGCACCCCATGGTCGAGGACACCGTGGCGCGGATGGCGGCCGACGGGGTCCGCTCGGCGCTGGTCTTCCCGACCTCGGCGTGGGGCGGGTACTCCGGCTGCCTGCAGTACCACGAGGACATCGCGCGCGCCCGCGGCGCGGTCGGCGACGCCGCGCCGCGGCTGGTCAAGCTGCGGCAGTACTTCGACCACCCGCTGCTGATCGCGGCGTTCGCGGACGCGATCCGCACCGCGCTCGCCGAGCTGCCCGCCGACCGGCGCGACCGGGCGCGGCTGGTGTTCACCGCGCACTCGGTTCCGGTCTCCGCGGACGGCACCGCGGGCCCGCCCGCGCTCGGCGGGCAGCTGTACTCGCGCCAGGTCGCCGAGGCGGCCCGGCTCTGCGCCGAGGCCGTCGGCTTCGGCGACTTCGACGTGGTGTGGCAGTCGCGCTCGGGCCCCCCGCAGATCCCGTGGCTGGAGCCGGACATCCTCGACCACCTGGAGGCGCTGAGCGGCAAGGGAATCGACGCCGTCGTGGTCTGCCCGGTCGGCTTCGTCTCCGACCACCTCGAGGTCATCTGGGACCTGGACAACGAGGCCGAGGAGCGGGCCCGCGAACTCGGCATGGCCTTCGCCCGCGCAGGCACCCCCGGCGCCGACCCGCGCTTCGCGAAGCTCGTCCTGGAGCTGATCGCCGAGCACCTCGACGCAGCCCCCGCGCGCAAACTCGGCGCGGTCCCCGGCTTCGGCTCCACCCCGGACGGCGCCCCCTGCGCCGTCGGCTGCTGCGCGCCCCCCCGCCGCCCCACCGCCTCCTGACGGAAGAGCGGCGCCTGGCGCAAGCCATCGAAACACGGGGCTCCTCACCCGTTAATACCGTGCGCGAACAGGCGATATACAGGCGTCGGTCGAACACGGCACCAGGGGGAGACAGTGCGACTTCAGCGATTCATCCACACGGCTTTCATCATCTGCGCGGTCGCGGCGGTCGCCGCGTGCGAGGGCGGCGGGACGAGTACGGCGCAACCGGAGGCGTCCCGCTCCGACTCGTCCACCGGCGCGCCGGCGCCGCGCTCGAGCATCGCCGCACCGGCATCGCCGACTTCGCTACCGGCCCCCGCCGACCCGGAGACACCGGCCACCGAACCCGCGTCGAGCACCGGATCCGGCACGGTCGTGCTGCGCACCGCCACCGTCGGAGGTGTCGCGGTGCCGAACGTTCCGGTGCGCCTCGCCCGCTACGCACCGTGTGATCCCGCTTCGCGGGAGTTGCCGGAGGGGATTCCGGAGGTCGGGCACTGGACGGGCAGCACCGACGCCGACGGGCGGAGCGCGTTCCCGGTGCCGGTGGGCTGCTATCACTTCGGCATGACTCCGCCGCCCGGCTCCGACCCCGTGCCGGAGGGCATGCACACGCTCTTCGTGACGACGGACGGCGAATCGGTCACCGGCTCGTTGCGTTTCCAGAATCCCGCGCCGACGTCGGATTGCGACCCGCGGAGCATCGCCGGGGACCTCGACCTCGCCGACTATCAGCGGAACGCGACCGCGACGGTGCGCGAATGCGACGGCACCTGGGCGGTCATCGCGTGGGAAGTGCCCGGCGACAGCCAGCGCATCGTACGGCGCGCGGCCGCGGGCTGGACCACCTACGTGATCTTCCCGCACAACCGGTGCTGGACCCAGGCGAAGACCGACGGCGCGCCGGAGATGCTGGAGCGGTACTTCACCGCGTGCTGAGCGCCCGGCGGAAATGGCTCAGGCCAGAGAGACCGAAATCTCTCTGGCCTGAACCGTGGTAGCGGGGACAGGATTTGAACCTGCGACCTCTGGGTTATGAGCCCAGCGAGCTACCGAGCTGCTCCACCCCGCGTTGCATTCATTACCTTACACACCGCCCGCCGAGATGCGAAATCGCCTCGATGCGCGCGGGTGCGGCAGGATGCTGCTGTGCTGCCGGAAATCCTGAACGGCGCGGGAATCGCCGTCTTCGCCGCCTCGGGCGCCCTGGTCGGGGTGCGCAAGGACCTCGATCTGTGGGGCATCGTCACGGTCGGCGTGCTGACCGGGGTGGGCGGCGGCATCCTGCGCGACGTGCTGCTCGGCCGGGTACCGCCGACGGCGGTGCAGGACTGGGTGCCGATCGGCATCGCCTCGGTCGCGGCGCTGGCCGTCTTCTTCTTCCACCCCGCCTTCACCGCGCTGCGCCGGACCGTCCTGGTCCTGGACGCCGTCGGGATGGGGCTGTTCGCGGCGACCGGTGCGGCCATCGCGCTCGACCTGCACAGCAGCCCGTCGGCGGCCACGCTGGTCGGGCTGCTCACGGCGGTGGGCGGCGGCATCCTGCGGGACGTGGTCGTCCGCGAGATCCCGCTGCTGCTGCAGCCGGCGGATCTCTACGCCGTCCCCGCGTTGCTCGGCGCGGCGATCGTGGCGCTCGGCGGCACCTACACCGATGTCGCGCAGGCGGTGTGGCTGGTCACCGGCGCGGTGGCGGCGACCGGGCTGCGGCTGCTCGGCCTGCTCTTCGGCTGGCGGCTGCCGACCGCGCCCCGGCCCCGGCTCCGGGGGTGAGCGGGCCGCCGCCCGGTTTCGCGGGGGTCAGGCGGAGCGGGCCGCCGCGGCGTGCACGGCGACCAGCCTGGCGGCGCGGATGGCGTCCCAGAGCGGGCGCAGCAGCGTCTCCTGCGCGCCCATCGAGCCCGCCGAGGTCGGGCGCGAGGCCGGCTCCCGCTGCGCGACGGTGAGAATGGCGGCGACATGGTCGGCGGTGTCCAGGATTCGCCTGGCGCGCAGCGGAACCGAGTCCGGGTAGTCGTGCCTGGAGTAGTCGGCGAGCTCGGCCTCGATCAGCTCGCGCGGGTCACCGGAGCCGCCGCCCATGGCGGTGGTGTGCAGTTGCTGCAGCGCGTCGGCGGCGTCCCGGACGGCCTCGCGCATCGCGTACTCGGCCTCGCCGAGCGACATGTCCTGGCCGTGCTCCGGGCGCACCGGCGCGCTGTAGACGGTCCACTGCAGGGTGCCCTCGTCGGTCCAGTGCGGGATCAGCCCGGTGCCGTCGCCGCCGGGCACCCCGATCAGCAGCCCCTCCTCGGCCTCCAGCGCGTCCGCGGCGAAGGCGGTCCCCGGCGGGAGGCCGCGCAGGTCACCGGGGACCGGAAGGACCAGCCGCATGCGGGCGCCCGGCTCGGCCATCGCCTCGCGGATCACCTTGAGCAGCGCCATGATTCCGGCGCCGGCATTGCCGTGCGCGGACCAGGGCAGGTCGGTGCGGCCGCCGGTCACCGGGTCGCCCGCAGCGATGGTGTGCGTCGGCGACCAGGCCTGCAGCGCCTCGAGGACGTCGTCGGGTGCGCTGCAGCCGGCCAGCCAGGAGCCGGCCCAGACCGTCAGCGTGGCACTGGGGGAGCACATGACATTCGAGCATAGAGGCTGTCCGCGAGCGGCGGGCGACGTCGACGGCGGCACCGGCGCGACCGGATCACCCCGGGGTCACTCCGGTTCGGTGACGAAGTCGATCAGCCGCTCCACAGCGCCGATCAGCGGCGATTCCAGGTCCCGGAAGCTGTCGACCCCGGCCTGCACGCGCCGCCAGCCGTCCTGTGGCGAACCCCACCGCAACCGGGTGCAGACGCCGGTCTTCCAGTCCTCGCCGCGCGGCACCCGCGGCCACTCCGCGATGCCGAGCGCGGAGGGCTTCACCGCCTCCCACACGTCGACGTAGGGATGCCCGGTGACCAGCACGTACGGCCCGAGCCCCTGGGTGAGCCGGTCCTCCTTGGTCCCGGTGATCAGGTGGTCGACCAGCACCCCGACCCGGCGGCCGGGGCCGGGCTCGAACTCGGCGAGCCGGGCGGCCAGGTTGTCCAGCCCCTCCAGGTGCTCGACCACCACGCCCTCGACCCGGAGGTCGTGGCCCCAGACCCGCTCCACCAGCGCCGCGTCGTGCACGCCCTCGACCCAGATCCGGCTGCCGCGCGCGACCCTGGCGCGCAGCCCGGCCACCCGGGTGGAGCCGGAGGCCGAGCGGGTCGCCGCGGCGGGCGGCGCCGCGGCCGGGCGGACCAGGGTGACCGGCTCGCCGTCGAGCAGGAACGCCGCCGCGCGCAGCGCGAACAGCCGGACCGCGCCGCGCCGGTCCTCCAGCTTCACGAACTCGCCGTCGTAGCTGCGGTCGAATCCGACGACGGCACCGCAGAATCCGCTCGCCGCGTCCTCCACCACCAGATCGCGCTCCGCGGCGACCTCAGGCACCGCCCGCCGCTTCGCCCCGGAGTGCCCGGAGAAGATGTCGCCGCCGTAGTTGTCGCGCCCACTCACGGCTCCCGAAACTACCCCGCGGTGCGCCCGTTCCGGTCGCGCCGCGCGCTACGACCCGGAACGCCGGTCCCGGCGGCTAGAGTTGGGGCGTGGCCGCAATCGTCTGGCTGGTCGCGGGAATCCTGCTCGCGGCGGCGGAGATCTTCACCGGGGAGCTGACCCTGCTCACGCTGGGGCTGGCCGCGCTCGGCACGGCGGGGGTGAGCGCGACGCTGGACACCTCGCTGGTGGTCGACGCGCTGGTCTTCGCCGCGATCACGCTGGTGCTCTTCGCCGGCGTGCGCCCGGTGCTGCGCCGCAGGTTCGGCACGCCGCCGCCGATCGCCACCAATGTGGACGCGCTGCCCGGCAAGACCGCGCTGGTGCTGCAGCGGGTGGCCGAGCACGCCGGTCGGGTCAAGATCGACGGCGAGGTGTGGACCGCGCGCCCGCTGAATCCGGACGACACCTACGAAGAGGGTTCGAGCGTGTACGTGATGAAGATCGACGGCGCGACCGCCGTCGTCTGGAAGGGGCCGTAATGGCTGTACTGATCGTCGCCGCCGTCCTCGTCCTGCTGGTCGTCGTGGTGGTGTTCAAGTCGATCGCGCTGGTGCCGCAGGCCGAGGCCGCGGTCATCGAGCGGCTCGGCCGCTACTCGCGCACCGTCTCCGGGCAGCTGACCTTCCTGGTCCCGTTCGCGGACCGGGTGCGCGCCAAGGTCGACCTGCGCGAGCGGGTGGTCTCCTTCCCGCCGCAGCCGGTGATCACCCAGGACAACCTGACGCTGCAGATCGACTCGGTGGTGTACTTCCAGGTCACCAGCCCGCAGGCGGCGGTCTACGAGATCAGCAACTACATCGCCGCGGTCGAGCAGCTCACCGTCACCACGCTGCGCAACGTGGTCGGCGGGATGACCCTGGAGGAGACGCTGACCTCCCGCGACGAGATCAACAACCAGCTGCGCGGAGTGCTGGACGAGGCCACCGGCCGCTGGGGGCTCCGGGTCGCCAGGGTCGAGCTCAAGGCCATCGACCCGCCGCCGTCGATCCAGGAGTCGATGGAGAAGCAGATGAAGGCGGACCGCGAGAAGCGGGCCATGATCCTGACCGCGGAGGGCACGCGGGAATCGCAGATCAAGACCGCCGAGGGCGCCAAGCAGGCGCAGATCCTGGCCGCCGAGGGCGGCAAGCAGTCCAACATCCTCTCCGCCGAGGGCGAGCGGCAGAGCCGCATCCTGCGCGCCCAGGGCGAGCGCGCCGCCGCCTACCTGCAGGCGCAGGGCCAGGCGAAGGCGATCGAGAAGGTGTTCGCCGCGATCAAGTCGGGCAAGCCGACCCCGGAGCTGCTCGCCTACCAGTACATGCAGACGCTTCCGCTGGTCGCCAAGGGCGACGCGAACAAGGTGTGGCTGGTGCCGAGCGATTTCGGCAAGGCGCTGGAGGGCTTCGCGAAGAGCTTCGGCAGCCAGGGCGACGACGGCGTCTTCCGCTACGAGCCGCCCACCGCCGACGTCGAGCAGAGCCGCCCGGAGGACGGCGACGACGAGGTGGCCGACTGGTTCGACACCGCGCCCGACCCGGCCATCGCGCAGGCGGTGCGCGCCGCCGAGGAGACCGCGCGCACCCCGGTCGACACCTCCCCGCCGACCGGGACCGGCAGGCGTGCGCCCGCGCCGCAACCGCCCGCCGTCCCGCCGCAGCAGGCGTTCCCCTCGGCCCAGCAGCAGCCGGAGCCGCCCGCCGAGCAGCAGCGTCCGCCCGCGCACCGGGCGGACGACCCGCACGGCAAGCCGTGGCAGCCGCCGGGCACCTTCCAGTAGCAGCTCCGCAGCGGGACGAGACCGATCGGTCTCGTCCCGCTCCGGTTTTCGCCCCGGTGACGTGCAGGGGAACATCCGCCTGCGCGATTGACGAACGGGCACGGCGGGTTCTCTAATGGTCGGCGGCGCACGTCGCGCCCACCCCCGGAGCTCGTGCGCGGAAGTCGGGTGCGCTCCGGGAATCCTCGCTCACGCACCGGAAGGGCTCGCCATGACCACGATCCACCCGACTGCCGAGAAGTGCCCGCGCGCAATCGTTCTCCGCGCGGTGGCAGCAGCAGTCTCGCACGGAGGGTAGGGCGCCGTGGCCGTTTCCGCCGTCTCCCCCGTCCGCTTCGACACCGAGGTTCTGCAGAAACACTGGATCCCGCTGCCCGCGGGCGACCACGACACCGCCGCCGTGCTCCGCGAACGCCTCGGCGTCGACTTCGCCGAGGCGGGGGAGCGGATCTGGGCCACCGAGGACTTCCTCTACGTCCCGGTCGCGCTGGACTACCTGTGCGCGGGCCGGGTGCAGCCCGGCAGCGTGGTGTTCGCGCTCGGGCGCGAGTTCCTGGTGACGCTGCAGCCGCGCGAGCACTTCCCGCCGTTCGACGCCGCCATCGTCGAGATGCGCAGGCGCGCCGAGCTGACCGCCTCCGCGCACGGCGTCATGTACACGCTGCTCTGGGCCATGAACGATGCCGCCGAGCAGGTGGTCGAGCACGGCGGCGCGCTGCTCGACGCGCTGCGCGACGATATCGACGGCCCCGGCGGGGTGCACTACGGCCGGGAGATCGCCCCCACCGCGGTGCGCGAGCTCATGGCCCGGATCGGCGCCGCCGAGGAGACGCTCTCCCGGGCCCGCCGCGCCCAGGTGCGGCTGGCGCGCGCCGCCAGGCAGTTGCGGGCCGAGGCCACCGGCCGCAGCACCGGGCTGCGGCCGCTGCTGGACGACCTGCTCGACGACGTCGACGGGGTCGCGCAGCAGGCGGGGTTCGAGCACGACCGGGTCGGCTACCTGCAGCAGTCGCTGCGCACCCGGCTCGACGCCGAGCACACCAGGATCGTGAAGGCCTCGGCGGTGCTCTCCGCGGTACTGCTGCCGCCGATCCTGATCGCCGCGCTCTACGGCATCGATGCGAGCTGGATGCCGGAGCTGTCCTGGCAGCACGTGGTGCTCGCGACCGTCCCGCTCAGCATGCTCGCGGTCGCCGTCGCGCTGGCGATCGTGGCGCGCCGCAACCGCTGACCGGCGGCGGCAGCCGGAAACACGCCGTGTAGCCGGTATTTTCGGCGTGGCGGGCGGCCGATCGGTGCAAGCTGGACGGTGATCTGTTCGGCCGGTCGGCGGGGGTGGTGCGCGGTGTCGCGTGAGTTCGGACCCGAGGAACTGCCGGAGCCCGCGCGGGTGGGCGAGCCGGTGCAGGACGCCTACTCGCGCGCGGTCGGCGCGGTCACCGACACCGTGCTTCCCGCCGTCGCCGGGGTCGCCACCCGGCGCTCGGCGGGATCGGCGGTGGTCTGCACCGACGACGGGCACCTGCTCACCAGCGCGCACCTGATCGGCCCCGCGGAGAGCACCGACGTGCGCTTCGCCGACGGCACCGTCGCTGTCGCGGACGTGGTCGGCAGCGACCCGCTCAGCGACATCGCGGTGCTGCGCGCCCGCGGCGGCGGGCCGGCCCCCGCCCGGCTCGGCGACGCCGACGCGCTCACCCTCGGCAGGCTGGTGGTGGCGCTGGCTGACCCGGCCGGGCCGGGCGGCGCGGTGAGCGCGGGCGTGGTCGGCGCCGTCGACCGCGCCGTGCCGGTGCTCTCCCGGCGGGCCGGGCGGCTGGTGGAGCAGGTGCTGCACACCGACGTGCGCTGCGAACCGCACGCCGCGGGCGGGCCGCTCGCCGACACCGCGGGCCGGGTGATCGGCGTGCTCACCGCGGCCGCCGGAATCGGCGGGCTCGCGGTGCCGATCGGCGCGGTCGCCCGCCGGGTGCTCGACACCCTGCTCGCCGATGGCCTGGTGCGCCGCGCCTACCTCGGCGTCGTGGTCGCGGCCGCGCCGGTCCCGCCCGAGCTGCGGCAGGTGGCCGGGCAGGCGGCCGGGGCGCGGGTCACCGCGGTGGTGCGCGGCGGCCCCGCCGACCGGGCCGGGCTCCAGCGCGGCGACCTGCTGCTGTGCGCGGGCGAGACGGTGCTCACCGGGGCGCGGGAGCTGCAGCGGCTGCTCTTCGCCGAGGCGATCGAGGTCACGCTGGCGGTGACGCTGCTGCGGGCGGGCGCGCCGGTCACCGTGGACGTCACTCCGCCGGAGTGGCTGCCCGCCTGATCCGATCGGGGTGACCCGAAGGCTTTCCGGCCGCGGCGGCCGGTGCCAAGCTGGTCCCCATCGCGATTCCGGCGGGGCGACCCCGCGTGCGTCCGGGATCGCATTCCGGTGTGGGAAGGGCGAATCGATGGCTCGGAACGAATATCCGCGGTCGGGCCGGGAGCTCCCCGCGCACCTCGGCGAGGCCGGGAAGGCCCTCGGGTGACCGCGATCAGCCCGCGCGGCGCCGGGGTGTACGAATCGGTGGACGCCGCCATCGGCAACACCCCGCTGGTCCGGCTGAACCGGGTTACCGAGGGCATCACCGCCACGGTCTACGTGAAACTGGAGTACCTGAACCCCGGCGGCAGCGTGAAGGACCGGGCCGCGCGCGGCATGATCGACGCCGCCGAGGCGTCCGGCGCGCTCCGGCCCGGCGGCGTCGTGGTCGAGGCGACCTCGGGCAACACCGGCATCGGGCTGGTCGCCATCGCGGCGGCGCGCGGCTACCGGACCATCGTGGTCGTCCCGGACAAGTCGAGCCGGGAGAAGGTCGCGCTGCTGCGCGCCTACGGCGCCGAGGTGCACGTGACCCCGGGCGGACGGCCGGTCGGCCACCCCGAGCACATCCGCAGCATCGCGCTGAAGCTCGCCGACGAGACGCCCGGCGCCTGGTTCGCCGGGCAGTACGACAACCCGGCGAATCCGGAGGCGCACCGCACCACCACCGGCCCGGAGATCTGGGCGCAGACCGAGGGCAGGGTCACGCACTACGTGGCCGGGGTCGGCACCGGCGGCACCATCACCGGAGCGGGGGAGTACCTGCGTGAGATCTCGGCGGGCCGGGTGACGGTGATCGGCGCCGACCCGACCACCTCGGTCTACGGCGGCGGCGACGGGCGCGCCTGGTACGTGGAGTCGGTGGGGCACTTCCTGCACCCCGACACCGAGGAGGACCTCTGGCCCGAGTCGTACCACCCGGAGGTGGTGGCGCGCATCGAGCGGGTCGGCGACGTGGAGGCGATCTCGCTGCTGCACCGGCTCGCCCGGGAGGAGGGGCTGCTGCTCGGCGGGTCGTCCGGCACGTCGGTCGCGGCCGCGCTGCGGGTGGCGCGCGATCTGGGCCCCGACGACGTGGTGGTGGTGATCGCGCCGGACTCCGGGCGGGCCTACCTGTCCAAGTACTTCGACGACGAGTGGCTGGGGCGCTTCGGATTTCCGCTGGTGGGGGCGTTGAGCGAGCCGTCGGTGGCGGATCGGGTCGACGTGTCCGGGATGGCGCGGGTGATCGGCTCCAAGGCGACGGCCGGCGCGGCGCGGGCGCTGCTCGGTTCCGCTCCGGTACTGCCGGTGGTGCTGCACCGGGTCACCCCGGGTGATCCGGTGGCGGCCGAGGTGCAGGGCAGTGTGCGGGCCGCCGCGCTCGCGGGTGTCGACGACGCGGAACCCGTTGCCACGTACCTGGAACCGCCGCTGCCGCTGCTCGGCAGTACCGAACCGGCCGCTACCGCGCTGGAGCGCGCGGGCGACGGCCCGGTGCTGCTGGTGCACGAGGGGCGGGCCGTCGCGGTGCTCGGCGAGGCGGAGCTGGCACGGTTGCGTGCGGGGTGAGGGTTCGCGGTGCGGCGCTGATCGGCTGAGGCCAGCGGGTTTCCGCGCCGCGTCTACCGACCCTTCCCGGCGATCCCGAAGAGCAGTGCGTCGATCCCGGCCCGGAAGGCGGCATCGGCGTCGAACGAGCCGCCGGGCGCGGGCGGGCCGGCGAAGAGCGCGGCCAGGTGCGGGTAATCCCCCCGCGCCACCAGGGCGAGCAGCGCGGCGGGATCCTGCCCGCCGACCGCACCCGCCCCCTCCTGCGCCGCGAAGGTGCTGATCCAGCCGGTGAGCTGGGCGATCCCGACCATGACGGTGGTGCCGTCCAGCCCGGCCGGGCCGAGCGCGCCCGCCAGGTGGTCCAGGTAGCGCAGCGAGTTCGGGCCGAGCGCGGACGGGATCACCCGCTGCACCCAGGGGTGCCTGCGGTGCAGCGCCCGCGCCTGCTCGGCCACCGCGAGCACGTCCGCGCGCACGTCGCCGGTGAGCGGCGCCAGCTCGTACTCGGCCGCCACGTGGTCGACCATGAGCGCGAACAGGTCGTCTTTGCCGTCGACGTAGCGGTACAGCGAGGCGGCCGCGGTGCCGAGCCGCTCGGCCACCCGGCGCATGGCCACCGCCGCCAGCCCGGACTCGTCGGCGATCCGCACGCAGGCGGCGGCGATGTCGTCCAGGGTGTGCGCCGGCCTCGGCCCCGGCCGCACCTGCTCGGCCCGCAGCCACGGTGAGTTCGCGGATGACATCGGACCAGAATGCCTCGAGCCGGTAATTGCGAACGACGTACGCGGTCGGGTACCGTCAACTGCGAACGTTGTTCCCGAACGAGGGGTTGTGGTGTCCGCCATCGAAACCGAAGCGCTCCGAGTGCGATACGGGGCCCGCGCCGTCGTCGACGGCATCGATCTGCTGGTGCCCGAGGGCACCGTGCACGCGCTGCTCGGGCCGAACGGCTCCGGGAAGACCACCACCGTGCGCGTGCTCGCCACCCTGCTCCGCCCCTCCGGCGGGCGCGCCAGGGTGCTCGGCCACGACACCGTGACCGCGGCGCGCGCGGTGCGGCAGCGGATCGGGCTGGTCGGGCAGTTCCACGCCGTCGACCCGATGTCGACCGGACGGCAGAACCTGGTGATGTTCGCCCGGCTCAATGGCCTCGCCGCGGCCGCGGCGCGCCGCCGCGCGGACGACCTGCTCGCCCGCTTCGACCTCGCCGACGCCGGAGACCGCCTGGTGCGCACCTACTCCGGCGGGATGCGGCGCCGCCTCGACATCCTGGCGGGCACCGTCGTCCGCCCCGAGGTGCTCTTCCTGGACGAGCCGACCACCGGCCTCGACCCGCACAGCCGCGACGACATCCACCGCTACCTCGCCGAGGCGGTGGCGGCGGGCAGCACCGTGCTGCTCACCACGCAGTACCTGGACGAGGCCGAGCGGCTCGCCGACGCCGTCACCATCCTGGACGCCGGGCGCGTCGTCGCCACCGGTTCGCCCGCCGAGATCGCGCGGACCGTCGGCGTCCGGCTGGAGGTGGCCGTCCCCGACGACCAGCGCCCGGCCGCGGCCGAGGTCATGGCGGCGCTCGGCGGCACGCCGGTGCCGCGACAAGCCGCGACCTGGCTCTTCGACGCCGCCGCGCCCGCGCTGCCCACCGTGGTCCGCGCCCTGGACGCCGCCGGGATCGAGGTGCGCGACATCGGCCGCCGCACCGGCACCCTGGACGACGCCTTCCTGGCGCTCACCGCCAGGCGGGCCGCATGACCGCCCCCGACCGCACCACTGCGGCGGGTAGCGCCACCCGGGTCCTGGTCCGGCGCGTGCTCACGAACCACCGCAACAACCCGGCGCTGCCCGCCATCACGCTGGCCGCCCCCGCGGGGATGATGCTGCTGTTCGGATTCGTCTTCGGCGGCGCGCTCGCCGCCGGGCAGGACGTCGTCGCCTACCGCTCCTACCTGACTCCTGGCATCCTGGTCCTGGTCGCCGCCACCGGCGTGATCGCCACCGCCGTCACCGCCGCCGCCGACCTGCGCAGCGGGCTCACCGACCGAATCCGCGCGCTGCCGCTCGCCCCGATCGCCGCCCCGGCCGGAATCGCGGTGGCGGAGACGCTGATCGGCATCCTCGCGCTCGGCGTGATGGCCGTGGTCGGGTTCCTCTCCGGCTGGCGGATCACCGCGGCGCCGGGCGAGATCGCGCTCGCCGTGCTGCTGCTGATCGGCTTCCGGTTCGCGCTGGCCTGGCTCGGCGTCGCGCTCGGCGCCACGATCCGGGACGAGCAGGTGCTCCAGCAGACGGCGCCGCTGATCTTCGGCACCATCATGTTCTCGAACGTCTTCGTGCCGACCGCCACCATGCCGACGGTGCTCGCGGCCGTCGCGGAGTGGAACCCGGTGAGCGCGGTGGTCGCGGCGCTGCGACTGCTGCTCGCCGACGCGGCCCCCGCCGCCGACGCGAGCCTGCCGCTCCGGCACCCGATCGCGGCGAGCGCGATCTGGATCGCCGCGCTGCTCAGCCTCGCGGTCCCGGCAGCGGTGCGGCGCTACTCGGGCGCGAGCCCGCGCTGACGGCCGAGTCCTCGCTGGCGGCCGCGTCTCCCGGCTGCCAGCGGCTGTCCAGCACCAGCCCGGCCACCCCCATCAGCAGGCACCCCACCGAGACCGCGATCATCTCCGGCGAGGTCCCGCCGACCAGCGCATCCGCCAGGATCACGGTCGCGGCGGTGCCGGGCAGCGAGCCGAGCACCGTCGCGACCAGGTACGGCCAGAAGCGGATCGAGGAGAGCGCGCAGCAGTAGTTCACCACCGAGAACGGCGCGAACGAGATCATCCGCAGCGACCACACCGCCAGCCAGCCGCGGCGGCGCAGCCGCTCGTCCACCGCGCGCACCGCGGGGTGCGTGAGCCGCGCCGCCACCCGGCGCCCGTCCAGCCTGCGGACCAGCAGCAGCGCGAGCGCGGCGCTCGCCGTGGTCGCGGCCAGCGCGACGGTGAGCCCGAGCCCGACCCCGAAGAGCACCCCGCAGCTCACCGTGAGCACCGTCCGCGGCACCGGCGCGATGGTGACCAGCGCGTAGAGCGCGAAGAAGACCAGCGGGAAGATCGGGCCCACCGAGTCCGCCCACTCCTGCACCCGGGCCGGGCCGGGCAGCGGCGCGAGCACCGCGGCCGCGCAGACCACGAGCACCGCGGCGAGCAGCGCCAGGGCGCGGGGGGAGCGGATGAGCTGGATCACCCGGGCGAGGTTACCCGTTGGTAGTGCCGGGTCTGGGTCGGCGGCCGGGAGGCGGCCGCTAGCATCGAAGTGACGACAGACGAATCCTCGTTAACCGGAGACCCCGCTGAGCTGGGCGAACACCCGGTTCGGGGCGGTGCACGCGCGGTGCCGTTCCGGCGAGGGGAGAGAGAAGAGCAGCGATGCCGATTGCTTCAGATCCGGCCACCGAGCCGGTGCCGGAGTACGCCGCGTGGCGCAAGGGTGTGGCGGGGGTGCTGGCGAAGGCGCGCAAGGTCGACGCCGCCGAGCTGCCGGACGAGCCGGAGACGCTGCTGACCGAGACCACCTACGACGGTCTCGCGGTCGCCCCGCTCTACACCCGGCGCGACGAGCGTCCGGAACCGCCACTGCCGGGGACGTTCCCGTTCGTCCGCGGCGTCGACGCCCGCCGCGACGTGCACCGCGGGTGGTTCGTCTCGGGCCGCGTCCAGGACGCCGACCCCGCCGCCGCGAACCGCCGGATCCTGGCCGGGCTGGAGAACGGCCTCTCCGCGCTCTGGCTGAGCGTGGGCGCACACGGCGTGCCGGTGGCCGAGCTCGGCGCCGCGCTGAACGGCCTGCTCTTCGACCTCGCCCCGATCACGCTGGACGCGGGCGCCGAGGTCGGTGCCGCGTCCGAGGCGCTGTTCGCGGCGCTGGACGGATATCGGGCCGCGGAGCGCACCGCCATCCGGGTCGCGCTCGCCGCCTCCCCGCTCACCGACGAGTTCGCCGGGATCACCGGGGTCACCCTGGACGACGCGGTCGCGCTCGCCCGCACCGCCGCCGCCCGCCCCGAGACCGTCCGCGCGATCACCGTCGACGGCACCGCCTTCCACGACGCGGGCGCCTCCGAGGCGCAGGAGCTCGGCGCCGCGGTCGCCGCCGGGCTGGAGTACCTGCGCGCGCTCACCGCCGCGGGCACCGATATCGCGGACGCGCTCGGGCAGCTGGAGTTCCGGCTCGCCGCCACCGACGACCAGTTCGCCACCATCGCCAAGTTCCGCGCCGGGCGCACGCTCTGGGCCAGGGTCGCGCACGTCAGCGGCGCCCCCGGTTTCGGCGGCGCGCCGCAGCACGCGGTCACCTCCGCGGCCATGATGGCCCGGCGCGACCCCTGGGTGAACCTGCTGCGCACCACGCTCGCCGCCTTCGGCGCGGGCGTCGGCGGCGCGGACACCGTCACCGTCCTTCCCTTCGACTCCGCGCTGCCGGCGGGCGAGCTCGGCGTCTCGCAGAACTTCGCCGACCGGATGGCGCGCAACACCCAGCTGCTGCTGCTGGAGGAGTCGCACCTGGGCCACGTGCACGACCCCGGCGCCGGCTCCTGGTACATCGAGGACCACACCGCGCAGCTGGCCGAGGCCGCCTGGGCGTTCATGCGCGAGATCGAGGCCGCGGGCGGGTACCGGGCGGCGCTGGCCGCCGGGCTGCTCGCCGAGCGGATCGGCGCCACCGGGGCGGCCCGCGCGGCCGACATCGCGCACCGGCGCCTCGCCGTGACCGGCGTGAACGAGTTCCCGAACCTGGCCGAGGCCGCGCTCTCCGAGCAGGCCCGCGAGCCCGGCCGGGTGGCCCGCTACGGCGCCGCCTTCGAGGCGCTGCGCGACCGCTCCGATGTGTACCTGGCCGCCAACGGCGCCCGGCCGCGGGCGCTGCTGGTGCCGCTGGGCCGGGTCGCCGAGCACAACGTCCGGGTGACCTTCATCGCGAACCTGCTGGCCTCCGGCGGGATCGAGTCGGTGAACCCCGGGCCGCTCGAGCTCGACGGCATCGCCGCCGCCGCGACGGAGTCCGGCGCGAGCATCGCGGTGCTCTGCGGCTCGGACGCGCGCTACGCCGAGCAGGCGGGCGCGGCGGTGCGGGCGCTGAAACAGGCGGGCGTGCGGACGGTGCTACTGGCCGGTTCGGCGAAAGCCGTTGCCGGGGTCGAGGATCAGCCCGACGGCTACCTGGCCGCGAAGATCGATGCGGTGGCGGCGCTGTCCGGCCTGCTGGAGAAGGTGGGAGCATGACGACCGGTGAGATCGAGCACGTGATCGGCAGCTTCGCCGACGTGCCGCTGCACGAGCACGCCCCGGAGCCTGCCGCCGTCGGCCCGGAGGCGGTCTCGGAGTTCGTCGCGGAGGCGGCGGCCGCCACCGGCTACGCCCCCGAGCAGCTGACCTGGGTCACCCCCGAGGGCATCGACGTGCCGCCGGTCTTCACCAAGGCCGACCGCGACGCCGCCGCCGCCGAGGGCTACCCGCTGGACAGCGTGCCCGGCGTGCAGCCGTTCCTGCGCGGCCCGTACCCGACCATGTACGTGAACCAGCCGTGGACCATCCGGCAGTACGCCGGCTTCTCCACCGCCGCCGACTCCAACGCCTTCTACCGGCGCAACCTGCAGTCCGGGCAGAAGGGGCTCTCGGTCGCCTTCGACCTGGCCACGCACCGCGGCTACGACTCCGACCACCCGCGGGTGCAGGGCGACGTCGGCATGGCGGGCGTGGCGATCGACTCGATCCTGGACATGCGCCAGCTCTTCGACCACATCCCGCTGGACCAGGTCTCGGTCTCGATGACGATGAACGGCGCGGTGCTGCCGATCCTCGCGCTCTACGTGGTCGCCGCCGAGGAGCAGGGCGTCGCGCCGGAGCAGCTGGCCGGAACCATTCAGAACGACATTCTGAAGGAGTTCATGGTCCGTAACACCTACATCTACCCGCCCAAGCCCTCGATGCGGATCATCTCCGACATCTTCGCCTTCACCAGCGCGAAGATGCCGAAGTTCAACTCGATCTCCATCTCCGGCTACCACATCCAGGAGGCCGGGGCCACCGCCGACCTGGAGCTGGCCTACACCCTCGCCGACGGCGTGGAGTACCTCCGGGCCGGGATCGCGGCGGGTATGAAGGTCGACGAGTTCGCGCCCCGGCTCTCCTTCTTCTGGGCCATCGGCATGAACTTCTTCATGGAGGTCGCGAAGCTGCGCGCCGGGCGGCTGCTCTGGAGCGAGCTGGTCGCGAAGTTCGAGCCGAAGAGCGCGAAATCGCTCTCGCTGCGCACCCATTCGCAGACCTCGGGCTGGTCGCTCACCGCGCAGGACGCCTACAACAATGTCGCGCGCACCTGCATCGAGGCGATGGCCGCCACCCAGGGCCACACCCAGTCGCTGCACACCAACGCGCTCGACGAGGCGCTGGCGCTGCCCACCGACTTCTCCGCCCGGATCGCCCGCAACACCCAGCTGCTGATCCAGCAGGAGTCGAACACCACCCGCCCGATCGACCCGTGGGGCGGCTCGTACTACGTCGAGTGGCTCACCCACCAGCTCGCGAACCGCGCCCGCGCGCACATCGCCGAGGTGGAGGCGCACGGCGGCATGGCGCAGGCGATCGGCGAGGGCATCCCGAAGCTGCGCATCGAGGAGGCCGCGGCCCGCACCCAGGCCCGCATCGACACCGGCCAGCAGCCGGTGATCGGCGTGAACAAGTACCAGGTCGAAGAGGACCAGCAGGTCGAGGTCCTCAAGGTGGAGAACTCCCGGGTGCGCGCCGAGCAGATCGAGAAGCTGCGCGCGCTGCGCGCCGATCGGGATTCCGATGCCGTCGAGCGCGCACTGGCCGAGCTCACCCGCGCCGCCGCCTCGTCCGCGGGCGGCATGGAGAACAACCTGCTCGCGCTGGCGATCGACGCCGCGCGCGCCAAGGCCACCGTCGGCGAGATCTCCGACGCGCTGGAGAAGGTCTACGGCAGGCACCAGGCCGAGATCAGGACGCTCTCCGGGGTGTACCGCGACGAAGCCGGAAAGGTCACCAACATCAGCAGCGCGATCGAGCTGGTCGAGGAGTTCGCGGAGGCCGAGGGGCGCCGCCCGCGCATCCTCGTCGCCAAGATGGGCCAGGACGGGCACGACCGCGGCCAGAAGGTGATCGCCACCGCCTTCGCCGACCTCGGCTTCGACGTCGACGTGGGCCCGCTCTTCCAGACCCCCGAGGAGGTGGCGCGCCAGGCGGCCGACAACGACGTGCACGTCGTCGGGGTCTCCTCGCTGGCGGCGGGGCACCTCACGCTGGTGCCCGCGCTGCGGCAGGCACTGGCCGATGTCGGGCGCCCCGACATCATGGTCATCGTCGGCGGCGTCATCCCGCCCGGTGACTTCGACGAGCTCTACGCGGCGGGCGCAGCGGCGATCTTCCCGCCCGGCACCGTCATCGCCGACGCCGCGATCGACCTGCTCCGCAAGCTCGCCGCGGCGCTCGGCCACGACCTCGGCGGTGCGGTCGCCGAGCCCGCCGCGCCGCAGGACGAGCCGGGGAGCGCGACCGCCGGATGAGCGCGCGCGTCATCGACGTGGACGCGATGGCCGACGCGGTCCGCTCGGGTGAGCGGGCCGCGCTGGCGCGCGCCATCACCCTGGTCGAATCCACCCGCTCCGATCACCGGGACAGAGCGCAGGAACTCCTGCTCCGGCTGACCCCCGAGGGCGAGGTCGCGGCCTCCAACCGGGTCGGTATCACCGGCGTGCCCGGCGTCGGCAAGTCGACCTTCATCGACGCGCTCGGCATGGACCTGATCCGCAAGGGACACAGGGTCGCCGTCCTCGCCGTCGACCCCTCCTCCACCCGCACCGGCGGCTCGATCCTCGGCGACAAGACCCGCATGGCCCGGCTCTCCCTGGAAGCCGACGCCTTCATCCGCCCCTCGCCGACCGCGGGCACCCTCGGCGGCGTCGCCAAGGCCACCCGCGAGACCATCGTGCTGCTGGAAGCCGCGGGCTACGACGTGATCCTGGTGGAGACCGTCGGCGTCGGCCAGTCCGAGGTGACCGTCGCCAACATGGTCGACGTCTTCTGCTTCCTCACCCTCGCCCGCACCGGCGACCAGCTGCAGGGCATCAAGAAGGGCGTGCTCGAGCTCGCCGACCTGGTCGCGGTCAACAAGGCCGACGGTAAGCACGAGCTCGAGGCCAAGGGGGCCGCCCGCGAACTCGCCGGGGCACTGCGTTTGATCCACCCGCACGACGCGCTCTGGAAGCCGCCGGTGCTCACCATGAGCGGGCTCGAGGGGCTCGGGCTCGACAAGTTCTGGGACACCGTCCTCGAGCACCGGCGGGTGCTCACCGACGCGGGCGAGTTCGCCGAGAAGCGGCGGCGGCAGCAGGTCGACTGGACCTGGACGATGGTCCACGACCAGCTGCTGCGCCGCCTCGCCGACAATCCGTCGGTCAAGGCGGTCCGCGGGGACGTCGAAAAGCAGGTGCGCGAGGGAACTCTCACCGCCGCCCTCGCCGCCGAACAACTCGTCCGGGCCTTCGACGGGGCGTAGCGCCCCGCCGAGCCCGGAGCTAGGCGCTGTTCCGCGCGTCGAATTCGGCGCGGCACTGCTCGATGTAGGCATTGTTCGTGCGCGCCCAGTCGGCGATGCCCCGAATGTGCACGGCGAGGCTGTCGCCGAGCGGGGCGAGCGCGTACTCGACCTGCGGCGGTGTCGTGGGGAAGACCTTGCGGCTGATCATGCCGTCGCGCAGCAGGTTCCGGGTGCTCACGGTGAGCATGCGCTGCGAGATGCCGGGGATCGCGCGCTGTAGCTCGTTGAAGCGGCGCGGCCCGGAGTGCAGCTCGACCAGGACGAGCAGGCTCCACTTGTCGCCGAGCCGCTCCAATACCTCCTTGATGCCACAGTGATCACCACCACAGGGCCCCTGCGCCTCGGCGCCGGCGGCCTGGTCGGTTACCTCGGTGTGCGTTGCCGTCACGAAAGTGCCTCCTGTCGGACGCCGGATTTCCCGGCCATGATCGTTCTGCGGCCGTGCGAAGGGCTCGGCGGGGGCGGGGGAGCCGGGCTCGCCATGGTCGCGGCAGCCGGGACGGTGGAGCCGCAAGGGGGCGGTTCCGCCGGACCGGCGGCGCCGACGAGGTGGTCGCCGACCTTTCAGTCTCGCACAGGTCGGTCGATACCGAAGAGCTGGGCGGCGTTGTCGTGCAGCACGTTCCGCACCCATGCGTCCCCGAGTTCGAGCCGCTCCAGCACCTCGACGGCGTGCGAGTACGGGTAGGGGATGTTCGGGAAGTCGCTGCCGAAGAGGATTCGGTCGCCGAGATCGCGGACCCGCCCGTACTCGGAGCGCGGGAACGGCGCGTTCGCCTCGCTGAAATCGGTCCAGACCATGGTGGTGTCCAGCCGGACGTCTTCGTACTGCGATGCGAGATCGAGGAACTCGGTGTACTCGGGGGTGCCCATGTGCGCGATGATCAGCGGCAATCGAGGGAAGCGGCGCAGGACGTCGGCGATCCGGCCGGGGCCGGTGAACTCGCCGGGCGCGGGGCCGGAGCCGCAGTGGATCACCACGGGTACGCGGGCGTCGGAGAGAATGCCCCAGACCGGGTCGAGCAGCGGATCGTCGGGGGCGAAGGCGCCGACCTGGACGTGCACCTTGAAGACCCGCGCCCCGGCCTCGATCGCCTCGGCGACATAGGTTTTCGCCTCGGGCTCGGGGTAGCAGGTCGCGGTGTGCAGGCAGTCGGGGGTGGCGGCGGCGAACTCGGCGGTCCAGGCATTGAGCCAGGCGGCCATCTCCGGCTTGTGCGGATACACCAGCGAGGTGAAGGCGCGCACGCCGAACGAGCGCAGGGTGGCGAGCCGCTCCGCCTCGCCCGCCCGATAGGTGATCGGCCACTCCTGCCCGGTCAGCGGCCCGACCTGGTCGAAGTAGGCCCACACCTTGCGCATCACGTTGTGCGGCATGAAGTGCGTGTGCACGTCCACGATCCCGGGGATCCCGAGACGCTCGCGAAGCGCGGCGAGCCGATCGGCCTCGGTCATGATTCCTCCCGGTACACGGTCGCGGCGAAGTCGCCGACCCGCTCGACGAGCCGGGTGAAGAACCCGTCGGGGTCGGTGCCGACCACGATGTCGGCATTCGGTTCCCGGCCCCACATGCCCGCCCAGTCGGCGACGGTCGTCCCGCGGGTCAACGCCCCGTTCAGCTCCACGGCGACGGTCGCGGGGCGGGTGACGGCGAGCGCGGGATCCAGGGTGACGGCGGCGGCGAACGGGTCGTGCATGTGCGCCAGGTAGCCGAGGTCGTAGGAGCGGTGGAAGTCGAAGTAGAACCGGACGGCGTCGGTCAGGTGCCGGACGATGGGGTTCGAGGTCGCGCTGCGGAAGGCGATCGGATCGTCCGGGCCGACGGTCTCGACCGGGGTGCTGCCCGCCCGCTCGGCGAGCCGGGCGAGGTGGTGCGGCAGCATCTCGATGCTCTCGGTGATGTCGAGCCCGCAGACCAGCGGCCGTTGCGGCGCACCCGAGAAGGCGTCGAAGACCTCGGCGGCCGCCTCCGGGTCGACGTGGATGTTCCACTCGGCGGTCGGGGTGGTGTTGCCCGGGTGGTTGAAGGCGCCGCCCATGATCACCAGGCGGCGCAGCAGCCGGGGGAGCGCGGGCTCGGCGCGCAGTGCCAGCGCCAGGTTGGTGAGCGGGCCGGTGCAGAGGCCGGTGATCTCGCCGGGGTTCGCGCGGACGGTGTCCACCCAGAGCTCGGCGGCGCTGCGCGGGGAGAGCGCGCGGGTGGCCGGGGGCAGCTCGGCGTAGCCGACGCCGTGCGGGCCGTGCGTGTCCTCGGTGGTGCGCAGCGGGGTCGCCAGCGGGGCGGCGGCGCCGAGCGCGACCTCGATCTCCGGCGCCCGGCACACGTCGAGCCAGGCCAGGTTGTTCGCGGCGACCCGGGCGGCGGGCACATTGCCCGCCGTGGACGCGATGCCGACGATCTCGGCCTCCGGCGAGGCCAGCAGGTAGAGCAGCGCCAGTGAATCATCGATACCGGTGTCGACGTCGAGCAGAATCCGCACGTGGCGAGCCTAGCCGGATGGTCGTACCCGCCTTCGCGGTCGTCGCCCCGGCAGCCGCCACGCCGGAGACGACCGCCGCGCGGACATTGCCGCCGCGCCGGAACCGCCGGCGCGCGGACCGGCCGGACAACCGCGGCTCAGCGCAGCGCGACCGCCCACTCCAGCGGCGACGACCCGTACTTCGGCGCGGGCCACGGGTACTCGGGGTACTCGGCGAAGGCGGGCCGCGCGGTGGTCGCGCCGCCGCCGGTGATGGTGAGTTCGGCGGCGGCCGGGGTGGCGGCCGGGTGCCGCGGGGTGCGGTCCGGCGCGGCGAGCAGCCAGGAGGCGGTGCGGGCCAGCGCGGCGCGCACCTCCCGGCCGGAGCCGTCGACGGTGCGCAGCGCGAGCGCGTCCAGCACGCCCGCCGCCAGCAGGTAGCCGGTGGCGTGGTCGAGCGCCTGCGCGGGCAGCGTGCCGGGCGCGACCTCGGCACCCTCCAGCACCGAGATTCCGGCCGCCGCCTGCACGATGGAGTCGAAGCCGCGGCGCTGCCCCCACGGGCCGCTCTCGCCCCACGCGCTCACCCTGGCGTGGATCAGCCCCGGCCGCACCGACGGGTCGATCCCGGCGAACTCCAGCGCGCCCGGCCGGTACCCGGTGACCAGCACGTCGGCCTCGGCGAGCAGCTCGTGGAAGCGGTCGAGGTCGGTGATCAGATCGAGCAGCGCGGAGCGCTTGCCCTGGCAGGTGTCGGCGAACTGCAGCGGGATCTCCGGCAGCTTCGGCGGGTCGAGGCGGAGCACGTCGGCGCCGAGCAGCGCCAGCGTCCTCGTCGCGACCGGGCCCGCGATCACCCGGGTCAGATCGAGCACCCGCAGGCCGTGCAGCGGGCGCACCGGGTCGGTGCCGAGCCCGACCCGGTCACCGCCGATGTCGGTGCGGCGATCCATGGCGACCAGCGGCCCGGTGGCGGCGGCGCGCCCCTGCTCGCTCTGCGCCCACTCCTCCTCGGTGCGCACCCGGACCACGATGGCGCCGTGCTCGGCGGCCCGGTCCTCCAGGTCGCTCGCCCGGTTCATGGCCAGGTGGGTGATGGCGAGGTCGGTGCTCGCGTCGGCGGGCAGCCCGAGCGCGGAGAGCAGCGCGGCCCGGTGGTGCGGGTAGTTCGCGTGCGTGCGGATCCAGCCGTCGAAGGTCGGGAAGAAGCCGGAGAGGTCGCCGAAGGCGCTCACCGGCTCGCCCGCCAGCCGCAGCACGTGATCGGAGGCGAAGGCGGTGCTCACCCGCGCCGGGTCCAGCGTGATCGGGGTGGCGGGCAGCCCGCGCACCGCGCGCAGGCGGTTGGCGGCGGCGGTCACGGCGGTCAGCGAGCCGGCGGCCAACGTCCAGACCGGTAGCGTCGCGGCGAGGTGGTTACCCGCCTGGACGGCGGCTGTGGCGCCGGAGGGTGCGATCCCGATCCCGGTCTCGTAGGCATGGACCAGCGGGTCGTGCGTGTTCACCGGCACGGAACCCCCCTCTGCGACGTGCTCGTGACTCACGAGGGCCCATCGTTCCACAGTGATCGGCGCCGTGTCGCGGTGGAGTGGGCCGTGTCTCGGCCGCGAACCCGGGTGGGCGGGAAAGGTTCATCCCGGCCCGGCTCAGCCCTCCGCGAGCGCCGCGATGTGCTTGAGGATGTCGGGGTAGCGCTGGGTGTGCGCGCCGCCGTCGAGCGCGATGTTCGAGCCGGTCATCCAGCCCGCCGCGGGCGAGGCGACGAAGGCGACGGCCGCCGCGATGTCCTCCGGGCTGCCCGCGCGGCCGAGCGGGGTGTTGGCCACGAAATCCTCGACCAGGCCGGGTACCAGCGCCGCGCCCTCGGTGAGCGGGGTCGGCACGAAACCGGGGGAGATGGCGTTCACCCGGATGCCGCGCGGCCCGAGCTCCAGCGCCGCCACCTCGGTGAGCATGGCGACGCCCGCCTTGGCCGCGCAGTAGGCGCCCATGGCGACGCCCGGCTGGGTGGCGTTCAGCGAGGCGATGAGCACGATCGAGCCGCCCGGCCGCAGCGCGGGCGCCGCGTGCTTGACCACGAGGAAAGAGCCGGTCAGGCAGACGTCGACGGTGGCGCGCCAGTCCTCGGCGGACAGGTCGGTGAGCGCGCCGGGCCGGGAGATGCCCGCGCAGTCCACCACGGTGTCGATGCCGCCGTGCCGCTCGGAGACCGTCGTGATCAGCGCGCTGACACTCGCCTCGTCGGTGACCTCGACCGGCAGCGCCTCGACGCCGAGCTCGGCCGCGTACTCCTTCGCGCCCTCCGCGTTGCGATCGGCGATCACCACGGTCTCGCCGTCGGCGTGCAGCCTGCGCACGGTGGCCAGCCCGATCCCGGACGCACCGCCGATCACGATGCTCACCCGCTGGGTCATGTCGTTCCCCGTTCTGTGTGGACGGTATTCCGCACAGGTGTACAGCATGGGCCGGGCGGACGCGCCGCTAATCGGCTCGGGGGAACCCGGGACCCAGTCTCCGGCGGCGGCGAGGATGTCGGCGCGGTCGGGTAGCTTCACCCCCGTGACCCTCGAGGCGACCGCGTGGCTGCGGATTCTGCGGGCAGAGCCGGCCGCGGCCCGCAACCTGCTGTGCTTTCCCCCGGGTGGCGGCTCCGCGTCCGCCTTCCGTGAGCTGGCCGGTGCGCTCGCGCCCGGCACGACGGTGGCCGCGGTGCAGTACCCCGGCAGGCAGGACCGCTTCGGCGAGCCGCAGGTGGAGAGCATCGCCGCCATGGCCGACGCCGTCGCCGGGGATCTGATCCGGCTGCCGATCGAGCCGGGCGTCGCGCTGTTCGGGCACAGCATGGGCGCCACCGTCGCCTTCGAGACCGCGCGCAGGCTGAGCGCCGCCGGGCGCGGGCCGACGGTGCTGTTCGTCTCCGGCAGACCCGACCCCCGCTACGTGGAGCCCGGCGCGCTGCACGAGGCCCCCGATTCGGCGCTGATCGCCGACCTGGAGCGGCTGGCCGACGACCCCGCCTCGGTCGCCGTGCTGCGCGCGGATCCCGGCCTGGCCGAGCTGGTGCTGCCCGCGGTGCGCGCCGACTACCGAGCCGTCGAGACCTACCGGTACGAGCCGGGCGAGCCGCTGCGCTGCCCGGTGTTCGCCCTGGTCTCCGACGCCGACCCGACCACGACCCCGGAGCAGGCCGACGGCTGGCGCGAGCACACCTCCGGGCCGTTCGAGCGGATCGTCTTCCCCGGCGGGCACTTCTACCTGGATGCCGCGGTGACCGACGTGGCGGCCGCGATCTCCTCCCGGCTGCGCTGATCGTCACCGCGGAATGAGCCAGATCGCCAGCCCGAATCCGCACAGCGCGATCACCCAGCGCAGCGGCCGCGCCGGCAGCACCTTCACCACCGCCGGGCCGCACCAGCCGCCCGCGAACGCGCCGACCGCCATCGCGGCCGCCGCTCCCCAGTGCACCGGCCCGAGCAGCGCGAAACCCAGCGCCGCCAGCAGATTCGCGATACCGAGCAGGTAGCTCTTCATGATGCTCGCACGCCAGATGTCGGAGGCGGTGGCGACCAGGACAAGCGCCAGGATCATCACCCCGGCTCCCGCACCGAAGTAGCCGCCGTAGATCGAGATCAACACGATGCCGATGGGGTAGGCGCGCGGGAACGTCCGGTCACCGGCCAGCTCGCGCAGCTTCGGTTGCAGCAGCAGGCTCAGCGAGGCCGCCACGATCAGGAACGGGACGGCGAGCTCGAAGGCGGCGGCCGGGGTGCAGAGCAGCAATCCGGCACCGATCGCGCCACCCACCGCCGCGCAGATCGCGTACCGGATCAAAGTGCGCTTGTCCTCCTGCAGCGCCGAGCCGGAGTTGGCCGTCGAGCCGAGTCCTACAGCGACCATGGCGACGGTATTGGTGACGTTGGCGGCGACGGGCGGGAGCCCCGCGGCGAGCAGCGCGGGGTAGGAGACCAGCGAGGCGATGCCGGTGACGTAGCCGATCAGTCCGGCGAAGAACCCGGCGACCACCACCAGCCCGATGGTGAGCAGACTCAACGGGTCCGTCCCGGGCGCAGGATCATGGCGGGAGCCTATCGACGGGCGTCCCGGTATCCGGACCGCCCGGTCCACCGATGTGGACTACGTCACGCGGCGGCCATCGGCGTTACGCGCCTGCGCAGCACCACCACCCCGGCCCACGAGCCGAGCACCAGCGTCGCCGCGCCGACCTGGACCAGCGTGAGCGCGCTCTCCGGATACAGCACCCCGGTCAGGTAGTGCGCGATGAACCCGCTGTCCGGCAGCGGAGCCTCCCCGCCGCGCTCCCTCGCCCAGCTCTCCAGTGCGGTCAGCGGGCAGTCGTAGCCGATCAGAATCCCGCCGAACCCCCACCCGACCGCCGCGATGTGCAGCCAGATCGTGCGCGGCCGGCGCCAAGCGAGGAATCCGCCGGCCACGACGTACGCCACGAAGGCGTAGTGCGCGACCATCGTGCCGTCGGCGAGCAGGCGAAACAGCATGAAACGAGCCTACGCGCGGCCCTCCCGTGTGCCATGAGCATTTCTACGTGTTCGATCGCGCGGGTTCGCGCCTCATCGAGAGGTACGCGAGCCGACAGTGTGCACGATGACCACCTGCGGATCCCAGGGCACCAGATCGATGACGGCGCGGCGCAGTGCGGCGGTGTCGGGCAACTGCTGAGGTCCGAGGACGGAGATGGTGGCGGTGTGGCCGTCGACGGTGACGCCGGTGACCTGGGCGCCGTCGGTGTCGTCGAGCCACACGTCGGCCGCGTCGGCGATCTGCCCCGCCCACAGCGTGGAGAGCGAGTTGAGCACCAGCGGGATCGCGACCACGAGCAGCGTCGCGGCCAGCACCAGGTAGGCGCGCCCGCGCCCGGCCTCGGTTCGTTCCGCGTATCCGGCCAGCACCAGCACCCCGGTGCTGGTGACGACCAGGGCGAGCACGTTCGAGGCGAACAGCACGAACGCCCCCAGCGCGAGACCGGGCGCGTCGGAGCCGAGGCACACCCCGACCACGCCGAGCGGGGGCACCAGTGAGATCGCGATCGCCACCCCGGGCAGCACGTCCCCGACATCGCGGCGGGTGATCGCGACCGCCCCGACCAGGCCGGTGGCCAGCGCGGCGGTGAGGTCCATCAGCTTGGGTGAGGTCCGGCCGAGCACCTGGGAATTGGCCAGCACGTCCACCGGATTCGGCAGCACCTGCGCGAAGAGGAACCCGAGCGTCACCACCACCGCGACGCCCGCGGTCACCAGGATCAGGCTGCGCCGGATCAGCGCACCGCTGCCGGTGGCGATGCCGAGCCCGATGCCGAGGATCGGCACCGACAGCGGCGCCACGATCATCGCGCCGATCACGGTGGCGGTGGAGTCCCCGGCGACTCCGGAGACCGCGATGACCCCGGAGAGCGTGAGCATGATCCAGAAGGCCGAGCGTTTCGCCCGCCGATCGCCGACCGACAGATCCAGCCGGTCGAACAGCTCTTCGGTCGAGCGGCGCTGGCCGGCGGGCACGAGATGCTGCATGGCGGAGCGTCCTTTCGGGCGGCAGGGTCACACCGTAAGCCAGGGGACAGCCGTCCGATATCACCCGATTCGGGTGATACCCGAGCCCCCGGCGGGCCGATAGCGTCGGGCCGCCGGGCGCGCGACACCCGATCTCACGGAGGCAGCCATGACCGAGCAGTTGGACTTCGAGGACACCACCGATTTCGACAACGCCACCCGCGGCTACCTGGGCGCGCTGGAACCCGCGGTGATCACCACCGCCGACGGCCGCCCGGTCTGGGACGGCACCGCCTACGACTTCCTCACCGGCGCCTGCCCGGACACCGCGAACCCGAGCCTGTGGCGGCAGGGACAGCTGTGCAATCTGCAGGGGCTGTACGAGGTCTGCGATGGCATCTACCAGGTCCGCAACCTCGACCTGTCGAACATGACCCTGGTCGAGGGCGAGCGCGGGGTGATCGTCATCGACCCGCTCATCTCCGCCGAGACCGCCGCCGCCGCGCTCGCGCTCTACCGCCGCCACCGCGGCGATCGCCCGGTGACCGGGCTGATCTACACGCATTCCCACGTCGACCACTTCGGCGGCGCCCGCGGCGTGCTGCCCGCCGACGCCGAGCCGGTGCCGGTTCTGGCCCCGGCCGGATTCCTCGAGCACGCCGTCAGTGAGAACGTCTACGCCGGGAACGCCATGACCCGGCGCGCGCTGTTCATGTACGGCACCGGGCTCGAGCGCGGCCCGGCCGGGCAGCTCGGCTGCGGGCTCGGCATGACCACCTCCACCGGCAGCATCTCGCTCATCCCACCGACCGTGGACATCACCGCCACCGGGCAGACCGAGACCGTGGACGGGGTGCGCATCGTCTTCCAGCTCACCCCGGGCACCGAGGCCCCGGCCGAGATGAACTTCCTGTTCCCGGAGCGGCGCGCGCTGTGCATGGCCGAGAACGCCACCCACAACATGCACAACGTGCTCACCCTGCGCGGCGCGCTGGTGCGCGACAGCCGCGTCTGGGCCCGCTACCTCGACGAAGCCGTCGCCCTCTTCGGCGAGCAGGCCGACGTCGCCTTCGCCTCGCACCATTGGCCGACCTGGGGCGCGGAGAACTGGACCGGCTGGCTCACCGGCCAGCGCGACATGTACGCCTACCTGCACGACCAGACCCTGCGGCTGCTCAACCGGGGCCTGACCGGCACGGAGATCGCCGAGGAGCTGCGCCTCCCGCCCGCCCTGGAACGGCTGTGGGCCAACCGCGGCTACTACGGCTCGCTCTCGCACAACGTCAAAGCCATCTACCAGCGCTACATGGGCTGGTTCGACGGCAACCCCGCGCACCTGTGGGAGCACCCCCCGGTCGAGACCGCCCGCCGCTACGTCGCCGACTACGGCGGGATCGACGCGCTCGTGGCCAAGGGCCGCGAGTACGCCGAGCACGGCGACCCGCGGTTCGCCGCGACCCTGCTCAACCACGCGGTCTTCGCCGAGCCCGGCCACGACGGCGCCCGCGACGCGCTGGCCGAGGTCTACGAGCGGCTCGGCTACGGCGCCGAGAACGGCACCTGGCGCAACTTCTTCCTGGTCGGGGCCCGCGAACTCCGCAACGGCGTCACCGACCTGGACATCGACACCGCCGACCCGCAGATGATGCTCGCGCTGCCGATCGACATGCTCATCGACGCGATGGCCGTCCGAGTCGACGGGCTCCGCGCCGCCGACACCGACTTCACCATGGACTGGCGCCTCACCGACCTGGACCGCACGGTCCGGCTGACCCTCTCCCGCGGGGCACTGACCCAGCGCACCGACACACCGGAGGCGCCGCTGCACGGCAAGGCCGAGGTAACCCTGACCCTCACCAAACCCCAGCTGCTCGCCGCGCTCGGCGGTGCCGGTCTCGACGGGGTCGAGGTCGACGGCGACCCGCAGGTGCTCACCACCCTCGCCGGGCTGCTCGACACCCCCGACCCCCGGTTCCCCATCGTGACCCCGTAGGCCGCCGTTGTCCTGGTCGGCAGGGTCAGGGCATGGCTTCCCAGCCGCGCCACGGGCGCGGGCCGCGACGGCCGCGCAGCGAGTCCACGCGCAGCTGAGCTTGGCGAGCTCGCCCGCTGTCCCGTCCCGCGGCCTGCACCGCCATGCAGGTCATGCGCATCTCCCGAATATCCCGGAGCAGCGGGAACCCGGGCCAGGTCTCGACATCGTGACCGTACGCCTGCGCGAAGCCCGCGTACTGCTGCCGGCTGATCCAGCCGAACGAACTGCGCTTGATGGCGGTGGAGGTCAGGTCCCACTCCGGGGGGCCGACGGACGCGCGTTCCAGATCGAGGAACAGCGTGGTGCCGTCCGTGGTCGTGACGACATTGCCGTCCCATGCGTCGCCGTGTATCGGCCCCCACGGCATTCCGCCCGTTCGCTCGGCCCACCGTTCTCGTAGTTCCGCGAGGTGGCGGCGAAGCCACCGACGGTCCGCGGGACTCGTCGCGGCCGCGGCGTCGATTCGCTGATCGAGCCGGACGAACGGGTCTATGTCGGGCAAGAACTCCGCCGGTTCGAGTCGGTGCAGCGTACGTAAGGCGCGGGCGATCTCGGGAGCGGTCGCACCGTGATGTTCGGGTAGCTCTTTCCAGAAGCTCACCGGGTGATCGCGCTGTATGACGAAAGTGGTTGCGAGATCGGCCGGTTCGACAGCCGGGACTCCGGATCGACGCAGCCAGTCGGCGATCAGGAGTTCGCGTTCCGCGGCGGCTTCCTGGCCGGGTTTCGCGACGCGGACAACGATCGCGGCGGACGGCACCCGATAGATCGCGTTCTCCGCGACCTTGATCGGCTCGAGGTCGGAGGCGTTCAACCCCACGGCCGAGCACGCGGCTCGGGCGACGGCTTCGAGGTCTTCATTATTCATTCGCGAGCCTGCGCGAGGTCCGCGCCCGCGCGGCGGGCGAAGGTTCGCAACTCGTGGACATCCTCGGCGGCGCGCATCGACCGCAGCGATGACGCCCGCTGCACGGCAGTGGAGCCGATGCTGACCGCTTGGTCGGGATCACCGGTGGCCATTGTCAGCGACGCCAGCTTGATCGTCGAGATCGTTCGGGATCGCTCGGCGTCGCCGGTGTGATCCTTGACGGCGGTCTGCAACCGCTGGCGTGCTTCGCTGCCGAATCGGCCGTGGATCGCCAGGTCGAACAAGGCGTGCCCGGTATCGCCTGCGTGCTGGGCCGCGTCGTAGTACGCCATCCAGCTCGGATTCTCGCCGGGCTCGGATCGACCGAACTGCTCATCGGCGTTCCCGACGGCGGTCATCGTCTCCTCCACCGCGCCGAGTTTGGCGTGTGCGCGTGCCTTGGCGGTGTAGAGCATCGCCCGTTCGGTGGCGGTGAGGCGATCGGAGTAGAGGAACGCCTGCTGGACGAAGCGCAGGCCGTCTTTCGGCTTGCCGGTCCAGATCGCTTGGCGGGCCGTGGACGAGAGTATTTTCGCGCGGAGTTGCCACGCGTCGGCCTCCTCGGCGCACTTCAGCGCCAAGTCGAACATGTCGGCAGCGTCGCGGTGCACGCAGGCGTCGAATGCCATGAACCCTGCTGTGTGGGCCAGCGAACCGACAGCGGCATACAGGTCGCTGCGGTATCTGGGGGCGCACCCGGCGCGGAGGTAGGACACCGCGACGCGCAGTTGGGCCGCCACCACTTCGCGCACCAGCCCGCCGCCGTAGCGAGCATCCCAACCGGCGAACAGTGTCGAGGCAGCGCGAAGTTGTTCGATCTCGGCCGAGCCGACGCGCGTTGGCAGATCGGCTGGTCCGGTGTCGTTGAGGAGTTGCAGCAGGCCGTGAGGCGATGCGGCCGCTGTGGCGGTGACAGCGGCTGCGGTCCGCAGGAATTCGTTGCGGTTCACGTCGCCGAGGGTAGACGTGCTCGGCAGCTTGAACCACAGGAGCTCGGCGGGAATGCGCAGGATCTGGGACCAGCGCATCAGTTTGGTCATGATTTCGGGGGCGGGGCCGGTCTCGATCCGGCTCAGCTGAGCCTGGGTGACGTCGAGCCAGGTCGCGACCCGTTTCTGCGATAAAGGCTGCGGGCCGTGGAACGGGTGAGTGCGGTAGGCGTAGATGACGCGGCCCAGGTGCCAGGTCGACAGCGCGGCGAGCATGTGTTCGCTCCACCAGAACTGCGCGGACATCTCCATTGGCTCATCGACCGCGGCCGGTGCGCAAGTCGCGCACCACTGCGCCGGGTTGTAGCGGCTCAGTCGGCCACCACATTCGACGCAACACCGCTCCCCGCTCATCCGCGTCATCTTCCCCGCTTCAACGACGTGACCCCCTGTGAATCCTTGGACGCTAGCACCGCAAGAGGCACCCGGTATGTGCCTCGCGCATACCCGGGATACGTCGCGCTGTTCGTCGACAGCTCGCCCGAGCACCGATGGTCGTCGGTGTCCGGGAAATCGAATTCGAAAGGGACGAAATGGCTTTAGCGATCGTTGTTCCAATCCTCGGGCCGCCGGCCGTCGGTAAGACCACCCTCACCCTCCGCCTCGGAGCCGATCCGCGGCGCATGACCTTCCGCTTGCGCGAGCATGTGCCGGTCGACGACCTCGCGGCCACGACATCCGCCGCGGACAGGCTCGGCTGGCTGCCCGACAGCATCGTCGAGCCGGCGATTCGGGGCTTCCTCGAACGCACTGCGGACAACGACCTGCTCGACACTGTCCTGCTCGACAATTTCCCGGGCACGCCGGAACAGGTAGGGATGTTGGTCACTGTCCTCGCCGACATCGCGCCGCGGTGCGCGCTCGAGCCGGTCGAGCTGGAACTGGGTGAACGCGCGCGGGTCCGCCGGGCCGAGCGGCGGCGCGTCTGCCACCACTGCGAGCAGGACCCGATCGCAGATCCGCGCATGCCGGCGGACCGGGTCGCCTCCCGACCGTGGACCTGCGCGCGCTGCGGTGGCCTGCTTCATCCCCGCCGCGGCGACGCACCCTCACTGTTCGCCGCCCGCAGCCGTCGCCACAGCGATTCCACCGTCACGATCCGGGAGGCGTTCACCCGCCTCGGACACCCCGTCACCACCCTCGACGCCGACCAAGAGCCAGCCTTCCTGGCTGCGCGCGTCGAGCCGATGCTGATCAGCAGGAGCAAAGCCGTATGACCATCGTGCCGCTGCCCGCCCCGACCACGAAACCCGACAGCTATGGCCACGCGCGCATGCCGCGCGGTGCCGCAGTCCCCGAACCCGGCCGCGTCGACCGCGTCTCCTACGGCCGATTCCGCAACGTATACCTCTACATCACCGAGGCCTGCCAGCTGCGCTGCGAGCACTGCTACATGGGCGAACGGCTCGACCGGGCGCTGAAGATGTCGCCGCAGCAGATCATCGACACCCTCACCGTGTGGCGAAAGTTGGGCGGCGACAAACTGACCATCCTCGGTGGCGAACCGACCCTGCATCCCTTTTACGTCGACTCCATCAAGGCCGCGGCGAAGATCGGCTACGGCCACGTCATCACCACAACCAACGCCCAGCAGCCCGCTCGCAAGAAGTTCGCGAAGCTCGAACCCTCGGACTTCGCCTACGTCCAAGTCAGCCTCGACGGAGGAAGCGCTGCCACCCACGACGCCGTGCGCGGCGCGGGCACCTTCGACATCGCTATGGACACCACCGCAGAGCTGTGCGCCCGCGGCTTCGACACCTGCATCATCTGCACGGTCAACAAGGCCAACGAATCCGATGTGCTGAACCTGCTCACCATCGCCGACGAGATCGGTGCTTCGCTGGTGAAGTTCCATGTCTTCAGCACCATCGGCACCGGCCACGGTAGTCCCGAGATGGCCATGACTCCGCCGGAGTGGGTGAGCTTCTGCAACCGCCTCGAAGCCGTCGCTTCCGAGCACAGAACGCGGGTGTGGTTCCAGCCGACCTACGCTCACCGCGACGACATGGACCGCTACGCCGCCGAGGGCTACCAGGGCTGCATCGGCCGCACCCTCGACCGGATCAGCGTCTTCCCCGACGGCCGCGCCTACGTCTGCTCCTACCTGTTCGACACCGACAGCTACTTCGCTCGCATGAAGGGCAATCAGGTCGTTCTCAACCGTGAAACCGGAACCAACGAGTTCGACCTGTTCACGCTCCCCTTGGTCGACAGCGCGTGCGGCGGGTGCAAATCCTCGGCCTGCTTCGGCGGCTGCCCCGCCGAGGAGATCGTCATGGGAGCCAGCTCCTGCTCGCAGTACCCCGACATCGTCCCCGTCTGCCGCCTCTGGAAATCCAGCGCCAAACCCGAATAGGAGCCCCGTGATCACCTACGACAACTTGCTCGACCCGCTGCGCCATCTCGACTGGGACAACGTCGAAGCCGTCGACTCCGCCACCCGCAAGATCTTCGCCCACTTCACCACCGGCACCTACCTCGTGCGACGCGGGCTGACCGCGATCCGCGAGACGCCCCGTCTCATGGCGCTCTGCGAGCACTACGACATCCTCGACAAACTCGTCCTCTTCGATGACCCCGACACCGGCATCCGCATCCGGCTCCACGTCTTCGGCCCCGGCTACCACGACCGTCCGCACAACCACCGCTGGACCTACTCCAGCCACATCCTGCGCGGCGAGTACCGGCACCGCATCTACCAGCCCGCCGACCTGCGCGACGACCTCGACCCGGCCGGCCTCGCCGCCGTGATGGTCCGGCGGGAGCAGCCCGGAGTGAGCTACACCCTGCACCACAGCGCCATCCACGCCGTCGTCGCCGAGCCCGGCACCGTCTCGCTCGTCGTCCGTGGCCCGGCCATGACAGACCGGTTCCTTGTCATGGACAACAAGACCGGGCAGGCCTGGTGGCAGTACGGCTCGGCGGAGGAGACACCCGAGGTCGCCCGCTCCAAGCGCATGTCCGGCGAGCGGTTCCGGGAGCTGGTCGACTCCCTCACCGAGTGGAAGATCATCTGAACATGGCAATTCCGGGAGTGCGCCACCGATAGCGGCGGCGCCCTCCCGGTAGATAGGGCTTGCTACCAGCCGTAGATCGAGAAGCGACGATCGGCAACGATGTGCTGCAACGCTTCCCGGCAGTACGGGATCATCCGCTCCGGCAGCGCGTCGAGCGCGAACCACGCAAGCTCGTCGCACTTGTCCGGCTCCCGATTCGACGGCTGCTGTTCACCCAGCCGCACGCGGAAGAAGAACGCCACCCGTCCGCCCGAGGACGAGTTGTGCATGACGTGAGCGAACTCGGCGGCCGACGGATCGATCGTCACCCCGATCTCCTCCTTCGCCTCCCGCACCAGCGCATCCAACACCGACTCACCGGCCTCCAGATGACCGGACGGCACGTGGTACGCGCCGTCCTCGTACCCCGTGTTCGCGCGCTGACCGAACAGCACGCGCCCCTCCTCGTCGGTGAGCAGGAGATGCACATCCCCGATTACCTTGTGCCGCTCCGCACCGGCCACCGCCATCACCAGCCTCTATTCGTCATAACCCCGCCCGCCCTGGGCGACGCGAGCACACCGTAAGCCCGCGGCTACCGCGCTCTCATGCGTCCGGCGCATACCACCCGGACCATCCTCGATTCCGGAGACACCGTGAAGAATCTGCCCTGTCGACCCGTCGCGACCGAGCGCCGCTACCCGCCCCCGTGCTCTCCCGTTGAGAAGGCCCCCGAAGAGTTGCTGCTACGCACGGCGGCGGCGATGCGCGAAGCGTGGCGGAGTTGGTCGACGCTGCCACCACGGTCGTCCGGTAGGTGCACGTGAGCAGGTCCACTCCTCGTCCTGACGAGCCGGATGTATGGCTCACATTGACCGTCGGTGGACTCGAATTTCGATTCGTCGCCTGCCTCACCGCGGCATTGGTGTTCATCTGCGACCTGCAACGTCACCGCCTCGCCGACACGGTCCGAGTGAGTGAACACGGCACTCCCCACACCGGCCGTCTGCCCAACGAGAGCCTTTTTCTCGAACCTTGATCGAGGCAGCGGACGGCGAGGCAAAGAAGTTGGCGGATGGCCCCGAACACCGGAATCGACTTCAACTGAAGTGGGGCGGGTGGTCTACGTGGACGACGACCCCTCGTTCTGGCGCACGCGCGGGCGATGCTCACCGGCCCCGACAAAGGGCGGGTGGCCTGCCTCGACGCCGACGCCGACGCCGACGCCGACGCCGACGCCGACGCCGACGCCGACCCCGACAAGATCCTGAAATACCCGGCGCTCGCCGATACCTCGGACCTGTCACGGCTGGTGGCGGTGTCGATGGTCGCGCTCCTGCATTTCCTGGGCAATCACCACCACCCCCACGACATCGTGGACACCCTGCTGGCCGCGTTTGCCCTGGGCTCCTATCTCACCCGCACCCACGCGACCAGTGATTTCGACTCCCCGCCGGTACCGCCGCAGCGGCAGCTATCCACCACGAGCACGGCATCGAAGTCCGCACCCGCACCTACACCGAGTTCGCGCACTTCTTCACCGGTCTCGAACCGATCGCCCCCGGCTTCACGGTGCCGCACCGCTGGCATCCCCGCGCCGCCCCCGCACCCAACCCGCTACCGAAACGACCACAGACCCCGGCAGCGGGCCGCCCGACGGTGTGGGGGCGGCCTGGCTGTCGCAGCGCCGCGACGCGCGAGTCTTCCTCTACGCCGGGGTGTCCAGCACCCCGGCCCCACCGGCGGGCTGGCGATGACCACGGCACCGACCAGCGCTGCTGGTTTGGGCGCGGGCCGGTTGATGACCTGCCGCCTGCCCAATCGACAGGAATCCCTACGGCGGGACGGCCCAATCACGGCCAGAACACCGGCGAGAACCCCGAATCGGGGGTTCAGTGGAGCCGACTCGCTCACGGCCCGTCCACCACACCCGGGGCGCGCCGCCGGGGCCTGGCATCGCCGGTGAGTTCAGCTCAGCCTTGGTCAGCCCGAGGGAACAGGCTCCGGGACTCGCGCGGCGAGTTTCGCGCGCCTGCGGTTCACTGTCGAGCGACAGGGGTCGCGGGGTTCGCGGCGGTAGCATCCCGTCGAAGGGGACCGCTTCGCGTGCCCGGCAGCGGGCCGCTGCGGCGATCATGCGTAGTGCAGCGACGACAGGAGGGCACGGGTATGGCAGACGACGCTCGAGCACTGTCGGACGGTGATCAGTACGGTCTGGACCTCGGGGTCGAGGTCGAGCGCACCGCATGGGGTGAGTGGGTCGATCCCGCCCGGCGTCTGGCGGCGGCGCGGCGGTTCATGCGGCTGGCCGAGATCGAGGACCTTCCCGAGAGCCCGTGGGCGCCGGACTCGTCCGAGGCTCGCAGACTGAATCCGATCGTGGAGCAGTTGTTCCCGGACCTCGAAACCGCGATGGGACCGGAGAACGCGGAGATGACCGATGCGTTCATCTGCTTCGTCGGGGAGTGCTTCATCGCCTACGCGGGCGGGCAGTGGATCGACTACGAGTGGCCGGGACGGGAGTGCAGCTTCTACGACGCGATCAATCCGGCGTTGCGTCTGGATACCGAGGATGAGGACGAGCTCACGGCGTGGTTCGTGATGGAGTCGATGATCGGCTACCACCGCGAGGAGCACGAGGGCATGTTCTCCGAGTTCGCTGCCGCTCTCGGTGAGTACGCCGCCGATCACGAGCAGGCCGAGCGGGACGAATCCCGCACCGGTTAGTGACCGCGCCCCGTCGGCGGCGTGGTGGGGATGGGCGTCGGGGGGCGCGTTGTGCCGGAGTACGACAAGGACCGCGAGCGGTTCGACAACAACCGGCGAGGCCGGATCTTCGAAAACGGTGCGGCCGAATACTACCGCGATCGCGAGCGCGGTTACTCCCAGGGCTCGCGGACTTTCACCTCGCCGCGGATCGGCAAGGTCAAGTTCGACAAGACCCGCGAGGTCGACGGCCGCGTCCAGGCGATCGAGGAGAAGTCCGGGCGAATCGAGGGCAAGAAGGACGAGAAGCAGCTCAAAGCGGTGCGCGATCTGCTCGCGCGCGGGACCGTGTCCCAGCATGTGCTGCGCTCGGTGCAGGGCGAAGCGGTGTCGAAGACGTGCCAGGAACTGATCAACGGGCTCGCCCGCGACTTTCCGGGCCAGTTCAACCACCAGGTCATTTCCCGAGCCGATGCCAGACAGATCTGGGCATTGGGTCTCCAGCGGGAACAGGGCCGGCAACTCGAGCTTCCCGGCGTCGGTGAACAAGCCCGTCAGCAGCGCCAGGCCCGCCGGCACGACCGAGCCCGCGAACAGGACCGCACCCGAGAGCAGGACCGGGCTCGTGCGGAACGCCTCAGCCGCGAGCAGCAGGTCGCGCTGCAACGTCAGCGTGCGGCCGCTGAACGTCTCGCCCGCTCCGCGCCGCGATCAGCCGCCCACCGCCGGAGTACCAGTCCCCATACCGCGAACCTCCCGCCGAGGGAAGCACCCGTGGCGGGCGAGAGGAACGCGACCGGGCCGCGGGACCGAACGCCATCGCGACCGCTGAACCCGATAGATCAACCGGTATTCCAATGGACTGGCGACCCCAGCGCGAACTCCGGACAGGCACTGGAATCCGCTCGAGGAACTGCGGGTTACCGCAATTCGAGTTCGAGCGCCGACAGTGCGCCGGGGATGTTTCGAGCTCGCCGGAACGGGGTGGTGGCGATCCGGCCGGCTTCGTTCTCCGCCCGCTGGAAGTATCCCTCGATCCGCCGGCGTGACCCGGCGCTAAGGCCGATGACGAATCTTCGCGCTCCGGCTCGATGCTCCGAACGCGTGAACCGGAAACTACCGCAACTCGGGCGAGATAACGCACCGCGCTCTTCTACCAGGGAGACGGTTCGTAGTCCTTCAGGAAGCAACCGAAGACGTCGTCCCCCGACTCCCCGCGCACGATCGGATCGTAAACCCGCGCCGCCCCGTCGACGAGATCGAGCGGCGCGTGAAACCCCTCCTCGGCGAGCCGGACCTTGGTGTGATGCGGCCGCTCATCGGTGATCCACCCGGTATCGACCGCCGTCATCAGAATCCGATCGGTCTCGAACATCTCCTTGGCGCTGGTGCGCGTCAGCATGTTCAACGCGGCTTTCGCCATATTGGTGTGCGGATGGCCGGGTCCCTTGTACCCGCGGCTGAACTGACCCTCCATCGCCGACACGTTCACCACGTACTTCCGGCGCGCGGGTGCGGCCGCCATCGCCGGACGCAACCGGGAGACCAGGATGAACGGCGCGACCGAGTTGCAGAGCTGCACCTCGAGCAGTTCGGTGGTCTCCACCTCGGCCACCGTCTGCACCCAGCTGTTGGTGTGCGTGATGTCCGGAACGAGCCCACCCGCATCGATCGCCACCCCGCGCGCGATCCGCTCGGGCGTCGCCGACCCCGCCACCAGCGCGAGCTCGGCGACATCGGCGGCGGTCAGCTCGGGCGCGAGCGCGGCGGTGAGCGCGGTCGGGTGCTGCTGCACGCCGGAGCTGAGCGTCATCATATCGGGGCGCGGCCCGGATGGCAGCGGCGCCGACTCGGCGTCGACCAGCGCGCTGTAGGCCCCCGCGGTGCGCCGCACGGTCTGCGCGGCATTGTTGATCAAGATATCCAACGGCCCCTGCGCCGCCACATCGTCGGCGAGCGCGATCACCTGCCCGGGGTCGCGAAGATCGATGCCGACGATCCGCAAGCGATGCAGCCAGTCCGCACTGTCCTCCATGGCGCTGAACCGGCGCACGGCATCGTTCGGGAAGCGGGTGGTGATCGTCGTGTGCGCACCGTCGCGCAGCAGCCGCAGCGCGATGTACATGCCGATCTTGGCGCGGCCGCCGGTGAGTAGCGCCCGCTTGCCGGTGAGGTCGGCGCCGGCGTCGCGCTTGGCGTGACTGCGCGCCGCGCACTCGGGACAGAGCTGGTGGTAGAACGCGTCCACCCGGGTGTAGCGCTGCTTGCAGATGTAGCAGGGCCGCGCCCGGAGCAGGGTGCCCGCGCTGGCCCCGGCGGCGGTGGAACTCAGCCGAATGCCCGCGGTCTCGTCGTCGATCCGGTTCGGCGACCCGGTCGCGGTAGCGGCGACAACAGCTTTGTCCGCGGAGGCGACGGCATCCCGGACGGCATCGCGCTTGGCCTGCTTGAGCTTCTTGAACATGTGCCCGACGGCGCGCTGCACGGTGAGCGAGTCGGGGTGCTCCTTGTCGAGCCGCCCGGCCTGCTCCAGGACGCGGAGGCAGGTCGCGAGGTCGGCGGGATCGATCGTGGTTTCGGCCATCGCGGCGGGCGGCATCTCTCTTCGAGCGGGACAACGACCTGCCCATTCTCCCAAATGCCCGGAAGTGCTCCCGCACACCCCGCGCCTCTTGTTGACAGCACGCCAATAGTGCTGGAATCTGGAGCGAACCGAGCGAGGAGAAGAGATGGCACGCGCCGTGTGGAGTGACGACGAGGTCGAGGCGGTCCGGGAGCTGTCCCGGACGTTCTTCGAGAAGGAGGTCGTGCCGCACGCGGAGAAGTTCGTGCGGCAGGGCCACCCGGACCGGGCGCTGTACAACCGCGCGGGGGAACTCGGGCTGCTCTGCACCGGTATCCCCACCGAGTACGGCGGCGGCGGGGGCACCTTCGCGCACGAGGCGGCCATCATCGAGGAGCAGACGCTGGCGGGCGACGGCTCGCTCGGCATGCCGGTGCACACCTCGATCATCGCGCCCTATCTGCACCACTTCGGCTCCGAGGAGCTCAAGCGGCGGGTGCTGCCGAAGGCGGCCAGCGGCGAGATGGTGCTCTCGATCGGCATGACCGAGCCGGGCACCGGCTCCGACCTGCAGAACATCAAGACCCGCGCGGTGCGCGATGGCGACGAGTACGTGATCACCGGCTCGAAGATCTTCATCACCAACGGCTGGCTCTGCGACGGCATCATCATCGCCGCCAAGACCGACCCGACCAAGGGCGCGGCGGGCGTCTCGCTGATCTTCGCCGAGGTGAGCGACGACACCCCCGGCTTCGAGCGCGGCCGCATCCTGGACAAGATGGGCGGCAAGTCGCAGGACACCGCCGAGCTCTTCTTCGACGGCCTGCGCGTCCCCGCCGCGAACCTGCTCGGCGAGGCCGAGGGCCAGGGCTTCTACCAGATGATGCAGCTGCTGGCGCAGGAGCGGCTCGTCACCGCGATCATCGCGGTCGCCATGATGGAGCAGGCGGTGAAGATCACCGTCGAGTACACGAAGGGCCGCGAGGCATTCGGCAAGCCGCTCTTCGCGCTGCAGAACACCAAGTTCGAACTCGCCGAGTGCGCCACGCTGGCGAAGGTCGGCCGGACCTTCCTCGACGATTGCATCGCCAAGCACCTGGAAGGGAAGCTCGATATCCCGACCGCTGCCATGTCGAAGTACTGGCTCACCGATCAGCTCGGTATCGTTGTCGATCGCTGCCTGCAATTGTTCGGCGGCTACGGCTACATGACGGAGTATCCGATTTCCCAGCTCTACACCGGTGCCCGTGTGCTGCGCATTCTCGCGGGCAGCAACGAGGTGATGAAGGATCTCGTTGCCCGCTCGCTCTGAGACAGGCACCGGGGAGGCGCCGCGCCGCCGTCGGCTGGAGCCGGACGAGCGGCGCGCGCAGATCCTGGCGTGCGCGATCGACATGTTCGGGGAGCGGCCCTACGCGGCCGTCTCCACCGCCGAGCTGGCGCAGCGAGCCGGGGTCGCGCGCGGCCTGATCAACCACTACTTCGGCAACAAGCGCGACCTCTACCTGGCGGTCGTGCGCCGGATGGTGACGCTGCCGCACCAGGACGCCATGGTGGTGCCCACCGGCTCGCCGCGGGACCGGGTCGGCGCCAGCGTCACCTGGCTGCTCGACACCATCGCCGAGCACGGCAGCACCTGGGTCAAGGTCACCAGCCACGAGGGTGTCGGCGAGGACCCCGAGGTCCAGCAGATCCTGGACCAGGCCGACGATGCCGCCGCGGAGCGGCTGCTCTCCATGGTCGGACTCGGCGAATCCGCGCGCGGCGAAGAACTGCGCGCGGTGGTCCGCGCCTTCGGCGGGCTGGTGAAAGTAGCCGGGCGGGAGTGGATAACGCGGGGCTCGCTGGAACGTGACCAAGTCCACATTCTGCTCACGGATGTGCTGCTCACGCTGGTGACCACGACGATGCCGGAGATAGATCGGCCGCGAAAATAGCGACTGTTCCCGACCGCTTGCCGGTTTCCCCGTCGGCTATCGGGCAATAGCCCCTATTCTTCTCCGTGATCGGGGCGTTATCGGGGAACTCTCGCCGCGAGACGAGGTGAGAGGGACCAGATGGTACGGACCGAACGATGGGCCGATGACCGCCGCGCGGAGTATCGCTACGGCGACCGCTGGAACGAGGAAGAGCGCGACGAACGCCCCTCCGGTCAATGGCCCCGCGTCGAGGACGACGACGACGACAGCCGCGGCCCGCTGGTCAACCCGTACGCCGTCATCGCGCTGGTCGGCGCGTTGCTGCTGCTCTTCCCGATCGCGCTGGTCTTCGGGCTGATCGCCTTCGCGCACCCGCGCGGCAAGACCATGGCGGTCTTCGCGCTGCTGCTCGGCGCCGCCGAGGCCGCGGTCGTCGCCGGGCTCTTCGTGCTCGGCGGCTCGGCCTGGGACGACGTCGTCGACCGCGCGCAGAACACCGTCCGCGACACCAGCCAGACCACGGTGATGAGCCTGCCGCAGGCACCCGCCCCCACGGCGCCCGCCACCGTCGCCGCGCCGACCGCGGGCGACGCGGGCCCCGGCGCGCCGGAGCCGGTCGCGACCGTCGCGCGCAAGGGCTCCTCCTGCACCGAGGTGCCGGTCGGCGCCATCGGCACCACCGCCGACGGCGACACCATGCTCTGCCTCGGCGGCTCCGGCGGGCAGACCTGGGTCGGCCCCTTCACCATCAACACCACCGTGCAGCAGCCGGGCGGGAGCTGTGACCCGAGCCGGGGCAAGTCCGCGCGCACCGGCGACAATCGAGCGCTGATCTGTGAAAACGGTTCCCGAGGGACCGTGTGGGGGCTCTGGACCAGCGAGTAGTCAGCGCGCGGTGCGCGCGGTCAGGTCGTCGAGCAGGATCATCACCTCACCCGCGCGCGGCACCACCTCGACCAGCCGCACCCGCAGCGCCCGCACCTCGGCTCCGGCCAGCGGCTGCACCGGCTCGTGTTCGATCCGCCGCCACTCCCCGGAGGCGGGCGCCCGGCCGAGCGGCACCTCGCATCGCGCGCCGTCGGCGGTGACCAGGTCGGCCGAGACCCGGATCTCCGCGTGCGGGGAGCGCACGTACACCCCCACCGCCGACACCACCCCGCTCGGCGCGAACGCCGGATCCGGCCGCGCCGCCAGCTCGATCTCCAGCTCGTTCTCCGCGTCCCGCACGAGCAGCACCAGCGCCCGCCGGTCCGCCCCGCGCCTGCCGTCGGCGTAGTCGACCGGCCGTTTGTCCGGCGCGCCCTCGGCGAAGGTGGTCAGATGCGTGCGGCCCGCACCCGGGCCGGCGAGCGTCCAGCGCGCGGTGGTCTCGAAGTCGTCGAGGAGCACCTCGGTGGTCTCCGGCATCAACTGTGTCCCTTCGTCGTTCGCGGGATGTCCCGCTCCGGACTCTAGGCGACGCCTGTCGGTCGAACGGGGCTCGAAGACCGATCTCACGGACCGCGTCTTCACGGTGACCGTCGGGCACGCGGGCGGGCCGGGTGCCGTCGATGTTGCCGCGGTGCTGCTCGGCGGTGACGGCAAGGTCCGCGGCGACGAGGATCTCGTCTTCTACAACAACCCGAAGCAGCCCGGCGTCGTGCTGCTGAGCGAGGCCTCCGTCGGCATCGATCTCGCCGCTGTCCCGCCCGGCATCCACCGGATCGTGGTGACCGGCAGCACCGAGGCGCAGGGGCGGGACTTCGGCTCGCTCGGCAGCCTGACCGTGACCGTGCAGGGGCACTCCGAGGGCTTCCGGTTCGTGCCCGACCGGCTCTCCACCGAGACGGTGCTGCAGGTGGTCGCGCTGTATCGGCGCAACGGCCGGGGCCGGACGGGCTGCCCGGCCCGGACGCCGACGAGATCACGGTGTTCGTCGGGAACGGCATGAACTCGTACTGGGCCACCGTCGCGCACATCGACGTGCAGGACGGCGTCCTCACGGTCGACGGCGAAACGCGGTACAGCGAGCACATGCCCGGCCTCGACAACCGGGGTAGCTGGGTGCGCGAACCGCGCAACGGCCCGGTCGGCCGGAGCAAGTCGGCCCATCGGGGCATCGGGCTGAACACCTACACCGGCCGCTGCCCCGACCCCGCCGGGAGCTGGTGAGGCTACGCCTCCTTGCGCGCCTTGCTCGGCTGCACCCGCGGCGGCTCGTTCGGCATCTTGGGGTAGTTGGGCGGCCAGGGGGCGTCCATGAGGCCGTCGGCGAGATCGCGCTCGGACCATTCGAGCAGGGTGTCGATGGACTGCGGGGCGCGGTCGGCCCAGGGATCGCCGTGCTCGGCGAGCAGGGCGGGGACGGTGGCGATGGTCAGGTCTTCGGGTACGACGGTGTCCAGTGCCGCCCAGGTGATCGGGGTGGAGACCTGGGCGCCGACCTTCGGCCGTACGCACCAGGCGCCGAAAACCGTTTTGTGCGGGGCGTTCTGGTTGTAGTCGACGAAGACGCGGCTGCCGCGCTCCTCCTTCCACCAGGCGGCGGTGATGGTCTCCGGGTGCCTGCGCTCGAGTTCGCGGGCGAGCGCGACGGCGGCGGCGCGCACCTGGTAGGCGTCCCAGCGCGGCTCGAGGTCGATGTAGAGGTGCAGGCCGCGCGAGCCGGAGGTCTTGACCCAGGTCCGCATGCCGAGCTCGGCGCAGAGTTCGCGGACGCGGAGCGCGGCGGCGCGCAGGTCGGCGAAGCCGATGCCGGGGGAGGGGTCGAGGTCGACCCGGAGTTCGTCGGCGATCGCCAGGTCGGGGACGTGGTGCGGCCAGACGTGGAAACCCAGGCAGCCGAGATTCACCGCCCAGAGCACGTGCGCGAGGTCGTGCGCGACCAGCGCGTCGCCGGTGGTGCCGTTCGGGGTCGCGACCTGGACGGTGTGCAGCCAGTCCGGGGCGTTGGCCGGGACGCGCTTCTGGAACCAGGATTTCCCGGAGGCGCCGTCCGGGTAGCGTTCGAGCATGAGCGGGCGGCCGCCGATGGCGCGAAGCAGCGGCTCGGCGACCGCTTCGTAGTAGCGCACCAGGTCGAGCTTGGTCTCGCCGCGCTTGGTGAAGTAGACCTTGTCGGGGTTGCTGATGGTGACCGTGCGGTCGCCCGCCTCGACCTCGATTCCCTTGGTGCTCACCGGGTCTCCTCGCCGAAGATGGCGTGCAGTTCGGCCGGGGCCACCTCGTCCAGCTGGGCGTAGGTGCAGGATTGCGGGGTGCGGTCGGAGCGGAAGCGGACCAGCCTCCCCCCGTGCCGCAGCCGCCCGGACTGCACGTGCTCGTAGCGCACCTCGGCGACGAGTTCCACCCGCAGCGCCTCCCAGGAGAGGTCCTTGCCGCCGGTCCAGCGGCTCACCCCGCCCGGCATCTTGCCGTCGGCGGCGGCCTGCGCGGCGGCGTCGGCCCACTCCTTCCACGGGTGCTCGGCCAGCGCGTTCTCCCGCAGCGGGGCCAGCTCGTCGACGAGTTCGCGCCTGCGGGCCGCGGTGAAGCTGCTGGCGACGCCGACGTGGTGCAGCCTGCCCTCGTCGTCGAAGAGCCCGAGCAGCAGCGAGCCGACGCCCTGCCCGTCCTTGTGCCAGCGGAAGCCGGCGACCGCGCAGTCCGCGGTGCGCTCGTGCTTGACCTTGAGCATCACCCGCTTGTCCTGCTGGTACGGCTGATCGTCGCGCTTGACCATGACGCCGTCGAAGCCGGCGCCCTCGAAGCGGGTGAACCAGTCCTCGGCGACCTCCGGGTCGCGGGTGATCGGGGTCAGGTGCACGCGGGCGAGGGTGGTGTCGAGGATGCCCTCCAGCCGTCGGCGCCGCTCGGCGAAGGGCTGCTCGGTGAGGTCCTCGTCGCCGAGCGCGAGCAGGTCGAAGGCGACGAAGCTGGCCGGGGTCTCCTTCGCCAGCTTGGCCACCCGCGAGGCGGCCGGGTGCAGCCGGTTCTGCAGGGTGTCGAAGTCGAGGCCGTCGTCGGTGACCACCACGATCTCGCCGTCCACCACGCAGCGCGGCGGGAGTGCCTCGGCGAGCAGCTCGGCGACCTCGGGGAAGTACCGGGTGAGCGGACGGTCGTTGCGCGAACCGAGCTCGACCTCGTCCCCGTCCCGGAACACCACGCACCGGAACCCGTCCCACTTGGGCTCGAACGCGAGCCCCGGCTCCCGCGGCACCGCGGGAGCCGTCTTCGCCAGCATCGGCCGTACCGGTGGCATCACAGGCAGATCCACGCAACCTCCTCAGTCGTACGACAGACGGCGCGACGCCGGGAAAATCGTCGGTGCGCGCTCGATCGTAGGTCCGGGGACCGACAGAACGGGGGAGGTGCGGGGCTTAACCCTCCACCCAGCCGTGCTGCTCGGCGAATTCCGTGAGGCGGTCGCGGATGGTGAGGATCTCACCGGCGGTCAACGCGGGGCTCGCCTCGAGCAGCAGTTCCGTCACGAGACGTTTGTGCTCATCGGCCCCGAGTGGCCCGGCGGTGCGATCGCGGCGGTGCTGCCGCGGCGCGGCGGCGGGGGCGGGGCCCGCGGCGGTGAGGTTGACGGCCTTGGGGCCGCGGTCACCCTCGGTCATGTCGAACTCGAAGACCCTGCCCTCGCGCAGCTCGTCCTCGTCGAGGCCGATGTCGTTCACGTGGACGAAGACGTCGGGGCCGCCGTCCTCGGGGCGGATGAACCCGAATCCACGTGCGGCGTCGTACGACACCAATTTCCCGATGGCCACCAACGCGCTCCTCGCCCTCGACGTGCGGCCACTGTAGCCCGCAGTGCGGGAACGGGCCGGGGAAAGGTCCCTTCGGGCGGTTGGTGCCGCGGGGTCAGGGGCGATAGAGCGCGCGGTAGGCGGTGATGGTGGCGACCAGGTGGTCGGTCATCTGGTCCCGCGTCGCGCGCAGCGACCCGTTCAACCAGGCCGAGAAGACCCCGGCGTTGCCGCTGGCCATGGCGACCGCGGCGAGCCTGCGCCGCACCGGGTCCCCGATGTGCGCGAAGAGGTGGTCCTGCAGCAGCCGGGTGAAGGCGGGCATGACCGCGATGGTGGTCTGCCCGAGCCCGGTGCTGGAGTACGGCTCGACCAGGAAGAGCCGGGACTTGCGCGGGTCGTCGAGCACCTTGTCGACGAGCAACTCGGAGAGCGCCCGGTCCCTGGACGGGTCGTCGGCGACGGCGAAGGCGGTCATCGGCCCGAGGAACTCCTCGGCGACCTGGCGGTAGAGCACGTCGAGCAGTTCGTCGCGGCCGGCGAAGCTCTCGTAGAAGTAGCGGTCGGTGAGCCCGGCCCTGCGGCAGACGGCCCGCATGGTGACCCCGGCCGCGCCCGACTCGCCGATCAGATCGAGCGCCGCGTCCAGCAGACCGGCGCGCCGCGCCTCCCGGCGCTCGGTGAGCGTGGTCCCACCCCAGATCCGGGCTCCCGTGTCGTCGGCTGGTCTGTCGGTCTGCACGGCCTCACCCTAGTCGGTGCCGCCGCGCGCCCCGGTGCTGCGGCCTCGCGGTCCTCCGGCAAACCGGATCAACATACCGAACGGAAGGTTTTTGATAAATCGCGGGAATTGCGGGACGTATTCACCGAAGAATAGAACCGACCAGCTGGAATTGTTCTAGCCGGGTGGACATCGGAATTCGGAGAAACAGGCACGCGTGCCGAATATCGAACGGGCTACTCGTCGTCCAGTCCGGCCGAGAGATAGGCCGCCGCCGCGAGCCACTGCCGACAGCTGGGGCCGTGCGCGTCGTGTACTCGCAGCATCTCCCGCGCCTGCCGGTAGGTGAGCCCGCGCGGCTCCGAATTGCAATCCGGCACAGTCGAATCCGGCACCGGGCGCGGCGTCTGCGCGCTGATCGCGGTCGCCCCGGCGATCCCGATCCGGTGGGAGGTTCGGAATGGCTGGCTCATCTGGACCGCCCCTCACGTCTGGCTCTGGGAGGTCGACACCCAGCGGAAACGGCCCGCCGGACCGGAATGGAGATACCGCGTGCCTCCCCGACTTTCGAGGTCGAGTTTTGCATTCATCGCTTACAAATGCAAGTACATCTGTACGAACGACCAGGGTCGGGGGCGGCCCCGCGCGCTGGTCTCGTCGGCGCCGACCGCCCTTGTGCGTCTTGCCCTTCCGGCTCCGCCGCGTACCGGCTGCCGGTGCGGCGCGCGCCCGGCCGGGCGGGCTCGAGCGTACCGGCGCCGCGCCGGGCGCCGCCGTGCGAGAGTGACCGGATCCGCCACGATCGCGGATCGTTTGCGGCACGGCTGTTTTCGTGTGACCCGCGGCGGACGGGGCACTCCGGTGTTGTGGCGGTGCGGGATCGGGGCGCGCAAGGCCACTTGATCGCGAGATCCGGCCTGGCAGTGGCGACGTGCGGGTAAACGCCAGGTCAACGACGTTCCCCGAGAGCGCCCCCGACCGCGGCGCCCGTGCTACAGTCCGGATTGTGGGTGCAGATGCAAGAACGTTTGCGTGTGCATCTGCAAATTCTAGCGATCTGTCGTAGAAAAACAGGAGACGGCGAATGTCTGCAACATCGGTGCGTGCAACGGAGCGGCCGGCCGACGACGCGTGGAAGAAGAGCACCTTCAGTAATCCGAGCGGGAACTGCGTGGAAGTCGCGGAGACCAGCAACGGCCTGGTGGCGGTGCGCAATTCGCGGCAACCCGACGGTGCGGTGATCTACTACACCCGCCCGGAGATCGATGCCTTCGTACGTGGCGCGAAAGCGGGAGAGTTCGACTATCTGACCGCCTGAGCGGTAGCATTGGCGATCGGTGCGGTGTGCCCCACGGCTCGAAGGGTGTTCGGCGAGTAAGGCTGTTCGTGCAAACGAGAAAACAGCGGAACTCGGAGCGGTGGTGGCACACTGTGGGCTATCCCCGAGTATCGGAGAAGAACCTCCATGATCGCTGAACCCGACGGCTTCGATGAAACCGACGGCATAACCGGCTCCGGCAGCCTCGACGGCTCCGCTGCCCCCGGATCGAGCGGCCGCGGCAACCCCGCCCCCGATCGCGGGCCCACCGTGCTGCGGATCGCGCTCGGTGGCCAGCTCCGGAAGCTCCGTGAGCACAAGAACATCACGCGCGAGCAGGCGGGGGAGCACATCCGCGGTTCGCACGCCAAGATCAGCCGGCTCGAGCTGGGGCCGCACCGGCTTCAAGGAACGCGACATCCGCGATCTGCTGACGCTCTACGGCGTCACCGACCGGGCGCGGCGCGACGAATTCCTCGAGCTCGCCAAGCAGGCCAACGAGCCGGGCTGGTGGCACCACTACAACGATCTGCTTCCCTCGTGGTTCGGCACCTACCTCGGCCTGGAGCAGGCGGCGAGCAAGATCCGCACCTACGAGGCGCACCTCATTCCCGGGCTGCTGCAGACCTCGGAGTACACCCGCGCGGTCGTCTCGCTCGGCTACGAGGACGCCAACACCGACCGCCGCGTCGACATGCGGATGCGCAGGCAGGACATCCTGACCCGCACCGACCCGCCGGTGGTCTGGGCGGTCGTGGACGAGGCGGCGCTGCACCGCCCGGTCGGCGGCCCCGCCGTGCACCGCGCGCAGATGGAGCACCTGATAAAGCTCGCCGCGCTGCCCAACGTCACGCTGCAGGTACTGCCCTACACCGCGGGCGAGCACGCCGCCGCGGGCAGCTCGTTCAGCATCCTGCGCTTCGCCGAGCAGGAGCTGCCCGACGTCGTCTACCTCGAGCACCTGACCAGCGCGCTCTACCTGGACCGCAGGCAGGACCTCGCGCTGTACCTCTCGGTCATGGACCGGCTGAGCGTGCAGGCCGCGACGCCGGAGGATTCGTTGAAGATCTTCGCGGAGTACGCCGAGAAGGCCGACCCGCGGTAGGAGCCTTCTCCCAGACCAGCGCCGCACCGGTGGATACCGGTGCGGCGCTGGCATTTCTCTGCGGGCTCCGATGACTCGCGCGCGCCGGTGGGGGCGCGTGCGGGGCACCGAAGTTCTGTTCAGCTGCCGCCCGCACCCACGCGGGCGGCGCGGATCACGGCGTCAGGCAGGTGGCGGCGATGCGCCAGAAGGTGTCCGGCTGCAGCGCCTCGACATCCCAGTCCTCGGACAGCGCGTGCGCCGTGCTGACGATGCGGTCGATGTCGAAGTCGGCGCGGGTGGCCGCCCCGGTCGATTCGACCGCGTCGATGACGTAGGCGGTCGCGGACTCCCGCGTGCCGATCATCGCTGCCTGTTGCCCGTACCGGGCCGAGAAAGTGCTCATGATCAAACCGTTCGCCGGCCCGTCGGCCAGTGCGATCCCGGCGGCGCCGTCGCGATCGCCGTGTAGTGGTGGATTCATTCGATAACCCCTTAACCTCCGACGACAGTGAACACCCGGCAACAATCGCCGGCCACTCCCTGCCGTGGCCTCCCTGTGTCCCCTGTCGAGCGTTGCGCGACCGAGTTTAGGGCCGTCCGCCTTTCAAATGCAAGCACATCTGTACATCCGCTTGAGTGTCGGAAAAACCGGCCGAAACGTTACGGACCAGTAATTACGCGTGGTAAAGGGCGTTCCGGGAGTCAGTTTTCGGTGGGCATCCGGGTGGTGCACCACGAGTCTTTCAGGTTCGCGATTCGCGCGTGGCGCGGCGCTGTGGCCGTAAATTTTCCGGCTGTTGAGCCGAAACCGGGGCATATTCGCCGGTGGAGACCCGGACGAGCCCAGAGCTGATTCGGAAATCGAGTTATTCGGACGGTTGACCAGTTGCCCGTGTCGGCGGGCGTCCGGTATTCGCCGGGTGCGCACCCAGCGGAATTGCCCGAAAAGGCGGCAGCCCTTTCCGCTTTATTTGCCGAGAGAAAGCCGGGCGCGCACCGATGGCTAATGCAGAGTTACCGAAGTGCGGAGATCGCCGCCGCGATCGGAGTTTCCCCGGCCACCACTTCCAGTGTCGCCCCGGCCGTTTCCGGGGCGTCCAGCAGCGCGACCAGGACCGCCGCGACATCGGCGCGCGGGATGTCGGAGCGCCCGACCCGTTGCCCGATCGTGACCGCGCCGGTGGCCGGGTCGTCGGTCAGCCTGCCCGGCCGCAGCACGGTCCAGTCCAGGTCGCGGCCGCGCAGATCGTCCTCGGCCTGGGTCTTGGCGTCCAGGTAGGCGCGCCACACCTCGTCGGTGCCGTCGGGGGCGGGCTCGCCGGCGCCCATCGACGAGATCTGCAGGAACCGGCGCACGCCCGCCGCCTCGGCGGCGCCTGCGGCCAGCACCGAGCCGTCCCGGTCCACCGTGTACTTGCGCGCGGCCCCGCTGCCCGCACCGGCGCCCGCCGCGAAGACGACGGCGTCGGCGCCGTCGAGCACGGCGGCGAGCTGCCCGGCGTCGGTGTTCTCCACGTCGAGCAGGACCGCCCGCGCGCCTGCGGCGGCCACCTCGGCCCCGTGCGCCGGATTGCGGATCAGCGCCACCGGCTCGTCGCCGCGTTCGCTGAGCAGCCCCGCCAGCAGCAGGGCGATCTTCCCGTGTCCACCTACCAGGACGACACGCATGGTGATCTCCTTCCGGTTTCGCCTCGCCCGGCGCCGGAGATCAGCGCTCCGGTCCGCCGGGATTACAGGCCGCCTGCACCACCGCGTCGTAGCCGACGGCCGGACGCCAGGGTTCCAGATTCCAGCTCGGCTTGTTCGGGGCGGCCAGCCGCGCCCACACCCAGTGGCAGCGGAACTGGTCGTACATGCCCGCGGTGTCGGCGTCCGGCGCGGCGGTGAGCACCTCGAGCCAGGCGCGGTTCTCGGCGCCGGGGAAGGGGGTGCGGCGCCCGGCCTCGGTGGGGAAGACGAGCAGCCTGGCGCCGTCCTCGCCCGCGGTCCACTCGGTGCGCTCGACCAGCGGTTGAGCGGCGTACGGGTCGACGGTGGGCAGCCCGGCCGATGGCAGCTCCGATGGCGCCCTCGTAGTGGGAATCGGGGCGACCGTCGTGGTGCGAACCGGGGCGACCGTCGTGGTCGGCGGCGCGGCGGCCGGTTCGTCGGCGCCGCAGCCCGCCGTGAGCGCGATCCCGGCGACGGTGAGCACCGCCGCGAAACCTCGCCGTCCACTTCTCGATACCCGCCTCGACACGCTCCGGTCCTCCCCGTTCGGCACCGGGGCGAGCCTAGCGGGTGCGGGTCAGTGCCAGAGCGAGCGGCAGGGCAGCCTGCGCAGCTCCGGGCGCACCTTGCCGTCGACGGTCACGGTGAGCCCGGCCTGCACCGCGGCGGAGGTGAACTCCCACGCCTCGGTGTGCGTGGCGGCGTACTCCAGGACCAGCAGATCGTCCGGGTTCGGCCCGTCGAAGTAGACGGTGATCCGGCGGGTGGGAACCTCCTCGGTGCCGACGAGCGGGTAGCGGGTCGCGCTGGTGACCGTGCTGTCCATGACGCCGTCTCCTTCCCGGCGCCGGAGTGCGACGCCGCCCCTCGACGGTAAATCCAGCACCATGGCCGGGAACATGTTCCGCGCGGTCGCTTGGACAACTCACAGCCCCCTCCGGGGCGGGTGTGGCGTTGTCACGAGGCGGACCAGCGGCGACCCGCGCCGGGTTCACAGCGAAATCCCCCGGCCGTTGTGACGTGTCGGTATGTTGTGATCGCGCTGATCGGGCGGGGGGGTTTGCGAACAATGATGGTCGGTAGGTCGGAGCAGGGGAAGGCGGCAGCCATGGGTCGGACGCGGTTCGCTCGGCGGAGCGCTCGAAGACGGGTGGCGCTCCTCGCCGCCGCCGCGCTGGGGCTGGCGCTGACCGCCGCCCCCGGCAGCGCGGCCCCGCTCTACCCGGCGCCCGACCCGGACCCGTTCTACGGCACCCCCGCCGACATCGCCGAGCTGGCGCCCGGTGCCGTGATCGCGGTGCGGCCGATGCCCGCGCTGCCCGCCCTCCCGGAGACCGCGGTCACCGTGGTGCGCTTCCGCTCCACCAGCTCCGAGGGCGCGCCCATCGCGGCGACCTCGACCGTGCTGACTCCGCGCGGGCACCGGCCGGACGGGCCGCTGCTCTCCTACCAGCACATCATCAACGGCCTCGGCTCCGAGTGCTCGGTCTCCCGGGTGCTCTACACCGCGGACCCGGATCTGATGGTGAAGGAGGCGCCCGCGCTGAACGTCGCGCTGGCCAGGGGCTGGAGCGTCGCGCTGCCCGACCACCTCGGCCCGAACTTCGCCTACGGCGCCGCCAGGCTCGGCGGGATGATCACCCTGGACGGCATCCGCGCGGTGCGGCAGGTCGGCGAGCTCGGCGTCGGCGGCTCGCCGGTGACCATGGCCGGCTACTCCGGCGGCGGCATGGCGACCGCGTGGGCGGCCGCGCTGGCGCCGCGCTACGCGCCGGAGCTGGAGATCGCGGGCGCCGCGCTCGGCGGGGTGCCGATGAACCTGGTGTCGATGATGGAGCAGCTCGGCTTCGCCGCGCACCCGGTCTTCGGGCTGGCGCTGGCCGCCGGGCTCGGGCTGGAGCGCGAGTACCCGGACCGCTTCCCGCTCAGCGAGCAGCTCAACGAGCGCGGCCTCGCGGCGCGCGCGGCCATGGCGAACAGCTGCACCAACGGCATCCTCGCCGCGGGCGCGGGCCGCGGCGTCATGGACTTCGCGCGCACCACCTCCATGATCAGCAGCCCCGAGGCGCGCGCGGTGGTGGAGGAGAACAGCCTCGAGCTCTACGACGGCGTCCCCACCATGCCGATCTACGAGTGGCACTCGCCGATCGACGGGCTGATCCCGATCGACGCCATCGTGCGGACCGACCGGCGCTGGTGCGCCGCGGGCACCCCGCTGCAGGCCGAGCTCACCCCGGTGCCCGACCACCTCACCGCCGCGGTGCTCGGCGTGCCCGGCGCGCTCGCCTGGCTGGAGGGCCGCTTCCGCGGCGATCCGGCGCCCGGGAACTGCTGAGGCGTGACAAACGGGTCGCGGGACGGTCTCGGGGCCCGGTTTCCGATTGCGAATCGGTGACGCGCCCCCAACGGAACGAATACACGCACCTGCGAGCAACCGCCTTACCCCACACTGATCTCCCTGGCCTCGGTGCCGGAGGGGGGATTTCGGGGGCCGAAGTCCGCACTTCTCCGGTGCCCTGGCAACGCCACCGCACCCGGGGAAGTGTGCCATGCGATTTCGTGCCACCGTCGTCACGTTGCTGCTCTGCCTTCCGATCGCCGCGGCTCCGGCCGCGCTCGCGGAACCAGGTGCGCCACCACCTGTTCCGCCTATCCTGACCATCCCTGGGCTCCCCCCGATCGCACTGCCCGTGCTCCCGGCGCCCGCGGCCGGTATCCCGGTGCCGCCGCTGCACGAACTGGTGGACGCGCTGGTGCCCGCCCCGCCGGTGCCGGTGCTCCCGGCGCCCGCGCCCGGGGTCGAAGTGCCCGAGCTGGCACCGGATCTCGCGGCGTTCCGGCAGGCGGTGCTGCCCGCGGCCACCGGTGACCCGCTCTTCGACCGCTGGCCGCTCGACCTCGCCGACCGGCTCCCCGGCGAGGTGCTGGAGATCCGCGACATCACCAGGTCGGCGGCGCCGCTCATGCCGGTGCCGATCCGGCAGGCGACGCTGCTCAAGTTCCGCACCACCGACGCGCACGGTGAACCCTCCTTCGGCACCGCGACGCTCGTGGTCCCCGCGGCCGCGTGGACCGGGGAGGGGCCGCGGCCGGTGCTGGTGAACAACCTGCCGATCGACGCGCTCGGCAAGCGCTGCACGCCCGGCTACACCATGGCGCACGGCCTCTCGTTCGACACCAACGTCACCGACTTCGTCCCGCCGACCACCGCGCTGGCCGCCGCGCGCGGCTACGCGGTGCTCATCCCGGACCACGAGGGGCCCTGGATGGCCTACGCCGAACCGGTGGTCGCCGGGCACGCCGTGCTCGATTCCATCCGGGCCGCGCGCGGCTGGAACCACGCGGAGTTCGCCGGGAGCCGCTTCGCCATGACCGGCTACTCGGGCGGCGCGATCGCCACGCACGGCGCGGTGAAGATGCTGCCCGGCTACGCCCCCGAACTCGCGGACTCGGTGGTCGGGGCGGCGCTCGGCGGGGTCCCCGCCGACTTCGAGATCCTGGCCCGCAGCATGAACGCGAACCTGGCCTCCGGGGTGTTCATGGCCGCGATCCTCGCCATCGGCCGGGAGCGCCCGGCGATCCTGGACCGGGTCAACCACCTGGGCCGGTGGGTGGCGCTCTCGCCGATCAAGGACGAGTGCATCGGGGTCTTCGCGCTGCCCGGGCTGCTGCAGCTCTCGGTCGACGTCGCCGCCGACATGGCGAACCCGCTCGGCTCCGAGCTGGCCGCGGAGATCTACGCGGTGACCAGGATGCCCGGCATCCGTTCGCCGGTTCCGCTCTACATCTACAACGGCGACCAGGAGTTCTGGATCCCGGCCGAGGGGGCGCGCAACCTGTACCGGGAGCAGTGCGCGCTCGGCGCGAACGCGGTCTACCGCGGGGTGCTCGGCGAGCACATCATCGGCGCCGCGACCGGCTACCCGGAGGCGGTGCGCTGGCTGGACCAGCGGCTGCGCGGGGTCACGGCGCGTTCGGAGTGCTGATGTGACTCGGAGTGCTGATGTGAGCTGTCGGCAGGCGCCGCCGGTCCGGTTTGTCGCCGGGCACAGAATCGGCGGCGACACCGCGAGCCCGGCCGCCGCTGCCGGTACCGTTGGCCGCTCCGGCCGCACCCGGCGGCCGGAGGTCGCGGAGAGCAGCAGATGAACGACAGCACCACCCTCGCCTCCGACCAGGCGAAGGCCCTGGTCGGATCCCATTTCCGGCTCGCCGACCACTTCGAGGTGGGGCGCGAGAAGATCCGCGAGTTCGCCGGGGCGGTGCAGGACCAGCACCCGGCGCACCGGCACGAGGCCGCCGCCGCCGAGCTCGGGTACAAGGGCATCATCGCCCCGCTGACCTTCCCCTCCATCGTGTGGATGCTGATGCAGCGCGCGCTCTTCGACTCGGTGCTGACCGGCTACGACATCAGCCAGATGCTGCAGACCGAGCAGCGCATCCGGATGCACCGGCCGCTGGTCGCGGGCGACGTGCTCGGCTGCGACGCCTGGTTCGAGTCGTTCCGGCAGTTCGGCGACAAGGACTTCCTGGTCAGCCGGAACGTGCTCACCGATGCCGACGGCCACGTGCTGCAGACCGCGCACACCACGGTGGTCGCGCAGACCGGCCCGGCCCGGGTCACCGGCTTCGCGGACGCGGTGGACGGGGTGATCATGACCGGCACCTCGCTCGCCGCCCGCACCGGCGCCGGGGAGGAGGCGGCGGAGCCGGGCATCGTCGCGGTCACCGGCGCGCGGGATGCCGTGCCCGGGGTGGACGAGTCGGCGGTGCGGATCCCGCGCACCCGGCTCGCCTTCGAGGAGCTGCGGGTCGGCGACGAGCTGCCCGCCCGCTCCTTCCCGCTCTCCCGCGGTGACCTGGTGAACTACGCCGGGGTCTCCGGCGACACCAACCCGATCCACTTCAGCGACGAGATCGCCGCGGCCATCGGGCTGCCCGACGTGGTCGCGCACGGCCTGCTCACCATGGGGCTCGGCGCCGGCTACCTCACCGAGTGGCTCGGCGACCCGGCCGCCGTCGTCGAGTACGGCGTCCGGTTCAGCGGTTTCGCGCCGGTGCCGGCGGCCCGCGCGGCGTCGGTGCGGTTCACCGGGCGGGTCAGGGCGCTCGACCCGGTGCGCCGCTCGGCGACGCTGGGCATCGGCGCGACCTGCGGCGGCAACAAGCTCTTCGGCAAGGCGAGCGCGGAGGTGCTGCTGCGCTGAGCCGAGCGGCATCCCGGCCGATCGAGGACAAAGGCCAGGCCGGAGCGTTTTCCACTACAGTGGGCGATTGCGTTGCGGCGGTGCGGATTTCGCTGTGCGTACAGATGTAAGCACAGATGTGCGCTCTTCGGTGAACCAGCACAGGTGATCGTGGATTCATGTCGGACCCGCATGGCAGTATCGGTCCATGCGAGCCTCGCAAGGACGACTCTCCCCCGTGCGGAACAGCGAAATGCGGTACTCAGAAGTGCAGCCTTCAGACGAATCGCCCGATCCGGTTCCCGCGCCCGGGGGTGAGGGCGGGCCGACCGCGCTGCGGATGGTGCTCGGCGCCCGGCTCCGCAGGCTCAGGGAGTCCTGCGGCATCACCAGGGAGGGCGCGGGCGAGGCGATCCGCGGCTCGCACTCCAAGATCAGCCGATTGGAGCTGGGCCGCACCGGTTTCCGCGAGCGCGACCTGAACGATCTGCTCGCGCTCTACGGCGTCACCGACCCGGAGGAGTGCGGCGAGTACCTGGCGCTGGCCAGGCAGGCCAACGCATCCGGCTGGTGGCACCGGGACAACGACTGGCTGCCGAAGTGGTTCGACACCTACCTCGGGCTGGAGAACGCGGCCCGGCTGATCCGCGGCTTCGAGCCGCGCGTGGTGCCCGAGCTGCTGCAGACCCCCGACTACGCCCGCGCGCTCATCGCGCTGGCGCACCCCGGCGAGCCCGAGGAGGTGATCGAGCGCCGGGTCGCGCTGCGCATGCGGCGCCAGGAGATCCTGGACCGCGCGCACCCGCCGCAGCTGTGGCTGGTGGTCGAGGAGGCCGCGCTGCGCCGCCCGATCGGCGGCTCGATGGTCTGGCAGACCCAGCTGGACCACCTGGAGCAGGCGGCGGCGCGGCCGAACGTCACGGTGCAGGTGATCGCCGACCACGTCGGTGGCCCCGCGGTGGCCGAGAGCGGCTTCACCGTGCTCCGCTTCGCCGAGCCCGACCTGCCCGACATCGTCTACCTGCAGCAGCTGACCAGCGCGCTCTACCTGGACAAGCGCGCCGACCTGGACGCCTACCTCGCCGTCGCCAACCAGCTCTCGGTGCACGCCGCCCCGCCCGAGTACACCCCCGGGCTGCTCGCCGCGCTGCGCAGGCGGCAGCCGGAGATCCTGGACCGCCCCGCCGGTGGGCGGTAGCGACCCGTACCGGATACGAATAGATCATCTGTCGGGCGTCCGTGAAGCGAAGTACTCCGGCACCTGCCGGTTGCCGCTCCGCCGTGGCGGTAGCCCGTGATCATCGCCTCCCCTCGCCGTGCGTCCGCTCGGCTGGTTCTCGGAAAGCGAGGTCGCGATGGTCCCGACGACACTGCACGACTCCACCACCGCCCGCCGCAGCAACCGCGGCAGCGACAGCTACGACGGCATCGAGCCGCTGCTGGAACGGCTCGCCGCCATGGACGCCGGCGACCCCGCCCGCCCCGGGTTGCGCGAGGAGGTCATGCGCCGCTGTCTGCCGCTGGCCGACCACATCGCGCGCCGCTTCACCGGCCGCGGCGAGACCTACGACGACCTGCACCAGAGCGCCTCGCTCGGGCTCGTCCTCGCGGTCGACCGCTACGACCCCGCGCGCGGCACCTCCTTCGTCGCCTTCGCCGTGCCGACGGTGATGGGCGAGGTGCGCAGGCACTTCCGCGACCGCACCTGGGCGGTCCGGGTGCCGCGCCGGGTCAAGGAGACCCAGCTCGCCATCGGGCCGGCCGTCGAGAAGCTGTGCCAGCGGAACGGCCGGATGCCGACCGCCATCGAGATCGCGGTGGCGCTGAACCTGGATCTGGTCGAGGTCACTCAGGCCCTGCTGGCGGGCAATGCCTACCGCACCAACTCGCTGGACGCCGCGGCCGAGGACGAGGAGGGCGGCGGGCTCGGGATGCAGATCAGCGAGCGGCTCGGCGAGACCGACCCGGCGTACGGCATCTGCGACGACGCGCTCGCCGTCGCCCCGCTGCTGCGCGAGCTGAACGAGCGGGACCGGCTGGTGCTGCGGCTGCGCTTCTTCGAGAACTACACCCAGTCACAGATCGCCGCCGAGCTCGGCGTCTCGCAGATGCACATCTCCCGCATCCTCTCGCGCACGCTCGCCAAGCTCCGCGAGCGCGCGCTGCGGGATTGAACCGGCGTGTTTGCACCCGGCACCTCGGGGTATCGGCGCACGGTGGGCATCCGGGGCGCGGACGCGGGTTCGGTCGCACGGCGCACCCTGGCGGACGCCGCCGGGGTGCTGCTGGAGACCGACGACGTCGCCCTGGCCGAGCTGGAGCTGAGCAGGCTCGGCACCCCGCTGCGGCTCGGCGCCACCACGTCGCAGCTGCCGATCGGCGTACGGCATCGGGAGATCGGGCCGATCGGCTACAGCTCCATCCGGATCGGCGGCGATCTCGGCTACGACGCCGAGCCCTCCGGCTGCTGGACCGTTCTGGTGCTGCGCACCGGCGTGCTGGAGCCGCGGTTCAGCGATGCCGACGGGCCGCGCCGGGTGACCCCCGGCCAGGTGCTGGCGATGGAGCTGCCCGAGCAGCCCGCCGCCGGGGTGATCAGGCACGCGAGCTGGCAGCAGGTGCGGCTGCGCCCGGAGACGTTGGCGCGGGCGGGGGAGCGGGGCGGGCGGCCGCCGCGGCTCGGCGGGCACGACCCGGTGAGCCGGGCGGCGGCGGCCCGGCTGACCGCGGTGATCGAGCACATCGGCGCGGACGCGGAGTTCCTGAGCGGCTCGGCGCCGCTCGCCGGGGCAGCCGCCGACTACCTGGCCGCGGTCGTGCTGGAGAGCTTCCCGCGCCCCGGCTCCGGCGGGCCACCCGAGGTGGGCACGCACCCGGAGACCGTGCGGCGCGCCGTCGCCTACATGGAGAGCCATGCCCGCGACGACATCTCACTCGCCGATGTCGCGGCCGCCGCCTTCGTTTCGATCCGCGGCGTGCAGCTGGCCTTCCGCAGGCACCTGAACACGACCCCGGTGCACCACCTGCGCCGGATCCGGCTGGCCCGCGCGCACGCGGAGCTGGTCGCGGCCGACCCGGACTCCGGGTGCACGGTCGGCGCCATCGCCGCGGGCTGGGGCTTCTCCAATCCGGGCCGGTTCGCCATCGCCTACCGGCACGTCTACGGCTGCACCCCGAGCACCACGCTCAATCGCTGAACCCGCGATCCGGCCGGTTGGGTTCGCGGCTGTTCCGCCGGAGACGCTGAGCCGGGCGGCGGCGGAATCGCTCGCCGGGGTCAGTCCCGCAGTGCGCGGGCGTGCAGCGCGGCCAGCGTGCGGGACAGGATCCGGGAGATGTGCATCTGCGAGACCCCGAACTCGGCGGCGATCTGCGCCTGTGTCCGGTTCTCGAAGAACCGCAGGTACAGCACGCGCCGGTCGCGCTCGGGCAGCTTGCGCAGCAGCGGAGCGACGGCGAGGGCGTCCTCGCAGAGCTCGTAGGCAGGGTCGGTCGCACCGAGCGCCTCGGTGATGTTGGCGGAGACCGGCCCGCCGGCCGGGTCGTCGGCCGGGGAGTCGATCGGGTTGGTGCGGTAGGCCTTGCTCGCCAGCAGCGCCTGGGTGACCTCGACCGGGTCCAGCTCCAGCTCCAGCGCGATCTCCACCGTGGTCGGCATCCGGCCGGTGTGCTGGCTCAGCCGCTCCACCACCGGTCCGATGGCGAGCTGGGTCTCCTTGACCCGGCGCGGCACCCGCAGCGCCCAGGTGCGGTCGCGGAAGTGCCTGCGCACCTCGCCCATGATGGTCGGAACGGCGAAGGCGAGGAAGCTGGTGCCGCGTGCGGGGTCGTAGCGGTCGACGGCGAGGACGAGCCCGAGCGAGGCGCTCTGGTGCAGGTCGTCGTAGGTCTCGCCGCGGCCGGTGAAGCGGCGCGCGATGTGGTCGGCCAGCGGCAGGCAGCGGCGCAGGCAGAGCTCGCGCAGCGCCCGCCTGCGCGGGTCGTGCTCGGCGAGCCCCGCGAGCTCGGCCAGCAGCGGCTCGATGCCGTCATAGCTGTCCTGTCCGCGGTTCGCCCGGCGCGCGGGCGCGGCCGGGCGTTGGTGGGTCGGGAGCGTCATGGCGAACTCGCTTTCGGTGCCGGGTGCCGAGAAAGCGCGGAGGTGCGAGCGGTGTGCCCTGCCTACCGCCGGGCCGGACCCGGGCACCCGAGACACGCCGATTCATTTCGTTCTGCGGTAAGTGTCGCGGCTGTTCTGTTCGCTTTCGGTATTACCCGCAATCGTCCGGCAACTGATGCTTCGTTCGCCGGGGAGGCGGGCAGCGCGGGAACCCTGGGGTGATGCGGTATCGAGCGGCTACCGCTGCTGGCTGGCCCAGCGGGCCAGCACTACGGTGGCATCGTCCTGCAGCGCGCCGCGCTGGTGCGCGAGCACCGCCCGGATCAGCCTGCGCGCGGTCTCCGGCGGCGGGTGCCCGGCGGCGGCCTCGCGGCGCAGGAAGTCGATCAGCCTGGCCTCGCCGAAGAACTCGCCCGCGCTGTCCCGCGCCTCGATCAGGCCGTCGGTGTAGAGCACCAGCCAGTCCTCCGGCTCCAGGATCTCCTCGCCGACGGTGAGGTCGCCGGTGCCGAGCCCGAACGGCAGCCGCTTCCCGGCGGCCAGCGGCTTGACGATCCTGCCGTCCCGCATGATCAGCGGGGCCGGGTGCCCGGCGTTGACGTAGCGCAACCTGCCGGTCCGCAGATCGAGCTCCGCGAGCACCCCGGTGGCGAACAGCGAGCCGCCGAACTGCCGCTCCAGCGTCTCGTCGATCAGCCTGGACTGCTCGAACAGCCCGTGCCCCGCCTGCCTGGCCGACCGGTAGGCGGCTACGGCGGAGGCGGCGATGAGCCCGCTGCGCGGGTCGTGCCCGGCCGCGTCCAGGATCAGCAGCTGCGCGACGGTGTCGGAGAGCGCGTAGTCGAAGGCGTCGCCGTTGAGGTCGTTCCTCGGCTCGAGCACGCCGGTGACGACGAAGTTCTCCACCCCGGCGGTCAGGGGCGGAAGCAGCGACCAGATCAACTCGGCGGCCGGGGTGCGCGGCGCGCTGTGCCTGACCCGCTGCAGCGCGTCGCCGTAGGCGCTCAGCCCGGTCACCAGGTGGCCGAGCAGCCGGGCCACCCAGCGGCACTGGACGCGCAGCGCGGGATCGTGGAGCTCGTCGCCGTCGTCCACCCCGACGTCGAGCACGCCGAGCCGCTCGGTGCCGTCCAGCAGCGGCACCCACAGCCGGGGCTTCTCCCCGGCGTCGGAGGGCAGGATCCGCACCGTGCGGAAGGCCCGGCCCGGCAGTGTGGTGTCCACGTCGAGGGCGGTGTCGGGCGGGGTCCGGCCGGGGATGCCGGTGACCGGGTGCAGGAAGCGCTGTTCGTAGTCGACCAGGTAGACCGTCAGCCGCACGCCGAGTGCCCGGCCGGCGGCATCCACGATCTCCGGTAGCCGATCGGGTGCGGCCCGATGCGTGCCGTCGATCAGCTCGACCAGCGCCGCGAGCGGCGCGCTGCGCTCCTCGGCGTCGCGCTGGACGCGGCTGTAGCCCGCGCGCAGTGACCAGCTCAGCTGCTCGAGCCGTTCGTTGACGACGTGCGCGAGCATGTCGCGGTCCAGCGCGGGCAGCTCGCCGAGCCCGTGCGCGTAGGCATCCACCTCGAGGTAGCCGGCGTCGCCGCCGAGCGAGAAGTAGCCGAGCCAGAGATCCTCCGAGGAGAGCTTCGCGCCCTTCAGCGCCTGGACCAGGCTGTGCCGCTGGGCCCGGGCGCGGGCGGCATCGGATCGGTCGTTCATGCCCGTCACCGACGCCTGCGCGCCGTCGACGCGGCCAGCCGCTCGGCGACCTGCAGCACCGTCATCCGCTGCCGCTGCGCGGAATTCGCCAGGATCAGGAACGCGGCCTGCTCGTCGACCCCGTCCCTCGCCATCACGATGCCCTTGGCCAGCGCCACCAGCTCCCGGCTGCGCAGGCTGTCGGCGACGTAGGCGCTGACCCGCTCCGCGTTGGTAGCCGCCGCCCGGTGCGCCAGCAGCATCGCCGCCTGCGCCGCGAACATGGTGGCGATGTGCTCCTCCCGCGGGCCGTAGGCGAACGGCTCGGTGGCGTAGATCTTGATCGCGCCGAGCGCGCTGCTCCCGGTGACCAGCGGCGCGCTCAGCGAGGAGCGCAACCCCAGCTCCGCCGCGCTGCGCGACCACACCGGCCAGCGCTCGTCGGTGGTCAGGTCGTCGATCCGGATCACCACGCGGTCGGCCCACGCGGTCAGGCAGGGGCCACTGCCCAGCTCGTACTGGATGGCATCGGCCCGCCGCACGACCTCGTCGGTCGCGGCGGCGGAGATCCGCTCGCCCCCGGGATCGAGCAGGGAGATGCCCGCGCCCGCGGCGTGCGGAACCATCTCCGCCGCCAGCGCCGTGATCATCGACTGCGCGGTCTCGACCGTGTCGGCGGTCAGGAACAGCCCGGACATGCGGGCGAAGACGGCCGCGATCTGCTCGGCCGCTGGCCCGGCATCCACCCCGCTCCTGCGGTTCGGATCCTCCGGTGACATCGTCGCTGCTCCTCTCGTCGCTCGCTGCGGGCGTTGCTACCCGCGGATACCGCTGTCAATCCCCGGCGGCAAAGCCGTCCGGGCTCCGGGACGGGCAGTGCCGAGCCGCGTGATCAGCTTCGCAGGGTGCGGGCCGGCGGCTGTCCATAGCGCCGCCGATAGGCGGCGGCGAAGCGCCCGGGACTGGAGAAACCCCAGCGGAGCGCGATCGCGGCGACGGTCTGGCCGTCGCCCGCGCTCGCCGCGAGCAGGTCGGCGTGCGCGTGCTGGAGGCGGCTCGTGCGCAGGTAGCCGAGCGGGGTGGTGTCGTGGTGGGTACGGAAGGCGTACTGCAGCGCGCGCGGGGTGACCCCGGCCGCCGCCGCGATGTCGGCGACCGTGACCGGCTCCGCGGCGTGCGCGCAGAGGTACTCCGTCGCCCGGCCCAGTGCGGTATCGGAGGCCGCGGCACTGCTCGGCGCCGCCGCGGTCATGGTGGTGTTCGGGAAGACAGCGAGCGCGGAGGCGGCGAGCGCGGCGGAGAATTCGGCGGCGACCAGCGGATTGCTCAGCACCGGGTCCGGGGCGGCGAGTTCGCGGCAGGCCGTCCGGAACAGCCCGTTCCACCAGTGCGAGGCGGATTCGGAGACCGGCTGGAAGCCGAGGAAGCGGAAATCGCCTGCCGCGGTGCCGAGTTCGGCGGCCGCCTCGAGCACCGGGGCCAGCGGCAACCGCAGGCCGGGCAGGTCGACCCGGTCGGCGTCGAAGCGCAGCTCGGTGCCGAGCGGGAAGAGCGCGGCGGGACCGCCGGCGTACTGCCGGATCTCCCGGTCCGTGCCGGTGATGGTCATCCGCCCGGCATCGAGCCTGGTGACGAAGAGGTAGTCGAAGGGGTCGGTCTCCACTCGGTACCGGATGGTGGAGCTGATCCGATCGGTGGCGAGCAGCGTGTTGCTCGCGGTCGACACCGTCACCGCGGCGTCCGCGCCGACATCGTCGAATCGGGTGCGGTTGCCGACGTAGAGCTGCTCGAAGACCGCGGTGGCCGCGTCGGCGTCCGCGGAGCGGAACTCCGCGCGCCGGATCGGCAGCGCTGCCGGTGTTGCCACGACCCGCCCCTCCTGCCCTGTACCGATTGCGAGCACGGACATGACCACGGTACTCCGCGTGACCAGGTGGTCGTCCGAACCGGCGGGACGAATCGCGCAGCGGTCGGGTCGCCGGTCGGGACCGGATCGGCGATGCGCCCGCGGCGTGCTAACGGGCGGGGTCGGTGGTCGGTCGGCTCGCCGGCCGAGGGGGCGCCTCGCCCTGCCGCGCGTCACGCGCAGGGGGGAGCGTCCCCGGCTCGGTGTGGCGGATCCGCGCCACCGCGCTGGCGCTCAACTTGTTACCGCACATCGCTTCTCCTCCGGCAGTCGGGTCGCGCCGCGAATGCCCCGCCGCGCCGCCGCTACACCGCGGATCTCACCGCAGCAGGCGATCGTTTCCGGTGGTGTTCCGTGGAATGGCGGTTCATCGCGGCGAGCGGGAATCTGCTGGCCGATTCCCGGGCGAATGTGGCGGCGGAGTCGCACGGCCGATGACGGGTCGATGGGCAAGCCCCGCTCGATCGCGTTCGGGACCGAGGGTGGTCTGGTCGGCGAGATCAGGGACACCCTCGACCCGGCCGAGCCGTTATCGGCGCGCGCTGATGCCGTGGGTGAGGATCGAGGCGAGCTCGCGGTAGGCGGCGGCGTCGTCGAGGCCGGTGCCCGCCCGGACGCCGCCCTGCTGGATGCGCACCATCATGGTGGCGGCCAGCTCGGCGGCGAACGCGGCGTGCACGCCGCGGAAGTCACCGGTGGCGACGCCGTCGTCGATGAGCTGCTGCACCCGGCGGGCGGCGATCCCGGTGTTGCGCTCGTACACCGCGCGGGCCGGGGCGAAGGCGTCCAGGTCGGCCATGAAGCGCTCCGAGGCCACCGCCAGCGCCGTGCCGACCGCGGTCAGGTAGGCGGCGATCCGCTCGCGCGGTCCGTCGGCGCTCGCCACGCTCGCCTCCACGGCATCGGTCGCGCGCTTGAAGAAGTGCACCGTCGCGGCGGTGACCAGCTGCTCCTTGCTGCCTGCCAGGGTGTAGAGCGTGGACTTGGAGCAGCGCAGCCTGGCCGCGACGGCGTCGAGGGTCAGGTGCGCGAAGCCATCGGCGAGGAAGAGCGCCAGCAGTTCGTCGAAGAGTTCGGTGCGGCGGGCCGTCGCGAAGGCCGATGCGTGCTCCATGCGGAGATAGTACTGCGCGGCGTCTTGTAGTACTGTCCGCGACGGCAGTACTCTCGACTGATATCGAGTACTGATACCCGTATCGAGTTCGAGGAGAGCCCGTGGCCGTCGATCGACTCCTGCCCACCGACGAGGCGCGCGAGCTGATCGGGCTCACCCGCGATCTCGCGGACAAGGTCCTCGCGCCGATCGCCGACGCGCACGAGAAGGCCGAGACCTACCCCGACGGCGTCTTCGCCACGCTCGGCGCGGCCGGGCTGCTGAGCCTGCCGTACCCCGAAGAGTGGGGCGGCGGCGGCCAGCCGTACGAGGTCTACCTGCAGGTGCTCGAGGAGCTGGCCGCGCGCTGGGCCGCGGTGGCGGTCGCGGTGAGCGTGCACAGCCTCGCCTGCCACCCGCTGCTCGCCTTCGGCACCGAGGAGCAGAAGCGGCGCTGGCTACCGGAGATGCTCGGCGGCAGCACCATCGGCGCCTACAGCCTCTCCGAGCCGCAGGCCGGTTCCGACGCCGCGGCGCTCGCCTGCCGGGCGGTCGCCGCGGACGGCGGCTACCGGATCACCGGGGCCAAGGCGTGGATCACGCACGGCGGCATCGCCGACTTCTACAACCTGTTCGCCCGCACCGGCGACGGCTCCAAGGGCATCTCCTGCTTCCTGGTGCCGCGCGAGCTCGAGGGGCTGAGCTTCGGCAAGCCGGAGGAGAAGATGGGGCTGCACGCCGTCCCGACCACCTCCGCGCACTACGACGGCGCCCTCCTCCCGGCCGAGCGGCGGATCGGCGCCGAGGGGCAGGGGCTGCAGATCGCCTTCAGCGCACTGGATTCCGGGCGGCTCGGGATCGCCGCGGTCGCGGTCGGGCTGGCCCAGGCCGCGCTGGACGAGGCGGTGGCCTACGCGAAGGAGCGGGAAGCGTTCGGCCGCAGGATCATCGATCACCAGGGGCTCGGCTTCCTGCTCGCCGACATGGCCGCCGCGGTGGACTCCGCGCGCGCCACCTACCTCGACGCTGCCCGCCGCCGCGATGCCGGGCTGGCCTACTCCCGGCACGCCTCGGTCGCCAAGCTGGTCGCCACCGACGCCGCCATGAAGGTCACCACCGACGCGGTGCAGGTGCTCGGCGGCTACGGCTACACCCGCGACTTCCGGGTCGAGCGGTACATGCGCGAGGCCAAGATCACCCAGATCTTCGAGGGCACCAACCAGATCCAGCGGCTGGTGATCAGCAGGCACCTCGCGGGCTAGGGTGGCTCGTGCTCTCCGTCGCCTCCTGGAACGTCCTGCACCGCGTGCACGCCGAGAACTGGTACGAGGGAGTCGCGGCGCGCTGGCCGGACGAGGCCGCGCGGAACGCCGCCGTCGCCGAGCGGGTGGCCGCGCTGGACGCCGCGGTGATCGCGCTGCAGGAGGTCAGCGGCGACCAGCTGGCCGCGCTGCGCGCGATCGCCGGTGATCGGGCCGTGCACACGCTGCGCTATCCCCGGGTGCCGCGGCCCAAGCGCGTGCCGACGGTGCTGCGGGACCGCGACGAGTACCTGGTGATCCTGGCCGATCCGGCGAGCGTCCCGGTCCTCGGCGAGGCGTTCGGCGACGATCCGGGCAAGGGCGCGCTGGTGGTGCGGGTCGGGGAGTTCACCGTGATCGCCACCCATGTCACCGGTGACGGGCGCGGCCCCGGCCAGCTGCGGGCCCTCGCCGACCTCGCCGCGGCCGGGCCCGCGGTGCTGCTCGGCGATTTCAACGCCGACCGCGCGACCGTCGCCGCCGCGCTCGGCCCCGAGTTCGCCGTCGCCGAGCTGCCGCCGGAGCTGCCGACCCGCCCGCACCCCGACGGCCTGCGGAAACCGCAGTTCATCGACCACATCGTCACGCGGGGAGCGGTCGCGGCCGGGGTGCGGGTGCTCGACTCCGCCGGGCTCTCCGACCACAACCCCGTGCGCGGTGTGGTCAGCGCAGGGTAGCCGCGTGCCCGAGGATGGCCGCCTGCGCGGTCTGCCAGGCGAGCGAGGTGGTGTCGAGGAAGTCGGCGTGCCCGGAGCCGCGCAGGATGTGCAGTTCGGTGCGGCGGCCCGCGCGCTGCGCCGCGGTGATGTAGCGGCGGCTCTGCTCCGGGGAGACCACCCGGTCGGCATCGCCGTGCACCGCGGTGAGCGCGACCCCGACGGCCAGGTGCTCGATGGGGGAGGCCAGGTGGTAGCGCTCCGGCACCTCCTCCGGCGCGCCGCCGAGCAGCCCGCGCACGAAGCGGTCGCGGCCGTTGCGCGCCGCGAAATCGAGGTCGAGCACGGCGGCCATCAGCGTCGCGCTGCGCACCTTCAGCTCGGGGTCGAGCGGCTGCGCGGCCACCCAGGCCGCCAGGTGCCCGCCCGCCGAGTGCCCGGCCAGGTGCACCCGGTGCAGGTCGAGCGTGTCGCCGACGCGCTCGCGGACCGGGCCGGCCAGCGCGTTCACCGCGTCGCGCACATCGTGCAGCGTGGTCGGCCAGCCGCCCGCGCCGTGCACCCGCCGGTACTCCACGTTCCACACCGCGACGCCGTGCGCGGCCAGCGCCACCGCCTGCGGCGCCGACTCACCGAGGTTGCGGTACTGCGACCAGCCGCCGCCGTGCACCAGCACCACCACCGGGAACGGCCCCTGCCCCACGGTCGGCAGGTACAGCTGCCCGAAGGTGTCGGCGGCCGGGCCGTAGTCGATGCGCACCGGCGCGCCACCGGCGGGCAGCTCGCCCCCGACCGCCGCGGGCGCCTCCGGCTCGCTCGGGCCGTACCCGAGCACCAGCGCGGCCCCGGTGAGCAGCCCCGCGACCAGCACCCGCCGCCGACGCACGCTCACCACCAGTTCAGGACGGGCTGCAGCTCCCGGCCGAGCTGGCCGGCCAGCGAGCGCGAGTAGCTCGCGGTCAGGTGGTGCTCGTCGTGGTAGACGAGCACATTGCCCTCGACCACCGCGCACGTCTCCGGCTCGCAGACGGCGTCGGTGAGGTCGATCGGGAAGACCGCCGGGTAGTGCGAGGCGGGCTCGAGCAGCGGGTTCACCTCGTCCAGCGCGGCGCCGCGCGGGATGCCGCAGCTCAGCCGGTCGCCACCGCCCGCGAGGCAGTCCACCGCCTTGTAGCGGACGGCGTCGCGGCGCAGCCACGGCGTGTCCCGGATGGTGATCGTGCGCAGCCCGCGGTCCGAGAGCGCCGACCAGACGTCGAGGTACTCGGCCGGGGTCTCGTCGCCGAGGTCGGCGCGCGGGCGGGTGCCGGTGGTGAAGACCCAGTCCGGCGCCTCGGCGCCGAGCCGGTCGATCACCTCGCGCGACCAGTCGCGGCAGTCCGGGATCGGCTCGCCCTTGTAGGTGATGTTGTCGTCGAGCGTGAGCGGGCAGCCCATCTTCAGGTACACCTGGATCCGGAAGGAGTGCTCCGCGGCCAGCACCTGCAGCGCCGGCAGCCAGTGCTCGGCGTGCGAACTGCCGACCACGGCCAGGGTGCGCCCGGCCGCCGGGTCGCCGTAGACGCAGCTGACCACCTCGCGGGTGTCCCAGTCCGCGATGCAGCCGTCGTGCGTGGGCGGCGGGCCGTCCGCGGGCGCCTCGAGCAGGGTCGGGCGCATTCGCATCTCCGGCACGGCCGCGCCCGCGACCAGCGCCTCGGCCCCCGGGTAGAGCCGCGCGTCCAGCGCCTCGACCGCCGAACCCGGGTGCAGCCGTTCGGTGATCACCAGCCAGCCGCCGCTCGCCACCAGCACCGCGCCCGCCAGCACCAGCACGCCGCCGCGCCCCCGCGCCGGAGCGGCCGGGGCGGCGGCCGCGCGCTCGCGCAGCGGCTCCTCGATCCACCGGTGCGTGATCCAGGCCAGCGCCAGCGAGACCCCGATGATCACCAGCCCGTCGCCGAACCCGGCCCGCGGCTGGCCCCGATCGGCCAGGTAGAAGATGAGGATCGGCCAGTGCCACAGGTACAGCGGGTAGGCGATGTCGCCGAGCCGGCGGGCCGTGCGCGAGGCGAGCAGCCGGTTCGGCCACGGCCGCTCCGCCGCCGCGAGCCCGTTGCCCGCGATGATCACCGCGGCCGCCGCACCCACCGGGAGCAGCGCGGCCGGGCCGGGGAAGCGGTTCGCGCCGTCCAGGATGAACCAGCCGCAGCCGACCACGCCGAGCACCCCGGCCACCGCGAGCACCGAGCGCAGCAGCCGCGGCGGCGCCAGCACCGGGGCGAGCAGGATGAGCGCCGCGCCCGCGCACAGCTCCCAGCCGCGGGCCAGGCTGTCGTAGTAGTTCCAGCCCTGCGCGGTCGCCGCGCCGCGGGTGGCGTGCAGCAGCGAGGCGAGCATGAGCACCGCGACGATCGCCAGCAGCGCGGCGCGCACCAGCGCGGCCCCGCCCCTGCGCCGGGCCACCCAGGCCACCGCCGCCACCACGAGCAGCGCGGCCAGGTAGAACTGGCCCTGCACCGCCATCGACCACAGGTGCTGCAGCGGGCTCACCGACGGGTCGGCGGCCAGGTAGTCCGACCAGGACCAGGCCAGCTGCCAGTTCTGGTAGTAGAGGAGCGAGGCCAGCGTCTGCGCCGCCAGCGTCGACCACTGCGTGTACGGGCGCATCGCCACGGCGGCGACCACCACCGCCGCCAGCACCACCACCAGCGCGGGCAGCAGCCGCCACGCCGTGCGGCGCAGGATCGCGCCCGCGCCGAGCGGCTCCGGGCGCTCGGCGCGGCGCAGCAGCAGCCCGGTGAAGAAGAACCCGGAGAGCACGAGGAACACGTCGACGCCGCCGGATACCCGGCCGAACCACACGTGGAACACCACCACCAGCGCGATGGCGACGCCGCGCAGCCCGTCCAGATCCTCCCGGTACCCGGCCTTGCGCGCCGCCACCGGTGCGGCCCCGGCGATCGCCGGCGGCTCCTGGCGTGTGCTCACGGCACCTCCCTGGTCGGGTTCGGGTTCGGCACACGCCGAGTTATCTCTTCCGATTATCCCCGGTCGGAACGTAAGCACTTGCGTCTCCCCCGGGAGGAGGCCCCAGGGTGGAGCACATGGACGATGCACCACTGCTCCCGATCGGCGAGCTGGCCCGCCGGACCGGTCTCACCGTCAAGGCGATTCGGTTCTATGCCGATCGCGGCATCGTCCCGGCGAGCGCACACAGCCCGGCCGGGCACCGGCTCTACGACTCGGACGCGGCCGCCCGCCTGCGTCTGGTGCGCACGCTGCGCGCCCTCGACATCGACCTGGCGACGGTACGCGCCGTGCTGGCCAGGGAGATGTCGGTCGCCGAGGTCGCCGCCACCCACGCCACCGCGCTCGATACCCAGCTCCGGACGCTGCGGCTGAACCGCGCGGTGCTGCGGGCGGTCGCCGCGCACGGATCGAATGCCGAGGAGATGGAGATCATGCACGAACTCGCCCGTGGCTCGCAGGCCGAACGCCGCCGCCATCTCGACGACTTCATCGACAGCGCGTTCGGCGGCGTCGACGCCAACCCGGCGCTGGTCGAGCTGTTGCGCGCCACCATGCCCGATCTGCCCGACGATCCCGCGCCGGAGCAGCTGCGCGCCTGGGCCGAGCTGGTGGAGCTGGTGCGCGACGCCGAGTTCCGGGCCGCGGTGCGTCGAATGGCGGAGTACCAGGCGGCCGAGCGCGCGGCCGGGGACGATACCGGGTTGCACGGCGAACTCGGTGCCGCGGTGGCCGAGAAGGTCGGTGCGGCACTGGCCGCCGGAGTGGCGCCGGACTCCGCGGGGGCCGCCGCGATCGTCGGCGAATTGGCAACCCGCTATGCGGGCACTTTCGGCCGGGCCGACGACGCGGCGCTGCGTAGCTGGATCCTGGAGCGGCTGGCGGTCGCGAACGATCCCCGCACGGTCCGCTACTGGCAACTGGCGGAGATCGTGAACGGCCTGTCGCCCATGCCGGACCTCGCCCCGGTCTTCACCTGGTTCGCCGCGGCACTGCGATCGTCCCTGGCAGGCTGATGCCGTGCGCATCGTGGCCGGAATCATCGCCGCCCTCTCCGGGGCGTTCTGGCTGCTGTGCGGGTACCGGGTGCTGGAGTCGCGCTTCGCGACCGACCCGGCGGTCGACCCGCACGGCTACGCCCTGATCTTCGGCGCGGTGCTTTCGCTGCCCGCCGGGCTGGTCTGCGCGCTCGCGCTGCCTGCCCGGGCGCGGCGGATCGCGCTGCCGGTCTACGCCGTGGTGTCGGTGCTGCTGCTCGCGGGGTGGTTCACCGCCTGAGCGGATACGACACCGGCCCGGAGGCGGTTGCCTCCGGGCCGGTGCGCGGGAACGGGAATCAGCGCTGGCGCCAGCTCATGGGGCCGGGCAGATCGATGCTGTTCTTCTTCGTGCGGGAATTCCACGACCATCGGCCGATCTTGATCCCCCACGAGGACATCCCGTTCTGGGTGAAATTGAACTTCAGCGGCCCGAAGGACTTCCGCTGACGGTAATTGATGGGCATGGCTACCTCCCTGGTCGCACTGTGGATAGCCAATCTTCGCCGACCGAAACGGGTTTCGCCCGGCGGAAATTTTTTCCGGTGCGGCGATGAGTTCTCCGGCCGGGCTCCGTCGTATGTGATGACTCCCGCACCGACCCGAAGGATCCGAGATGACCACCGCCACCGCCTCCGCCGCCCCGACCACCCGCCCCGGCACCGTCCGAAACCGCGTGCTGTGGACCCTGCAGATCCTGCTCGGGATCTTCTTCGTCGTCGCCTCCGGCGCGCCCAAGCTGATCATGCCCGGCGCGCTGAGCGAGAACGCCTCCGCGAACCTCTCCATCCCGTTCGCGCTGATCATCTTCATCGGCGTCGCCGAGGTCGCCGGCGGCATCGGCCTCATGGTGCCCAGGCTGAGCGCGCTCGCCGCCGCCGGGCTCGCGGTGCTCACCGTGCTCGCCGCCGGCACCCAGGCCTTCATCGCCGACAAGCCGGGCATGGCGCTCTTCCCGCTGGTGCTCGCCGCGATCTTCGCCTGGATCGCCTACGAGCGCCGCGGCACCGTCGCCGAGCTGCGGAACTCGCTCTCCCGCTGAACCGTTCGCGAGCAAGGCCGGCGATCACCCGATCGCCGGCCCATGGTGGATGGCTCCCGGGGTCAGCGGTCGTTCTGGACGCGCCACCGCGAGAAGCGGCGCTCCAGCGTGACCAGCAGGCCGTTGAAGGACAGGCCGAGCAGCGAGATGGCCAGGATGCCCGCGTACATGTTCGGGATCTGGAAGTTCTGCTGCGCGGCGGTGATCAGGTAGCCGAGCCCCGCCCGCGCCCCGACCATCTCGGCGGCGAGCAGCACCAGGATCGAGCCGGCCGCGGCCATCCGCAGCCCGGTGAAGATGGAGGGGATCGCCGCGGGCAGGATCACCTTCTGGAACAGCCGCAGCGGGCTCAGCCCGAGCGAGGCCGCCGACTTGATCAGCAGCGGATCGACCGTGCGCACCCCGGTGATGGTGTTCAGCAGAATCGGGAAGACGCTGGCGTACACCACCAGCGCCACCTTCGAGGTCTCGCCGATCCCGAGGATCAGCACGAAGACCGGGAGCAGCGCCAGCGCCGCGGTGTTGCGGAAGAGCTCGAGGATCGGGCTGAGCAGCTCGGCCACCGGCTTGTACCAGGCGATGGCGATGCCGAGCGGCACCGCGATGGCCAGCGCGAGCGCGAATCCGCTCAGCGAGCGGCCCAGGCTCGCCTCGACGTGGATCCACAGCTCACCGCTGGTCAGCAGCTCGGCGAAGGCCCGCGCGACGGTGCTGAACGGGGGAAGGAACACCTCGTCCACCAGCCCGGTGCGCGGCGCGACCTCCCACAGCGCCAGGAAGGCGACGATGGCGAGGAGCGGCTTCACCACCCGCCACAGCGTGCGGAGCACCGGCGCGGCGACCCGGGCGCCGACACCGCGGGTCTCGGCCGCCGGTCCGGTGCCGGGCACGGCCTCGGTACCGGGATCCGGTGCGGAGGCGGCGGGCGCGGTGCCGGGCTCCGGTGCTGCTGCGGACTCCGCCGCGCGGACGAGTTCGGCTGCGCTGGTCATGGCTTCGGCCTCTCGGTGTTCTGGAGCTCCTGGTCCTCGGCGCGCTCGACCTCGCTGCGCAGCAGCGACCAGAGCTCGTGCCGGTAGCCGCGGAAGGTCTCGGTGGAGCGGATGTCCTCGCCGCTGTCCCGGTCGAGCTCGACCTCGACGACGGCCTTGATCCGGCCCGGCCGCGAGGTGAGCACCGCCACCCGCTGCCCGAGGTAGACGGCCTCGTCGATGCCGTGCGTGATGAAGAGGATGGTCTTTCCGGTGGCGCGCCAGATGCGCAGCAGCTCGTCCTGCAGTGCCTCCCTGGTCTGCGCGTCGAGCGCGGCGAAGGGCTCGTCCATCAGCAGCACCTCGGGGTCGAAGGCCAGGCTGCGGGCGATCGCGACACGCTGCTTCATGCCGCCGGAGAGCTCGTGCGGGTAGCGCTCGCCGAAGCCGGTGAGCCCGACCAGCTCCAGGTAGCGGTCGGCGATCTCGCGCCGCTCTCTCCTGCGCAGCCCCTTGGCCTCCAGCCCGAACTCGATGTTGGCGCGCGCGGTCCGCCAGGGCAGCAGCGCGTACTGCTGGAAGACGATCCCGCGGTCCAGCCCCGGCCCGGTGACCGGGGCGCCGTCCAGCAGGATCTGCCCCGAGGTCGGCTTGCTGAGCCCGCCGAGCAGGTCGAGCAGGGTCGACTTGCCCGACCCGCTCGGCCCGACCAGGACGAGGAACTCGCCCGCGCGCACGTCGAGGGTGATGTCGTCGAGCGCGGTGAACTTCTCCGCCGACCCGCGCACCGAGAACTGCCTGCCGACCCCGCTCAGCGCGAGTTTGGTCGCGGTGCTCACTGGGCGAGCACCTCCCCGGCCGGGCCGCTCGCGGGCTGGTAGGTGCCGTTGGCGTAGGGGTTGAACTCGTTGGTGAACAGGTCGGTGGCCTGTAGCCGGCCGTCCTTCAGCTCGCCGTTGCGGACCAGCCAGTCGATCCAGATCTGCAGCTCCTTCTCCGCGATCACCGCGCCGGGCACCGGAAGGCCGGAGCTCTTCCAGTACTTCAGCAGCTCGGTGTTCTCCTGGCGGCCGCGCTTGTCGATGATCGCGGCGAACTTCGCGACCACCTCGTCGCGCGGGGTCACCTGCAGCCAGCGGGTGGCGCGGGCGGTGCCCTGCACGAAGTCGGCGACGGCATCGCGGTTCCTGTCGATGAAGTCGTCCCGGAAGACGTAGGTGCCGTAATCGAACTCGCCGAAGATCGCCTTGTCGGTGTAGAGCGGGCGCAGCCCGCCGCGCTCCAGCGCCGTGTCCCGGAAGACCGAGCCGAGGGTGCCCACATCGACCTGGCCCTTGCGCAGCGCGTCCTCGGTGCTGGCGGGCGGCACGACGACCAGCTGCACCTGCTCGATCTCCGCCTCGGAGAGGCCCTGCTGGTGCAGCCACTCCCTGGTGATGAACTCGTGGTGCGCGCCGAGCGTGTTGACCGCGACCTTCTTGCCGATCAGGTCGCGCGCGGTGGTGATCGGCGAACCGTCCAGCACGTAGTACCCGCTGAACGACTTCTCGTCCGCGCCGTAGGAGCTGAGCACCGAGGTGACCTTCGCGCCGCCGGAGATCAGCTTCACCACCGCGCCGTTGAAGGCGCTGCCGAACTCGACCTGGTTGGTCGCCGCCGCCTGGATGTTGGCGGGGCCGCTGGTGGTGTCGCCCTCCCACCGCAGCGAGATCTTCTCGAAGTAGCCGAGCTCCTGGGCCAGCTCGAACGGGGTCACCTGGCCGGTCTGGCCCTGGTAGCGCAGCACGGTCTTGCCGTCGGCGGTGGTCGTCGCGGTGGAATTGCCGCAGCCGGTCAGTACCGAGAGCCCGGCCAGGGCGGCGAGCGCGGCGGCCGCGATTCGTTGTCTTGCGGTGGAGAACATGGCTGTTCCTTCGGGGAGCGGGCACGCCGGGAGAACGGGGAGATTCCCGGGGTGAGAAAGCAGGGGAGGGCGCGGGAATCAGCGCCGACAGGTCCCGTGCGGGGTGCGCATCAGGTCGACGGCGCGGCGGCGGATCAGTGCGGTGCGAGACGACACGTCGGCGCCTTTCGTTCGAGGTACGGGGGCTGTCCGAGCTTCATCGTGGTCGAAGCGGTTCAGCTGGTGGATGGCGCGCTCGACGGCCTGGGAGCCGGTGCGCGTCTGGTCGGTGGGGGCCATGGCACCGTCCTCGGGTCCGGTTGCGCTGTGTCACGGTGAACTTTTCCGCACGGCCCCACCACCGGCAATCGTTCGACGCGGGCTGCGCACAACCCTCGGCGTCAGGTGATCAGGTAGGCCTGTGCCGCGGCGGCCGGGATCGCGATCGCGGCGGCCGTCGCCACCGCGACGTGCGCGCGGCGGTAGTGCGTGGTGAGCACCGCCGCGAACTCGCGCAGGAACGCCGCCGGGATGAAGTACAGCGCCGTGCGGGCACCGGCCACGTGCGCCCGCACGCCGAGCCTGCGGGTCAGTGCGGCTGCCCGCAGGACGTGGAAGTTGCTGGTGACCACGGTGATCCGCGCGGTATCGACGTCGATGCCAGCGTCGCGCAGCAGCGCGAGGCTGTTGCGCAGGTTCTCCTCGGTGTTGCGGGATTCCCGCTCGCGCACGATCGACTCGTCCGAGACGCCCGCCCGGATCAGATAGGTGGCCATGGCGTCGGCCTCGCTCAGCGCCTCGTCGCTGCCCTTGCCGCCGGAGGTGACGAGCAGCGGGCCGCGGCCGGCCGCCGTCTCGGCCCGGTATACGCGCAGCGCCCGCTGCAAGCGGGAGGCGAGCAGCGGGGTGACCTTGTTGCGGTTGAGTCCGCAGCCGAGCACCACGATGGCGTCCGGGCCGGTGTCGTCCGGGAGCTGGTCGTAGACCACGGCGTGCCCGGCGAAGGCGAGCAGGTGCGCCAGCAGGTACACGCCGGCCAGCGTGGTCGCGGTGGCGACGATCAGGAGCCACGGCGGCACCTCCGGCCCGCGGCGCAGTGCGAGCGCGGCGGCGACCGGGAGGACGAGCAGGCCGATTCCGGCGAGCACCGGGGTCAGCGTGATCGGCCGGACGCCCTCGTGCAGCATGACCGCGATTCCGTTGCCGAGCAGTCCGAGTCCGGTGGCGAGCACCGCGAGCAGGAACAGGCCGGCCACCACCAGGGAGGCGGTGTCGAGCACGGCGGGGGCCGCCACCCGCGCCGCCGCCGTTGCCGCGCCGACGAGGACCAGTGAGAGCGCTACCAGCAGCAGGAATCCGGTGGAGAGGCGCCGGGGTTCGCGGCGCATCCGGACCGCACCGAATACCGCCGTCGCCCAGCCCGCCACCAGCAACACCACAGGGTCCACCGACCGCCTCCTCCGCTTTCCCCGGGCTGTATACCCAGAACCGCGGCGATACCATGGCGCTGTGTTCCTGTACTTCCGCGCGGCCGCGGTGCTCCCGATTTCGCGGCCGGAGTTCGTCGCCGTGCCGGCCCGGCCCGCCGTCGGTGCGTGATGGTCGACCTCGCGCACACCGTGGTGCCCGGTGTGGGCACCCCGCTGGTGTTCCTCGGCTCGATCGCCTCGGACCGCAGCATGTGGCAGCCCCAGCTGGACGAGCTCGGCGGCCCCGCGCTCGCCGTCGACCTGCGCGGGCACGGCGGCTCACCCGCTCCCGCCGGGCCGTACACCGTCGCCGAGCTGGCCATGGACGTGGTCGCGCTGCTGGACCGCACGGGGATCGACGCCGCCCACCTGGTCGGGCTCTCGCTGGGCGGCGCGGTCGCCCAGTGGATCGCGGCCCACCGACCGGAGCGAGTCTCCGCGCTGAGCCTGTTCTGCACCGCCGCCCGCTTCGGCACGCCCGCGATGTGGGCCGAGCGCGCCGCGCTGGTCCGCCGCGACGGCACCGCGAGCCTGGCCGCATCCGCCCTGACCCGCTGGTTCACCCCCGGCTTCACCGCCGCGCACCCGGAGATCGCCGCCCGCTGCACCGCCATGATCTCCGGCACCGACGACGAGGCGTACGCCGGATGCTGCGCGGCGCTGGGGGAGTGGGACGGCCGCGCCGACCTCGCTCGCATCAGCGCGCCCACCCTGGTCGTCGCGGGCGCCGATGACCCGGGCACCCCGCCGTCGGTCGTCGCCGAGGTGGCGGACGGGATCGCCGGCGCCGAGTTCGTCGTGCTCGACGACGCCGCGCACCTGCCGACCCTGCAGCACCCGCGCTCGGTCTCGGCGCTCATCGCCCGGCGCTACGGGAACGCCGGCTCGACCTGCTGATCGGCGTCCAGGTGCGGGGCGGGATCGCCCTCGGCGCGGGTCGGCCACCACCTCCGGGTCAGCTCCTCCGCGCTGCGCTCGATGGGCCGCGCCGGCCGGTTACGGTGGAGCGGTGCGTACCGACATCGACCCCGGCGAACTCGGCTTCGGCGGCTTCTACCGCATCTTGACCAGCGTCGTCGTGCCCCGGCCGATCGCCTGGGTCTCGACTCGCTCGGCCGCCGGCGTCGACAATCTGGCGCCGCACTCCTTCTTCACCGTCTCCTGCGTGCGCCCGCCGATGGTGCAGTTCACCTCGGTGGGAGCCAAGGATTCGCTGCGCAATGTGCTCGACACCGGCGAGTTCGTCGTCTGCCTCGCCACCGAGCCCGCCTTCGAGCGGATCAATGCCACCGGAACCGATTTCCCGGCCGAGCTGTCGGAGTTCACCGAGGTCGGGCTCACCCCGGAGCCGAGCCGGACGGTGGCGCCGCCGCGCGTGGCGGAGTCGCCGGTCGCGCTGGAGTGCAGGCTGGAACAGACCGTGGAACTGGGCGATTCGACGGTGGTGATCGGCCGCGTGCTGCACGCCGCCATCGACGCCGATGTCTTCGAGACCGACGAGCACGGCACCGCCCTGCCCGCCATCGGCCGGCTGCGCCCGCTGGCCCGCCTCGGCCGCGACGAGTGGTCCACCATCGGGCAGGTGCTCGATATCAGCCGCATCCCCTACGACCGCTGGCCGGGCCACTTCCGCCGCTGAGCCCGACCGGTACGGTCGAAGCCATGCCGATCGAACTGGACCTCTCCCCGGACGAACTGCTCGCCACCACCAGGGCCGTGCGCAAGCGGCTCGACCTGGACCGCGAGGTTCCGCTGGAGGTCGTGCGCGAGTGTCTGGAGCTGGCGGTGCAGGCGCCGAGCGGGTCGAACCGGCAGGGCTGGCACTGGGTCGTGGTCACCGATCCGGCCAAGCGCAAGGCGCTCGGCGAGCTGTACCGGCGCGGTTTCGAGGCGTACCGGGCCGACCCCGGCTACCTCGGCACCAAGGTGAGCGGCGACCCCGAGGTGGATGCCTCCCGCCGCCGGGTGGCGAGCTCGGCGGAGTACCTGGCCGAGAAGCTGGGCGAGGTCCCGGTGCTGCTGGTGCCGTGCCTCTCCGGCCGGGTGGACAACGCGCCCAGCGCGGCCAGCGCCTCCTACTGGGGCTCCCTCTTCCCCGCCGTCTGGAACTTCTGCCTCGCGGCGCGCTCGCGCGGGCTCGGAACCACCTGGACCACCCTGCATCTCGGCTACGAGAGGGAGGCCGCCGAGGTGCTCGGCATCCCCTACGAGAAGGTGTCGCAGGGCGCGCTGCTCCCGGTCGCCTACACGAAGGGCACCGATTTCAAGCCCGCCGCCCGCACCGACCTCGACCGGATCGTGCACGTCGACAGCTGGTGACGCTCATGGCACCGACTGCAGGTGCCGGGGCGGGCGATGCTCGAGATCGTCCAGCCACGCGAGGGTGTCGTCCCACCCGGTGGCGGCGCTGCGGTGCAGCAGCAGCCGCACGCCGGCCACCAGGTCGTCCCGCTCGGCCTCGATGACCGAGCGCAGGTTCCGCGCCCGGCGCTGCCAGCGCGGATGCGCCCGCTCCGGGTAGCCGATCTCGGTGCCGGCCCGGTCGACGATCTCCGGTTCGGGCAGTTCGGTGCGGTCCGGGTCGCGGTCCAGCCAGAGCAGCACCGCGACCGTCCGGCCCAGCTCGCTGAGGTCGCGCGCGCAGGCGGTGCCCGGCAGCGCGACGTCGGCGTGTTTGCCGAAATCGCCGAGCATGTCCCGCATCCGGGGCACCGTCGGCCCGTCCACCCAGTCGAGCCGCAGCTCACCGGTGTGCTCGCGCTGCACCCGCACCCGGGAGCCGACGCGCTCGGTCAGCCACGCCGACAACCGCTCCTCCACCACCACCAGCTCCGTCCACCCGACCCCTGCGGACACGTAGTGACCGGAACCGGCGAAGGCAAACCCGTGGCAACTCGAACGGCTCGGCCGGTCAGCGCCGGAAGCCCGCCTCCGCCGCGCCCGCGGTGAGCGCCTCGAGCCCGAAGGCGTCGACCGGGCCGAGCGCGCCGGTGCCGCGGAGCCCGCCGCTCAGTGCCGTGGTGGCGCCCCAGGCCAGGATGGCCGAGGTGAAGTCGTAGGGGTCGTTGCCGTTCAGGGTGACCGTGGCCAGCACCTTCCCGTTCGCATCGGCGGCCTCCGCCACGGCCCAGGACCGGGTGCGCGCCCGCGCCTCCTGGCCGGGCCCGCCGGTCGAGCCCTTCACGACCTTCGCCAGCGCCCCCTCGGCCAGCGCCCTGGCCGGCGCGACCCTGCCCAGCAGCCCCGCGACCAGCGAGCCGCCCTGCAACCCGCGCGCCGCCAGCGGCGGCAGCCCGAGGAACACATCGGCCTCGCGCAGCCCCGGATGCACCCGGGTCAGCGCGAGATGCTCGGAGCCGGGGATCGAGACGCCGGTGCGCTGCTTGCCCACCACGTCGAAGCTCCGGATCCTCGATCCCGAGCGCTCCGGGACCACCCGGCCGCCGCGCAGCGCGAACCCGTGCTCGAACAGCATTCCCGCGATCGAGGCGCGGGTGCCGCCGCTGGTCCCCGGCGCCTCCACGAAGTAACCGACATCGATCCTCGTCGCCTCCGGTGCTTCCTCGAGTGCCAGCGCGGCCGCGAGATTGCCCGGTACGTAGTCGAATCCGAACGCGCTCAGCAGCCCGACCCCCGCCGTGCGGGCCTGCGCGTCGTGGTCGAAGACGGTGCGGATGAACGGCCCCTCACCGGTCGAGTCGAAGTAGTGCGCGCCCGCGGCCAGCGCCGCCGCCAGCGCGGGCTCGCCGAACCGCAGGAACGGGCCGACGGTCGTGATCAGCACATCGCCCTTGCCGAGCAGTGCCCGCACCGAATCCGGGTTCGTCACGTCGGCCACCGCGGTCTCCGTGCCGCCGATGTCGGCCGCGAGTTTCGCCAGCGCGTCCGGGTTGCGCGCGGCCAGCACCGGGCTCGCGCCCTGCGCGACCAGCGCCTCCGCGGTTAGCCGACCGGTGTAACCGGTGGCACCGAACAACACGATCTTCGGCATCTGCCGTCACCTGCGTTTCTGTTAGTCGGGGTTCGGGATGAGCAGCCCTTCGCCGACCGCGGTGGCGAGCAGCGGGAGCAGGGCGTCCGGGTCGGCGCGGTGCCGGTCGGCGCGCCAGGAGAGGGCGATGACGCCGCTCATGGCGGCCCAGAGGACGGTCGCGGTGGTGCGCGGGTCGATGTCGGGGCGGACGTCGCCCTCCGCGATGCCGTCGGCGATCGCGCCGGCCAGCCTGCCGGTCTCCTCGTCCAGCAGGTCGGCGATGCGCTCGAATGCCGGGCTGCCCGATGAGGTCTGCGTGAGCAGCCGGAATTCGTGCGGACGTTCCTTCGCGAACCGCACATACGCCTCGGCCGCGCCGAGCACCCGCTGCACCGCGCTCCCCGGCTTCGCGTAGGCCGCGTCCAGATAGACGCGGTTCGCCTCCATCGCCCGTTCCGCGACCGTCATGAGCAGGGCGTCGCGCCCGCCGACCCGGTTGTAGATGGTCTGCACGGCCACATCGGCCCGCTCCGAGACCGCGGGGAGGGTGAGGGCCTCCGGGCCGCCCTCGTCCAGCAGTTCCCGCGCCGCGCCGATGATCGCCTCCCGCGTCGCCGCGGTCTTGCGGGTCATCCGCGAGGGGGTGGCGGTCACGGGCTGACTATAACCCATTCCAATTATGGAGGGCCTTCCAGAAATCAGCGCGCCAGCTTGGCGAGGAAGCGCGACAGGTGCGGGTCGAGCCGGGCCGGGTCGGTGGCGGCGATCTCGGCGCGGGTCCACCACCGCCCGCCCCGGAACTCGCTGTCGTCCAGGGTGAACTCCGTCCCCGGCTCGACCGTGGTGACGTACCAGAGGCTGACGTCCTCGTGCCCGCTGTCCACGTTCACCGTCGTGGTGATGGTCAGGAACAGCGGCACGCTCCCCGGCCCGAGTTCGGGACGCAGCCCGAGCTCCTCCTCCGCCTCCCGACACGCGGTGATCCCGGGATCCTCACCCGGCTCCACGTGCCCGCCGGGCGGCAACCACATCCCGGCCTTCCGATGGTCGACGAGGAACACCGCGTCCCGCTCCGGCGTGGTCACCACGACGTAGCTCACCAGATGGCGCGGCGGCGTCGCCGGTTTCACCCGCCGGTAGATGTCCGGCGTGCGTGCCACCCAGGCCGCGGCCTCGTGTAGATGCGCGCGTTCCAGATCGTCGGCGGGGTCGATCGAGGAGATGAGCGCGGCGACGGCTTCGGTCATCCCCGCACTCTCGCACGGGGTTCCGACCGAAACGCGGACGAGCGCAACAGCCGCAGCCCGTTCAACCCGACCAGGATCGTCGACCCCTCGTGCCCGGCCACGCCGAGCGGCAGCGGCAGGGTGCCCACCAGGTCCCAGGTCACCAGCGCGACGATGAAGGTCGCGGCGATGGCCAGGTTGGCGACGACCACCCGCCGCGCCCGCCGCGACAGCGCGATGACGGCGGCGACCGTGCCGAGATCGTCGCGCACGACGATCGCGTCCGCGGTCCGCAGCGTGAGATCCGACCCCGCCCCGCCGAGCGCGATCCCGACGTGCGCGGCAGCGAGCGCGGGCGCGTCGTTGATCCCGTCCCCGACCACCGTGACCCGCGCCCCGGCCGCCTCCAGCTCGCGCACCGCGGCGACCTTGTCGTCCGGCAGCAGCTCGGCGCGAACATCGCTGATCCCGACCTCGGCGGCGAGCCGCTCCGCCGTGACCCGGTTGTCCCCGGTCAGCAGCACCGGCGCACTCCCGGTCAGCGCGGTCACCGCCGCCACGGCAGCCGCCGCCTCGGGCCGGGTCCGGTCGGCGATCCCGAGTACCCCGACCGGCTCCGAGTCCACGGTCACCACGACCGCGGTGTGCCCCTGCTCCTGCAGCGCGGCCACCTCGGCGAGACCGGGAAACGCGGCGGGGGAGACCACGGTGACCCGCCGGCCCGCGGCCACCCCACGCCCTGGCCGCGCCACGAACTCCCGCGCCCCGACCACACCCTCGACTCCAAGACCCGGCTGCGCGGCGAACTCCCGCACCTCGCCCAGCGCCAACCCCCGCGAACGAGCCGCCCGCACCACCGCCGCGCCCAGCGGATGCTCACTCGGCACCTCCACCGAAGCCGCCACCCGCACCACCTCGTCGGAGCGGAGCTCTGCGAGACAACGAACCTCGACCAACTCCGGGGCCCCGCGGGTCAACGTCCCGGTCTTGTCGAACGCGACGAGCGTGGTCCCCCCGAGCCGCTCCATCACCACCGCCGACTTCACCAGTACCCCGTGCCGCCCGGCGGTCGCGATGGCGGCCAGCAGCGGCGGCATGGTCGCCAGCACCACCGCGCACGGCGAGGCCACGATCATGAACGTCATGGCCCGCAGCAGCGCCCGCCGCACCGGCTCCCCGAGCAGCAGCGGAATCACGAACACCGCCACCGTCACCGCGACCATCCCGATCGAGTACCGCTGCTCCACCTTCTCGATGAACAGCTGCGTCCGCGCCTTGGTCCGGCTCGCCTCCTCGACCAGCACCGCGATCCGCGCCACCACCGAATCCGCGGCCCGCCGATCCACCCGGATCCGCAGCGCACCCGTGCCGTTGACCGTCCCCGCGAACACCTCGTCACCGGCGGTCTTGTCCACCGGAAGCGGCTCACCGGTGACAGTCGCCTGATCGACCTCGCTCCCGCCGGAGAGCACCGTCGCATCGGCGGCGATCCGCTCCCCGGGCCGCACCAGCAGCACGTCCCCGACGGCGAGATCGGCCGCCCGGACCGTCTCCGCACCCCCGCTGCCGAGCCGGGTGGCGGTATCGGGCGCCAGATCGACCAGCCCGCGCACCGAATCCTCGGTCCGCGCGGTAGCCAGCGCCTCCATCGCCCCCGAGGCGGCGAAGATGACGATGAGCAGCGCCCCCTCGGTGATCTGCCCGATCGCCGCCGCCCCGATCGCCGCCACCACCATCAGCAGCTCCACGTCCAGCGTCTTCGCCCGCAGCGCCCGCAACCCCGCGAGCCCCGGCTCCCAGCCCCCGGCGGCGTAACAGGCGAGGTAGAGCCCCCACCACAGCCACTCCGGCGCACCACCGAGCTGCGCCGCCAGCCCGACCGTGAACAGCACGAGAGCCGTGGCGGCCAAGCGCACCTCGGCCAGCGCGAGCAACCTCGTGCGCCGCACGGGCACGGCGGGAGCGGGCGATGGGCGGGTCAGCACGACCACGAGCGAACCTCCGAAAGCGACGGCGAAGCGAACCGACCCGAGACTAACAGAAGAGATGAACATGTATTCATGCATAGGGCTCGGAGTAGGATCCCCCCTCATGGGACACGGAGTCGAGGGCCGCAGCCGACCGGCCGCACGCCTCGACGCCGCCGCGGCCGCCCACGTCGCCACCACCCTGCAGGCCCTCGCCACCCCGAGCCGCCTGCTCATCCTCACCGAACTGCGGCACGGCCCCCGCCCGGTCTCCGAACTGGCCGAGGCCGTCGGCATGGAGCAGTCCGCGGTCTCGCACCAGCTGCGGCTGCTGCGCAACCTGGGGCTGGTGGTCGGCAACCGCAGCGGCCGCTCCATCGTCTACAGCCTCTACGACGCGCACGTGGCGCAGTTGCTGGACGAGGCCGTCTACCACAGCGAGCACCTCCGGCTCGGCCAGCCGGACCGGCTCCGCGACAGCGACGCCGGCTGAGCGCGGCCGGCATGGCGAGTTCGCCGGCGGCACGCGGGTCGCCGACGACCGAGGCCGGGTGCGGTGGCTCCGGTCCCCGCGTGCTGAACTGACGGTCGCACTCGCTCGACCGGAAGGCACGACACCCGTGGACACCACCGCACTCGACGACCCGGTGGGCGGGTCGCTGCACGGCAACCACGCCCACCTGGCCCGCCGCGTCGGCCGGGCGGCCACCTACCTCCCCGACGTCGCCGGCTTCGCGGCGGTCGACCCCGGAGACGGCGGCGAATGGGACGACCTGACCCGGCTGCTCGGCCCCGGCGCGGACGCCGACCTGTTCAGCTGCCCGGTCCGGCCGCCCGCGCAGTGGACCGAGTTCTTCCGGCTCGTGGGCAGGCAGCTGATCCTGCCCGGCGCCCTCGCCGAAACGCCCAAGGTCGCCGAGGTGATCGAGCTCGGCGCCCCCGACGCCGCCGAGATGCTCGACCTCGTCGAGACCACCCGCCCCGGCCCGTTCCGGCCGCGCACCCACGAACTCGGCCCCTACCTCGGCATCCGCGGCGCCGACGGCCTGCTGCTCGCCATGGCGGGCGTGCGGCTGCGCCCGCCCGGCTGGTCGGAGATCAGCGCCGTCTGCACTGCCCCCGAGGCCCGCGGCCGCGGCTACGCCGCGCAACTGATCGGCGAGCTGGTCGCCCGGATCACCGCCCTCGGCGACCGCGCCTTCCTGCACGTCGCCGAGACCAACACCGGTGCCATCGCGCTCTACGAACGCCTCGGCTTCCGCACCCGCACCCCGGTCACCTTCCGCGGATTCAGCATCCCGTTTCCACCCGCGCACCCCGGGTAGCACGCGCGGCGACAAGGAGGTGCACCCATGACCGACGACCTGCCGATCCCGGACTTCGACCAACTCCCCGCCGGGGACCTGAAGCACCGCATCCGCGCACTCGAACTGCCGCAGCTGCACACCCTCATCGCGCACGAACGCGACCACGCGCAGCGCACCGGCATCCTCGAACTGCTGGAAGCCCGCCGCGAACAGCTCGCCGGCGGCGCCGAGCCGAGCACCGGCGACCCGGCCGCCGTCGCCGCCCCGGAGGGCGCCTCCGGCACGTCTCCGGTGCAGCCGGCCACCGCGGCCGAACCCGGCACCCCGCTGCGCCACGGCGTCGCCGAGCAGACCCCGCAGCGCGGCCTGCCGTGAGCGGCCGTGTTCCATCGCCCGATCGGGTAGCCGCCGCGCACGACAGCGACAGTGAGGTGTGATGGGTTCGAGAAAACGTCCGGCACGGCGCGGCAGGGCTCCCGAATGGTTCACCCGCCTCGACTCCGACGCGCAACTGGCGCTGCTCGACGACCCGTACCGCGAACTCACCGAACCGCTGATCACCGCGCTCGGCCCGGACGCGCAGAACGTGGTCGGTCGCGTCTACACCGCCCACGAGCGCAGCACCCGCTACTACCTGGCGCCGCGCGCCGCCGTCGAACTGGTCGGCGCCCGCGACCGGGTGCGCGGCTGGTGGCGCAGGCTCGCCCCGGGGCGCCGTTAGGCGGTGCACCGCCCGGTCGGGGGTGCGGGCGGTGCACCGGTATCGAGGTTACGTGCGCGGCTCAGTCGTGGCTATCGCCGTGCAACTGATTGCGCCACGCGCGCGGTGACAGCTCGTGCGCCTGCCGGAACACCCGGCTGAAGTACGAGGGGTCGGGCAGCCCGACCCGGTTCGCGATCACCGCGATCGGTAAGTCGCTGCCGCCGAGCAGTTCCCGCGCGTGCGCCATCCGCCGCTCGGTGATCCAGTCCTGGACCGTGCGCCCGGTGCGGCGGCGTACGAGCGTGGTCAGATGCCCGGGGGTGATGCCGATCGCCGCGGCCACGTCGCGCAGCGAGAGCGGCTCGCCGAGGCGGTGGTCGATCGTCTCGAAAACATCCGCGAGCAGCGGCTCACCCAGCAGCCGGAACTCGCCGGGAAGGTCGGTGGTGAGCCTGGCGAGATCGATCAGCAGCAGTGTCAGATGCGCCAGCGCGGCCTGCTGGAAGCCGTCGCGGCGGTTCTCGAGCTCGGTCTCGATCGCGGACATGGTGTCCGTCCACAGCGGGTGGCCCGGCGGGAGCGGCACTCGCAGCAGCCCGCTCGCCTGCCCGTGCAGGAAGGCGCAGAGCAGCGGATGCCGATTCCAGGTGGGCCACGGCGAGCGGCTGTCGACGCCGAGCGCGCCGGGATCGAAGAACACCGCGGTGCTCGCGTCCGGCAGCGGCACATGCCCGACGTCGACCACCCGGCCCGGGGTGACCACGTAGACCGCGTGCTCCGCGGGCAGGTGCACCAGGACCGGGAAATCGTGGATGTGCGGCGCCTGCTCGAGCCCGTCCGGCCCGTGCAACCGCAGCAGCGAGACCGGGGGAGTGGCCGGATCGGAGCGGTACCCGTACACCGGCACACCCCGGTGCTGCCGGATCAGCCGCGCGGCCCGCGGTCGCATATCGGACACCGAACCGAAGATAGTCCTACTTCCGCCGAATATCCGCCGACTTTCCCGGTGCCGACCTCGCGACCATGAAGTCATGACCTCGCGAACCATCGGAAACCACCACGACTACCTGCCCGCGGCGGGCAACGACCTGTTCCTGCCCTTCTACGACCTGCTCAGCCGGGCACTCGGCAGCCCGGCCGTGCACCACACCCTGCTCGCGCAGTCCGGTGTCGAGAGCGGCCACGCCGTGCTCGAAATCGGCTGCGGCACCGGCAACCTGACGATTCTCGCGCAGCGCGCGGTGCCCGGCGCCGACGTGACCGGCACCGACCCCGACCCGCGCGCCCTCGCCCGCGCCGAGCGCAAGGCCCCCGCCCTCCGCTTCGAGCGCGCCTACGCCCAGGAGCTGCCGCAGCCCGACGGCAGCGTCGACCGCGTGCTCTCCGCGCTCATGCTGCACCACCTCGACGCCGAGACGAAAGCCGCGGTCGCCGCCGAAGCCTTCCGTGTCCTGCGCCCCGGCGGCCGGCTGCACATCGCCGACATCGGCGGGCCGATGACCCCCGCCGACGGGTTCGCCGCTCGCCTGCACCTGCGCAGCGCACACGTGCGCGGCAATCTCGGCGACGCGCTGCCGTCGGTGCTGCGCACGGCGGGCTTCGACACCGAGCAGCTGCTGTCCCACCCGCATCGCGCCCTCGGCCGCGTCACCTACTACCGCGCCACCCGCCCCGGAAATGCTGAGCGCTGACCGCGTGTTGTCGGAGGAGTGAAGATTCGATTCGGCGTCGGCATCGGCGCGAACACCGACCCGGCGGAGCTGGCCGGGCTGGTGGACGGGCTCGAGCAGGCCGGCGTCGACTCGCTCTGGTTCTCCGAGCTGATCTACTCACCGGCGGTGGACCCGGTCGTCGGCATGGCGTTCGCCGTGTCCCGGACGCGAAACCTGAAGGTCGGCACCTCGGTCGCGATCCTGCCCGGCCGGCACCCGGTCCTGGTCGGGAAGCAGCTCGCGTCGCTGGCCGCGCTCGCCCCCAAGCGCGTGCTCCCGGTCTTCGGCCTGCAACCGGCCGGACCGGGGGAGCGCGACCTGTTCCCGGTCGCCGGCCGCCGCGGTGACGTCTTCGACGAATCCCTTGCCCTGCTGCGCGCCGTATTACGTTCGGACGATGTCGATTTCGACGGTGACTACTTCTCCGTGCGCGGCGCCGGAGTCGGCAGGCGCCCCGGCCGCCCGCTCGACATCTGGCTCGGCGGCCGCGCCCCCGCCGCCTTCCGCCGCATCGGCCGGTACGGCGACGGTTGGCTCGGCAGCTTCCTCACCCCCGCCGAAGCCGCCGCCGGAGTCGTCGCCATCAACCGGGAGGCCGCCGAAGCCTCGCGAGAAATCGAAGCGGACCACTTCGGCATCACCCTGCTCCTCGCCGAAGACGGCATCCCCGGCCCCCTCGCCTCCCGCATCCGCAGCCAGCGCCCCGACACCGACCCCGCCGATGTCATCGCCGGAAGTTGGCCCGACCTGCACCGCCTGATCGACGGCTACCTCGAGGCCGGACTCACCAAATTCGTCGTGGTCCCCGCGAGCGGCAAACCCATGGAGGGCTTCATCGACCGCTTCGTCGCCGAGCTGAGCCCCAGGCAGAACTGATCAGCCGCCGCTCAGCTCGGCGATGATCGCCGCCACCCGCCTGTCCCGCGTCTCCCGCTGCTTCGCCGCCGCCACCGGCTCGGCACGCTGCCTCTGCTTGCTGTACGACAGTGCGTCGAACGCGGCGCGCGCGGCGGGGTTCTCCGCGAACGCCGCCGCCAGTTCGTCCGGGATCTCCACCGTCCGCTCGGCGGTATCGAGCTCGATCGTCACCTCCACGGTGTCCCCCGCCGCGATCCCGGCCGCCGCCCGATTGGCCGAGCTCAGCGGAATCTTGTACCCGCCGCCCCGGACGGCAACGCTGCTCGCATAACTGTGCCCGCCGATCGTCACCGAGATCTTCGGCCGCTTCCCGCCGCCCAGCGCCTCGACCACCGCGTCCGGCACCGGCAGCCCGGTCGCCGTCTTGCCGTCGAGCTCGACCCGCGTCGTGAAGATCTCCGCCACCAGCTCTTCTCCTCACCCATGGAGTGATTTCAAGCGACGATCAATGTGGGTGTCGCTACATCGTTCGGCCGGGCCGGGAGGGTCCGCCCCATCAGTTCACCCAGCGTGGAGTCCAGGGTCAGTCCCTGATCTTCGAGTGAGGACACGGGATAGTCCACTGCTCCGCGATCTCCGAGCGCGATGCCCGAGATCCAGGTCGCGTCATGGCTTCGATGAGGTTCGCCGACGAAATCGCCACGGCACACGATTCCCCGTGGCCGAATTCATCGACCACCGAGCGAATCGAGTCCTCGGGAAGACAGACGATGACAACGGGTTCGCCGATATCGGTCCGCGAGCGGTCGAGAATGGCGGTCAGGTTCTCGGTTGGTGCCGATCCGCCACGCCAAGCGTTCGCGAGTACCCGCGCTGCGTAGTCGCGATCACGGGCCCCCGCGTCCAGGCGGATGCGCACCCAGAAGCCATCGGGATGCGGGCGCTCGAGGTGCTCGATCACGGTCGGCACCGGCTCGTCGTCGTCCAGAGCCAGAGCGAGGGCTTCGTGGAAGTCCGCCCGTGCTTCCGCGAGCGTGTCGGCCATGCCGAAGCAGGCGATCGGCCGGGACCGGTAGGTGAATATCGGGTCGGCGCTCCGATCCTGGGAGAAGAACACGTGCTGGTTCATCGGCTGACCTCCTCCAACGCCTGCTCCTCCGACAATCCTGGGCTTGTCACCAGCAAGGCGCGGACGTACGGTCCGCGCAACTCCTTGCCATGCACGGCTAGGAGCACGCGTTCGTCGTTGTACGGGCTACGGAAGAAATGGTGTGACCCCTTCACCCGGACGGGCTCACCACAGTGTCGCCGGTCGTCAACGCGTCAGACGCCCGATCCCCCTGGACACCGCGGCTCTCGATTGCGGCCTTCGCACCGTATACGAAGAGGACGACAGCACCGTTCTCGGCCATGAGCAGTCGTCGGAGAGTCGATCGCGTCGAACGCGGGTGGAATAGATCCGCTCGACCCCCGGGTTGGCCCGACTATGGCCAAATACGATCTGGGCAAGTTCGGTGTGTGGCGCGGCTACCAGGGGTTCACCCCGGAGGACGCGCAGGAGCTGGAGAAACTCGGGTTCGGCGCGCTGTGGCTGGGGGGCTCGCCGCCGGCCGAGTTGCCGGTGGTGGAGTCGCTGCTGGAGGCTACGGAGACGCTCACGGTCGGCACGAGCATCGTGAACATCTGGACGGCGGAGGCGAAGGCTACCGCGGAGTCGTTCCATCGGATCGAGGCCCGGTTCCCGGGACGGTTCCTGCTCGGTGTCGGCGTCGGGCACCGGGAGAACGACGGGTCGGAGGCGATCAAGCCGTACGACGCGCTGGTGCGGTACCTGGACGAGCTCGACGCGGCGGGCGTGCCGGTCGAGAGCAGGGCGCTGGCGGCGCTGGGGCCGCGGGTGCTCGAGCTCGCGCGGGACCGGTCGGCGGGGGCGCTGCCGTATCTTGCGCCGCCGGAGCACACGCGGAACGCCCGCGCGACGCTCGGCGCGAGTTCGCTGCTGGTGGCCGAGCAGAAGGTGGTGCTGGACGCGGACGCGGAACGGGCGCGGGAGGTCGCCAGGCGCATGGTTCCGTTCTATCTGGGGCTCACGAACTACGTGAACAATCTGCGGCGCCTCGGGTTCACCGAGGAGGACCTCGCCAAGCCGGGGAGCGATCGGCTGATCGACACGCTGGCGGTGCACGGTTCGCCTGCCGAGGTAGCGGACGGGGTGCTGGCGCATCTGGACGCGGCCGCGGACCACGTCGCGATCCAGGCGTTGAACCACGATTACCTCGCGGCGCTGCGCGCACTGGCCGAGGTACTGCCGACCGAGTAGCGGTTCAGCGCGGCACCGGGGCGTGCGGGCCGCCGTAGGGGGTGGGGATCGACTGCGGGCCGACCGGCGGCGGGTCGGCGGTCTGCAGGGGATCGCCGGGCGGGTCGGCGGGGACGGGGTCGTTCGGCGGGCGGGGGACGTTGGCGGCGCCGCGCGGGATGAGCGTGGGGTCGGGGCACTGCGCGTTCAGGTACGGCGGGGCGTAGTCGGGGACCGAGCCGGGGCGGCGCGGGGTGCCGTAGTCGCAGGCGTAGCGGGGGTAGATGCTGGCCAGCGCCCAGACGCCGCCGTCGTGGAAGGCCGAGGCGACCGCGTCGAGCGCGGAGCCTGCGCGCTGCTGCGGGAAGAAGAACTCCTCCATCGCGGGAATGCGGGTGTAGGCGACCTGGGAGACGGTGACGAGGTCGCCGAGCAACTGCACCATGGTGGGGGAGTTCTGCGCGAGGACGGCGTCGACGGTGGTCAGCATGGGCGGGGTCTGGGCGAGGAGTTGTTGATAGCCGCCGGTCATGGCCCCCAGCCCGCCCGCGGTGACGGCCAGGTCGGCGGCGGTGGATCCGAGGGCGGGGCTGCCGAGCGTCGCGAGCACGACCCTGCTGTTGTGCAGCAGGTTCACGGTCTGCGGGAGGACCGTGTCCAGGGTCGAGACCAGGAACGTGCCGCCGTCGATGATGGCGGCCAGTTTGTCGGGGCCGCCCTGGCTCACGCCGAGCTCGCGGGAGATGGCGGCGAGCCGCTCGGGGTCGATCTGGGCCAGGGTGCCGCTGAGGCTCTCCAGCATGTCCGCGAGCGGGACCGGGGTGGCGGTGCGGTCGGCGGTGATCACGGCGCCGTCGGCGAGGTAGGGGCCGTCGTTGGTGCTCGGCTGGAAGTCGAGGTACTGCTCACCGGCCGCCGAGAGGGCGGCCACCCGGACGAGCCCGGCCGCGGGGATGCGGTCGCGCTCGCCGATGGCGGCGACGGCGACGACCCGGTCCCCGGCGACCTCGACGGATTCGACCTTGCCCACCCGGACCCCGCGCAGGGTGACGTCCTGGCCGGGCAGCAGCCCGCCGGACTGCGCCAACTCCACCCGGACCCGGTACGGCTCGTCGAACGGCTCCATCCGCAGGGTGCCGATCCCGAGGTAGGCGGCGGAGCCGGCGAGGATCGCGAGCAGCCCGGCCAGCGAGAGCGCGAGCCGCTGCCGATGCGCGCGCCGCACGGCGCCGACGAGCAGCCGGGCGATCATCGCGGCGGCTCCTGCAGCCGGGGGCCGAGGCGCTCGAGCATGTGCTGCAGCGAGCCGACGAAGGCGGTCCAGTCGGTCGGGTCGGGGAGCCTGGCGCCCGAGGTGCCGGGGAAGCCGGGGTCGGGGACGGCGCCGACGGCGACCTGGGTGATGTCGGCGTTCACGTGGCCGTTCGGGCCGCTGATCATCTTGATGACGATGCCGAGCATGGTGTTCAGCTCGTTCAGGTCGGCCTCGGGGTTGAGCGCGGCGGCGTTCAGCCCGGCGGCGAGCTGGTTGATGTTGGCCGCCATCGAGGTGCTGTTGGTGCCCGCGACGCTGGGGAAGCGGGCGAGCTGGGTGGTGAGGGCGTCGATGCGGTCGACCACGGTGAGCAGGGCGTCGGTGTTCTCGGCGAGTGTCTGCACGGCCGGGCCCGCGGCGGTCACGGTGTCGGTGAGCGTGGTCTGCCCGGCGGCGAGGGTGGTGCTGAGATCGGCGGTGGCGTGCAGGATTTCGTCGATTCGGCCGGTGCGGGCGGTGAGCGTGTCGAGCAGGGTGCGGGTGTCGGCGAGGAGCGTCGCGAGGCGTTCGCCGCGCCCGCCGGCGTACTCGCCGAGCGCGGAGATCACCGAGGTCAGGTGCTCGATGGCGCCGCCGCTCACCAGGAACGAGGCGCGGGTGAGCAGCTCCTCGATGGTGCTGGCGGCCGAGGTCGCCGTCAGCGGGATGGTGTCGCCGTCGCCGAGGAAGGCGGAGCCGGAAGTGGACGGCGGGTGCAGCGCGACGAAGACGTCGCCCATGGGGGTGGCCGAGCGCAGCTCGGCCGAGGTGCCCGCGGGGAGCCGCACGTCGGCGGTGACGCGCAGGGTCACCACGGCGGTGTAATCGCGGGCGGTCATGGCGTCCACCTGGCCGATGTCGACGCCGTCGAGCTTCACCTTCGCCTTCGCGGGCAGGTTCAGGGCATTGCTGAAAACGGCGGTGAGGCTGTAGGTTTCGCCGCTCAGCCCCGGTGCGGGGAGGGGGAGCCGGTCCAGGCCGCCGGCGCAGCCGGTCAGCGTGAGGGCGGCGGTGAGCAGGGGGAGCAGGTAGCGGGTCATCGGCCGTTCCGTTCCGCGAGGCCCGCCAGGATGGCGGTGATGCCGAAGTCGGGGCCCATGTCGCGCATGGTGCCGGTGGCGCAGCCGAGGTTCTGGAGTTGCAGCAGGTTGCAGACCTCCTTGACCATCTGGCCGTCGAGCAGGAGCCGGTTGATGTCGATCGCGGCGCGCAGCGCGCCGACATTGTGGTCGATGGCGTTGTAGGCGTTGTCGGTGACCAGGGGGAAGACGTCGAGGAACTCGGCGAGGTTGCCGTCGTAGTCGGCCAGGGTGCCCGCGAGGGTGCCCGCGTCGGTGGTGAGCCCGGCGATGGTGTCGCGATGCCGGGTCAGCAGGTCGGCGACCTGGGCGATGATCCGGTTCAGGGCGGCGCCGGTGTCGCCGGAGCCCAGCTGCTGGGTGGCGAGGAAGTCGCTGAGCTGGGCGACGGCCGAGCCGAAGTCGCGCAGCGTCGCGTCGTTGCGGGCGGCGGTCGCGGTGAGCGTGTCGAGGTGGGTGACGACGGTGGTGACGGCATCGCGGGTGGCGGCGCCGTTGTCGGGGCCGAGTTGCAGCGCGCGGGCGAGCTCGCTGAGCGCGGCCCGCATGTCGGGGCCGTTGCCGCTGGTCGCGGCGGTGCCGAGGGACATCAGGTCGGCGATCGGGCCCGCGCCGTCGCCGTCGCCGCCGAGCGAGGTGGAGAGTTCGCGGGCCATGGCGAGCAGGGCGTCGAACTCGACGGGGGTCTTGGTCCGGTCGGTGCCGAGGACGGCGTGGTCGGGGAGGGTGGGGCCGCCGCGGTAGACGGGGGAGAGCTCGACGTGGCGGTCGGTGAGGATGGAGTCGGAGATGGTCACCGCCTGCACGTCGGCGGGGAGCGCGATCCCGTCCTCGATCCGCATCTCGACCTCGACGTCGGTGCCGCGGGCGGTGATCCGGACGATCTTCCCCACCCGCATGCCGAGCACGGCGACGGCGTTGCCCTCGTAGAGGCCGTTGGCGTTCGCGAAGCGGGCGGTCACCGTGGTGGTGTCGCCCGCGCCGGTCCCGCAGCCGGCCAGGCAGGCGGCGGTCAGCGTCACCGCGGCCAGCTTCAGGGTGGTCAGGGCGCGGCTCATCGGCAGTCCTCGAGGTAGGGTTCGCGGCCGGCGGCGACGGCGGTGGCGCTCAGCGCGCACATCCAGGAGTCGACGAAGGCGCCGTCGGGGGCGTTGGCGTCGAGTTCGGGGCCGCTGCCGGTGGCGTCGGCGAAGAGCCGCCACGGGACCGGGAGGATCTGCAGGATATTGCGGAGCAGGTCGTCGTGCGCGGCGATCATGGCGGTCATGGCGCGCAGGTCGGTCAGCAGCTGTTCGATCTCGGCCTGCTCGCCGACCGCGATCGGCTCCAGCCGCTGCACCAACCCCGTTGTCGCGGTCAGCAAGCGGCTCAGCGCGGCCTGGCGGGCATTGATCTGCTGGAGCAGGGTGCGGCCCTCGCCGACGACGGCGGCGAGATCGGCCTGCTGCCGGTCGATGACCGCCCCGACCTCGCCGGTGCTGGTGAGCAGCGCGCCGATCTGGTCGCGGCGCTGGGCGATGATGCCGGAGAGCGCGCGGACGTCGCGCAGCACGCCGGGGATCAGCGCGGGCACGCCGTCGAGTTCGCGGGAGAGCGTCGTCATGGACTCGGCGATCCGGTCGGCGTCGATGCCGTCGAAGGTGGTGGTGACGTCCTGCAGCGCGGTCTCCAGGTCGTAGGGGACGGTGGTCTGCGACACCGGGATCCGGTTGCCGGGCAGCGTGCCCGCGCCGGAGGAGGTGAGCTCGAGGTAGCGGGAGCCGAGCAGGGTGGTGAGCTTGATCGCGGCGTGCGTGTCGGCGCCGAGGGCAACGGCGTCGTCCTCGATCTGGATCGTCACCTCGACGTGGTCGCCTGCCAGCCGGGTGTCGGTGACCGTGCCCACCGGGATGCCCGCCCAGGTCACGGCGTCACCGGCGCTGATCCCGGCGGCCTGGGCGAAGTCGGCGCGGTAGGTGCGGGCGCCGATGTGCAGCGTGCCGAGTACCACCAGCGCGGTGAGCGCCACAGCCAGCGCCGCGACGGCGATGATCCCGACCCGCAGCGGGGAGTCGATCTCGGGGCGTGAGCTTTTCATGGTTCACCTACAGATCGGGGAGTGCTGGGGGCGGCCGGTGGGTGAGGAGCCGGCCAGGACCTGGGCGATCACCGGGTCGATGCCGGGTATCAGGCTGAAGCCGATGTCGCAGACGTAGGCGTTGACGAAGGCGCCGCTGTCGACGGCGCGCACCATGGCCTGCAGCAGCGGCGGGAGGTTGTAGCCGAGGTAGGCGAAGCGGTCGCTGCCCTCGACGAAGTGGTGCGCGAATCCCGGTTCGCGGCCGACGAACTCGGTCAGCGCGGGGGCGGCGCCCTCGACGACGGTGGCGGCGTCGGCGACAACGGTGGCGATCCGGTCGGTCTGGTCGAGCAGGGCGTCGCGGTGCGCGGCGAGGCCGTCGAGCAGGGCGCGGGTCTGGGCGAGGGTGTCCTGCAGGTTGGTGCTCTGGGCGGCCAGGGTGGTCATCACCGACGCGAGGTTGTCGATCAGGGTGCCGAGGATCTGGTCCGGGCCGGCGAAGGTCTGGGCGAGGGCGGCGGTCCTGGCGATCAGGGCGGTGACGGCGCCGTCGTCGCCCTGCAGCGCGCGGATCAGCGCGGAGGTCAGGTTGTCGACGTCGGCGGGGTCGAGCGTGCTGAACAGCGGCTGGAAGCCGTTCAGCAGCCCGGAGATGTCGAAGGAGGGCTGGGTGTGCTCGCGCGGGATGCGGGCGCCGGGGGCGAGCGGTGCGGGGTCGCCGAAGTCGGCGCGGCTCAGCCCGAGGTAGCGCTGGCCGATCAGGTTCTGGTAGGTGACCGAGGCGAGGGTGTCGCCGTGCAGGGTCTGGTCGCGGTGCACCCGGAAGGTGACCTCGGCCTCCCGGCCGTGCACGGCGATGGCGTCCACCCGGCCCACCTGCACCCCGGCCACCCGGACGTCGTCGCCGACGCGCAGCCCGGAGACGTCGCTGAAGAGCGCCGAGTAGGTGTCGGTCTCGCCGGTGACGTCGCGCTGCAGGGTGACGTGCACCATCCAGGTCAGCACGGCGGCGACGAGCAGGAACGCGGTCAGCCCGATCAGGTCGCGGCGGTGGGTCATCGTGGCTCCTCCGGGGACGGTGCGACACCCAACAGCTCGGCGAGCGCGCCGGATTCGGGGGGGAGGCCGAGCAGCTCGGTGCGTTCGAGCCGCTGCTCGGGGCTGTCGAGGGAGTCGATCACCGAGGGGCCGGCGGCGGGGCCCGCGGTGCAGCTCGGGGCGGTCAGCTCGCCGTAGCGGGGACAGTCGGTGCGGGTGTACTCCTTGTGCGGGGTGAGCTCCACGATCACCTTGGCGGTGCCGCTCTGGTCCTCGGCGTTCCAGAACTCGTTCGTGAAGACGTGCGCGACCCGGGTCTGCGAGGTGGTCATCTGCACGAAGTTGCCGCTGCCCGCGGCCAGCAGCTGCAACACCGGCCCCATCCGGCTGTTCATCCCGATGAGGGTGTCGCCGTGGTTGATCAGCGCGGTGCCGAGGGTGGAGGTGGTGGTGCCCGCACCGGTCAGCAGGGCGGTCAGGTCGGTGCGCTTCGCCGCGACGGTCTGCAGCGGGACGACCGCCTCGTGCAGGGCGGTGAGCAGATCGGGCGACGACTGCTGCAGCCCGGTCACCGCCTCCAGAAGCGCTGCCAGATAGGGGGGTCGCCCGGGTGCGGTCGCCTCGGCCTGATAGGTGCGCACGATCCGTTCCAGCTGGCTCGCGGCGGCGAGCGCCTCGTCGCCGCGGCCGCGGGTGGCGCGCTCCACGGTCTCCAGGATGCCGACGGTGGGGTCGTTGCCCGGCCGCCCGACGGCGGCGGCGAGCTCGCTGAGCGCGGTGAGCGAGGTCTGCAGCTGCACGCCCGCCCGGCTGTGGTCCTCCGGAATCCGTGCGCCCCCGGTCAGCGCGGGGCCCGGGCCGTTGTCGATGAGCTGCACCGAAGGGACGGCGAAGACATTGCTCGGGACGACGCGGGCGGTCACCGTCGCCGGGATCCCGCCCGCGTGCGCGGGGAGCAGGTCGATACGCACCGCGTTGCCCGCGTCCGCCCGCACCACCTCCCGGACGCTGCCGACCAGCACGCCGCGGTACTTGACGTCGGAGCGGGCGGGCAGCCCGTCGCCGACATCGCTCAGCACCGCGGTGACCTCGACGGTGCGCGCGAAGGCCCCCTCGGAGCGGGCGATCATCGCGGTGGCCGTGGCGGCGATGACGGCGAGCACGGCGAGGCCGCGCACGAAGAGCCCGGCATTGGAGAGATTCCGGTCGTCGGATTCGAAAACGATCGCCATGTGTCTACCCACTGATCCTGGAGCCGGCGTCGAAACCCCACAGCGCCAGCGTCATGAGCAGGTTCACCGTGATCATCACGGTGATGCTCGCGCGCATCGCGCGCCCGGCCGCGATGCCGACGCCCTGGGGCCCGCCGCGCGCGTAGTAGCCGTAGTAGCACTGGATGGTGGTCGTGACGATGACGAAGACGATGGCCTTGAGCAGCGAGTAGACGATGTCGGTTCCGCTCAGCACCAGGTCGAAGTAGTGGTCGTAGGTGCCGAAGGACTGGCCGCCCGCGATCCCGACGAAGAGCTTCACCGCCAGGTAGTCGGCGGCGAGCGCGGCCAGGAAGAGGGGGATCATCGCCACCACGGCGGCGACCAGCCTGGTGGTGACGAGGAAGGGCACCGGGCGGATCGCGATCGAGTCGAGCGCGTCGATCTCCTCGGCGATCCGCATGGCGCCGAGCTGCGCGGTGAACCGGCAGCCCGCCTGCGCGGCGAAGGCGATCGAGGCCATGATCGGGGCCAGCTCGCGGGTGGCGGCGGTGGCCGCGATCATGCCGGTGGCGGGCTGCATGCCGAGCAGTTTCAGCGCGTTGAACCCCTCGATGCCGACGATGCCACCCGCCGCCGCGCCCAGGATGATCATGATCCCCGCGGTGCCGCCGCCGACGATGAGCGAGCCGTTGCCCCAGGTGACGTCGGAGATGATGCGCAGCGTCTCGCGCCGGTAGTGCCGCAGCGTCAGCGGGATCGCCAGCACCGCGCGGGTGAAGAAGGTGACCATGTGCCCGAGCCGGATGATCCCCTGCGACGGCGGCCCGGCCACCGCGACCACCGTGCGCACGCCCGGCGGGCGGTAGACGCTGGCCATTACAGCGTCGTCCTCGGGAAGAGCATGGTGTAGAGCTGGGTGAAGCCCAGGTTCACCACCATGAGCACGACGATCGAGGCGACAACGGCCGCGTTCACCGAGTTCGCCACCCCGCCAGGCCCGCCCTTCGTGTTCAGCCCCTTCTCGCAGGCGACCACCACCACGATCACCCCGAACACGGCGCCCTTCACCATCGCCAGGTACAGGTCGCCCGAGGTCGCGAAGGAGGAGAAGGTGGCCAGGTAGCTGCCGGGCGTCCCGTCCTGGACGTAGACGTTGAACAGGTAGCCGGCCAGGAACCCGACGAAGCAGCTCACCCCCGTCAGCGCCATGGCGACGATGACGCCCGCCGCCAGCCGCGGCACCACGAGCCTGCGCAGCACCGAGATGCCCATGACCTCCAGCGCGTCGATCTCGTCCCGGATCTTGCGCGAGCCGAGATCGGCGCAGAGCGCGGAGCCCACCGCCGCCGCGAGCAGGATCGCGGTGACCAGCGGCGCGGACTGCCGGATCACGGCGAGCCCGCTCGCCGCCCCGGCCAGCGCGGTCGCGCCGACCTGGCCGGCGAGCAGCCCGAACTGGATCGACAGCGTCGCGCTGATCGGCAGCGCGACCGCCACCGTCGGCAGCAGCGAGGTCTTGACCATGAAGGCCGCCTGCGCGATGAACTCGGCGAACGGGAACCGCCGGGTGGCGATATCGGTGACGAGGTGCCGGACGGCGCGCTGCCCGAGCGTGACCTGCCTGCCGACGGTCTGCAGCGCGGCGACGGGGTGCCTGCGGGCGTACCCGCGGGCCCAGTCGGTGATCTCGGTGGCGGGGGAAATCGGGACCGGATCGGTGGTCATTCCGGGCCTCCCTTGTCGTTGGTCGGTCAGCGGGAGACGGCGAGTTCGCGGAGCGCGGAGAGGAACAGTTCGTCCATGCGCGGGCTGAGCTCGCCCAGGGTGGTGGCACTGGCGTGCCCGGCCGAGCCGAAGACCCGCGCGAGGGCGTCGTCGGTGGTCGTCGCGCCGATGGTCAGGCAGAGGCAGGCGACGCCGTCGGCGCGCAGCTCCTCCAGCGCCTTGTGCGCGTCGGCCTCGGCGTAGCGGCCCTCGTACCCCTCGTCGTAGGGGTGCCCGTCGGAGAGCACCACCAGCAGCCGGTTCTGCGTTCCGGCCTGGTTCTTCAGGATGTCGCCCGCACCGCGGATGCCCGCCCCCAGCCGGGTGTAGCTGGCGGGCTGGAGCTGGTTGAGCCTGGCCCGCCCGGCCGCGCCGAAGCGCTGGTCGAAGGTCTTGATCGCGGGCAGGTGCACGGCGTGGCGGCCCTGGGAGCGGAAGGCGTAGACGGCGACCCGGTCGCCGAGCTCCTCCAGCGTGTGCGCCATGGTGGCGGCCGCGCGGCGCTGGTGGTCGTGCACCGCGAGGCCGTCGGTGTCGGTGTCGGTGGCCGAGCCGGAGGCGTCGAGCAGGATCAGCACCCCGAGGTTGCGCTCCAGTTTGCGGCGTTCGAGGTAGATGTTCTCCGCGGGGGAGTGGCCGGAGCGCAGGTCGATGACGAGGTCGATCAGCGCCTCGAGGTCGAGCTCGTCGCCCTCGGGGCGGCTGCGCAGCACCTTGGGGCCGAGCCCGATCCGGGAGAGGCGGCGGCGCAGGACGTCGTCGTCGGCGACGCCGGAGGCGGCGATGTCGGCGTCGATCGTCAGCGGGAAGTCGAGCACCCGGCACCAGTCCGGCTTGTACCGCTGGCCGTGCACGTCCCACTCCGGGTGCAGCGCGCCGCCGATCCCGAGCGCCGCGCCCGGCTTCCCGTCGTCGGTGAACTGGATCCTGGTCGGCAGCGGCTGCGCGTTGGCGCCCACCCGCTGCACCTTGCGCACCGCGCGCACCTGCATCTCCGCCCCCGCGGGGCCGTCGCCTGCCGAGCGCGAGTTGCCGAAGAGCTTGCGCAGCTGGTCGGAGAGGGCGCGGGAGTTGAAGAGCGGGTTCTCGAACAGCTTCAGGATCTTGCTGCCGCCGACCTGGTCGCCGCCGTCGTCGTCGTCCTCCTCGCCCTCTGGCATGTCGATCGGGTCGAATTCGAGCCGCAGCTCCTTGGCGGTCGCCTTCCCGCCCGCCCCCGGCTGCCGGGTCAGCAGCTTGGACGGTTTGATCGCGCCGAACCACTCCGGCGGGTCGGGCACCGGCTCCCGGCCGGTGGCGAGCGCGAGCGACGCCGCGGTGCTGGCGGTGCTCGCCCCGGTGGCCAGCCCGGCGGCGAGCGGCAGCGACTCGCCGAGCGCGGCGAGCACCCGGCGCCCCTCCAGCGCCAGGTAGCGCCGCGCCACCGCGGGCCGGGCCCGGAGCGGGCGCACGGCATCGGGGTCGAGGCTGCCCGCGCCGAGCAGCGCGGCCTGCACCAGCACCTCCCTGCGCTGCTCGGCCGCGGTCCGGCCGGCCGAGACGAAGATCGCGCGGCCGTCGGTGAACGCCGCCTCGCCCGCCGGGGCCGAAGCGACCTCGACGCTCCGGCCCGCGACGAACGACGCCAGCAGCCGGAAGCGGTCGGTGCCGGTCATGACCGGGGCAGCACGGCGTCGACGAGTTCGCCGAGCGCCCGCACGACGTCCGCGTCGTCGGAGAGCGTCCGCACCACGGCCGACTGCACGGCGGCGCGCAGCGGCAGCCCCTCGGCGACCAGCCCACCGGCCAGGATCAGCAGCCGGGTGGAGGCCGCCTCGCGCAGCGGCGACCCCTCGATGCGGCGGATGGCCTGGCCGAGCCGCACCAGCGTGGCCGCCGTCTCGGCGTCGATCCCCGCCTCGTAGGCGACCACGTCGGTCTCGATCTCGGCAGGCGGGAAGTCCAGCTCGATGGCGACGAAGCGCTGCCTGGTCGACTCCTTGAGGCTCTTCAGGACGCTCTGGTAGCCGGGGTTGTAGGAGATCACCAGCTGGAAGCCGGGGGCGGCGGGGACGCTGGTGCCGAGCCGATCGATCGGGAGTTCGCGCCGGTGGTCGGCGAGCGGATGGATCACCACCGTGGTGTCCTGCCTGGCCTCCACCACCTCGTCCAGGTAGAAGATCGCGCCCGAGCGCACCGCGCGGGTCAGCGGGCCGTCGACCCAGACCGTCTCCCCGCCCTGCAGCAGGAACCGGCCGACCAGGTCGGCCGCGGTCATGTCCTCGTGCCCGGCGGCGGTGATCAGCTCGCGGCCCAGCTCGTGCGCCATGGCCTCCACGAAGCGGGTCTTGCCGCAGCCGGTCGGGCCCTTGAGCAGGACCGGGGAGCCGCGGCGCGCGGCGGCGCGGAAGACCTCGGTCTCGTCGCCGACCGAGCGGTAGAACGGGGTGCGGGTGATACGCGGTTCGGTGGTCAGGGTCATCTCAGTTACCTCGCTCGTGGGGGACGATCTTCGGCAGCTCGACGCCGTCGGGGAGGACGAGCTTGCCGTCGGGGTCGATGTAGGCGGTGTCCCGGCCGGGGATGGGCAGCGCCGGGTCGGGGCAGAGCCTGCCGGTGCCGTCGCCGCAGACGCCCATGTCGAAGTAGGAGCGCTTCTGGATGTCCTCCGGCCACGGGTCGGCGTTCATCGCGAACCACTGCGCGGGCAGGTTGTAGCAGACGAAGAAGAAGATGCTGCACGCGGCGAAGATGGCGAGGAACCTGGTGCCCTGCTGCCGGACGAAGCCGCCGCCGGTGCGCTCCAGCCCGCGCTCGACGAAGGTGCGGCCGCGGTCGTCGGTGAAGTAGCGCAGCGCGCAGAGCCCCGCCTGCACCCCGCCCCACATGAGCCCCTCGTAGATCGGCCACTGGTAGTAGGTGCCCGCGTTGATCGAGAGCGACTGGATGGCGCCGGGGTAGGTGAAGAGCCCCATCGGCATCAGGAACAGCCCCTCGATGACCAGGTCGAAGAAGAACGTCCAGGCGATCAGGATGCCGATCAGCCCGTAGTTGTTGATGCTCGGCCACTTCTTCTTCGCCTGCCGCATGATGAAGCAGCCGAGGATGGTGCAGAGCAGCACGCCGTAGGAGTAGCCCGCCGCGTTCATCAGCAGCGGCTCGGCCATCATGGCGCCCGGCTCGGCGTAGGAGCGCCAGCCCGGGATCTCCGCGACCCAGGAGCCGCGGTTGAACATCCAGGTGTTGTAGGTGCTCCACGTATTGAAGTAGTTGAGCAGCGGATCCTGGAAGAACAGCAGCCCGCAGGCGACCAGGAGCATGCCGTCCAGGGTGATCCGGCGCTCGCGGCGCCACGGCCGGACGATGAACCACCAGACGCCGACCGGCCAGCCGGCCAGGATGACGGTGGTCCAGGTGCCCAGGATGATCTTCATCCAGGTGGGCGGGTCGCTGGGCCCGGTCGGTACCCGCTCGAAGTGCGGCCCGATGGCCCAGCTGGCCCAGATGTAGATCTGGAAGGCGAGGATCAGCCCGCCGATGATCGCCCAGATCACCACCGGTCTGGACGCGGATGGTGCTTTCGATCCCAGATCCGCTGTCGCGCCGACTGATTCGGTGACAGTGGTGGGTTTCTTGTTCTCTGCTGGTGCGCTCATCGCAGGACCCCTAAGTTGGTGACTCAGCAGTTCTCAAGATACCAATGAGTATCTGGATAGGGGAAGAGTTTCTGAGATCCGATGGCATACTCGCTGCTATGGCGGAACGATGGACCAGGGAGCGGCGGCTCGAGCACACGCGCGGTCTGCTGCTGGAGGCCGCCCAGGAGGTCTTCGCCGAGAAAGGCTTCACCGCCGCGACCCTCGACGACATCGCCTATGCCGCCGGATACACGAAAGGCGCCATCTACAAGCACTTCTCGACCAAGGAGGAGCTCTTCCTCGCGGTCAACGAGTGGTACTGGCAGCGCTACTTCGACACCTTCACCGAGGTGGTGTCGGCGGCTCAGGTCGGCGCGCACGAGCTGGACCGGATCGCGGAGCTCTGGCAGCGGCTCAGCGACGACCGGGGCGCCGAGCACGCCGCGCTCGGCATGGAGTTCACGCTGTACCTGCTGCGGAATCCGGAGGCGAGGGAGCGGGTGGCGGCCAGGCGGGAGCAAGTGGTCGAGGCGCTGGCCCGCTTCATCACCGAAGGCATGGCGCAGGTCGGCGCGACCCTGACCATCCCGCCGCTGACCTTCGCGCGAATCCTGGTGCACACCACCGACTCGGTGGTGCTCGGCACCAAGCTCGATGACGTCGACCTTCATCGGCCGGTGCTGGAGATGTACATGTCGGTGATCAAGCTGCCCTGAGCGTCATCGCCGGGGCAGCCCGAGCACGCGCTGGGCGATGATGGTGCGCTGGATCTCCGAGGTGCCGCCGGCGATGGTGTGCGCGAAGGTCCTGGTGTAGCGCTCGAACCAGCCGCTGGCGAAGTGGCCGATGGTGTGCGCGCCCGGGGGTGCGCTGAGCGCGGGGTGGATCAGGCCGTCGGCGCCCATGCTGGACAGGGCCTGCTCGGTGCCCGCCTGCACCGCCTCGGAGCCCATCACCTTGAGCACGGAGAGCGCGGCGACGTCCGGTTCGCCGCGCGCGGCGCGGGCAAGGGCGGCGGAGCCGAGGAGTTTCAGGGCGTGCAGGTCCATGACGCTGGTGGCGTAGGCGTCGCGGTCGTGCTCGGTCTGCGGGGTGAAGTCGCGGACGAGGTCGGCCAGGCGGTCGGCGTGGCTGAGCCACAGCAGGTTCCGCTCGTGGCCGAGGGAGCCGTTGGCGACCGTCCAGCCACCGTTCTCCGGCCCGATCCGGTTCGCGGCGGGGACGCGGACACCCTCGAAGTAGACCTCGTTGAAGTCCAGGTCGTCCGGGGCGCAGATCGAGGGGAAGGGGCGGCGGGTGACGCCGGGGCTGTCGGTCGGAATCAGCAGGACGCTGATGCCCTTGTGCTTCGGGGCGGCGGGGTCGGTGCGGACGAAGGTGAGCAGGACGTCGGCGTCGTGCGCGCCTGAGGTCCAGACCTTCTGGCCGTCCACCACGTACTCGTCGCCCTCGCGGACCGCCCTCGTGCGCAGTCCGGCCAGGTCCGAGCCCGCGCCCGGTTCGCTCATGCCGAGCGACGCGGTGATCTCGGCCCGCAGGATCGGCACCGCCCACCGGTGCTTCTGCTCCTCGGTGCCGAAGGAGAGCAGCGAGGCGGCGATGATGCCGACGCCCTGCGGGTTGAAGGAGTGGTAGATCCGCCGCTTGGACAGCTCTTCCAGGTGCACATATTGCTGGAGCACCGAGGCGTTGCGGCCGCCGAACTCCGGCGGGTTGGCAGGTAGCAGCCAGCCGTTGTCGAAGAGCAGCCGCTGCCAGCGCCGGGCCCACTCGGGGACGTCCGCACTGGACTTCGAGCGCTCCTCCGGCGCCTCGGGCAGGTTCGCGTCCAGGAAGGCCGCGAACTCGGCGCGGAAGGCCTCCACCTCGGGGCCGAACGACAACTGCACAGTGTCTCCTCTAGATTCCGGACACGGATTTGGTGGTGAGGTAGCCGGCCAGCCCCTCGCGGCCGAACTCGCGGCCGATCCCGCTGGCCTTGACGCCGCCGAAGGGGGCGACCGGATCCATGCTGTAGGCGGCGTTGATCCCGACGGTGCCGCTGCGGATCCGGCGTGCCACCGCCAGCGCCCGCTGCGGGTCGGCCGACCAGACCGAGCCGGAGAGGCCGTACTCGGTGGCATCGGCCAGTGCGACGGCGTCGTCGTCGCCGTCGTGCGCGAGCACGGTGATCACCGGGCCGAAGATCTCCTCGGTCGCGATCCGCATCCCGGGCTCGACCTCGGTGAAGAGCGTCGGCCGGACGTACCAGCCGCGCTCGCAGCCGGGCGGCGCGCCGGTTCCGCCGACCACGGCCTTGGCGCCCTCGCGGAGCCCGGCCTCGAGGTAGCCGTGCACGCGGTCGCGCTGCCTGGCCGAGACCAGCGGGCCGATGTCGGTGGCCTCGTCGGCCGGGTCGCCGACGCGCAGCTTCCAGACCATCTCGCTCAGCGCCTCGACGTGTTCGCGGTAGCGGTGGCGCGGCACCAGGATCCGGGTCTGCGCGACGCAGGCCTGGCCGCCGTTCATCAGCGCGGCCACCTGGGCGCCGGTGGCGACCTGCTCGGGGTCGGCGTCGTCGAGCACCACCGCGGCGGATTTGCCGCCCAGCTCCAGGCTCACCTTGCGCAGTGCGGGGGCGCAGGCCGCGGCCACCCTTCGGCCCGCCGCGGTGGAGCCGGTGAACGACACCTTGTCCACGCCGGGGTGCGCCACCAGGTGGGCGCCGAGTTCGCCGTCGCCGGGCAGGATGGAGACGACGCCGGGCGGAATCCGGCTGTCCGACAGCAGCTCCGCCATGAGGTAGGCGTCGAGCGGGGTCTCCGGTGACGGCTTGAGGACGACGCTGCACCCCGCGAGCAGCGCCGGGATCAGCTTGGCGACGGTGAGGAAGACCGGCATGTTCCACGGGACGACGGCGGCGACCACCCCGACCGGCTCGTGCGTGACCAGCACGTCGGCGCCGAGGTAGCCGGGGCGGGTCTCCTCCCACGGGAAGGTCGCCGCCACGTCGGCCAGCGCGCGCATCATGAACCCGGGCAGTTTGGCGTGCGCGGAGCGGGCGAAGCGGGTGGGCGCGCCCATCTCCGCGGTGACCACGCCGGCGATCTCCGCTTCGCGGGCCGTGTAGCGGTCGGCCAGATCACGGATTGCCGCGACCCGCTCGGCGACCGGGGTGTGCCGCCACGGGCCGTGGTCGAAGGACTCGCGGGCGGCGAGCACGGCGGCGTCGACATCGTCGAACCCGGGCGCGGCGAGCCGGGCGATCACCGCCTCGGTGTGCGGCGAGACGACCTCGATGACGCCGTCGCCGGTGGGCGGCCGCCACCGCCCGCCGATGTACAGCCGGTCGTGGAAGGTCCCGGTATCCTGCTGACCGGAGTGCCGGGAGTACCCCGGCCGCTCAGGGTGCTCCGCGTGCGCGGGTTGCCCGGGGGTCGGCGATTGCACGGCCACCTCAGGGCCGGAAGGAGGCGATGTCGCGGAGCAGCCGGACGGTCGGCGGCGGGTCGGTGCGCAGCCCCACCGGCGGCGACATCTGCCCGGAGCGCGACGCGGCGCCGAGCCCGGCGCGCACGGCGTCCAGGTCGTCGGCCTCGATCTCGTAGAGCGCCACGAAGCTGTCCTCGCCGACCACGGCGAGCCTGCGCGCGGCGACCACGCCGTCCAGCTTGCACATCTCGGCCAGGTGCGTGTTCTCGTACCAGTCGTGGTAGGCGGCGGCCTCGTCCGCGGACTTGGGGCTGGACTCGACGAAGAGGATTCCGGTCGGCATGGTGACTCCTGTCAGGCGGTGGTGTTCTTGTGCACCACGCCGCCCTTCATGACGAAGGCGACGTGCTGGGTGCGGGTGATGTCGGTGGTGGGGTCGCCGGGCACGGCGATGATGTCGGCGAGCAGCCCGGGCTCGAGCTTCCCGCGGTCGGTGACGCCGAGCAGCTCGGCGCTCACCACGGTGGCCGCGCGCAGCGCCTGCGCGGGGGTCATCCCGCGGTCGACCAGCGCCCACAGCTCCTTGGCGTTGTCGCCGTGCGGGACGGCGGGCGCGTCGGTGCCGCAGGCGATCTTCACCCCGGCCGCGATCGCCTTCCCGAGCATCCGCCTGGCCTGCGGGAAGACCACGGCGGCCTTCTCCTGCAGGGCCGGTGGCGCCTTCGACACGTCGAGCCCCTCGGAGAGGTAGCTGGTCGGCACCAGGTAGGTGCCGTGCTCGACCATCATGGCGATGGTGTCGTCGCTGGCCAGTGAGCCGTGCTCGATGCAGTCGACCCCGGCGCGGATGCAGGCGCGGATCCCGGCGTCGCCGTGCGCGTGCGCGGCCACGTGCAGCCCGGCCCGGTGCGCCTCGTCCACGATGGCGGCCAGCTCCTCGTCCGAGTACTGCTGGATGCCGGGCGCGGTGCTGTGCGACATCACCCCGCCCGAGGCGGAGACCTTGATCAGCTGCGCGCCGTACTTGATCTGGTAGCGCACCGCGTGCCGCACCTGGTCGACGCCGTTGGCGATCCCCTCCTCCACCGCCAGCGGCATGATGTGCGGGGCGAGGCGCTGGAACATGGTGGGGTCCAGGTGCCCGCCGGTGGGGGTGATGGCGTGGCCGGCGGAGTGGATGCGCGGGCCGGGGAACCAGCCCTGCTCGATGGCGCGGTGCAGGTCGACATCGAGCAGGTAGCCGCCGGTCTTCACCATCAGCCCGAGGTTGCGGACCGTGGTGAAACCGGCCTCCAGCGTGATCCGCGCGTTCACGGTGGCGCGCAGCGTGCGGTAGACCGGGTCGTCCTGCACGCCGTGCATGGGCAGCGGCAGCCCGGTCGGGGTCTCCGGGCCGCCGATGAGCAGGTTGATCTCCATGTCCATCAACCCGGGCAGCAGCGTGACGTCACCGAGGTCGTGCACCACCGCGCCGTCCGGGACGACGTCGGGGTCCACCGCCGCGATGTGCTCGCCGCGCACCACGAGCACGGCGGGCGAGTGCAGCTCCCCGGTCTCCACGTCCAGCCACCGGGCGGCGCGCAGAACGACCGTCACGAGCGCGGCTCCAGCACGCAGTGCAGCGCGGCCGCACCGGAATCCGGCACCCGCGGCTGGCTCCACACCTCGACCGGGAAGGAGACCATGATCATCGAGTGCAGCAGCCACATCAGCCTGCGGGCATCGTCGGGCAGGTCGTCGAGGGTGTACCGGTCCAGGTAGGTCAGGGCGGCCTCGGAGCGCGGGGTGATCGCGTCGTAGAAGCCCTGCATCTCCGGCATCGAACTGGCCATCCGGCGGTCGTAGCGCTCGGGTTCGGTCGCCAGGGACCAGGTCTCGGCCCACGGCTCCAGGTCGGCGAACTCGGCGGGCAGCAGCGCGCTCATCGGACCGCCTCGCTCCGGTACTCGCCGACCCACTCGCCGGCGACCTTGTGCAGGTGCCGCAGCAGGATCTCCTGGTCGTTGAGCGGGAAGCGCCGCACCGCACGGGATTCCAGCGAGATCTGGGTGGCCTCCAGGGTGTTGGAGTCCTGCAGCGCGTACTCCTTGAAGGTCACCGCCGCCATCTCCAGCGCCACCCGCTCGCGCGGGGTCTTGGCCGGGACGAAGTACAGGTTGCCCTCGAAGATGTGCCGGTTGTAGGCGGTCGGCCAGTAGTGGTAGGTCAGGTACCAGCCCGCGGACCAGATCAGGATGGTGAAGTTCGGGAAGAGCTGGAACGAATCCAGCCCCCACGGGTCGCACTTCGCCGGGTTCAGCCCGCTCGGCATCTCGCCGAGCTCCGGCTGCTGCCACGGGCCGAAGAGCCCGCTGCGGGTGATGTCCTCCATCGGCTTGCGCATGCTGGGGTCGAGCTCCCAGGTCACCACGCCCGAGGTGCTGACCAGCCGGTGCGGCCCCTCCAGCTGGTAGTGCGGCGCCTCGAAACCGGCCGTCTGGGCGGCGGTGGCGTAGTTGTCCGGCGACTGGCTCGCGTGCAGTACCGGCGCGTGGTAGAACTCCTGGAACGCGTCCATGTAGAGCTTCCAGTTCGCGCCGACCTCGGCCCGGTAGGTGAAGCGGTCGGTCATCCGGTCGAAGGGGTAGCCCTCCAGATCGGTGACCATCGGGCCGAGGAATTCGCGCAGCGTCTGCGCCGGTTCGGCGGCGAGATTGATGAAGATGAACCCGGACCAGACCTCGCAGTGCACCGGCGCCAGCCCGTAGGCGCTCTTGTCCAGGTCGAAGAACTCGCCCTCCTGCTGGACGAAGTTCAGCCCGCCGTCCAGGCCGTAGCGCCAGCCGTGGTACTTGCAGGTGAACTGGCGGCAGGTGCCGGAGGTCTCTTCGCGCGGGAACTCGTTCCACACCAGCTTGTTGCCGCGGTGGCGGCAGACATTGTGGAAGGCGCGGACCTGCTTCTCCCGGTCCCGCACGATGATCACCGAGCTGCGCGCGGCGTCGATCTCCTTGGTGTAGTAGCTGCCCACCTTCGGCAGCTGCTCCACCCGGCCGACATTGAGCCAGGCCCGCTCGAAGATGGCCTTGCGCTCCAGCTCGTAGAACTCGGGGGAGATGGAGTCCTCGTAGGACATGGGGTCGGTACCGAGGTCCGAGTAGTGCTCGGTCCAGCTGCCCTCGGGGGGCTTGGGCCAACGCGGCATGGTCGTACTCCTTACTGAATCGGTTCGTCGCCGAGCACGGTGGTGCGCAACATCTCGCGCGGCGACCCGGCGTCGTAGGGGGCTGCCCGGTGGATGACGCCGCGGTTGTCCCAGATCACGGTGTCGCCGACGGTCCACTCGTGCCGGTACACCCGCTCCGGCGTGGTGCTGCGCTCCAGCAGCCCGTCGAGCAGGGCCCGGCTCTGCTCGGCATCCAGCCCGACCACCTCGCCCGCCGAGGCGCCGAGCACCAGCGAGCGCCGCCCGGAGCGGTGCGTCCAGACGATCGGGTGCTCGCGCACCGGCCGCCGCCGCCAGGCCGCGAGCTGCTCCGGGGTCGGGTCGGGGGTGAGCCGGCGCTGCGAGGCCTCCAGCGAGTGCACCACCCGCAGCCCGGCCAGGTGCCGCTGCTCGGCGGGGTCGAGATCGTCGTAGGCCGAATACGTGCTGGCGAATTCGGTCTCGCCGCCGGACTCGGCCACCGCCTTGGCGGAGAGCATGGTCGCCATCTGCGGGTAGGCGTCGTCCTCGGGCGTGCAGCCGTCGATATGCCAGTCGAAGGTCGCCCGCAGGTAGCTCGCCGAGGAGTTCTTGGCGGTGTCCAGGCTGACCCGGTAGATGCCATCGACCGGGTGGTGGCCGGGGGAGGTGTCGATCGGGCCCAGGGTGCGGCAGAACTCCACCTGGGTCTCCGGGTCCAGGTGCAGGCCGCGGAAGACCAGTACCCCGTTGTCCTCCAGCGCCTGCCGGATCGCCGCGGGTACGCCGGGGTCACCGAGCAGCCGCTCCGGGGTGAGCCCGATGATCTCGGCGCCGACCTCGCGGCCCAGCTTCTCGACGGTGAGTGTCGTCATGGTCGTCTCCGTTCAGGGGGTCGGCTCGCCGACCCGGTCGAGATAGGCGTCGGCGCTGTCCACCGGGGCGGGCTGGGAGAAGATCTCCACCGCCATCGCGGCCTGGACCAGCGAGTACACGAGGTACAGCAGGTTCAGCGCGTCGTCGGGCAGGTCGTCGAGCGGGAACTTGTCGCAGTAGACGATGGCGTCGTCCAGCCGCGGGAAGAAGGCGTCGTAGAAGTCGGTCAGCTCGGCCATGGTGCTGGCCAGGCGCTTGTTCCAGCGCTCGGACTCGGTGGGCAGGCACCAGATCGGCGCGAAGCGCTCGAACTCGGCGAAGGCCGCGGGCAGCATCGGCATCAGCGCGCCGCCGCCCCGTGGAAGGCGCCGACCCAGTCCGCGACGGCCCGGTGGAAGTGGCGCACCAGGATCTCCTGGTCGTTCACCGGGTAGTCGGTGATCCCGGCGGTGCGGTACGCCTGCTCCAGCGCGGTCTGGGTGCCGGTGAGCATGCCGGCGTCCTGCAGCGCGAACTCCTTGAACACCACCGAGGAGACCTCGTGCTCGACCCGCTTGCGCACCGAGTCGGCCGGCTGGTAGCAGAGCGTGCCCTCGAAGGTGTGCGTGTTGTGCGAGGTCGGCCAGTAGCGGTAGATCAGGTACCAGCCGCGGTAGAAGAGGATCTCGACGTTCGGGAAGATCTGGAAGTTGTCGATGCCCCACGGCTCGATGCGGCCGGGGTTGATGCCGGGCGGCAGCTCCCCGATGTCCGGCGATTCCCACGGCCCGACCAGGCCGCTGCGGGTGACCCGCTCGATCGGGTACATGAACTCCGGCGGCAGCGTCCAGCGGCGCGCGCCGCCGGTGCTCACCATCCGGTGCGGGCCGTCCAATTGGTAATGGGCGCAGGTGAATCCGGAGTCCGGCTGGCGCACAGCGCCCGGCACCTGCTGCGAGTGCAGCCCCGGCACGTGGTAGTACTCCTGGAAGGCGTCGGCGAAGAGCTTCCAGTTGCTCGCGTTCTCCGCCTTGAAGTCGTAGCGCTCGGTCATCCGGTCGAACGGGTAGTCGGCGAGCGCGCCGACCATCGGGCCGAGGAACTCGGTGAGCGTCTGCGGCGGCTCCGGCGCCAGGTTGATGTAGACGAACCCGGCCCAGATCTCGCAGTGCACCGGGACCAGCCCGAACTCGCCCTTGTCCAGCCCGAAGAACTCGCCCTCCTGCTGCACGAAGTTCAAGCCGCCGTCCAGGCCGTAGCGCCAGCCGTGGTACTTGCAGGTGAACTGGCGGCAGGTGCCGGAGACCTCCTCGCGCGGGAACTCGCTCCACACCAGCTTGTTGCCGCGGTGGCGGCAGACATTGTGGAACGCCCGCACCTCCTGGTCACGCCCGCGCACCACCAGGATCGAGGTGCGCGCGATGGCGATCTCCTTGGTGAAGTAGCTGCCGACGCGCGGCAGCTGCTCCACCCGGCCGATATTGAGCCAGGCGCGTTCGAAGATCGCGGTGCGCTCGAGTTCGTAGAACTCCGGGGAGACCGAGTCCTCGAAGGACATCGGCCCGGTCCCCAGGTCCGGGTAGTGCTCGGTCCAGCTGCCCGCCGCGGGCTTGGGCCAATCGGTCATCGCGGTACTCCTTCGTCGGGTCAGATGACGGTGCCGCCGTTGACGCCGACCACCTGGCCGGTGATGTAGCGGGCATCGTCGGAGCAGAGGAACGCACAGGCCGCGGCGATGTCGTCGCCGGTGCCGAGGAAGCCGACCGGGATCGCGTTCGCCATCGTGGCGCTGTCCGGTAGATGGCCCGCGGCCTGCGAGGAGCGCGACATCGGGGTGTCGATCCCGGACGGCGGAATGGTGTTCACCGTGATGCCGCGCGCGGCGTACTCGCGCGCCAGCCCCTTGGTCATGGCGATCACCGCGCCCTTCGAGGCGGTGTAGTGCACCATGCCCGGCGAGCCGCGCTGCGCGCTGGAGGAGGAGATCGTGACGATCCGGCCCCAGCTCTGAGCCAGCATGTCCGGCAGCACCGCCTGCACGCAGTGGAACGTGCCGGTGAGGTTCACCGCGAGCACCCGGTTCCAGGACTCGAGCGAGATCTCGGTGAAGGGCTGGAAGGCGACCAGCCCGGCGCTGGTGACCAGGATGTCGACCGGGCCGTAGGTCTCGCGGGTCGCGGCCAGCGCGGCGTCGACGGCGGCGCGGTCGGTGACGTCGGCGGCGAAACCCGCCGCGGTGTCACCCTTGTCGCGGATCTCGGCGGCGGCGCGCTCGGCGCCGGCGCCGTCCAGGTCCAGGATCGCCACCCGGTCGCCGCGGGCGGCGAGGCGCTGCGCGATGGCCAGCCCCATGCCGGAGGCGCCGCCGGTGACGACGGCGGTGTGGGATGAGGGCATCGGTTGGCTCCTAATCGTCGTAGTCGACCCGCAGCAGCGGGGTCGTCGGCACGGCCTGGCAGGTGAGCACCCAGCCCTCGGCCACCTCGTCCTCGGTCAGCGCGTCGTTGACGCGCATGACCGCGCTGCCCTCCGTCACCCGCGCGATGCAGGTGGCGCAGTTGCCCATCTCACAGGAGGAGGGCGGGTTCAGCCCGAGGATGCGGGCGATCTGCAGCACCGTGTTGCCGTCCCGGTGCTCGCCGGTGGCGGTGCGCCTGCCGCAGCGGACGGTCACCGTGGCCGGTAGGTCGGATGCCATGGCGTCCTCCGATCGGCGAGAGAGTTTGAGCACCCGGTTAAATTGATCGGGTGGTTAAAGTTATAAGGTGGGCCCGATCCCGATGTCAAGGGCCGATGGAGGTGGCGATGAAGACCGAGCGGGCGAGCAGGGCCGATGGCGCGGCCACCCGGGTCGCGCTGCTGGACGCGGCCGAGCAGATCATGCTCGACGAGGGCTACGCGGCGGTGAGTTCGCGGCGCCTCGCCGCGCGGGCCGGGGTGAACCCGGGGCTGGTGTACTACTACTACGACACCATGGACAACCTCTTCGTCGAGCTGTTCCGGCGCGGCGCCGAGCGCAGCTACCAGCACCAGCGCGAGGTGTTCGAGGACGCGCAGCCGCTGTGGGGGCTGTGGGAGGCCGTGCACGGGCAGTCGCAGACCGCGCTCACCATGGAGTTCATCTCGATGGCCGTGCACCGCAGGACTGTTCGCGCCGAGATCGCGGAGTCCTCCCGGCGCTTCCGCGAGCTGCAGCTCGAGGAGGTCGGGCGGATCCTGGCCGGCTACCGCGACGTGCCGCCGCCGTGGACCGCGACCACCGTGGTCATGCTCATGTCGAGCGTCTCCCGGCTGCTGCGGATGGAGGAGTTCTTCGACATCGACACCGGGCACGCCGAGACGGTGGCGGTGATCGAGGAATTCCTGCGCACGGTCGAGGGGGAGCGGGTGACGCTTCCCGCGGACCGGCCTCTGCCGCTACGCTGAGCGGGTGCACAGCGAGCCACGGCTGCCCCCGCTGCCGATCGAGAAGTGGGACGACGACGCCCGCGAACTGTTCCGCGGCAAGGTCGGCATGGCCGACCGCTACCTCTCCGGCGCCCCGGATGCCCCGCCGTTGCCGAACATCCTCGGCGTGCTCGGCCACCACCCCGAGCTCGCCGCCGCCTGGCTCGGCTACAACGGGCTGCTGCTCGAGCGCGGCACCATCGAGCCGCGCGCCCGCGAGCTGCTGATTCTGCGCGTGGCCTGGCGCACCGGCTGCCGCTACGAGTGGGAGCAGCACGTGCGAATCGCGTTGCGGCACGGCTTTCCCCCCGAGGAGGTGGCCGCCGTGCGGCACGGCCCGGACGCGGCGCTCTGGCCGCGCGAGGAGAGCCTGCTGCTGCGCGCCGCCGACGAGCTGCTCGCCGGGCACCGGGTCCGCGACGACACCTGGCGCGAGCTCGCCGCGCACCGCAGCGCCGCCGAGTTGCTGGAGCTGCTCTTCGTGGCCGGCTCCTATCTCTGCCTCGCCCTCGTCGCCAACAGCGCCGACCTGCGCCCCGACCCCGCCGCCGAGCCGCTGCCCGCCGGGCTGGAGTTCGACGGGCCGGAGTTCGACGGCGGATGAAGCCGCGCGCCCGGCTGATCAGCCCGAGGTGATGTCGCCTGCGAGCGGCGCGACCGCCGCGATGATCTCCTCGGTCAGCTCCCGCGACACCCCGGCGTCGGTGAGCGCGTCCGCGAGGTAGCCGGCCACCAGCCCGAAGTGGGCGAGCGTGATGCCGCGCCCCTGGTGCACCTGCTTCATCGGCGCGCCGGTGTACGGGTCGGGGCCGCCGAGCGCGGTGGCGAAGAACTCGACCTGTCTGCCGCGCAGCCGATTCAGGTTCACGCCGGTGAAGAACCCGGCCAGCCGGTCGTCGGCGAGCACCCGGATATAGAAGTCGGCGACGACTGCCTCTAGTGCCTCGTAACCGCCGATCCGGTCGAAGATGTTGTCGGGAGATCCGATGGAAGCTGGCATGAGAACATGCTCCGATCACGAAGAACAGGTCGAAAATCTGGGTAATAAGTTACCGTTGATTCTGCCTCGACGTCGAGAGTGGAGAACTGATGTACCCGAGCCGCTTCCCGTTCGTCAGCTTTCCGCACTGCTCGGGCAGGCACGTGTCGACGCTGCCGCAGGCCTTCCAGGCCACCGCCGCGATGCGCCCGGAGGCGGTCGCGCTGCGCGGGCTTGACCCGGCCCGCAGCTACACCTGGGCGCAGTACCGCACGGCCGTGCGCGCGATCGCGGGCGGGCTGGCCGCGCTGCGGGTGGCGCGCGGCGAGACCATCGCGCTGCTGCTCGCCAACCGCCCGGAGTTCCACCTGGTCGACACCGCCGCGCTGCACCTGGGCGCGGTGCCGTTCTCGCTCTACAACACCGCGGCGCCGGAGCAGATCGCCGAGGTCTGCGGCAATGCGGGCAACCGCGTGGTGATCACCGAGCGCGCGCTGCTGCCCCGGCTGACCCGCACCGGGCTGCACTTCGCCGCCGTCGTCTGCGTCGACGAGCCGGGGCCTGGCGCGATCTCGCTGGCGCAGCTGATCGAGAACGGCGACCCGGACTTCGACTTCGACACCCGCTGGCAGCAGGTGCGCCCGGACGACCTGGCAACCCTCACCTACACCGCGGGCACCACCGGCTCACCCAAGGGCGTCGAGCTGACGCACTCCAACATCCTGGCCCAGCTGGTCGCGCTCGGCGAGCACCTGCCCGCCGACTTCGACGACCGCATCGTCTCCTACCTGCCGGCCGCGCACATCGCCGACCGGATCACCGCGCACTACGCGGGCATGACCCGCGGCATCCAGGTGACCTCGCTGGCCGACCCGGCCCGGATGGGCGAGGTGCTGACCGAGGTGCGGCCGACCGTGCTCTTCGGCGTGCCCCGGGTGTGGCAGAAGGCGCGGGCCGGGATCGAGAGCGCCATCGAGGCCGAGCCGCGCCGGGCGAAGCGCGCGGTGGCGGGATGGGCGCTGCGCACCGGCAGCGCGCACGCCAGGGTCGAGCTGGCGGGCGGGCGGCCGGGCCCGGTGCTGCGGCTGCGGCTGCGGATCGCGGACCGGCTGGTGCTGCGCACGATCCGCGCCGGGATCGGGCTCGACCACATCCGCTTCGCGGCCTCCGGCGCGGCGCCCATCGCGGCGGAGGTGCTGGCGTACTTCCACGGCCTCGGCATCCGGCTCACCGAGGTCTGGGGGCTCTCCGAGGCGGCCGGGGTCACGACGACGACCACCGCCGACAACCCCGGGCTCGGCACCGTCGGCGCGCCGCTGCGCGGAGCCGAGGTGCGGCTGGCCGCCGACGGCGAGCTGCTGGTGCGCGGCCCGATGGTGATGCGCGGCTACCACCGCGACCCGGACCGCACCCGCCGCGCCTTCTACCGCGGCGACTGGCTGCGCACCGGCGACCTCGGCGAGCGCGACGAGGCCGGCAACTACCGCATCGTCGGCCGCCGCAGCGACATGATCATCAACGACTCCGGCAAGAACATCGCGCCGTCCCGGATCGAGAACGCGGTGCGCGCGGCCTCGTTCCTGGTCGGCAACGTGGTGGTCTTCGGTGAGCAGCAGCCGTTCCTGACCGCGCTGATCACCCTGGACACCAGCGCCATCGCCGCGGACGCCGCGAGCAACGGGGTGGTGGCGGCCGACGTCGCGATCCTGGCCGGGCGCCCCGCCATCCGGCAGCGGATCACCGAGGCGGTGCGCGAGGGCAATGCCAGGGTGTCGCGGCCGGAGCAGATCAAGCGCTTCGTCCTGCTCGACCACGTCTGGGAGCCGGGCAGCCCCGAGCTCACCCCGAAGCTCACCGTGCGCCGCGACGTGGTGGCGAAGCGCTACGCCGAGCTGCTGGAATCGCTCTACACCGAGGCGCCGGACCGGCACCTGGTGACCGAGGTCCCCGCCCCGGCGGAGCCGCGCCCGCGACGCTCCGGCATCCGGCGGCTGCCGCGCTCGGCGTGACTACGGCTCCGGCGTGTCGCGGGCGCGCGCCCACCGCAGCCGGTGGCTGGCCGCCGGCTCCGGATCCGGTTGCGCGGCCGTGGGTTCGGTGTCGTATCCGGGGTGGTCACCGCAGGGGTCGACGCGGCCGACCAGGATCATCGGAATCTCCAGTGCTGTGCTCATCGGGTTCAGCACAACACATTTCGAGCCGCGCCGTTGCGCGCTTCGCAGCCTTCGCAGCAAATCCTTTTGTCGCGCCGACTGGTCGGTCCGAACTGTGCAAATGCACTTACATCCGAAATCCGGCAATTTCCTAGCGATGTTCGGTGGGCGCCCGCTCGGGCGGCCGTGCCGAGGCCGAGCCCCCGCGGTCAGCCGCCCCACGGCCCCTCGGTCTGCACGCAGCGCAGCCCCTGTACGTCATCGGGCAGCCGTACCACGCCCTCCTTGCAGGTGAAAACGGTGCGCGCGGCCGGAAACTCGAGCCGCAGTGGCTGCCGGACCGACCCCGACGGCGCGCCGTCGGAGGCGCTGCAGTTCTCCCGGCCGGTGGTGACCCCGGTGATGTTCTGGTCGAGTAGCCGGCAGCTGTAGGTCGGCACGATCAGTGGCTCGGCCCCCGCGGGCGCCACCACCAGCCCGCCGCCGATCACGGCCCCGAACACCAACGCCGCCGCTCGATCGCGCCACCACATCGCCACCACCTCCCGGGACGGAAACACCCGCCCGCATACTCGTCGTTACCGGGTACCCCGTGCGCCGGTCCGGTAAGCGGTGACCCCGCTCTCGCCGAACCCGGACCCGGCTCCGAGGTTCGCTCTCGGCCCGGCGGTAACCCGTTGACCAGGCGGAAGACCTTTCGCAGACTACGCAGATTCACCGAATCGCCTCCGCAAAATACGCGCTGTGCGACGTATTCTCCGGTACCGCCTCCGCTTGTAGCGTTCGGCTCGAAGCGATTTTCCCGCGACGACCGGAGGCATCGGCCCGTGCAGAATCATCTCGTCCGCACCCACCCTTCCGCGGCGGACTTCCCCCGCGAACAGCACCTGGCGTGGCGGATCGCGGAGGTAGCCGCCGACCCCGTCGCGGTCGCCCCGGAGACCGAGGAGATGATCGTCAACCGGATCATCGACAACGCCGCGGTCTCGGTGGCGGCGCTCACCCGGCGCCCGGTCGCCAACGCCCGCGCCCAGGCGCTGGCGCACCCCTACTCCCCGGGCGCGACCGTCTTCGGCGCGGACGGCCGCTACTCCCCGGAGTGGGCGGCCTGGGCCAACGGCGTCGCGGTGCGCGAGCTCGACTTCCACGACACCTTCCTGGCCGCCGAGTACTCGCACCCCGGCGACAACATCCCGCCGATCCTGGCGGTGGCCCAGCACGCGGGGCGCTCCGGCCGCGACCTGATCCGCGGCCTCGCCACCGGCTACGAGATCCAGATCGACCTGGTCCGCGCCATCTGCCTGCACCGGCACAAGATCGACCATGTGGCGCACCTGGGTCCATCGGCGGCGGCGGGCATCGGCACGCTGCTCGGGCTGGACACCGCGACGATCCACCAGGCCATCGGCCAGGCGCTGCACACCACCACCGCCACGCGCCAGTCGCGCAAGGGCGAGATCTCCAGCTGGAAGGCGTACGCCCCCGCCTTCGCCGGGAAGATGGCGGTCGAGGCGGTGGACCGGGCGCTGCGCGGCGAGGGCGCCCCCGCCCCGATCTGGGAGGGCGAGGACGGCGTGATCGCCCGGCTGCTCGGCGGCCCGGACATCGAGTACTCGGTGCCGCTGCCCGGCCCCGGCGAGCCCAAGCGCGCGATCCTGGACTCCTACACCAAGGAGCACTCCGCCGAGTACCAGAGCCAGGCCCCGATCGACCTGGCCAGGCGCATGCGCGGGCGGATCGGCGACCTGGACCGGATCGCCTCGATCGTGCTGCACACCAGCCACCACACGCACGTGGTGATCGGCACTGGCTCCGGCGACCCGCAGAAGTTCGACCCGACCGCCTCGCGCGAGACCCTCGACCACTCGGTGCCCTACATCTTCGCGGTCGCGCTGGAGGACGGCACCTGGCACCACGAGCACTCCTACACCCCCGAGCGCGCGCAACGCCCGTCCACGGTCGACCTCTGGCACAAGATCTCCACCGCCGAGGACCCGGAGTGGACCCGCCGGTACCACTCGACCGACCCGGCCGAGAAGGCGTTCGGCGCGCGCGCCGAAATCACGCTGACGAGCGGCGAGGTGCTCACCGACGAGCTCGCGGTCGCCGACGCGCACCCGCTCGGTGCCAGGCCCTTCGCCCGCGAGCAGTACATCGCCAAGTTCCGCACCCTTGCCGATGGGGTGGTGGAGCCCGCCGAGCAGGATCGTTTCCTCGAGGTGGCGCAGCGCACGGGCGAGCTCGCCGCGAGCGAGCTGTCGGAGCTCACCTTCACCGTCTCGGCGGATGTGCTCGCCCGCGCGCCCCGCTCCCCGAAGGGCCTCTTCCGATGACGGGGCTGCCGGTAGCGGCCACCTCGGCCGCCGACAAGCGGATCGCGTTCCGCACCGGGCTGACCTCCGGGACGATCCAGCGGCTCCCCGGCGCCTTCAACCCGCTGGTGGCGAAGCTGATCCAGGAGATCGGGTTCGAGGGCGTCTACGTCTCCGGCGCCGTGCTCGCCGCGGAGCTCGGGCTGCCCGACATCGGGCTCACCACGCTCACCGAGGTGGCCGGGCGCGGGCAGCAGGTGGCCGGGGTCACCGACCTGCCGGTGCTCATCGACGCCGACACCGGCTTCGGCGAGCCCATGAGCGCCGCCCGCACGGTCACCGTGCTCGAGGACGCCGGTATCGCCGGGCTGCACCTGGAGGACCAGGTCAACCCCAAGCGCTGCGGGCACCTGGACGGCAAGGCGGTCGTCCCGGTCGAGGAGATGCTGCGCCGGCTCACCGCCGCGGTCTCCGCCCGCCGGGACCCGAACTTCGTGATCTGCGCGCGCACCGACGCCGCCGGGATCGAGGGCGTCGATGCCGCCATCGATCGTGCGAAGGCATACGCCGAGGCGGGCGCGGACCTGATCTTCACCGAGGCGCTGCACACCGTCGCCGATTTCGAGAAGTTCCGGGCGGCGGTCGGAATCCCGCTGCTGGCGAACATGACCGAGTTCGGCAAATCCGAGCTGATCCCGGCCCCGGTGCTGGAGCGGATCGGCTACAACGCGGTCATCTACCCGGTGACCACGCTGCGGCTGGCCATGTTCGCCGCCGAGCGGGGGTTGCGCGAGATCTTCGCCGAGGGAACGCAATCGGGGCTGCTCGACCGCATGCAGCACCGCTCCCGGCTCTACGAACTGCTGCAGTACGAGCGCTACAACGAATTCGACTCCGCCATCGTCGACTTCACTCTCGGAAGGAACCCCTGATGCCGGATATTCACAAGGGCCTGGCGGGCGTCGTCGTCGACACCACCGCCATCTCCAAGGTGGTGCCCGAGACCAACTCGCTGACCTACCGCGGCTACGCCGTGCAGGAGCTGGCCGCCACCTGCTCCTTCGAAGAGGTCGCCTACCTGCTCTGGAACGGCGAACTCCCCGGCCACGCCGAACTGGAACGCTTCCAGCAGCAGGAGCGCGCCGCCCGCCGGGTCGACCGCTCGCTGCTCTCGCTGGTCACGAAGATGCCCGACACCTGCCACCCGATGGACGTGGTCCGCACCGCCATCAGCTACCTCGGCGCGGAAGACACCGCCGCCGAGGACAACTCGCCGCGGGCCAACCGGGCCAAGGCGCTGCGCATGTTCGCCGTGCTGCCCACCATCGTCGCCGCCGACCACCGGCGCCGCCACGGCCGGGACCCGATCGCCCCGCACTCGCATCTGGGGTACGCGGAGAACTTCCTGAACATGTGCTTCGGGAAGGTCCCCGCGCGGGAGCTGGTCGCGGCGTTCGAGGTCTCGCTGATCCTCTACGCCGAGCACAGCTTCAACGCCTCGACCTTCGCCGCGCGGGTGGTCACCTCGACGCTGTCGGACATCTACAGCGCGGTCACCGCGGGGATCGGCGCACTGAAGGGCCCCCTGCACGGCGGGGCGAACGAGGCCGTCATGCACCACATGCTCGAGATCGACGACCCGGCCCGCGCCGCGGAGTGGCTGCGCGCCAAACTCGCCCACAAGGAGAAGGTGATGGGCTTCGGCCACCGGGTCTACAAGAACGGCGACTCCCGGGTGCCGACCATGAAGCGGGCGTTCCTCGATATCGCCGCCGCGACCGACGGGCAGAAGTGGGTGCGCATGTACGACATCCTCGAACGCGCCATGGGCGAGGCCACCGGGATCGAGCCGAACCTCGACTTCCCGACCGGCCCCGCCTACTACCTGCTCGGCTTCGACATCGAGATCTTCACCCCGATCTTCGTCATGAGCCGGATCACCGGCTGGACCGCGCACATCATCGAGCAGGGCGAGTCCAACGCGCTCATCCGGCCGCTGAGCGAATATATCGGCGTGCCGCAGCGCCCGGTCGTGGCGTAGTCAGCGCAACCGGTGCCTCGCCAGCAGTTCGTAGTCCCCGAGCACGTCGCCGATCGCCCCGTCGGCGACGATCCTGCCCCCGTCCAGGATCACCGCGCGGGAGCAGACCCGCTCGGCGTACGGCAGGTCGTGGGTGACCAGCAGCAGCGTGGCCGGCAGCGTCGCCAGGATCTCGGCGAGCTCGCGGCGCGCGACCGGGTCGAGGTTGGCGGCCGGCTCGTCGAGGACGAGCACCTCGGGGCGGCAGGCGAGCACGGTGGCCAGCGCGGCGCGGCGGCGCTCGCCGAGTGAGAGCCGGGTGGGGGAGCGGTCGGCGCGGCCGGTCATGCCGACGGCCCGCAGCGCGAATTCGACCGCTTCGGCGAGTTCGGTGCCGCGGACGCCGAAGTTGTGCGGCCCGAAGGCGACGTCCTGGGCGACGGTCGGCATGAAGAGCTGGTCGTCCGGGTCCTGGAACACCACCCCGACCCGCCTGCGGAGCTCCCGCACGGTCCCGCGCTCCAGCCGGGTGCCGCCGATCACGACCTCGCCCGCGCTCGCCGTGAGCACCCCGTTCAGGTGCAGCATGAGCGTGGACTTCCCGGCCCCGTTCGGGCCGAGCACAGCGACCCGCTCGCCCGCCCGCACGGTGAGCGAGAGCCCGTCCAACGCCCGGGTGCCGTCCGGGTAGGCGAAGGTCAGGCCGGTGAGGCGTACCGCGGGTTCGGTGCTCACCGGGCCAACCACGCGCAGGCGCAGACACCGGCGGCGGCCAGCACCAGCGCGCCCGCCGCCAGCCAGTCGCGCGGCGCGGCGGGCCGGGCGCCGAGCGCGGGGACGCTGCCGGTGAAGCCACGCGAGAGCATGGCCAGGTGCACCCGCTCGCCGCGCTCGTAGGAGCGCAGGAACAGCGCCCCGACGCCGCGCGCGGTCGCCGCGACCTGGGCGAGCGAGCGCGGGTCGTCGCCGCGCGAGATCCGGGCCAGCCGCATGCGGGCTGCCTCGTCCGCGATCACGTCGACGTAGCGCAGCATGAGCACCACGATGGTCACGATCAGCCCGGGCACCCGCAGCCTGGTCAGCCCGCCCGGCAGCTCGCGCACCGCGGTCGTGGCCGCCAGCGTCAGCGAGATGCCGACGCCGAGCGTCCCTTTCGCCACGATGCCCCAGCCGGCCCAGAGCCCGGCCGTGGAGAGCGACAGCCCGAGCAGCGCGGTCCGCGGCTCCCCGGCGGCGAAGGGCAGCAGCAGCGCCAGCACCAGGAACGGCAGCTCGATCAGCATCCGCGGCGCGATCCAGCGCAGCGGGATGCGCGCCGCCGCCCACAGCGCGAGCAGCCCGGCCGCGAAGAGGGCGTACGGCCAGACCGTCTCGCGCGGCGTCGCCACCACGGCCACCACCAGCAGCACCGCCCCGGCGATCTTCACCTCGGCGGGCGCCAGGTGCAGCGCGGAGGCGCCGGGCAGGTAGAGCCGGTCCGCCCTCACCCGGCCCGGCTCCGGCTCGGCCGCGCCGCGAGCAGGACCCGGACCAGCGCGAACAGCGCGGCGAAGGTGGCCGCCGCCCCGAGGATTCCGGCGAGGCCGGTCAGCGTGGAGTCACCCCCGATGGTGTAGTCGGCCAGCGGGGAGCCGGCGAGCCCGTGGTCCTCGGCGCGCTGCGCGATGCACTCGCCCTCCAGCTGCTCGGCGACCACCGTGCAGCCGCGCTGGGTGGTGGCGTCCAGCCCGTCCGGCTGCGAGCTGGCCAGGTACGACAGCGCCCCGGCCACCAGCACGGCGGCCGCGGCGAAGCCGAACAGGAAGGCGTTCAGCGAGACCCTGGGCGCGCTCGTGCTGCGCAGCAGGTACACCAGATCCGGCCTGGCCTTCGCCACCGCGACCACCGTGACCGCGGTGATCAGCCCCTCCCCGATACCGATGAGCGCATGCGTGACCAGCATGTATCCGGTGACCGCGCCGAGCGTCGACCCGGCGGCCCCGCCGATCGCGTACTCCAGCACGAAGCCGAGCGCCGCGCACAGCGTTCCGGCGAGCGCCGCGACGAACGCGACCACCCCGATACCCCCGCGCCGCGCGAACACCGGCAGCAGCCCGCGCGCCACCAGGTACCCGGCACCCACCCCGATCAGCGCCATATTGGTGATGTTGGTGCCGAGCGCGCTGAGCCCGCCGTCGGCGAAGAGCAGCGCCTGCACCACCAGCACGATCGCCACGCAGAGCGCGCCGACGCAGGGGCCGGCCAGGATGGCGGCGAGCGCGCCGCCGAGCAGGTGCCCGCTCACCCCCGGCAGGATCGGGAAGTTCACCATCTGCACCGCGAAGATGAAGGCGGCCACCAGCCCCGCCATCGGCGCGGCGCGCTCGTCCAGCTCCGCCCGCGCCCGCCGGGCCGCGAAGCCGAGCCCGGCGACGGCGAGCACGGCGAAGACCGCGGAGGTGGGGGCGTCGACGATGCCATCGCTCATGTGCATGGCGGAGGTGCTGACGTTCACCCGCCGGAACATTACTCGGAATATCTGAACATGCAGACCGATATTTGGAGCGGGCTGGCCTCGCCGCCCCCTGACCGGCAGAGTGGAGCCGTGCCCGCCCCCACCTCGCTCGGCCACGAGCCCGCCGTCCCCGGCCTCGACGTCACCGGGATCGCGGGCTGGGCGCAGCGCTTCGAGCTGCTGGCCGACGCCAACCGGCTGCGGCTGCTGGTGTGCCTGCACCACACCCCGGACCAGAACGTCACCGAGCTCGCCGCCGCCGTCGGCATGAGCGCCACCGCCGCCTCGCATGCCCTGCGCATCCTGCGGCACCAGGGCTGGGTGACCTCGACCAGGACCGGGCGGATCGTGCGCTACCGGCTCACCGACGAGATCATCCACCGGTTGCTGCACTGGATCGGCGCCCCGCACGCCCCCGCCCCGCGCCCGGACTGAACCGGCGAGGCTTCCCCCTCCGCCCCGGATCACACCTCGGTTCTCGTCACGACATGGCCGGGTGCACCGCGGGTAGTGCGCGCAGCGATTCATCCGCAACCAGCGCGTAACGAGGTCGAGCACATGACGGGTACCACCACACCGCAGCAGGTCATCGCCTCCTTCAACGACTACCCCCCGGCGCAGGAGCTGGTCGAGCGGCTCGCCGACGGCGGCTTCCCGGCCGAGCAGGCGCAGATCGTCGGGAAGGGGCTGCGCACCGTCGAACAGGTCACCGGCCGGACGACCGCCGCCCGCGCGACCGGCGCCGGCGCGGCGGCCGGGGCCTGGATCGGGGTGCTGCTCGCGCTGCTGACCGTGGCCTTCGCCGCGGCCCCCGCCTGGCAGGCGCTCGCCCTCGCGGTGCCGGCCGCCGCGCTGTGGGGCGCGATCGCCGGCGCCGTCGGGTACCGCGCCACCAGGAACCGCCGCGAGCTGACCGGCGTGCACACCCTGGTCGCGCACAGCTACGACGTCCGCGTCCCCGAGGAGCGCGCCGACGAGGTGACGCGCAGCCTGCGATCGGGCGGCCGATGAATTCGTTTCGCCGGGGCCCGCACGGGTAGCGCGGGTCCGACCCCGACCCCGATGAGGAGAGCCATGCGAGCGATGGTGTACCGCGGTCCCTACAAGGTCCGCGTCGAAGAGAAGGACATGCCCGCGATCGAACACCCCAACGACGCGATCGTGCGGGTGCAGCGCGCCGCCATCTGCGGCTCGGACCTGCACCTCTACCACGGGATGATGCCGGACACCAGGGTCGGCACCACCTTCGGCCACGAGTTCATCGGCGTGGTCGAGCAGGTCGGCGGCTCGGTCCGCTCGCTGGTCCCCGGCGACCGGGTGATGGTCCCGTTCAACATCTACTGCGGCTCGTGCTGGTTCTGCGCGAACGGGCTGTACTCCAACTGCCACAACGTCAACCCGAACGCCACCGCGGTCGGCGGCATCTACGGCTACTCGCACACCTGCGGTGGCTACGACGGCGGGCAGGCCGAGTTCGTGCGGGTGCCCTTCGCCGACGTCGGCCCGTCAAAAATCCCGGACTGGCTCGACGACGAGGACGCGCTGCTGTGCACCGACGCCCTCGCCACCGGCTACTTCGGCGCGCAGCTCGGCGACATCCGCGAGGGCGACGTGGTCGCGGTCTTCGGCGCGGGCCCGGTCGGGCTCTTCGCGGCGCAGTCGGCCTGGCTGATGGGGGCGGGCCGGGTGATCGTCGTCGACCACCTCGAGTACCGGCTGGAGAAGGCGAAGCAGATGGCGCACGCGGAGGTCGTCAACATCGCCGACTGCGCCGACGTCGTGGTCGAGATGAAGCGCAGCACCGGGTATCTCGGCGCCGACGTCGCCATCGACGCGGTCGGCGCCGAGGCCGACGGCAACCTGCTCATGCACGTCACCTCGGCGAAGCTGAAGCTGCAGGGCGGCTCCCCGGTCGCGCTGAACTGGGCCATCGACTCGGTGCGCAAGGGCGGCACGGTCTCGGTGATGGGCGCCTACGGCCCGATCTTCAGCGCGGTGAAGTTCGGCGACGCCATGAACAAGGGGCTCACCATCAACACCAACCAGTGCCCGGTGAAACGGCAGTGGCCGCGGCTCTTCTCCCACATCCGCAACGGCTACCTGAACCCGAAGGAGATCATCACCCACCGCATCCCGCTGGAGCACATCGCCGAGGGATACCACATCTTCTCCGCCAAACTCGACAACTGCCTCAAGCCGGTCATCGTGCCCGACGCCGCCTGAAGGAGCCCCCCGTGACCTACACCAGCGAGCACCCACCCGTCCCGAGCGCCGACGAACTGCGCGCCCGCATCCCCGGCTGGGGCGCCGACCTCGACCCGGGAGATCGGCCTGCCGTGCCCAAACTGCGCACCGAGGACACCGGCGCGCACTGGGACTTCCCGGAGCGCCAGCCCGAGACCACCCCGCGCGAACGCTCCATCGAGCACGCCTTCCTCACCCCGGTCTTCGGCACCTCGGCGCCGCTGCGCGGGCTCTCCGGGCAGCTCCGGCGGCACGCCTACCGGCGCTACAGCGAGGGGAGGGCCGCGCACTGGCTGCTGCTCGTCCTCGCCGACCGGGTCGACGCCTGGGAGAGCCACCTGCGCTCGTTCGCCACCGCCCGCCCCGACAACCCCGTCACCGAGACCGGCATCCGCGCCGAGTTCACCCACGGTGGCGTGCGCTCGCGCACCGGCACCTCCCGCATCGACCGCAACCACCAGTGGCTGGATCCGATCCTGGTCGCCGGGCCGTGGATCGCGGGCGGGGTGGTCGCCGCGCGCACCGCCCGCGCGGTCGGGCGGCGGGTCCGGTTGAGAAAGTGATCCGGGGGTACTGCACGGAAGCGCCCGGGCCGCGGTGAAGTACGTCGATATCACGATCGTCCGGACGTGGTGCGTCGTCCGTGGGCGGGTCCAGCAGCGCGGCTCGTCTCGGGCGGCGCTCGCGCACGTCACGGCGCGGCCGCGCTACGGCCGCGAGTCGCCCGCGGCCTCGGCGGCGATCCGCGGGAACTCCGCGCCCATCCGCACCGGCTCGAGCGCGGCCGGGCTGGTGAACACCACGTCGTCGAGCAGTTCTTCGATGGCGGCGGTGTCGCGGGCTTCGACGGCCGCGCGGAATGGGTGCATCGGACCTCCTCGTTTGGGTCGGTCGAGGGTAGACACAAAGTACGGCAGCGGCGCCGTTGACTACGTTTACGCCCCTTAAACTATATTAAGGGGCGCGCTGTTCGCGTTTGTGTCGGTCGAGAGGAGGCGCCGTGAGCTGGCCGCCGCACCGCACCGAGACCAGGGAGTGGAACCCGCGCACCCGGCAGGGCTCGCGCGCCGACCGGACGCTGAAGACCGTGGAGGTCTCCGTTCCGCCGCTGATCGGCGCCCTGCCTGTGGATCTCACCCGCGGAGTCGCCCGCGTGCACGAGGAGGCGATCATCGCCGTCGTCCGCCTGGAAGCGGGCTGCGGCGAGCACCTGGCGCCGCTCTCCGACTTCCTGCTGCGCAGCGAATCGGTCGCCTCCTCGAAGATCGAGCACATCGACGCGGGCTGGCGGGCATTCGGCAGGGCGCTGGCCGGTGGGAAGGCCAGCGACGAGGCCAGGTCCCAGCTCGCCGCCGTGCAGGCGCTGATCGCGATGGTCGACGCGGCGGGCGACGGCGCCATCGAACTCGGCGCACTTCTCGAGGCGCACCGCTTGCTCATGGCCCCGGATTTCTACACCGCCCGTGCTTCCGGCACCTTCCGGGAGGTGCAGAATTGGATCGGCGGCAGCGACTACACCCCGATCGACGCGCTCTACGTGCCCCCGCCACCGGAATCCGTCGACGAGCTGATGACGGACCTGCTGACCTTCGCGAACCGCACCGACCTGCCCGTCCTCGCCCAGGCCGCGATCGCGCACGCCCAGTTCGAGTCCATCCACCCGTTCACCGACGGCAACGGCCGCATCGGCCGGGCACTGATCAGCGCGATCCTGCGTCGCCGCGGCCTGACGCGGCGCGTCACCGTTCCGATGGCCTCGGTCATGCTCGCCGACGTCCGCCGCTACTTCGACCGGCTGACCCGGTACCGGGCCGGTGACGCGGAGGGGTTCGTCGACTACGTCGCGCGCGCCGCGATCGTCTCCAGCGAGGCCGCGCGCGACTCCGCCGGTGCGCTGGCGGAGCTCCCCGGCCGCTGGCGCGAGATGGCGCGGCCGCGGGGGAATTCCGCGGATGAGAAGATCATCGACGCCCTGCTCGACACGCCGATCCTGAATGCCGACACAGCTCAGCGGATCACCGCGACCAGCGATGCCAGCGTTTATCGGGCGCTGGACAGGCTCGTGGAGGCGCGGGTGCTCGAACCGCTCTCGGCGAGTAAGCGCGATCGGATCTGGGCCGCCACCGACGTGCTCGCGGAGCTCGACGCGCTGAGCGCGGCCATCGGTAAGCGCACGGCCGAGCATCTCTGATCCCGGATCAGCCCCGCTCCACCGTGGACAGCCGGTGCACCCCGTCGAACCCCTTCAGCGCGACCTCCCGCGTCCCGGTCACCGCGATTCCGGGCAGCGCCGCCACCTCGTCCCGCACGGCGGCGCTGACCAGCACCTCCGCCCCGCCCGCTGCTCCGGCGACCCGCGCGGCCATCGCCACGTTGCGGCCGAAGAGGTCGTCGCCGCGGCGCACCGAGCGGCCGGTGTGGATGCCGATCCGGACCCGGACCCGCTCCTCGGCCTCGGTGCCGCGGGCGAGCGCGGCCTGGATGTCGAGCCCGCAGCGCACCGCCTGCCCGGCCTCGGCGAAGGCGATCATGAAGCCGTCGCCCTGGCTCTTGATCACGTGCCCGCCGTGCGCGGCGACCTGCTTGCCGACCAGCCGCTCGTGCCTGGCGAGCAGCCGCACGAAGGCGCGGTCGCCGAGCCGTTCGTTGAGCGCGGTCGAGCCCTCGATGTCGGAGAAGGCGATGGCGACGTGGCCGTCCGGGGCGAGCGTCGCCAGATCCGGCCGCTCGACCTGCGCCCACCCGGCCAGATCCTCGATCGAGCTGAGCAGCGCGCCACGGAAACCCTTGCGGCGCAGCAGGCTCGCCGCACTCCAGACCGTCTTCACGGCCTCGCGCCCGCCGCTCACCCACGCCTGCCTGGCATCGACCCGCCGCCGCGCCTCCGCGAGCTCGCGGCGGGTGCGGGCCAGCGCGACGCCGAGCGCGATCAGCCCGGCCGCCTCCAGGGCGGCGATCAGCACGAGCAGGAGTTCGAGCGACACGGGCAACCGCCGAGGGGTCGAGGTGGGCGCGGACCTCACCGACCCTAGCGGCGATTCCCTGCGCTCCCCGCCTCCGGCAGACCGGCCCGGCCAAGAGCCCCGTTTTCCCGCCGTTTCGGGTCCGCGGTTGGTGACGACCGTGTGCAATGGGGGGCATGAGCAGAGTGGCAGTCGTCCTCGGTGCGTGTGTCTTCGCGACGGTGTCGGTGGTGGTCGCGCCAACGGCGCAGGCCGCCCCGGTCTGCGCGGGCGCCGGCCAGCCGACGCTGCCCGCCGCCTCGATCGCCGGCGCGCTGGAGGGGCTCACCGTCGACGCCCGCGGGCGCGCCTTCACCACCGATATCGCGACCGGCCGGGTCTTCCGGATCGATGCGCCCGGCGCCGCCCCCGTCCCCATCGGCACCGTGCCGAGCGGTGGCGGCGGCGCGCTGGCCTGGACCCCGGACGGCGGGCTGCTCGTCGGCTACGGCGCCGACGCCAGGGCGCTCGCCGGTGACGTGCTGCGCGCCGCGGGCATCGTCCGCATGGACCCCGACACCGGCGCCACCACCCCGGTCGCCGCCGGGCTCAGCGCCGCCAACGGCCTGGCGGTCGCCGGCGACGGAACCATCTACGCCACCAACGATTTCGGCAGCCTCGTCGGCCGCGTGGCCCCCGGCGGCGCCGTGCAGGCGGACTGGGCGAGCCTGCCGAGCGCGAACGGCGCCGTCCTCGACCGCGCGGACGAATACCTCTACGTCGGCCGCACGTTCAGCAACCCCGGTGTGAGCCGCATCCCGCTGGCGAACCCGGGCGCCCCGCAGTCCCTGCTCGACCTCGGCGGCGCCGACGCGCTCGCCGCGCCCGACGGGCTGACCCTGGACTCCGCGCAGCGCCCGATCGTCCCGTTCAACACCGCGGGCCAGGTGGTCCGGGTCGACGCACCCCAGCGGTACTGCGTGCTGAGCAGCGGAAACCCGTCCACCAGCGTCGTCACCTACGGTCGCGGAGCGAGCGGCTTCGCGGCGGGCAGGCTCTTCGCCGCGACCTTCACCGGCTCGATCTACGAGATCCCCGGCGGCTTCGACCCGGCCGCCACCACCGCCGCGCCCTGATCCGGGTCCGGCCGGCCGCGACGCCGCTCGGCGGTGGTGCGCCCGTGCTTCTCGAGCGCGGCGGGGCAGTGCCCGCAGGTCCGGACCGCTACCGAGGAGCATCCGGCGGCTCGAACCCCAACTGCTCGGCGTAGCGCGCGCTGAGCTCGGCCCAGCCGTGCTCGAGCGCCGCCGGGCCCGTGATCGGCCCGACCGGGGTGCCCGCGAGCAGCAGCTCGACCACGTCGAGGCAGACGTGCCAGCCCGCGGCCACCATGGGCGACGTCGCCCGGTCGGTGAGCCGGTGCGTGAGCCGCAGCCGGGTGCCGTCGCCCGCGGCGGTGAGCTCCCAGCGCAGGACGTCGGTGTCCCAGGTGAACTCGAGCAGCGCGGGCGGGTCGGCGGCGGTGATCTCGCCGGGCATCTCCCGTTCTTCGCCGTCGTCGATGGCGATCAGGGTGACCGGGCCGGTGGCGGTGAGCGGGCGGTCGGCGGTGTAGGGGGCCCACTGCCGCAGCTCGTCCGGGTCGGTCAGCGCCGCCCAGACCGCGGCGGGCGGCTGCGGGAAGTCACGGGTGAAGACCAGTGCCCACCTGTCACCGCTGCGGGTGACCTCGGCGTGCCGGAGCGGGCCTGGCTGGTAGGAATTCGTGGTCACGGTGGCGGGTCCTTCCGGTCGAGATGCCGGGCGAGGGCATCGAGGTGGTTGTCCCAGAGCCGCAGATACGGCGTCAGCCAGCCCTCGAACTGCTGGAAGGGGGCGGCGGCGAGCCGGTAGATCCGCCGCTGCCCGGCCACCTCGACGGTGACGAAGCCGGAATCGCGCAGCACGCGCAGGTGTTTCGAGACCGCGGGTTGCGGCAGCTCCAGGTGTTCGACGAGCTCGCCGACGGTCGCCTCGCCCGTCCGCAGCCGCTCCAGGATGCGGCGGCGCTGGGGTTCGGCCACCACCGAGAACGGGTCACTCGTCACCGCTCAAACATACCTCTAGAGGCATATGCCTGGCAAGGCATATATAGCCGTTGGGCGTGGCTGGTGGTTGTGCTGGTCGCCGCGCCGGTGGGCATTGCCCCGGTGCGACGCTGGACGCAGCCGAGAGCGGCCCGGCTCGATGCGAGCCGGGCCGCTGCGGACCGTCTGCGGGGGTGAACTACTGGCTGGGCTGCGGGACGTCGATATCGCAGTCCGCCTTCGGGTTCGCGCCGAGGTAGTTCAGCGGGCCCGCGATGATGGTGAGCGCGATGGTGCCGGTGCTGGCGCAGTTGGTCGGCGCGCTGTCGTAGTAGTTGCGCTGCGCTCCGGCGATCACACCGATGAGCAGCCAGACCAGCACGATCACACCGATCAGGCTGGTATTGCGGGTAGCGGGGCGGCGGCGGGCGAAGGTGGGCATCTCGACTCCTGAGCTGGGGTGGACTGATTCGGCAATGCCCGATCCGCGCCGCGGGAAACGCTGTCCCGCCGGAGTTTCCGCCGCGGTCGGTGCCCACACCCGGGTGGTCGGCGGCGACGACGTCAGTAGGAGTTCTTGATGACGAAGTAGGAGCCGCGGATCGTCCCCGCCAGCTTCGACTTCTGCCGCGCGAACTTGAACGCGCCGAGCTCGTCCGGGATCTCCATCCCGTCCGAGAGCTTGAACCCCACCGCGCGCTTCCCGCCCTCCGCCAGCGTGTACAGCACGTTGACCGCCAGCCCGTCCGCGTAGAAGACGTAGGTGAACCGGATGCCTGCCACCTCGAACGCGGTGGCCTGCAGCGGCGGGGCGGCGATGGTGATCCCGCGCTCCTCGGCCAGGATCCGGCGCACGTACTCGACGGCCGCGCGCGCCTCGGCCGCCGGTTCGACGGTGAAGACGTGGTCGTACTTGTTCCGGAAGTAGCGGGCCTCGTTGGCGCGCAACCCGGCGAGCGCCGCCGCGACCGGCGAGCTCTCCAGCCCCGCGGTCGAGACGGTGCCGAAATCAACGGTGTCGGCCATGGTGAACTCCTCGATCCCTCGGCGAAGTCACTGCGCACCGGACTCTAACAGCGGAGCGGCCGCCGACCCGGGGGATCGGCGGCCGCTCCGATGGATGTCAGGAGATCTTGCGGCGGTAGGTGCGCATGGCGAACAGGTAGGCCAGCGCGAGGATGCCGAGGCACCAGCCCAGCGCGATCCAGATATCGGTGCCGACCGGCTGCTCGGCGAAGAGCGCCCGGACCGCGTCGATGATCGAGGTGACCGGCTGGTGGTCGGCGAAGGCGCGCAGCGGCGCCGGCATGGTGTCGGTGGGTACGAAGGCCGAGCTGATGAAGGGCAGGAAGATCAGCGGGTAGGAGAAGGCGCTCGCCCCGTCCGCGGTCTTGGCCGAGAGCCCCGGAATGACCGCCACCCAGGTGAGCGCCAGGGTGAACAGGGTCAGGATGCCGAGCACCGCGAGCCAGGCCAGCGGGCTCGCCCCCGACCGGAACCCCATGAGCAGCGCAACCAGCACCACCACCGTGAGCGAGATGAGGTTCGCGACCAGCGAGGTCAGCACGTGCGCCCACAGCACCGACGAGCGCGCGATCGGCATGGACTGGAAGCGCTCGAAGATGCCGCTCTTCATGTCGAGGAAGAGCCGGAACGCGGTGTAGGCGATGCCGGAGGCGACCGTGATGAGCAGGATGCCGGGCAGCAGGTACTGCACGTAGGAGTCCGACCCCGACTCGATCGCGCCGCCGAAGACGTAGACGAACAGCAGCATGAAGGCGATCGGCAGCACCGTCGTGGTGACCACGGTGTCGACGCTGCGCGCGATGTGCCGCAGCGAGCGCCCGAGCAGCAGGGCGGTGTCGGCGAAGAAATACCTGGTCATCACTTGTCCTCGGAGATGGTTTCGGTGCCGACGAGTGCGAAGAAGACGTCCTCGAGGCTGGGTTGTTTCTCGACGTACTCGATCTCGGCGGGCGGCAGCAGCGCCTTCAGCTCGGTGAGCGTGCCGTCGACGATGATCTCGCCGCGGTGCAGGATCGCGATCCGGTCGGCGAGCTGCTCGGCCTCCTCCAGGTACTGGGTGGTGAGCAGCACCGTGGTGCCGCCCGCGGCGAGCTCCTTGACGGCATCCCAAACCTCGATGCGGGCCTGCGGGTCGAGCCCGGTGGTCGGCTCGTCCAGGAAGATGACCGGCGGGTTCCCGATCAGGCTCATGGCTATGTCCAGGCGGCGGCGCATGCCGCCGGAGCAGGTCGCCACCCGGCGCGCCCCGGCGTCGGTGAGCGAGAACCGCGCGAGCAGGTCGTCGGCGATTTCGGCGGCGCCCTTCAGGTGGCGCAGCTTCGCGATCAGCACCAGGTTCTCCCGGCCGGTCAGGATCTCGTCGACGGCCGCGAACTGGCCGGTGAGGCTGATGGATTCGCGCACCTCGGCGGGGTCGGCGGCGGCGTCGAAGCCGTTGACGCTCGCGGTGCCCGCGTCGGCGCGGAGCAGGGTGGAGAGGATCTTCACGACCGTGGTCTTGCCCGCGCCGTTCGAGCCGAGCAGGGCGAAGATGCTGCCGCGGGCGACCTCGAAGTCCACGCCGCGCAGGACCTCCAGCTCTCCGTAGGACTTGCGCAGGCCGTGGACCCGGATGGCCGGGGGGTGTTGTGTCGTCATAGGACGCTCCGCTTTCCCGAAGTGATTCTATAAGTAGATGTATACGCACATCGCCTGCGGCAACTGTACGTAGACGCATACTCATATGCAACCCCTCGGGTGGATTGCGGTTGCGGCGCTGGTCAGCTGTTGCCGGCCACCACACCGTCGCTGTGCCTGGCCAGCGCGGCCACGGCCTCGCCGCGGGTGCGCAGCCCCAGCCTGCGCGCGAACTCGCGGAGCTGGTCGCCGACGAACCAGGTGGGGCCGTTCGGCAGATTCGCGATGGCCTCGGCGACGACCTCGGCCGCGGTCGCGGCGCCGGGCAGCGGCGCGGTATCCGCGGGGTCCAGCGCGCCGCGGCGCACGAGGGCCCGGCGCAGCGCGGGGGTGTCGGTGGTGCCGAGCACCAGCGCGAGCACATCGACCCCGTGCGGCCGCAGCTCCGCCCAGAGGGCCTCGGTCAGCACCAGGTCGAACGCCTTGGTGGCCGCGTAGGCGGCCATGTTCGGGGCCCCGTACAGCCCCGCGACCGAGGTGAGCACCACGATCCCGCCGCGCCCGCGCTCCACCATGGGGCCGGCGAAGTGGTGGCACAGGTGCAGCGGCGTCGCGCAGTTGCGCTGCAGCAGCGCCAGCGCGGGCTCGACCGGCCCGGAGAGCAGCGGCGTGTAATCCGGATCCGCTCCCGCGCAGTACAGCAGCATGCCGACCGCGAGGCCGTCGGTCACCGCGCGGATGCTCGCCACCGCGTCCGGCTCGGCGAGATCGACGGCGAGCACCCGCACCTCGACGCCGGTGTCCGCGCGGAGCTCGGCGGCCAGCTCGTCGAGCGCGGCGCGGCGGCGGGCAAGCAGCACCAGGTCGAGGCCGCGCTCGGCCATCGCGCGGGCGTAGTGGGCGCCGATCCCCTCCGAGGCGCCCGCGATCACCGCCCAGCGGCCGTAGCGCTCGCGGAAGCCGCTCACGCGAACGGCTCCTCGCCCTCGAGCTTCGTCCGGTGCAGCAGCCGCCCCGACTCCGGGTCGTAGGGCCTGGCCCGGTGCATGGTACCGGTGTTGTCCCAGATGACCAGATCGCCGACCGACCAGGTGTGCCGGTAGACGAACTGCGGACCGGTGGCCCAATCCCGCAGCCGGACGAGCAGATTCACGCTCTCCCGGAAATCGGCGTCGACGATGTGGCGCGCGGTGCAGCCGAGCACCAGCGATTTGCGCCCGGAGCGGTGCGTCCACACCAGCGGCAGCTCGCGGTCGCCGATCGCCATCATCCGGCGCAGGGTCCGGTGGTCGGGCTCGGGGTCGTAGTAGAACAGGGTGTTCCAGGCCGAGTGCATGACCCGCAGCTGCTCCAGCCGCTGCTTGTCGTCCGCGGAGAGGTCGTCGTAGGCGGCGTAGGTGTTGCAGAACTCGGTCTCGCCGCCGGTGGGCGCCAGCACCTTCGACGACAGCAGCGAGGCCCGGATGGGCACGTCGTTCATGGTGCCGTCGATATGCCAGAACAGCGAACCCTTCAGGTACTCGGCCTGCCGGTTCACCGAGGAGTCGAGGGTGACGCTGTAGACCTCCTCGCCACTGCGTTCGGGGGCGAAGGTGCCGAGGGTCCGGGTGAAGGCGACGTGCTCGTCGTCGGTGAAGCCGATGCGGGGGAAGACCAGGACGCCGCGCTGTTCGAGTAGGTCGCGCAGTGCGGTGGCGTGCGCGCCGCTGAGCAGCGCGTCCTTGTCCGCGTGCACCGCGGAGGCGATGCGGGGGGTCAGCTCGGTGGTTTCCAGCAGCGCGTTCGGCATGCGGTAACTATACATCGATGTCTAGTTATTGGGGGCGGCCTAGAGTCGGAGCGTGACGTCGAACGGAGCGCCGCGCCGCGGCGGCCGCCCCACCCGGGCCGAGGCGGCGGCCCTGCACCAGCGGCTGCGCGCCGCCGCCGTCCGGACCTTCCTCGCCAATGGCTACGACGGGACGACCATGGTCGCGATCGCGGAGGCGGCCGAGGTCGCCAAGGCCACCGTCTACGCGCGCTACCCCGACAAGCGCGCGGTCTTCCTCGACGTCATCCCGTGGGCGCTGAGCCGCGCCGTCCACCCCGCGGCCGAGCCGGACGACGGCGACGGCGACCTGCGCGCCACCCTGCTCGCCATCGGCCGTGCCGCCATCGAGCACGCGCTCGACGCCGATATCGTCCAGCTGCACCGCATCGCCGGCGCCGAGGCGCACCGCTTTCCCGAATTCGCCTCTGCCGCCGGGTCGTTCGGCTGGGCGGGACGTCAGCAGCAGGTCATGGCGGTGCTGCGCAGGCACGCCGAGGCGGGCGCGCTCGCCATCGACGACCTCGAGCTCACCGCCGAGCACTTCATCGCGATGGTGGAGATCCTGCCCGCCCGCCTCGCCGACTTCGGCGTCTACCGCAGCCCGCGCGATCAGCAGCGGCACCTGACGCACGCGGTCGACCTGTTCCTGCGGGGTGTGCTGGCGCGGTAGGCCGGAGAGCGGCCGGTTGTCCGGCGCGGCCGCGGTGTCGTCAGTCGGCCCTGCGGTTCGGGCAGCGTAGGGGCGTTCCACTCAGGAGGTGGTCGTGAACCGCACGGTGGCCTCGACGATGCCGTCCAGCAGCTGCTCGCGGACAGGGGCCGGCTCCTCGGCGAGCCCGGGGGGCGGATCGTGCATGAAGGTGAAGTGGCCCGCCTCCGGTAGGACGCGCACTTCGACGTCGGCGGGCGCGGTTCGCAGGTGTAGCGCCTGCTCCGGCGGGGTGACGGTGTCCCGGCCGCCGGCGTAGACCAGCAGCGGGATGGTGAGTTCGTCGAGCGCGCCGGGAGCGGTGAACCACCCGGCGGCCGGGGTGTAGAGGACCGCACGGCGGATGCGCGGTTCCGCCGGTGGGCGCAGCGGCGTGCCGTCCGGCCCCCGCGCGACCGCGCCCGCCAGGCAGAGCGTGGCCCACGCGCCGATCGAGTGCCCGATCGCCACCACCTCGGCGCCGGGATCCGCGTGCCGGGCCAGGGCGTCGACGAGCCCGAGCGGACGGGCGAGCAGCTCGGAGCCGGACGGCTCACCGGGGACGCGGAACTGCGCGAAGTGCGGGGCGATCACCCGGCAGCCCGCAGCCGACAGGCGTTCCAGCAGCGGACGGTAGCGGCGGGGATCGCCGCCCGCGCCGGTGGCGAACAGGACGGCGAGGCGCGCGGATTCCGGACCGAGGGTCAGAGTGTCCACCGCCGTGACGGTACGGCATTCCCGCTACCGTGGCGCGCGCCCGGGAAGCAGCCTGCGCCGGTACCCCAGCCGGACGGCGAGCCGGGCCGCTCCGCCGAGGACCACGCGTTGCAGCCACTCCGGCGGCCCCGCGAGGTAGCCGTCCTGGAGTTGCCAGAGCAGAGCCAGGGCGAGGGGGTCGCGCGGGATGCCGGAGCGGCCCGTGCGGCCCGTGCGGTCCAGTGCGCTCCACAGCCGGAACATGTCGAGATGCCGGAGGGGGGGCCGGATCTCGTGGTCGAGCTCGGTGCCGGGGTCGAGGCTCTCGAAGGCGTGCACCGCGCCGGGCGGGGCGTGCACGGTGTCGCCCGGCCCGGCGACGGTCGCGGTGCCGTCGATGACGAAGCGGAGCCGGCCGCGGGTGACCGTCCAGGTTTCGGCGAGGACCGGGTGCCGGTGCGGGCCCGCCTGTCTGCCCGGGGCGGGGAGGGTGTGCCGGAGCCGCAGCACCTCCGGGAGATCGGCGACGACCTCGACGCGGTGGCCGTTGCGGAACTCCAGTACCACGGTGAGATCCTGCGTCCGGCGCACTTCGCCGTCTTCCGCTACCTCGAGCCCGACGGGTCGCGGATCGGGGCGCTGGCCGAGGCGGCGGGGATGACGCAGCAGTCGATGGGGGAGCTGGTCGGCCACTTGGAGCGGGCGGGGTTGCTGCGGCGCGAGGTCGATCCGGCGGATCGGCGGGCGCGGTTGGCGGTGCCGACCGAGGCCGGGCGGGCGGCGTTGCGGATCGCCGCGGATCGGCTCGCCGCGCTGGAGCATCGGGTGATCGGGGCCGTCGGCGCGGACGGTGTCGCCGAGCTGCGGCGGCTGCTCACCGCGGCCGGGACCGCGGTGCGGGAGTGCTGACCGGATCGGCCCGATCGGTCAGTCGTCGGGTGCTGCCCGGCGGTTGCGCTTGGTGACGCCGCGCCGCTTCTTCGCGGAGATGCGCCGCTCGGTCGCACCGCGCGAGGGCTTGGTGGCGCGGCGCACCGGCGGCGGGGCGGCGGCGGCCGCGCGCAGCAGCGCGGCCAGGCGCTCGCGGGCGGCCGCGCGGTTCTGCAGCTGCGCGCGCTGCTCGGACGCGGCGATCGTGAGCACCCCGTCGACCAGCTTGGAACCGAGCCGCTCCAGCATCCGGGCGCGCAACCGCTCCGGCACCGAGGGCGAGCCGGCGAGGTCGAAGGAGAGCTCCACCCGGCTGTCGGTGGTGTTGACGCCCTGCCCGCCGGGGCCGGACGAGCGGGAGAACCGCTCGCGCAGCTCGGACGCGGGGATGACCAGCGCCCGCGTCACCGCCAGGTCCACCGCCATCGTCCGCCTCCTTTCCGCTCCGGGTCTCCCGGAAAACGGTGGCAGCCGCCGACGGGACGCGCAAGCCCATTTCGGAGCAGTCCGCGGCGGTGCGCGTAGCCGGCGGCCCGGGTGTGGCCGCGGACGCCGAGCCGGTTCAGGATGCTCGAGACGAGGGCGGTCACCGCAGGTTGTGGCCGGAAAGTGGAATGGACACCTGTCTGGACGACCGGCCATCCCTTCGGTAGCGTGATCGGAACCTCAATCGCGAGAGCAAGGACGCTTATCTCGATGCCGAACACGCACTCGATCCCGTCCGGTCCGCAGGACATCACCGCGCGCTGGCTCGCCGACGTGCTCGGCGTGGCCGTCGACGACGTCCGCGTGGAGCCGATCGGCACCGGCCAGACCGGCGCCACCTACCGGGTGACCCCGACCGCCCCGCCGGAGTCGAAGCTCCCGCCGACCCTGGTGGCGAAGCTGCCTGCGCTCGACCCGGCCATCCGCGAGCGCTGCGCGCTCGGCTACCGCTCCGAGTGCGCCTTCTACGCCGAGGTCGCCGGCTCGGTCGCGGTCCCGCTGCCCACCGTGTACCACGGCGACATCACCGAGAGCGCTACCGATTTCGTGCTGCTGCTCGAGGATCTCGCCCCGGCGGCCCAGGGCGATCAGCTCGCCGGATGCACCCCCGAGCAGGCCGAACCCGCGGTCACCGCGCTCGCCGGGCTGCACGGCCCCCGCTGGTGCGACCCGGCCTGGCTGACCTTCACCGGCACCGCCATGCCGAAACCGGACGCGAACCTGGCCGCCGGGCTCGCCGGGATCACCCGCACCGCGCTCGACATCACCCTGGACAAGCTCGGCGACCGGCTCGGCGCCGAGAACCGCGCGACGCTCGCGCAAGTGGCCGAGCTGACCGAGCCCTGGCTGCTCTACGCACCGGAGCGGTTCTCGGTGCTGCACGGCGACTTCCGCGTCGACAACCTGCTGTTCCACCCGGACGATTCCCGGATCACGGTGGTCGACTGGCAGACCGTGAGCGTGGGCCTGCCCGCGCGCGACCTGGCGTACTTCCTCGGCACCAGCCTGCTGCCCCCGGTGCGCGCCGAGCGCGAACGCGAACTCGTCGCCCGCTACCACCGCGATCTCGCCGAGTACGGCGTCACCGGCTACCCGGCGGAGACCTGCTGGCAGGATTACCGGATCGGGATGCTGCAGATCCCGGTGCTGACCGCGCTCGGCTTCGCCTTCTCCGCCTCCACCGACCGCGGTGACGACATGGTCGTCACCATGCTCGACCGCGGCTGCCGCGCCATCCGCGAACTCGGCACCCTCGACCTGATCACCGCCGGATGAGCCCGGCGCGCAGCCCCCGCGAGGTGGTCGAGGCGTACAACCTGGGCGCGTGGAACGAACGCGACCTCGGCCTCGCCGCGGAGCTGCTCGGCGAGCGGGTGGTCCGGCACGGGGTCGGGTCGGTGCAGATCCTCACCAACGAGCAGGCGGTGCAGCGGATCAGCGACACCTGGAACCTCTGCTCGGCGCTGCGGTTCCGCATTCCGCTGCTGTCGGCCGGCGCGGACGGCGAGCACGTCACCATCGCCTACGAGGCGGCCATGACGCTCACCGACGGCACCGAGGTGACGATCGGCAGCATCGAGATCTTCCGCGTGCTCGACGGCCGCATCGTCGAGGTCTACAACTGCGGACACGAGCAAGGAGCATGGGCGTGAGCAGCACCTTCGACGAACTCGGCTACTACCTGCTGGCCGGCGCGGGCGACCCGCGCACCCTGGTCGAGGAGGCCCGCCACGGCGAGGCGCTCGGCCTCGGCACCGCCTTCATCTCCGAGCGGTGGAACGTCAAGGAGGCGTCGTCGCTGGTCGGCGCGGCCTGCGCGGTCACCGAGCGGATGCGGATCGCCACCGCCGCGACGAACCACAACACCAGGCACCCGCTGATCACCGGGGCGTGGGCGACGACCATGCACCGGCTCTCCGGCGGGCGCTTCACCCTCGGCATCGGGCGCGGCATCGCCGCCATCTACAACGCCTTCGGCGTGCCCGCGGTCACCACCGCGCAGATGGAGGACTTCGCCGGGGTCATGCGCAGGCTGTGGCAGGGCGAGGTGATCATCGACCACACCGGCCCGATCGGCGACTACCCGGTGCTGATGCTCGATCCCGACTTCCGCGAGGACATCCGGCTGGCGCTGGTCGCCTTCGGCCCGCAGACCCTGGCCCTCGGCGGGCGCGCCTTCGACGACGTCGTCCTGCACACCTTCTTCACCCCGGACACCCTGCGGCGCAGCGTGCGGATCGTGAAGGAGGCCGCGGAGCAGGCCGGGCGGAACCCCGACGACGTCCGGGTCTGGTCGTGCTTCGCGACCGTCGGCGACCACCTCCCCGAACAGCTGCGGCTGCGCAAGACCGTGGCCAGGCTCGCCACCTACCTGCAGGGCTACGGCGACCTCATGGTGCGCACCAACGACTGGGACCCCGCCGTGCTCGCCCGCTTCCGGCAGGACCCGATCGTGACCTCGGTGCCCGGCGGTATCGACCACAAAGCGACCCCGGACCAGATCGAGCACATCGCCGGGCTCATCCCCGACGAATGGCTCGAGCCCGCCGCCACCGGCAGCCCCGCGCAGTGCGTGGCGCGGATCCGGCAGGAGTTCGAGTACGGCGCCGACCGGGTCATCCTGCACGGCGCCACGCCCGGCGAGCTGGAGCCGATCCTGGCCGAGTACGGCACCGCCTCCTAGATCACACTGCCGCGGTTCAGCGGCGACGCTCCAGTGGCAGCCCGGCATCCCGCCAGGCGGCGATCCCGCCCGCCAGGCTGTACGCGTCGTACCCGGCCCGGCGGGTGAGCGCGGCGAAGTGCTGCGAGACCCGCCCGACCGGGCAGACGAAGACCAGCGGGCGGGACCGGCAGAACGGCAGCTGGTCGGGGGTGAGGCCGCCGAGCAGGTCGTCGCGCAGGTTGATCGAGCCGGGGATGTGCGCGACGCGGTAGGCCATGGCGCCGCGGGTGTCGACGACGGTGCTGGGCCGGTCGCGGTCCAGCTCGGCCAGGTGCTCGGGGGTGAGCCGGGGGACGGCGGCGAGCTCGGCGGGGTGCGGCGGGGCCGGACGGGCCGGGTCGTCGAAGAGCCCGGGGCGGCGGGCCCGCAGGTAGGACAGGTACGGCTCGAGCCGGTCGCAGACGATGAGCACGGCGACCAGATCCGGGTCACCCGGCCGCAATTCGGCCGCGGCGGGGCGGAGGACGTCGAGCGCCGCGGCGTAGGCGGCGCCGGAGGTCGGCCCGGCGAGCACGCCGTAGCGGTGTGCGAGCAGCAGCGTGGCGCTGACCGCGTGCTCGGCGGCGACGGCGACGATCCGGTGGTAGAAGTCCGGCTGGAAGAGCCCGACGTCCCACATCTCGGTCTCCGAGCGGATGCCGGGGATGAAGTCGTCGCGCGCCGACACCACGCCGACGGTGCGCAGCCCCGGATTGTGCTCGGCGAGCGCGGTGGCGGTGCCGCGGGTGGAGCCGGTGGTGCCGAGCCCGCCGATCACGTAGTCCACCCGCTCGATCCCGCTCCCGGCGAGCGCATCGCGGATCTCCCGGCCGGTGCCGCGGTAGTGCGCCTCGACATTGCGCTCGTTGGTGTACTGCGAGGGGTGGTACCACTTCCCCGGCTCGCGGGCCATGGTCGCGGCGATGACGGCGGCGACGTCGTCGGGGGCGGTGGGGTCGGGGCACTCGGAGAGCCCGGGCAGCTCGACGATCTCGGTGCCGAGCAGCCGCAGCGTGTCGCGCACCTCGTCGACCTTGATCCGGTTGGTCACCGCGCGCAGCCCGATGCCGTGCCTGGCGCCGAGCACGCGCAGCGCCTTGGCGGTGTTGCCGCTGGAGGCCTCCAGGAAGCCGCGGCCGCGCAGCTCGGGCAGGTCGTCGCGGATCATGCCCCAGGCGGCGCGGTCCTTCACCGAGCCGAAGGGGTTGTGCGACTCCAGCTTCGCGAAGAGCTGCAGCCGCTCGATGCCGTGCACGGCGGCGTCGAGGCGGAGCAGGGGGGTGTCGCCGATCAGTTCGGTGATGTCGTCGTAGGCGCGCACGGGCCCTCCTCGGCGGGGCGGTGGCCGGCGTCGGGGCCGGCGGTGAAGGTGGAGCGGTCTCGGGTGACGGCGAGTCGGCGCGGCAGCGGGTGCATGGCCGCGGTGCCCGCGGAGAGGTCGGAGTGGTAGCCGGCGGTGTTGGGGAAGACCAGCAGGTCGCCGGGGCGGGGGCGGAAGGGGAGCCGGATCGCGCGGTTGCTGATCATGTCGCGCTCCAGGCAGAGGCGGCCGGCGAGGAACACGCCGAGTGGTTCGGGGTGCTCCGGGGGTGGCTGCGCGGGGACGAGGAGCGGGTCGACCAGTGCTTCCTGGTCCGCCGGGGTCACCTGGTCCCGGCTGAGGTCGAGGTTGACGAGGACCGTCCCGTCGGGCAGATCCTTGGTGAACTCCACCGACGCCACGGTGATTCCGGCGTGGTCGGCGAGCGCCTTGCCGGGTTCGAGCCAGAGCCGCAGCAGGTTGTCGGTGAGGATCGCGGCCAGCGGGCGGTGCTGGCCGGGGATCTCGGCGTCGAGCAGGGCCGCCAGCGCGGCGGTGGCGGGCACGGTGTTGGCGTACTTGTGGAAAACCGGGATGCCGTGCACCGACCCGTCGCCGACCCGGTAACCGAAGGTGGCTCCCGCCCAGGTCAGGGGCGGGCCGTCGCCGAGCAGGGCGGTGCGAAGGGCGCGGGTGTAGGTGTCGTAGGCGGCGGGGTCGGCGGTGAAGACCTGGCGCAGCCCGCCGCCGATGTCGAGCACGTCGGGGGAGAGGCCGGCGCTCCAGGCGCTCTCCAGCAGGGCCAGGCAGGTCGTCACGGCGCGCAGCCGGTCGCGGTGCTCGCCGGTGTCGAGGTGGAAGGACAAACCGCGCAGCGCTACTCGGTCGTGATTGGCGGCCAGGAGCGGCCAGAGCGCATCGACTTCGTCGGCCGGGATGCCGAAGCGGCTCACGGCGGTGCCGGGAAATCCGCTGACCCGCAGCAGGATCGGGACGGGGTGTTCGGCGAGGGCGATGATCCGGTCGAGCTCCCAGCGGTTGTCGACATTGATCGTGACGCCATCGGCCAGCAGCCGGCGCAGGAGGCGCTCGCCCTTGGGGCCGGTGGCCTCGATGCGGGCAGGCGGGAAGCCCGCGCCGAGCGCGCTGTCCAATTCCCCGGCCGAGGCGATATCGATGTCGAGGCCCAGGTGCTGGGTTTCGCGCACGAAGGCGTGCGACCGGTTGACCTTGTGCGCGTAGCAGAGGCGGTGCTCGACGCCGCGTGCCGACAGCACGCCCCGCAGTGCCGCGGCATTGCGCGCGAAGACCTGCGGGAACACCAGGTGCAGGGGAGTGCCGTGCCGGGCGGCGACCGCGACGAGGGCGGTGTCGACGAACTCGCGCACGAGCGGGTCGAGGAGCGCGGGGACGGCAGGCGGGGTCACCGGGGTCGCCCGGTGCGGGGTGGACAGGTGGAATCAGGCGGATTCATGGCGCATTCCTCGGTTCGGCGACGCGCGGCAGTGCCGGGCGCGAGCACCCGCGCCTCGGCTGGGCAACGCACACCGCTGCCGAAACCGGCGCGGTGCGCTGCGCTCACCGGCCCGGGCGGAACTACCTCAGCGGACGGCGAGCTTTGGGAACGACTCGTCGCGCACCGGCGGCCCGCGCCGCGACATCGCGTGCCGCAGCCGCACCCCGCGCGGCGGCGCCGGATACTCCACCGGCACGGGACCTGGCGTCGCGGTGACCGCGGTCAGCACGGGAAGAACGACCCGGGTGAACAGCGTGCGCACGAGCGCGAACAGCGCGCGCTCCCCGCGCCACAGCCACAGCCCGCAGACCGCCGCGGCCAGCGCGTGCGCGGCGAGCATGCCCGCCCCACCGCCGTGCGCACCGTGCTCGACCCCGAACCACAGGTGCAGCACCGCCTGCCCGCCGAGCAGCCCCCCGCCGATGGCGACCGGCCCGCGCTCCCGATCGGCCACCACCCAGGCCACCGCCGCCACCGCGAGCAGCGCCGAGACCAGCGTGGCCCCGGAGACAGCGGCACCGGCGGCGCAGGCGTGCCCGGCTGCGGCGAGCGCGACGCAGAGCAGCGCGAAAACCGCCGCGCGGCAGAGCCGTACGGCGGGCAGCGCTCCCGCGCCGAGCGTCATCGCCGCATCCACCCCCTGCCGGACGGTCTTCGTGCCGGACAGCGTAGGCGGGTGCGATCCGGCGGGGTTGCGCAGGGGGCCGCGCGACGGCTACGCCCCGTGGCGTAATCGGCCGCGGGGGCGATGATCTCGTCGGCCGGCCGCTCGATCACCCACTGCCGCTGCCCGCCGGGGAACGGGCGCGCTGGATAATAGAGCGAGTGCTCTGTTATCGTGTAGGCATGCCCCGCCCCCGCCTGCACGACCTCGACGAGCTGATGGACGTCGCCGAGCGCATGGCCGTGGAATCTGGCCCCGCCGCGGTCACCGTGCGCGCCCTGTCGCAGACCGCCGGGGTCTCGAACGGTGCGATCTACCACGCCTTCGGCTCCCGGACCGCGCTGCTCGGCCGGGTGTGGCTGCGCGCGGCGCAGCGCTTCCTCGCGCTGCAGCGGGAGGCCGTGCGCGGGGCGTCGGGCGACGCGGTGGAGGCGGTCGTCGCCGCTGCCGACGCGCCCGCGGAATTCCTGGTGCAGCAACCGGTTTCGGCGCGGTTCCTGCTCGCCGTCGCACGGGAGGAGCTGCTCGGCTCCGGCGACATCCCCGCCGACCTCGCCGCGGAGCTCCGCCACCTCGACCGGGTCCTGACCGAGCTGTTCGGCACCCTGTCCGGCGACGTCTTCGCCCGCCGCGACCGCGAAGCCGTCGCGGTCGTCCGCGACTGCGTGGTCGAACTGCCCACCGCCCTGCTCCTGCGCGGCAACCGCACCCCGGACCCGCCGGTCCGCGCACGCCTCGCCGCCGCCGTCCGCGCGGTCCTCGCCCTGCCTCCGCCCCCACCGACCTGAAGGAACCCCCATGCCCGCGACCCTGCGCTACGAGGGCGACATCGCCGTCCTCACCCTCGGCACCGACGAGAACCGCTTCTCCCCGGACTGGCTGGACGCCGTCGGCACCCACCTCGACGCCGTCGAGCGCGACGCCCGCGGCCTGATCACCATCGGCACCGGCAAGTTCTACTCCAACGGCCTCGACCTGGAGTGGCTGCTGGCCAACGGCGACCACGCCGAGGAGTACGTCGCCCGCGTCCAGGAGCTCTTCGCCCGCGTCCTGACCTTCCCGATGCCGACCGTCGCCGCGGTCAACGGCCACAGCTTCGGCGCGGGCGCCATGCTCGGCATCGCGCACGACTACCGGCTCATGCGCGCCGACCGCGGCTACTACTGCTTCCCCGAGGTCGACATCGACATCACCTTCACCCCCGGCATGGCCGCGCTCATCCAGGCCAAGCTCACCCCGCGGGCAGCGCTCACCGCCATGACGACCGGCCGCCGCTTCGGCGCGGACGACGCCCTCGCGGCCGGGCTCGTCGACGGCACCGCCGCCGAACCCGAGCTGCTCACCGCGGCGCTGGCCCGGCTCGCGCCGCTCACCGGCAAGAACCCCGCGACCGTCGCCAGGATCAAGGCCACCATGTTCGGCAGCGTCACCGCGGCCCTGCGCTGAGTACGGTGGGCGCATGGAGATCCGCGCCGTCCTGCCCGGCGACCGGGCCGAACTGCTCGCGCTCGGCAGCCGCGCCGGGGCGGGCTCGCCGACCGAATCGATCTGGGGCCACGCCGAATCCGAGGCCGCGGTGTATCTCACCCCGTACTTCGAGCTGGAGCCGGAGTCGCTGTTCGTCGCCGTGTCCGGCGGGGAACTGGTCGGGTACCTGGCCGGCTGCGTCGACACCGCCACGTTCCCGAGCGAGGAGCAGCGGATGCGCCGGGCGATCACCGACCACCGGCTGTTCTTCCGGCGCACACCACTGACGTTCTTCGCGCGCGCCGCCATCGATGCCCTGCGGCCCGGTCCGGCCGCGGGTGAACTGGACGACCCGCGCTACCCGGCGCACCTGCACATCAACCTCGTGCCCGAGGCGCGCGGGACCGGCGCCGCTCGTCCCCGGCCTGCGTTACCGGGGTGCGCGGGTGCGTCAGCGCACGATGGTCCGCGCGTCGCGCTGATCGCGGCGGCGGCGCAGGCGGCGGACGACGAACCAGCCGCAGGCGAGCACGACGGCGGCGATCACCCCGTACTGGAAGACGGCGGTGTACGGCTCGACCCGATGCCAGTTCGCGCCGAGCGCGTACCCGGCCAGTACGAAGACCGTGTTCCAGATCAGGCTGCCCGCGGCGGTGAGCACGCTGAAGTACAGGAAGTTCATCCGCTCGACCCCGGCCGGGATGGAGATGAAGCTGCGGAACATCGGGATCATCCGGCCGAAGAAAACGGCCTTGCCGCCGTGCCTGCCGAACCAGGCGGCCGAGCGGTCGACGTCATCGGCGTCGAGCAGCGGGATACGGCCCGCGATGCGGCGCAGCCGCTCGTGCCCGAGCCCGGCGCCGAGGCCGTAGAGCAGCCAGGCGCCGAGCAGCGAGCCGATCGTGGTCCACACGATCGCCGACACCAGCGAGAAGTCGCCGAGCCGCGCGGCGAAACCGGCCAGCGGCAGGATGACCTCGCTCGGCAGCGGCGGGAAGAGGTTCTCCAGGAAGATGGCGAGCCCCGCTCCGGGGCCGCCGAGCCGTTCCATCAGGTTGACGGCCCAGCCTGCCAGGCCGTCGGGCGGTGCGGTTTCGATGGGGGGCTCCTTCCGTCGCGGGCGGCGGGGAAACCGCCCGTTTCGGACATTCCCCGTCGGCGCGCCTGGACACCTCCGCCGGGGTCGGCGCCGTCGGGGTCAGTGTCGCAGCGCGGCGGTGAGCAGCTCGACGGTCTGGATGCGGCCGGTGCTCTCGTCGAGCGGCTCGGACTCGAACTGCCCGGCGGCGGCGGAGATCATGATCTCGTCGACGCCGTGCTCGGCGGCGAAGGCGCGCAGCCGCTTGGCCACGTCGCCGGGCTCGCCGATGAACCAGTTCCGCGCCTGGTGGTCGATGATCCGCCGCTCGGCCTTGTCGGAGGGGTTCGCGCGCACCTCGTCGACGGTCTCGGCCGCGCGCAGCGGCTTGTTCGAGCGCATGCGGGCCATCATGCGCAGGTGCGGCAGGGCGCGCTCGAAGGCCTCCTCGTGGGTCGGGGCGACGACGGCGTTCGCGGTGAGGAAGCTCTTCGGCTCCGGATGCTCGGCCGAGGGCCGGTACTGCGTGCGGTAGAGCGACATGGCGTGGTCGAGGTGGTCGCCGGCGAAGTGGTTCGCGAAGACGTAGGGCAGGCCGAGCTGCGCGGCCAGCCGCGCGGAGTAGTCGCTGGAGCCGAGCAGCCACACCTCGGGCGTGCTGGTCGCGACCGGGGTGGCCTTCACGGTGTACTCGCCGCCGGTGGCGAAGCGCAGGGTCGCGCCGTCGGGGTGCGAGAGCGCGATGATGTCCTTGATGTTGTCCGGGAAGCGGTCGACGTCGCTGGTCGCGCCGGACTGGCGGAGCAGCTGGGTGATCACCTGGTCGCTGCCGGGCGCGCGGCCGATGCCGAGGTCGATGCGGCCGGGCGCGAGCGCCGCCAGCGTGGAGAACTGCTCGGCCACGATCAGCGGCGCGTGGTTGGGCAGCATGACCCCGCCGGAGCCGAGCCGGACCCGCTCGGTGCGGCTCGCGGCGGCGGCGATGAGCACCGGCGGCGAGCTGGCGGCGATGGCGGGCATGTTGTGGTGCTCGGCGAACCAGTAGCGGTGCACGCCGAGCTCGTCGGCGCGCCGCACGAGCTGCATGGACGCCGCGACGGCCTGCGCGGTGGTCTGGCCGGTGCGCAGCGGGACGAGGTCGAGCAGGGAGAGGGTGAGTGCCATGTTCGTACCAATCCTTCGGACGGCGGGCGTCACGGGTGGGTGGTCAGCCGCCGGTGGGGCGGCCGAGCGCGTCGATGGTGCGCCGGAGGTGCGCGAGCTCGTCGGCGGTGTGCGGGCAGACCTGGTCGATCTTGCCGGTGACGGCGCGGACCTCGGCCTCGAGCGCGAGCCCGCGCTCGGTGAGGTCGACGAGGACGCGGCGCTCGTCCCCCGGATCCCGCCGACGGGTCACGAGCCCGGCGGTTTCGAGCCGCTTGACCAGCGGGGTGATGGTGCCGGTGTCCATCTCCAGGCAGGCGCCGAGCGCGCCGACGGTCCGCGGCGCACCGTCGATGAGCGCGAGGACGACCAGGTACTGCGGGAAGGTCAGCCCCAGCGGTTCGAGGATGGGTTTGTGGTGACGGATCATCCGGTTCGCCGCCCCGTAGAGCGCGAACGACAGCTGCCTGCCCAGTTCGCCGGTTCGTTCTCCAGCGCGTGATTCCATAGTGCACTAGATACTAGCGTGCTGGAGCAAATGGTGCCATCGGCCCCGGTGTGGGGCTGTCCGGGAGCGCTGCCAGCGTCTACTATTGGTTGTAGTAGACGAGTAGGGGGTTCTCGAATGGAAGTCATTACGGTCGAGCGGGTGATCAATGCGCCCGTCGAGCGGGTCTTCGACTGGCTCGCCGACGCGGGCAACTATCCGCGGTCGCCGGTCGTCCTGCGGGCGCGGCTCGTGCGGCCGGGCGCGCAGGCGCCGTACGGGGAGGGGGCCGTGCGGGTGCTGGTCTGGGTGATCGGCTGGTTCCGCGAACGGGTCACCGCCTACCGGCCGCCGCACGAGTTCGAGTACCTGGTCGAGCGGAGTTTTCCGCCCGCGCGGCACGAGGGCGGGCGGCTCACGTGCACCGCGGTGCCCGGCGGTACGGCGGTGGTGTGGACCACCACCGCCGAGATTCGGGTGCCGTTCGGCGCGGGGGTGCTCACCCGGGTGGTGGCGAAGCCGGTGATCGCGTTCGTCTTCGGTCGCGTGCTGGCCGCGGCGGATCGCGCTCTTCGCCCCTGAGGTTGTCGCCGTCTCACAAACTGCGGCGGCGCGCCTCGGACAGATACCCGTCGAGCACCGCGCGCGTGGCCTCCGCGCGGTGCGGATCGCCGGCGGCGAGCGCGGCGCGGTGGGCTGCCTCCCAGCGCGCCACGCCGGCGGTGACCCTCGGGTCCGGCTGTTCGGTCAACGGGACTGCCCGGGTGGTAGACATGCCCACTATTTTCGCGTCCAAGTTAACTTCGGGCAAGCGTCGAAACGGTAAATATGAAACGTTTCACTCGATGGCTTCTGAGCGCGTGGGCTCGGCGACTCACCCGCCCAGGTGTTCGTGCTGCAGGACGCCCATGCGCAGCGCGTTCCGGTAGCGCCCACCGGCGAAGTACTCGTCGCGCAGGATGCCCTCGTCCTGGAAGCCGAGCTTGCGGTACACGTGGACGGCCTTCTCGTTCACCACGTCCACGATCAGGTACACCTTGTGCAGGTTCAGCACGGCGAAGGCGTAGTCCAGCGCCTTGCGGGTCGCGACGGTCGCCAGCCCGCGCCCCTGGTGCCCGGGCGCGACGATGATCTGGAACTCCGCGTTGCGGTGCACCGGCGCGATCTCCCGCAGCTCGACCAGCCCGGCCTGCGCGCCGTCCACATCCAGGACGAAGCGGCGTTCCCGCTCGTCGTGGATGTGCCGGTCGTAGATGTCGCGCAGCTCGACGAGCGCCTCGAACGGCTCGTCGAACCAGTAGGACATGATCTGCGCGTCGTTGAAGAGCTGGTGGACGAAGGGGAGATCCTCGCGCTCGAGGGCGCGGAGCCGGGTGTTCACATGCCGAGTCTATTGCTGAACAGTTGCTACTCGGCCTGGAAGCGCAGCAACTGGACGGAGGCGAACTGCCTGGACTCCAGCGGCCGGAGCCGGATCCGGTCGGCCAGCGCCGGGAACATCGGGGTGCCACCGCCGAGCACCACCGGCGAGAGGTAGACGTGGTACTCGTCGATCAGCCCGTGCGGAATGACCGCGGCGGCGAGTTCGGCGCCGCCGATCTCGGCGAGGCCGTCGCCCTCGGCCTTGATCCGGCGCACCTCCTCGACCGCGTTCTCCTTGACCAGGGTGCTGTTCCAGGGGACCTCGGTGAGCGTGCGGGAGAAGACGACCTTGGGCACCGCGGTCCAGAGCTGCCCGAACTCGCGCTCGATCGGCGGCGCGTCCGCGGCCACGTGCGGCCAGTACTCGGCCATGAGCTCGAAGAGCCTGCGGCCGTTGAGCACGATCTCGAGCTCCCGGAACCGGTCGTTGTGGTGCTGGTGCAGCTCGTCGTCCGGGTCGGACCAGTCGATACTGCCGTCCCGGTCGTTGATGTAGCCGTCCAGGGACACGCCGAAGCCGTAGATCAGTCTTCTCATGCCGGGTAGACCTCCTGTGCGCCGGAAACTCATCGGTGCCGCGTTATCGGTGCGGCGCCCCGGGTAGCTCGCGGGCATGACGCAGCTCCGTGAACTCCGTCCGCCCACCATCGAAGGCGCCGCCGACGCGGCGCGGGTGCTCGCCGAGGTACTCGCGCCGACCGTGGCGCAGGGCGCGATCCTGCGCCGCCCGCGGATGGTGGCGTTCGCCGAACGGCTCCGGCTCGACGCGCGCGCGGTCGCGCTGCTGCGCGGGCTCCGCGCGCGGCGCGGGCCTGCGCCGGTGCGGCTCGCGCTCCCCGGCATGTCGATGGCCGTGCTGCTCGACCCGCCCGACGTCGCGCGGCTGCTGGCGAGCGAGCCGGGCCCCTTCGAACCGGCCGCCGGGGTGAAACGCGCCGCGCTGAACCACTTCCAGCCGCACGGCGTGCTGGTGAGCCGGGGCCGGGTGCGCGCCCGCCGCCGCGCCTTCAACGAGGCCGCGCTGCAGACCCCGAACCCGCTGCACGGCATCGCCCCGCAGCTGACCGCCCGGGTCGAGGAGACCGCGCGGCACCTGCTGCGCCGGGCGGGGGAGACCGGCGAGCTGGACTGGGACACCTTCGCCGAGCAGTGGTGGCGGCTGGTCCGCACCGTGGTGCTCGGCACCGCCGCCCGCGACGACACCGCCCTCACCGACGAGCTGGCCCGGCTGCGCGCCCGCGCGAACTGGGCCTTCGCCGCACCCCGCGACGAGACCGGACACCGCAGGCTCGCCGCGGGCATCCAGCGCTACCTGGAGGCCGCGGAGCCGGGCACGCTCGCGGCGGCGATCGCCGCGGCCACCCCGGATTCGGACATCGAACCGGCGGATCAGGTGGCGCACTGGCTGTTCGCCTTCGACGCCGCGGGAATCACCACCTTCCGCACCCTGGCGCTGCTGGCGGCGAACCCCGAACAGGACGAGTGGGCCAGGCAGGAGCTGCCCGACGCCGGGCCGAGCCGGTTCGAGCGGCTGCGCGCCTGCGTGCTCGACACCGTGCGGCTGTGGCCGACCACGCCGATGATCCTGCGCCAATCCACCGCGCCGAGCACCTGGCACGGCCGCGAATTCCGCGCGGGGACGACATTTCTGGTGTTCGCGCCGCTCTTCCACCGCGACCCGGACACCCTCGGCGACGCCGCCGATCACTTCACCCCGCGGCTCTGGCTCGACGGCCGCGCCGACGAGCACCCCGCGCTGGTGCCGTTCAGCGCGGGGCCGGGGGTCTGCCCCGGCCGCAATGTGGTGCTGCTGACCACGTCCACGCTGCTCGCGGCGCTACTGCGGGAGCAGCGCTTCGGCATCGCCGCCGGTGCGGTGCCCGCCGCGCCGGTGCCGGCCGGGATCGATCACTTCCGGATCCGGCTGGGCCTGCGCGGCTGACCGCCGATCAGGTGGGGCCACCGGCCCTGATCCCCGCGGTGTCGATGCCGAGCGCGCGCAGCCGGGCCAGGTAGGTCTCGACGGTGCGCAGCTTCACCTCCTCGTAGCCGCGCACCAGGTCGGCCGCGGCGGCGACCGCGACGGCGTGCGCGTGGCCGTCCGGGGTCAGGGTGGCGGTCAGGGTGCGGATCGTCTGCTCGTAGTGCGCCGCGAGGCGCCGCTCGAGCCGTCGCATCCGCGTGAACCCGAAGGGGTCGAAGGGCGTTCCGCGCAGCCCGCGGCCGCGGGCGAGCAGGCGCAGCGCCGCGGGGGAGCGCAGCCCGATCTTCTTGTCCCTGCCGAGTGCGCGCAGGGTCGGGGGGTGCAGCTTGTAGGTGAGGTTGCCCGCGCCGGGCAGCTCGTCGCGGACCGCGTGCAGGAAGGCGGGGTCGACCAGCATCCGGGCGACCTCGTACTCGTCCTTGTAGGCCAGCAGCTTGTGCAGCCCGTGCGCCACCGCCGCGGTGAGCTCGCTGCCCGCGCCGATCGCCTGCTCGGCGGCCCAGACCTGCTGCACCAGCGCGAGATAGCGGGCGGCCAGCGCCTCGCCCTGGTAGGCGACGAGCTGGGCGGCGCGGCGCTCGACGGTGCCGCGGACCGCGCCGGTCACGCCGAGCGGGGCGAGCAGCCGCGCGGGTAGCGGGGCATCGTCGCTGCGGTGCGAGCGCTCGCCCGCGCGGGTGGCCGCGGCGAAGGCCGCCGGGTCGGCGACGGCGACCCGGCCCCAGGCGAAGGCGCTCCGGTTGGCGCGCACCGCGACCCCGTTGAGCGCGATGGCCTCCTCGATCGCGGCGGCGTGGATGGGCAGCGCCCCCGCCTGGTAGGCGGCGCCGACCAGCAGCGAGTTGGCGGTCGCGGAGTCGCCGAACAGCACCTCGGCGGCGGCCACCGCGTCGAAGCCGAGCACGTCCCTGCCCGCGGTGGCGAGCCGGTCGAGCAGCACGCCCTCCGCCGGGTAGGCGACCGAGGCGTCGTGCACCATGTCGCCGGTCGGGGTGCGGCTGGTGGAGGCGACGACCAGGGTGCGCTCGGCGCTGCCGTAGCGCAGGTTGCGGTCGTCGGCGGCGGTGAGCAGGTCGAAGGCGAGGAAGCAGTCGGCGCCCGCGGGGGCGATGCGGTTGGCGGCGTCGACCGCGCGCCTGCTCAGCCGCAGGTGCGAGGTGACCGGCCCGGCCTTCTGGCTGAGCCCGGTCTGGTCGAGCCCCTCCACGTGCAGCCCGGCGCGCAGCGCGGCGGTGCCGAGCACCTGGTTGGCGGTGACGATGCCGGTGCCGCCGACCCCGGCGAGGAAGACGTCGAAGGTGCCGTCGATCTCGGGCAGCTCCGGGTCGGGGACCTCGGGCGGGGCCGGGGGCGCGGTGCGGGCGGGCGGTGCGGGCACCTCGGGCAGCTCGACGGTGACGAAGGCCGGGCAGTCACCGTCCAGGCAGCTGTAGTCGGTGTTGCAGCCGGTCTGGTCGATCCGGGTCTTGCGGCCGAACTCGGTCTGCACCGGCCGCACCGACAGGCAGTTCGACTTCACCCCGCAGTCGCCGCAGCCCTCGCAGACCGCCTCGTTGATCAGCACCCTCGTGCGCCGCACCGGCGCCTCGCCGCGCTTGCGCTTGCGCCTGGTGTCGGCCGCGCACGGCTGGTCGTAGATCAGCACCGTGACACCGGGAACCTCGCGCAGCAGGCGCTGGGCCTCGTCCAGACGGTCGCGATCCCACACCAGCACACCGGGCGCGAACGCGGCGCCGCGGTGCCGCTCCGGCTCCTCCGCGCAGACGATGGTTCGCACCACCCCCTCGGCGGCGAGCTTGTGCGTCAGCCGCGGCACCGAGAGCCCGGCCTCGGCGGGCTGGGCGCCGGTCATGGCGACGGCGGCGTTGTAGAGGATCTTGTAGGTGATGTTCACCCCGGCCGCGATGCACGCCTGGATCGCGAGCTGCCCGGAGTGGAAATACGTTCCGTCGCCGACATTCTGGAAGATGTGGCCGATGTCGGTGTACGGCGCCTGGCCGATCCACTGCGCGCCCTCGCCGCCCATCTGGGTGAGCCCGGTGACCTGGGAATCGGTGCGCGCGGACATGGTGACCAGGGTGTGGCAGCCGATCCCGCCCCCGGCCAGCGAACCGTCCGGGACCACGGTGGAGCGGTTGTGCGGGCAGCCGGAGCAGAAGAAGGCGGTGCGCTTGGTGTCGAGCACGCTCAGCGGCAGCGCGGCGGGCAGCGGGGTGCGCAGCGGAACCCGTTCGCGCAGCACGGTGCGCAGCGGGCCGACCAGCCGGGCGGCGGTCAGCTCGCCGTCGGCCGGGACCAGCGGGCGGCCGTCGGCGGCGCGCTTGCCGAGGACGCCCGGCGCCCGCGCGGTGCCGTACAGCGCCTCCAGTACCTGGGATTCCGCGAACGCGGTCTTGTCCTCCACGACCAGCACCGCCTCCACCCCGGCGGCCACGCGGCGGACCTTGCCCGCATCCAGCGGGTAGGGCATGCCGACCCGCAGGATCCGGATCCCCGCCCGCCGCAACTCGTCCGCACCCAGCCCGAGCTCCTCCAGCGCCTGGCGCACCGCGTCGTAGGCGGTCCCGACCGCAACGATGCCGAGCCAGGCGTCCCCGGTGTCGACCTCGATGCGGTCGATGTCGTTGACGGCGGCGAACTCTCGCACCATCGCCCACCGCGGCCCGTACAGATCCGCCTCGGCGAGGACGCTGTCCGGCGGGGCGGCGAGCACCCGCTGGCGGTAGGTCCAGGGCCTGCCCTCCCACTCCAGCCGGGGAACGGTGATGCGGAAATCGGTGAAATCGCGGTCCAGCGTCCACAGCCCGTCGGCGACGTCGGCCACCAGTTTCAGCGCGGGCCAGCACCCCGACGCCCGGGACAGCGCCACCGCGTACAGCCCGAAGGCCACGACCTCCTCGGCATTGCGCGGGAACAGCACCGGCATCGACAGCGCCGCCAGCGAGCGTTCGCTGGCCGCGGGCACCGACGACGACTTCGCCGCCGGATCGTCCCCGACCAGTGCCAGCGCGCCGCCGGCCGGGTGCGCGCCGTACATGGCGGCATGCCGCAGTGCGTCACCGGCGCGATCCAGCCCGGGGCCCTTGCCGTACCAGACCCCGATCACCCCGTCGTGTGTCCTGCTTCCCTTGGGCAACTCCAGCTGGCTGCCCCACACCGAGGTCGCCGCCAGCTCCTCGTTCACCCCGGGCACGAGTCGCACATCGTGCTCGGAGGCCAGCTCCGGCAGCCCGGCGAGCAGGCGATCCAGCCCGGCCAGCGGACTGCCCTGGTAGCCGGAGACGAAGGTCGCCACCCGCCGCCCCGCGCGCCGATCGCGCTCGTGCTGCTCCACGAGCAGCCGCGCGATGGCCTGCACGCCGGTGAGCAGCACCGGGCCTGTCGCACTCCGGTACCGATCCGCCAGATCCACGGAATCGGTCACCGGCTGAACATCGTCGACGTGCGTCATATCCGCACCGCCTCGGCAGAACTCGACATCTGGCGCCCCCAGTATCGATATCGGTTGAATCCGGTCAACGAAGCATCGAGATCAACGAACCGACGGCCCGAAACGGGGCCTGCACCCTCATCGGCTCGGTGGAGCACAATCGTCCGGTCGCGAGAGGCGACGGGATCAGCGGCCGATGCTACCCCGTGCCGCGGGTACCGCGAGGCCGCGGTCCGCCCGGCTGTGGATAACTTCGCCCCGCGGCCGGACGCACCGCCCGGATTGCCTGCTTGCGTAACTCTGCAATTGCGAATCCCTTGGCGTACGGTGGGCTCACCGACGGAAGGAATCGCTGTGGCCCACATGGAAGTCGCGTTGAAGGATCTGATGATGCTGGACGGCGCGATCGCCGCGGCCGTCGTCGACTACGGCAGCGGGATGCCGCTCGGCACGGCGGGCGGCTCCAGGGACTTCGACATCGAGCTGGCCGCCGCGGGCACCACCGAGATCGTGCGGGCCAAGATGCGCACCATCGGCGATCTCGGGCTGGATGAGGAGATCGACGACATCCTGATCACCCTGCGCACCCAGTTCCACCTGCTGCGGCCCACCGGCAACGGGCTGTTCGTCTACGTCGTGCTCGATCGCGGCCGCGGCAACCTGGCGCTCGCTCGGCACAGCCTCAAGGCCGTCACCAGGGAACTCGAGGTCTGATCGCCGGATCGGCGCGGCCGGGGGGCCGGGAATCGGCGATTTGCTAGGGTTGGCGGGCAAATCTTCGGTGTACCGGTGCGCTGGTTGGAGGGTCGACGTGGGCGGTGTGCGCCGGCCGCTGTACCGGATGAAAGCCGACTTCTTCAAGACGCTCGGGCATCCGGCGCGGATCCGGGTGCTGGAATTGCTGAGCGAACGCGAGCACACGGTCGCCGAGATGCTGCCCGAGGTCGACGTCGAACCGGCGAACCTGTCCCAGCAGCTCGCCATCCTGCGCCGCACCGGCCTGGTCACCGCCCGCCGCGAGGGACTCTCGGTCACCTACGCCCTCACCTCGCCGCAGGTCGCCGAGTTGCTGCGGGTGGCGCGGGAAATCCTGACCACCGTCGTCACCGGGCAGGCCCAGCTCCTCGACGAGCCGGAGAGCGCGGAGAAGTAACCGGCGCCCGGCGCGGAGCCGGACGCCGATACCGCCCCGGGCTCAGGCGGGTCTCATCCGGCCCGCACCACGACGGCTGCCCGCCGGTACCACCGCTCGATGGTGTCGCCCTCGTTGCCGGTGTACCCCTCGGCCTCGTAGGCGTGCTCCTGCAGTGCTTGCGTCGGTGTGGCGCAGCGAATTTCGTCGTCGTGCACCTGCTCCGAGACCGCCAGGCCGGTTCCGTCGGCATCGAGACGCCAGGTCAGGGTGGTGATGACGACTTCGGGCTCGTCGGCGCCGGTTCGGTTGGCGTCCGGGTGGTCGCTCGCCGAGTGGTCGCTCGGCTCGCCGAAGATATCCTCCTCGTCCTCGTCGCCCTCGATCGACTCCCACTCGTCGTCGACCAGCGCCCATTCGCCGTCGGCGAACTCCCACCGCCGGCGCCTGCCCATCATGCCGAGCTCATAGATGAAGGCGTCGGTGCGGTGGTGGTGGATCACCTCGGTCAGGGCGAGCTCGACGGCGAGCCCGGCCGTCCCCGCGGCCGCCCGCAAGGCCGCCGCGCTCGCCGCGTCGGCGCCCTTGAGCCGATCCCAGCCGAGCCCGCGCTGCGAGTACTGGTGGTCGAGCAGATACACCAGCCGCTGCGGCGCCTGGTGCTCGGGGCCGTCGCCGCGCCGCCAGTGCGGGAGCGGGACCGGTGTCCCGAAGTAGGTGCGCAGCGCGGCCGTGAGCTGCGGACCCGTCGCCGGTGGCGGGTCAGCGGGGCGGGTGTCGCCGGTCGCGATCAGGTTGTAGGTCAACGCGATCCGGTACCCCTCGGTCACCGGGAGCACCTCGTGCTCGCAGTCGGCGTAGAAGGCCACGTAGCCCACCGCGTCGGCCGCGCTCTCGGTGTGCAGCCGCCGGTCGCCGTGCTCGATGACGAGTTCGCCGCCGGTGCACTCCGTCGGCAGCGTCAGCACCAGCGTGCCGATCATGCCGTCGGCCTTCTCCGAATCGCGGTGCCTGCGGAAGAACTGGCCCGGTTCGTAGACCAGCAGCGAATGCGGCTCGGCGCGCAGCGCGCAGCCGGCGGGAAGGCCCAGCTCGGCGCGGACGGTGTCGAGAACCGCGGCGAAGCCGCCCCCGTCGACCCGGACCCGGTCGAGCGGGACCTTCCAGGTGTCGCGTACCGCCGGGTCGAGCAGCGTCTGCTCGCCGCGGCCGAACTGCGCGGGCGCGGCCAGCGCGCGGAGCTGCCGCGCCTGCTCGGGCGGGACGGGGAACGCCAGCGGGCCGACGCCGTCCACCTCGACGGCGATAGTCGTGTGCAGGGTGCCGTGGGTGGCGAAAGAACCGGATGCCGTTGTGGAACGGAGCAACTCGACGATGTCGGGCAGGGTCTGGTCGGTCATGGCCGCCGCCGGAGCGCAGATCTCATGCGGCAGAACGTAGCCGGGACCGGTGACAGGTTCGCGTCGTCCCGGAACTGGGACTTGCCCGGCCGCAGGGCCATCGGCATCGTCGCAGGTGAACGGGGAACCGACGGGCCCCGCCGAAATTCACCGAAATTGATGTCCTTTAAAGGACCAAAGTCCCTAGCTTTCGGCTACACTCAGCTTGTCCGGGTTCGGCTTGAGCCGCCACGACCCGGGCGGTCGGATACCGGTGGTCCGGGTCGAGATGTGTTACGCAGCTCGGCCCGGCGCCATCCGCACCGAATTCCCCCTCACTCCCGGCCGGGCAGCGGCCCGAAGTCCGGTGCCTCGGGCAGGCGGAAGCTGCCCAGCACGGTGAGGCCGCGCTGACGGAAGCGGGCCAGGAGGAGCTGCAGGTCGCGCGTGGTGTCGGCGGGGCCGGAGAGCACCGTCGTTCCCGCCGCCGCGCCGAGCGCCCGGATCAGGTCGGGGAAGGCGGAGAGCTGCTCGGGGTCGAGCTCGCCGGCGAGAACGAATCGGTACCACTGCGGAGGCACGCCGGACCACCTTCCGTTCCTTCGTGCCCCACGGACCCGATCGACCCACCAGTTTCCCCGCGCCGCGTCCCGGCGGCACCGGTCGCGGGGAATTTCGGCGCGTCCCACCGTGATCTGTCGCGTTCTGCCCCGGTGCGTCAGCGTCCCGAATCCGGTCGCGGGTCGGGAATTTCGCTGAGCACCTCCGCGGCGACGAGATGATTGCCGAGGTGCGCGCCGTCGGCGCGCCACGGCGAAGCGGTTCGGCTCACCTCGTGCGGGCGCGCTGGACGCCGGTGCGCATCGGCAGCACGAATTCGCCGCTCGCGGTTTCCGGGGTGCTGGTGAGGTAGGTGCGGATGCGGTCGAGCAGGGTGTTTCGCTCCTGCTCGGGGAGGGTGAGTACGCCCGCGCGGGTTGCCAGCGTCGCGACCAGGGTGTCGGCGGTGCGGCGCTGACCGTGCGGGAATTCGGCCTGCTCCGGTTTGCCGAACCGGCCTGCCGTCGGGAGAAACGGACCGGTCGCGGTGCGCCAGCGGCTGCGCGTGTCCCTGGGGCCGATCACCACGCGGCCACTGACCCGTTCCAGCCCGGCGACCCAGCCGACCCGGTCGTCCAGCACGTTCCACAGCCCCGCCACCGTTCCGCCCGGCACGAGCACCCTGGTCAGCTCGGGCCCCGCCGCGGCCATGTCGAACCAGTGCATGGCATTGCCCGCCACCACCGCGTCGACGGAGTCGTCCGGAAGCGGGATCGCCTCAGCGCTACCGCGCAGGGCGCGCACCTCCGGCAGTGCGCGACGTAGTTCGGCCAGCATCGCCGGGTCCGGCTCGACCGCGACCACCTCGGTGCCAAGTGCGGCCAGCACGCCGGTCAGCTTCCCGGTCCCGGCGCCGAGATCGAGCACCCGCGAGCCCGGTGCGAGCTCCAGCGCCCAGCGCACCGCCGCCGGTGCGTAGTCGGGGCGGTGCTCGGCATACGCGGCCGCGGCCGCGCCGAACGGGAGGTCGTGGCCCCTGTCCTCTTCCATGCAGCCACGGTATGGGAATTCACTCCGTGCAGAGGTAGAGAAGCGGTCCCTTGCTATCGAATCGGGTGCTGTGGCAACGTAGCCCGACGCTCTCGGCAATCCGGATCGACGCGGTGTTGTGCGGCCGAATGGTCGCCCAGACGCGCGGCACCCCCGCCGCCAGCGCTTCGCGCAGCACCGCAGCGGCGGCCTCGCGCGCCAGGCCATGGCCTCGATGCGAGCACCGGATCGCGTACCCGATTTCCGGCTCCTCGACGCCGGTGCGCCCCGCGAACACCCCGCAGTTCCCGAGCAACATCCCGCTCGCGCGCTCCCGCAATCCGTACCAGCACAACCCGTTCGTCCAGTACGCGTCCATCCGCCGCCCGATCCAGCCCCGCGTCCACGCGATCTCCGACACCGGCCCCTCGCCGATCGTGTGCGCGGGCTCGGCGAAGATCTCGTGCAACTCCGTGGCATCCCCGATGTCGAACAGGCGCAGCGACAGCCGCGCGGTCTCGAGCGCGGCACCCATCGCCCGCCCAGGTCGGACAGCGGGTGTCACTCGTACGCCTCGCGCTGCTGCTCGTAGAGCCGCCGGTAGCGGCCTTCGCGGGCGATGAGCTGGTCGTGGGTGCCGTATTCGGCGGCGCGTCCTCCCACCGACGCCAGCGCCGAGACCGCGGCGTGCCCGGCGAGCAGCGGGCGCGGCACCTCGGCCAGCAACCCGAGCAGCGCTCGGCGAACAGCTCCGCCGCCGCGCCCGGACCAGCGCCCCCGCCGCCACCGCGGGTCGTACCGTGCGCCCGTCATCCCCGACCCCCTCCTCCGTACCGGCCAGGGATCCATGCTCGTGCTCCGGCACCCGTCGGGCAATCGGTGCGATCGGAATGACGAAAAACGTTCCGCCGCTTCGCTGCCGATCAGTGCTCAGGGTGCGCGGAGCCCGTCCAGCAGCAGTCGCGTCGTGCTGTGCACCCAGGCGTCGGTGAGCCCGTCCGGTCCGCGGATGAGCAGGGCGGCCAGCGCCGCGCCGATCACGACCTCCAGCAGGACGCCGCCGTCGAAGCCGGGCCGCAGCTCGCCGCGCTCGATGGCGGCGGCGAGGTGGCCGTCCAGCCCGCGCCAGCCCTGCACCGCGAAGCGGTCGAGCAGCCGCTGGTTCAGGGTGGCGTCAGCGGCGGCCTCGCCGATCAGGCCGGGGACGGCGAGCCGGGCCAGCGGCGAGGTGAGCAGCGCGACGGTGCGGGTGACGACGGCGCGCAGGTCGGTCTCCAGCGCGCCGGTGGCGGCGACGGCCGAGGTGTCGGCCTCGCGGAACACCGCCTCGTGCACCAGGTGCGCCTTGCTCGGCCAGCGCCGGTAGACGGCGGGCCGCGAGGTGCCCGCCCGGTCGGCGATGGCGGCCATGGTCAGATCGGCGTAGCCGACCTCGGTGAGCAGCTCGGCCGCCGCGCTCAGGACCGCCGAATCGATCCGGGTGTCGCGGGGTCGCCCATTCTGCTCCGTCATTTCCGTGACACGCGTAACGTTTCGCCCGTGGGCACTACCGGACCCGTGGTCGCCGACCTGCGCGACATCACGGACGACAGCTTCGGCGGCAAGGCGAGCGGACTCGCCGAACTGATGCGGCTCGGCCTGCCGGTGCCGCCCGGCTTCGCGATCGCCGACGCCGCCGCGGTCCCTGCTGCTGCCGTCATGGAACGATTCTCGCGCATGCGGGCCGCCGGATCGACGCCGGTGGCGGTGCGCTCGTCGGCCGCGGGGGAGGACGGCGCCGAGCTCTCCTTCGCCGGCCAGTACGAGACAGTGCTCGGCGTCGGCACCGAGCGCGACCTGGTCGCCGCCGTGCACCGCTGCGTCGCCTCCGCCGGGTCCGGCCGCGCTGCGCACTACGGCTCCGGCGGCGCCATGCACGTCGTGGTGCAGCAGCTGGTCGACGCCGCCGCGGCCGGGGTGGTCTTCACCGCCGACCCGGTCTCCGGGCGCCGCGACCTGCTGGTGATCGACGCGGTGCACGGGCTGGGGGAGAGCCTGGTCGACGGCTCCGGGCACTCGGACCACCACGTCCTCACCGCCGCGGGCACCACGGTGACCAGCGAGGTCGGCCCGCACCCGGTGCTCGCGCCCGGCCAGCTCGCCGCCATCCGCACCGGCGCGCAGACCGCCGCCGCGCACTGGGGTCGGCCGCTGGACCTGGAGTGGGCGATCGACCGCGCGGGCACGCTGTGGTGGCTGCAGGCCCGCCCGATCACCACCCTGCCCGGCGAGCTGGACGAGATGGACACCCCCGTCTCCGCCGGGCACGTCTACACCCGCTGCAATATCGGCGAGATGATGCCGGGTGCGTTCTGCCCGCTGACCGCGGCGGTCAGCGGGTACGCCATCGACTACGCCATGCAGATGGTGCAGGTCATGGGCGGGGTGCAGCGGGGGTACGAGGAGCGCTGGCCGCAGGTCGGCTACTTCTACGGCCACATGTTCCTGAACCTGAGCGAGGGCACCGCGCTGAGCTCGGGCATCCTCGGCAACTCGCGCGAGCAGTTCTCGATGTCGATCTGCGGCCGCGTGGTGGACGAGCTGGAGGCGGCGCCGCCCAAGCCGTTCGGGCAGCGGTTGCGGAACACGGTGCGGCTCAGCGCCTTCACGCTCAGCGTCGGCCCGGCGATCCGCGGGCTTGCCGCGGAGATCGACGGGTTCCCGGTGATCTCCGGGCGCGATCCGCGGGTCGTCCTGGCGAAGCTGGAGGCCGGGGTCGAGCTGTATCGCCGGGTGACGCTCACCCACGTCCGCTCCTCGTCGCGGGCGGCGGTGGCGGCGAACATCCTGGAGGAGCGGCTGATCCGCGCCGCCGTGCGGCGGGGCGCGAGCGAGGCGGACGGCCGCGCCGAGGCGATCCGGCTGCTCGCCGGGGCCACCGACGTGGAGAGCGTCGTCATGGTCGAGCAGCTGACCGGCGTCATCACCCTGCTCGCCGCCGACCCGGACGTCGCCGCGGCGTTCCTCGCGGCGGCACCGGCCGAGGCGGTCGAAGCGCTGCTGGCGGCGCCGAGCCCGGCCGGGGCGGCGCTGCGCGGATTCCTGGCGCGGCACGGCCACCGCGGCTACCGCGAGCTGTGCATGCGCGACCCATCCTGGGCCGACGACCCCGACGGGCTCGGCTCGATGATGCAGATCATGCTGCGCGCCCCCGCGCCGGACCGCGAGGGGGCCGCGGCGCCAGGTCCGCGCCGCGGCGCGCTGCGGCTGCTTGCCCGGCTCGCTCAGGGCGGGGCCAGGGGCCGGGAGGAGACGAAGTCCCGGATGGCTCAGGTCGCGCACCGGCTCAAGCGCGGCTACCGGCACCTCGGCGCGGTGCTCAGCGAGCGCGGCGAGCTGCCCGACGCCGACCTCGTCTTCTTCTTCGACCGCGCCGAACTCGCCCGGCTCGTCGAAGGCGACACCTCCCTCGTGCCGCGGGCGGAGCAGCGCCGCCGGGCGCTGCCGTTCCAGGCCGCGCTGCACTTCCCCGACGTCTCGGTGGGGCGGCCGGAGCCCGCCCCGCCGCGCGCCGCCGTCGCCGTCCCGGCCGATGGAGAGATCGTCGGCCGCCCCGCCGGGCGCGGCGTGGTGGACGGCACCGTCCGGGTGGCGCAGTCGATCGTCGAGGCGCGCGACCTCCGCCCCGGCGAGGTGCTCGTCGCCCCGGTGACCGATGTCGGCTGGACCCCGTACTTCGCGGTGATCGCCGCGCTGGTCACCGACATCGGCAGCTCGGTCTCGCACGGCGCCGTCGTCGCCCGCGAGTACGGGCTGCCGTGTGTGGTGAACACCCTGGTGGCGACGACCGCGCTGCGCACCGGCGACCACGTCCGGGTCGACGGCGACCGCGGCGTGGTGACCCTGATCAGCCGTCTTTGAACCGAATCCGAGGAGCCGAACGTGCCGCACGTGCCCGGGGTATTCCCGCTCGACGAGTACCCCATCCACCAGATCCCCGCCCCCATCGAATGGGTGGGCGGCGACCGCAACTTCTACGACCGGTCCTACTGGAACGCGCTCGACCACTCCGGCGAGCTCATGCTGATCACCGGCATCGGCTACTACCCGAACCTGGGCACCAAGGACGCCTTCTTCGTCGTCCGCCGCGGCGAGGAGCAGATCGCGCTGCACTTCGGCGACGCGATCGACAGCGACCGGCTGAACCAGCACTGCGGGAACTACCGGCTGGAGGTGGTCGAGCCGCTGACCACCTCGCGGCTGGTGATCGCGGAGACCGAGGGCATCGCCGTCGACATGACCTGGCGCGCCTCGTTCCCCGCCATTCCGGAGCAGCGCCACGTCATGCGCTCGGGCAGCCACCGCACCATCATCGACGCACAGCGCTTCGCCCAGGTCGGCACCTGGGAGGGCTCGATCAGCATCGACGGCACCGTCTACCCGGTCACCCCCGACCGTTTCACCGGCACCCGTGACCGCTCCTGGGGGCTGCGCCCGATCGGCGAGGCCGAACCCGCCGGGCGCCCCGCCGACCCGCCCTTCGGCGGCATGTGGTGGCTCTACGCCCCGATCGCCTTCGACGACTTCGCCGTCGTGATCATCATCCAGGAGGACGCCGACGGCGAGCGCAGCCTCAACGACTGCCACCGCGTCTGGCCCGACGGCCGCACCGAGCAGCTCGGCTGGCCGCTGGTCTCGACCACCTACCGGCCCGGCACCCGCCTGCCCGCCGTCGGCACGCTCGCGCTGCGCACCCGCGACGGCGCCGAGGTGCGGTTGGAGCTGGAGTCGAAGCTGTTCCTCGCCATCGGCGTCGGCGGCGGGTACAGCCCCGACCCGGACTGGCTGCACGGCCAGTGGCACGGCGAGAACTTCACCGAGCGGCGGAACTACGACATGACCGCGCCCGAGGTGGTCGGCAGGCTGCCCTTCGGGCTCACCGACAATGTCGGGCGCGCGGTCTGGCACGAGGAGGGGAAGGAGCCGCGGGTCGGCTGGGGGCTCTACGAGCACGGCGTGATCGGCGTGCACCGGCCCAGCGGCTTCACCGACTTCTTCCAGGCGGCGCCGGAGTAGGGGCTTCTACTTCGCCGCGCTGCGCTCCCCGTCCAGCCGGCTCATCACCCAGCCCGCGCTGGCGCCGTGCACGAGCACCGACAGCACGATGGTGAACGCCGTGACCGCCCAGATGGTCTCGCCCGCCGCCCCGAAATCGGTCTGCGCGAGCGCGTAGGCGACGTAGTACACCGAGCCGATGCCGCGCACCCCGAAGAACGCGGTCACCCGGCGCTCCCTCGGGTTCAGCTCCGGGCAGCGCCGCAGTGACAGCCACGCGGCGGCCGGGCGGACCACGAAGACCAGCAGCACCCCGAGCAGCGCGCCCCGCCAGTCCAGCGCCGCCAGCAGCCCCGAGGTGAGTGCGGCGCCGAGGAGCAGCAGCACGACCAGGGTCAGCACGTGCTCGAGCTGCTCGACGAGGCTGTGCATCTCCTCGTGGTAGTCGTTGTCGCGCTCGATCCGCCGCATGGCGACGGCACAGGCGAAGACCGCGATGAAGCCGTACCCGCCGATCAGCTCGGTGAGCCCGTACACCGCGAGCACCGCGGCCAGCGCCACGATCGGCTCGCCGCGGTCGGCGAGCCGCGCGTCGCGGATGGGGAAGCGGAAGAAGCCGCGGCCGAGCAGGTCGCCCGCGATCCACCCCGCGGCCACGCCGAGCGCCACCTTGCCGACCAGCTCCCACGCCACCCAGCCGGGCAGCCAGCTCAGGATCGGCCCCGCCGAGGCGAGCATGATCGCCAGGTAGACGAAGGGGAAGGCGAGGGCGTCGTTGAGCCCGGCCTCCGAGGTGAGCGCGAACCGCACCTCGTCGTCCTCCTCGTCCGAGCCCTCGCCGGGCGTCGGCCCCTCCACCTGCACGTCGGAGGCGAGCACCGGGTCGGTCGGGGCGAGCACCGCCCCGAGCAGCACCGCCGCCGCGGGCGGCAGCGCGACCGCCCACCAGCCGAACACCGCCACCGCCGCGATGCAGACCGGCATGGCGATGAGCAGCAGGCGCCAGGTGGAGCGCCAGGTCCGCCAGTGCAGCGGCCGGTCGATCGCCAGCCCGACGCCCATCAGCGCCACGATCACGCACAGCTCGGCCAGGTGCTCGATCACCGCCGGGTGCGCGAGCGGGGAGACCACCTCGATGCCGGTGCGTCCGATCACGAGCCCCGCGAGGGCCCCGATCCCGACGACCAGCATCGGCGCGGTGATCGCCCGATCCTTGAACAGGCGGGGCAGGGTCGCCGCCAGCAGCAGCGCGATTCCGGCGGCCAGGTAGGCGCCTTCGATATTGTGCTCGGTCATCGTCGTTCGCCGCGCGGGCACCTATCTCTCGGGGCAGTGAGACTGCTCTACCCGGGAGGTTCCGGACGAAACGGTCTCAGCCCAGCCCCCGCAGGAAGGCGAGCAGCTCGGCATTCACCTCCGCCGGACGTTCCTGCTGCACCCAGTGCCCCGCCCCCTCGATCATGACCTCGCGGTACGGCCCGGTCAGGATCTCGCGCATGCGGTGCCGCGGCGTGGTGAGCAGGGTGAAGTCGTCGGTGCCCGCGAGGAACAGGGCGGGCACGTCGATGGTGGGGGCGTCGGCGAGCAGTTCCCAGTTGCGGTCGATATTGCGGTACCAGTTCAGCCCGCCGGTGAAGCCGGTGCGGGTGAACTCGGCGACGTAGTGGTCGATCTCCTCGGCGGTGATCCAGTCCGGGTCGCTCTCGGGCTCGGGCAGACGGTCGACGAACCCCTCCGGGCCGGGTGCGACGAGACGGAGCATGGCGGCCTGGGCGCGAGGGTCGTCCCCGGCGCGCAACCCGCTGAGCAGGCGGCGGAGCGCCGTCGCCGGATCGGCGTCGAGCTCGGCGTCGGCGGGCCCGACCGGCTGGAAGTAGAGCATGTAGTAGAAGTTCTCGCCGAACCGCTTCGCGAGCACCCGCATGGGCGGGACCGGCGGGCGCGGCGTCGGCGGCACGCTCAGCACCGCGACCGCCTCGGTGCGCTCGGGATGCAGCTGCGCGAACCCGGCGGTCACGGTGGCGCCCCAGTCGTGCCCGACGATCACCGCCCGCTCGGCCCCGACATCGTCCAGCAGCCCGGCGAGATCGCCGGTGAGGCACGCGATGTCGTACTCCTCGACGGCCGCCGGACGCTCCGACCCGCCGTACCCCCGCTGGTCGGGGGCGAGCACGTGATACCCCGCGCCTGCGAGCGCGGGGAGCTGGTGCCGCCAGGAGAACGCGAGCTCGGGAAAGCCATGCGCGAGCACCACGACCGGCGCGCCGCGATCACCGGCCTCGGTCACCCGCAGCGTCACGCCATTGGTGCGGACCGGCCGTTCGACGGTGCGATACATCCTCCCAATCAACCACAGCCGGGTGCACTACTCCCGGTGCAGCCGCTCCCGCACCGCGGCCATCCGCGCCGCCAGCTCGTCCTGGCCGATCACGCCGCGCTCGAGCAGCGTGTGCGCGGTGATCACCGCCGAGCGGGTGCGGACCGGGAAGTCGCGGTAGACGGTCTCGCCGAGCGCGTCCTCGGCGTGCCTGCGCTCCAGGTTGTCGAGTGCGCCGCGCCAGGAGAGGCACTCGCAGGTGGCCTGCATGCTCGACTCCCACGGGTCCGGCCTGCGGTCGAGGCCGGGCAGCGACTGTTCCCGCTCGGTGCCGGCGGGCAGCGTGGCGAGCAGGACGTCGTAGGGCGCGGTCATCCGCGGGCCTCCCCGTGCATGGCGTCCTCGGCCTGGCTGGGCGGTTTCTGCGCGGTCCAGCCGACCTGCGGCAGCGCGACCCCGATCATGGTGTCGCGGGTGACGATGGCGGCCAGCTGCTCCTCGGTCCAGCCCTCGGTGCCTGCCGGGCGCATGGGCATGACCATGAACCGGGACTTCTGGTTGGAGTCGTGCACCCGGACGTCGACCTCGGCCGGGAAGTGCAGCCCGAACTCGGCGAGCACCTCGCGCGGCCTGCGCACCAGGCGCCTGCGGTAGTTCGGCGTGCGGTACCAGTCCGGGGACATGCCGAGCACCGGGCGCGGGTAGCAGGAGCAGAGCGTGCAGACGATGACGTTGTGCACCTGGGGGGTGTTCTCCAGGACGTAGAAGAAGGTGTAGTCGCTGGGGGTGCCGGAGCCGGTGGGGTCGCGCCAGTCGATCCCGACCTCCCTGCAGGTCTCGGTGCCGTCGGCGAGCAGCCGCGCCTTGAACTCCGGGTCGGTCCAGGCCCTGGCCACCAGCTTGGAGCCGCCGTGCGGGCCGACGGTCTCGGCCCACTCGGCGAAGCGGCGGTGGTCCTCGCGGGAGAACAGCCCCTTCTCGATGGCGAGTTCGCGGATCGCGGTCTCCAGCACCTCGAATTCGCTGATCTGCCCCGCGGTTTCGATGGGGGCGTGGTCGTCGTGGTCGTGGGTCACTGCGTGTCGTCCTCCTGTGCGGGGGTCAGCCAGTGTTCGGAGATCTCGGTCTGCAGGGTGTCGGCGGGGAAGCCGGTGTAGCCGGGCCAGAGGTCGTGCTGCTGGAAGCGGACGACGTAGAAGGGTTCGGTGCGGCCGTCGTCGCGGCCCCACGCCTCGTCCTCGGGGATGACCCACTCCGGGCGGTGCTCGACGACGGTGCCGGTGCGGCCGCGGGTGTAGAGCTGGGTGCGGGTGTGGAACAGGGTGGTGGCCTCGCGCACGGTGACCCGGTCGCCGACGTCGAAGCGGCGGGCCGTCACCGCGCGGCCTGCCTGGCGCGGACCTCGTCGAGCTTGGCGCTCAGCTCGTCGGGGGTGACGTACCCCTTCGCCACCAGCGTCTTCGCCGCGACCATGGCCCAGCGGGCGTAGTAGGGCAGCCCGAAGTAGAGGGTGGCGCCGAGGTCGTTCTCCGCGCGGCGGCGCTCCTCGGAGTTCCACACCCCGCGCCAGCCGAGGCATTCGCAGGTGACGTAGGTGTTCATCTCCCACTCCTCCTCGGTCTTCTCCAGGTACGGCACCGGAATGTCGGGCTGGCCGCCGACGTCGTGCAGCACGTGGCGCAGCGCGGCGAAGAGCTCGTCGGAGATGTCGTACGGGGAGTCGAGCGGCGTGCGCGAGACCGGCGCCACCCCGGCGACGCGGGAGGCGAGCTGGTCGAACCGATCCGGTGCAGTCATGGCGGCTCCGCGGAGGTGTCAGTGATGTAGGTCACTTTCAATGACTGTAGAACATAACACGTGCTCAGGGTGGTGACGTTTACGCGGTCGCGCCGGTGGAAATGCGGGGTCGACAGCACAGCGGGACAGGGGACGGGGCAGATGGTCGCGGGATTCTCGAGGGCACGGCTGATGGCGGGCGTGCTGGGGCTGGCGCTGCTCACGGGGTGTGCGGAATCGCCGCCCGAGCAGCTCGGGCGGGAGGACCGGGCGGCCGCCGTCCCGGTGTTCGAACTGCACATGCCGGAGCAGGTGTGGCAGCGCACCGACGTCCGGCTCGGCGATCCCGGCGTCGGGGATCCGGTGACGCTCGTCCCGGAGGCCGACGGCATGGTCCGGATCGAGCTGACCGGCGAGCAGATGGTCGACTACCTCGTCGCGCTCGACCACAACGCGCACGGCGGCATCTCCGCCGACGACCCGGAGCTCGCCACCGCCGTCTACGACCTCGTGGTCCGGGTGATCGACACGCTGCCGCCGCCCGCGCCCGGGCAGCCGGCGCCGAGCGTCGTCGTCCCCGCCACCGTCCTGCCCCCGGCCTGAACGCTGGCGCTTCCCGGCCCCGGTCTGGTCTACTGACCCGACCTCGACTACCCGACCGGGCCGGGGCGCGCCCGCGGGCGACTCCTGACGACCCGAATTCCGAGGCACGAATGACAGCGATACCCGGGCAGACCGCTGCCGCGACGGCGGAGCAGGACCTGCGCGACCTGTTCGGGCAGTCGGTCGCGGTGTACGCGACGCTCGCCGGCCCCGACCACGTGGTCGAGTCCGCCAACCCCGCCTTCCGCACCGCCATCGGCAGCGACCGGGAACCCGCGGGCCGCCCGCTGGCCGAGCTGCTGCCCGCCGCCGCCGGCCGCGACGTCGTGGCCGTGCTCGACCGGGTGCACCGCTCGGGCGAGGCCGCCACCATCAGGGACCTCCGGGTCGTGCTCGGCTCCGGCGCGCCCGCGCGGGAGGCGTTCTTCGACCTCACCGTCGAACCGCGGCGCGGCGGGGTCCAGGTGATCGGGGTCGAGACCACCCAGATCAAGCACGCCCAGCGGCTGCTCGCCGAGCAGCGGATCCTGGTCGAGCACATCGCCAGGCAGGCGCCGCTCGCCGAGGTGCTGGACGGGATGGCGCGCTCGATCGAGAGCCTGGTCCCCGAGCCGGTCCTGGTCTCGGTGCTGCTCGCCGACCCCGACGGCGCGCACCTGCGCCACGGCGCCGCCCCCAGCCTGCCCGCCTTCTACAACGAGGCCATCGACGGCATCGCCACCGGCGAGGGGGTCGGCTCCTGCGGCACCGCCGCGCACCGGCGGGAACCGGTGATCGTCACCGACATCGGTACCGACCCCTTCTGGGCCGACTTCCGCGAACTCGCCGCGCGCGCCGAACTCGCCGCCTGCTGGTCGACCCCGATCCTGGCCCGCGACGGCAGCCTGCTCGGCACCTTCGCCATGTATCACCGGCGCCCGCGCGTCCCGCAGGACAGCGACCTCGCGCTCGCCCGGGTCTTCGCGGGCACCGCCGCGCTCGCCATCGAACGCCACCACATCGAGCAGGCCAAGGCCGCCGCCGAGGCGCGGGCCGAGGCCGCGCGCGAGGAGCTGGCCCGTGCGCTGCGCGCCGAGCACGAGTTGCGGGCCGAGGCCGAGCGGCGGGCCGAGGCGGCCGCCGAGCTCGCGGGGCGGCTGCGGTCGGCGGCGGCCGCGCAGGAGGCGGCGCCGCATCCGGAGCGGTGTCAGCTCGGCGGGCCGGAGGGGTGTGCCGACGTGGCGGAGATCAAGATCGCGGATTCGTGGGGGGATTCGGCGTGGGGTTGCCCCGCGCACGCCGAGGAGGCGATTCTGAACGTGCGGTCGGTGTTCATCGCCAGTGCGGAGCTGGGCGGGTTGGCCGCCTACCTCGGCCGCTGATTCCGGAGGCATCGTTGACCGTCCCCTCGCTGGATACCGAGTACGCCGATCCCACGCCGCTGCAGGTGCGCATCGCCACGCATCGGGATCACTCCGAGCGGGCCGACGATCCCGCCGCGGCCGTGCTGGCGGTGCTGCGACCGACCGGTGCCGAGGACCTCGCCGACATCGGCTGCGGTGATGCGCGATTCCTCGCCGGACTGCGTGCGGCCGGGCACTCGGGCCGGCTCGTCGGGGTGGACGCCGCGCCCGCCATGGTCGCCGCCGCGAACGCCGTTCCCGGTGTGACCGGCGTGCTCGGCGATATCCGCGGCCTGCCCTTCGGCGACGGCGAGTTCGACGTGTGCACTGCCAGGCACATGCTGTACCACGTGCCCGAGCCCGCGGCCGCGCTCGCCGAACTGCGCCGCGTCACCCGCCGGGGCGGGACCGTCGCCGTGGCCGTCAACCATGCCCGAACCTGTGCCCGCGCGCGGGAACTGGTCTGCGCGCACGCCCGCCGTCACGGCTTGCACCCGCGCTCCGGAATGCTCAACGCCGCCGTGAACAGCGATACCGTGCCGGACATGATGCGGGATGTTTTCGGCGACGTCACGGTCGTGAATCACGACAACGCGCTGGTATTCGACCGGCCGCGCCCCCTGATCGCCTTCGCCGAAGCGCTGTTCTCGTTCTGCGGGATAGCGCCCGACGAGCCGCGCCGCGGAGCGGTCCTGTCCGATGTGGCGGCCGAGGCCGAGCGCTGGTTCGCGGAGCATCCGGGCACGGCGTGGCGGGATCCGAAGGGGTACAGCGTGGTTGCGGCCACGGTCGAGGGGTAGGTTGGAAGGATTGCTGACGAGTCTCGTGGGGGTGGATGATGCGCGCCGGCTGGCGGCACGGTGAGCGGTATCTGGTGCGCGCGGTGTCGTGGACCGGCGGTGGCCCGCACCTGGACCTGGCCGAGGTCGGGTCGGGGGAGCGCACCGCGGTCGCGCTGATCGGCACGACCCTCGCGTTCAGCGTGCCTGAGCCCGGGCAGTTCTGCACCGGGCACGCGGTCTTCGCCGCCTCCGGCGAGGTGCAGGGCCGGGATTGCCCCGGAGCCCGGCCCGCGGTGGCCGGGCGGCAGTGCGCGGAGTGCGCCGCCGCCGACGAATTCCGCTTCATCCACCACGTGCACCGCGGCGGCTACATCCCGGACGGCCTGCGTGAGTACGTCGCCCGCCCGCACTGGGTCTACATCGCCACCTTCGCCGACGCCTCCAGCAAGGTCGGCACCGCGGTGCACGCCCGCAGGCGGACCCGCCTCGACGAGCAGGGCGCCGTCCGCGCCACCTACCTGGCCTGGGCCGACTCCGGGGTCACCGCGCGGGAGTACGAAGACCTGGTCTCCGGTGCGCTCGACATCGTGCAGAGCAAGCGGCGCAGCGCCAAGCTGACCGCGCTCTCCCGTCCGCGGCCCGCCGCCGAGATCGAGCGCGCGCACGGGTGGGCCGTCCAGGAGGCGCGCGAAGTTCTGGAGGGCGCCTCGGCCGTGCTGCCGCTGGAGCCGTGGGAGCCGCCCGCGCAGCATGCCGGGATCGCCGGGGACGAGTACCCGCACGCCCTCACCTCCGGTGACCACTGTCTGACCGTGGGGGCGATGGTCGGCTCCGTGGCGTCGGTGACGGTGAACGAGGAGGCGGACCGCTACCTGGCCGATCTCGGGGTGCTCGCCGGGCGGCGGGTGGTGCCGGGTTCCGTTCGCTCACCGGGGATCTCGACTCAGCTCGGGCTGTTCTGAGCTCGGTCCCTCACCAGGTCTGCTGAGCGACGCGCAGGAAGTTGGCGCCGAGCACGGCCGCGAGGTCGGCGGGTGCCCAGCCGCGTCGGGACAGATGGTCGCCGAGGGCGAGGAAGGTCTCCGGCGGCATCCAGGTGATGGGGCCCCAGCGGGTGTAGGAGTCGTCGAACAGCTGCGGGTTGCGGGCGATCTCGCGCAGGAAGTCCGCGGCGTCGAAGGAGTGGTCGGTGCTGACGCCGACGTGGTCGATGCCGACGAGGTCGACGGCGTACTCGAGGTGGCGGGTCATCGCGTCGAGGGTGGGGGTGTTCGGGCCGAGGAAGATGCCGACTCCGGTGATGCCGACGACGCCGCCGGTCTCGGCGCAGGCTCTGGCCTGGTCGTCGGTGATGTTGCGGGGGTGGTCCCACACCGCGCGCAGGCACGAGTGGCTGTAGACGACCGGGCGGGTGGAGGTCGCGCAGATGTCGAGCCCGGTGCGGGCGCCGCAGTGCGAGCCGTCGGGGACCACCGCTGCCGCGTTGAGCTGCTCGATCAGGTCGCGTCCCCAGCGGGTGAGGCCGGGGTCGTCGGTGTCGAGGCAGCCGCCGCCCGCGATGTTGGCGTGGTTGTAGGTCGGGGCCAGGGTGCGGACGCCGAGAGCCGCGAGGTGGGGCAGGTTGTCCAGGTCGCCGTCGAGGGGTGCGGCGTCCTCGAGGTCGAAGGCGATGCTGATCGTTCCCGGTGCGGTCTCCGGGATCTGCCGTGCGGTTGCGGCGAGGTGCAGCCGGGGGTGGGCGGTGATGGCGCTGCGGTAGTGGTGCAGCAGGCGGGTGGCGGCGGCGAAGTCGTGCGGGGAGTAGCCGGCGTTGATCGAGACGAAGGTGGGGCCGGGGTGGGTGAAGCGGGTGAGTGGTTCGACCTCGGCGTCGAGGTGCAGGGGAAGTGCCGCGTGCTGGTCCCAGAGCAGGCTCATGGGTACTGATTCTGCATTCCCGCGCATCGGCACCTTCGCGGGCGCGTCAGCAGAACGTGGTCGGCTCCGCGCCGCCGGCGAGCACCCCGCCCGCGCCGGTGACGACGGCTCCCACCTCGATACAGGTTCGGCCCGGAGCGAAGACCTGCGGGGAGCGGTGCAGGCCGGTCGCGGTGCCGGTGTGGCTGCTGGTGATGTCGGTGTAGGCGACCGCGATCGAGGTCTCCACCTGCGCGTACCCGGACGGGTACGGGTTGACCAGATCGATCCAGCGCGTATCGCACCCGGGAGAGCGGCGCACCGTGAGCACCAGCCGGGTCGGGGCTCCCGACGGGTCGGTGAGCGGGATGGTCGCGGTGATGACCGAGTCACGCGCACAACCGCTTTCCCGTGGATCGGTGCCGTTGAGCTCGGCGCCCGCCTGCGCCGATGGCGCCGGTGCGGTCGCCGCCGCGCACACCAGCACCGCCATCACCGAATTCCGCACCACGCGCATTCCTGCTCCCCTTCGTCGCTATTTCCCGTTGTCCGGCTTCCGCGTTCGCGGAGTCGGCAACGGTGGGAGCTTCACCCCGGAGCGTTCGCTGAAACAGGTTGCGCTGAAACATTCCTCGCGGTTGGGGGGTGGATCGGACCCGTGGTCGCGGACTGCCCCGCCCGGACACCCGGTGGACGCACCGCTGTCCCGCGCCGTCGCTTCCGGGCCGTGCAAGGGCTGACGTCGGCGGTGTGGCGAGAACTGGTGGTCAGGGTGGGGAAACCCGCTGTCAGCGTTCTAGTCTCGCGCAACGGCTGGAACCTGCGCGCACTGCGCCGACCCCGCGCTTCTCCCGGCGGTCGTGCGGCAGATCGCGGCCGGGCGACCGGAGTCCGACCTCTATGTGCGGAGCTGAAGCAGCAGGTACGCGGCGAGCGACGGGCCGTCGGTGATGATTCCCTCGCGAATCATGCCCTCCACCTCGCTCCGCGAGAACCACCGCTGCCGCATGTCCTGCTCGGTCTGCTCCCGGCGTGGCTCACCCGGCACCAGCTCGGTCGCCAGGAACACATCGGCTCCCTGCCCGGTGATGGCGTTGGCGCAGTGCAGGTAGCCGAGCCGCTCCATGTGGCCCGCGGTGAACCCGGTCTCCTCGCCGAGCTCCGCGGCGGCCAGTTGCTCGGGACGGCCGGTGACCCCGGCCGGGAACCCGCCGGAGGGGAACTCCCAGGACCGCGCGCGCAGCGGATACCGGTACTGCTCGACCAGGTGGAACCCGTCGTTCTCCATCGGGACGACGATCGCGAAGTCCGGTTTGTCGATCACGGAGTAGATCCCGGCCGAGCCGTCTTCGCGTTCGATCCGATCCTCCCGCAGCGACAGCCACGGATTCTGGTAGATCACCTTCGAGGCCAGCGTCCTGATCGACATTCGGCCATTGTCGCGGAGATGCCCCCGGGACGGGACAGCCTCGAAACAAGGGCAGGGGCCGGAGTCGTCCTGAGCCCTTCTGATTGACACCTGTATAGACTAATGTCTGGATTCATGGTCGACACGGGAATCGGACGGCGCTCGCTGGGGGGTCGCTCGGTCGACACCGCGGATCGGGTGCTCGACGCGGGGCTGGCGGTACTGCGCGAGCAGGGCTACGACCAGCTCTCCATGCGCGAGGTCGCGCGGCGCTCCGGGCTGACGCACGCCACCGTCTACGGCTACTTCTCGGCCAAGCAGCACCTGGTCACCGAGCTGTACTGGCGCCGGATCCAGCGCTGGTGCGAGCAGCCCGTCGACGGTACCGAGCCGCTGGAGCGGCTGGCGGGGGTCTTCGCCGAGCTCGGGCAGCTCATGGCGGAGGAGCCCGAGCTGGGCGTCGCCGCCTCGGCCGCGGTGCTGAGCCGCGACCCGGACGTGGCGCGGCTGCGCACCTGCATCGGCACCGCGATGACCGGCTGGCTGCGCCGCGCCGCCGGGCCGTCCTGCACGCCGGAGATCCTGGACGCGCTGAGCATCGCCGTCAGCGGCGGCATGATCCAGGCGGGCATGGCGTACGGCTCCTACACCGACATGGCCGAGCGGCTGACCGCGGTCTCCGCGCTGCTGCTGCGCGGCTGAGCATGCGAGTTCTGATCACCGGCGCGACCGGTTTCGTCGGCGCGTGGACCGCGAAGGCCGTGTACGACCACGGCCACCACGTGCGGCTGCTGGCCCGCGATCCGGAACGGGCGGCCGTGGTGGCGGCCGAACTCGGCTTCGACGGCGGCGACGTCGTCCGAGGCGACATGACCGACGCGGAACAGGTGCGCGCGGCGTTGAACGGCTGCGATGCCGTCGTGCACGCGGCAGCGGTGGTCGCGCTCGACCCCGCCGCGGCCGAGTCGATGATCCGCTCCACCGTGACCGGGGCGGAGAACGTGCTCGGCCAGGCGGTGGCGGCCGGGCTCGACCCGGTGGTGTCGGTGTCGAGCGCGGTGGCGCTCTGGCATCCGCGCTGCCCGCTGCTGCACCCGGATCTCCAGCCCGGCGGCGGCGCCGACGCCTACGGCGAGTCCAAGGCGCGGGTCGAGCGGTACGCGCGCGGCCTGCAGCGGGACGGGGCGCCGGTGGTGATCACCTACCCGAGCAGCGTGCTCGGGCCCGCCGTGGCCGGGCGGTTCGGGGAATCCGGCGATGCCGTCGGCGCCTTCCTGCGGTCGGGGATTCCGGGGCGGGGTGCGGCCTTCTCCATCGCCGACGTGCGCGATGTCGCGCAGGCGCACGCCCGCCTGCTCGAACCCGGGCTCGGCCCCCGGCGCTACGTGATCGCCGGGCACCACCTCACCGGCGCCGAACTTGCCGCGCAGCTCAGCGCGATCAGCGGCCGCCGGGTGCGGCACCACCGGGTGCCCGACGCGGCGCTCGTGGCGGCGGGCACGCTCGCCGACCGATTCCGCGACCGGCTCCCGCCGAGCCTGCGCAAACTCGGCGCGGCGGGCGCCCGCTACCTCGTCGACTCGCCGCCCGCCGACAACTCCGCCGCCGAACGCGACCTCGGCCTCACCTTCCGCCCGGTCCGGCAGACCCTCGAGGAGTTGCTCGCCGACCGCAGACGGCTACGCGCCACGCGCTCCTGAATGGACGCTCCGTGCGAGACCGGATGATGGGGGCATGCTGCTTGCCCACCTGAGTGATTCGCACCTGCGCAGTGATGCGCTCGCCGGTGCACCGGCTGCCACCCTGCACCTGGCGCTGGGCCGGATTCTCGCGCTCGAGCCCCGCCCGGATTGCGTGGTGATCACCGGTGACCTCGTCGAGTACGGGCAGCGCGCGGCGTACGCCCAGTTGCGGGAGTTGATCGCGCGCTTTCCGCTGCCGCTGCACCTGGTCGTCGGCAATCACGACGATCCGGGCGCCGTTCGCGAAACCTTCGCGGGCACTGTCGCGCTCGGTGGCGGGGCTGAAACGCACTACGTGGTCGATCACCCCGCGCTGTCGGTTGCCGTGCTCGACTCCCGGCAGCCGGGTGGTCCCTCGGGTCTCGTCGGGGAGCGGCAGTTGCACTGGCTCGACCGGGTTCTGGCCGAGCGTGCCGCGGCGTCGGTGTTCGTGGGCGTGCATCATCCGCCGGTGCCGGTCGGGATCCCGTTTCTCGATGCCATGGGGCTGGCGGATGCCGACGCGCTCGGCGCGGTGCTGGGCAGGCACCGCAACGTCGTCCGGGTGCTGGCCGGGCACGTGCACCGCGCGGTCTCCGCACCGTTCGCGGGCACGCAGGTCTCGATCGCGCCGAGTACCCATCGGCAGAGTTCGCTGACGCTCTCGGCGGATCGCCAGATGGGGTACCTCGCGGAGCCGCCCGCCTTCCTGCTCCACGTCGGAACCGGGGCGGGCGTGGCCACCCACACCCTGCCGATCACCGAGGCGGGCGCGCTGATCGGCGCGTTCTAGGCTTCGTGTGTCGAGGGGAGCGCCGATGACGGAAGTGCGGTTCGGGCAGGAGTTGGTGCGGGCGCTGCTGTGGGAGCAGCATCCCGATCTCGCGGAACTCGAGATCAGGGATGTCGAGGGCGGGTGGGACAACCAGCAATGGCGGCTGGGGAAGGAGCTGGCGGTGCGGTTGCCGCGCACCGAGCGGGCGCCGGGTTTGCTGGCGATCGAGCAGCGATGGTTGCCGGTGCTGGGGCCGCGGTTGCCGTTGCCGGTGCCGCTTCCGGTGCGAATCGGGAGGCCGTCGGCGCTGTTCGCGCACACGTGGACTATCGCGCGCTGGGTCGAGGGCGAGCCGGGCGATCGGGAGCCGATCACCGGCGGTGACGCCGCCGATGCCCTGGCCGGATTCCTCCGCGCGCTGCACAGGGCGGCGCCCGCCGACGCCCCGGTCAACCTCGGGCGCAGTGACCCGCTGGCCGGCGTGCGGGAAGGGCTCGATCGCATCGCGGCCGAGGCTCGCGAGGTGGTGGAGATGGCGTTGGCCGTGCCGGGCTGGCAGAGGCCGCCTGTGTGGCTGCACGGTGATCTGCATCCCGCGAACGTGATCGTCCGCGACGGGACGCTCGCCGGAGTCATCGACTTCGGGGACATGTGCGCGGGCGACCCCGCGACCGATCTCTCGGCGGCCTGGATCGTGTTGCCCGCGGGCGCGTCGAGCCGATTCTTCGACGCCTACGGGCCGGTCGACGAGGCCACCGTCGCCCGTGCGCGGGGATGGGCGGTGCTGCGCGCCCTGGGGCTGATCGCGATCGGGCGGGCGGGCAGGCGCGGGCTGCCCGGTGGCAAGCCGACGTGGGAGCCGGCCGGGTACGCCGCGCTCGACCGCGCGCTGCAGGACGAATGACGAACGGGTTCGACGACGCCCGGGGGTCACTCGGGGCCGACCCGCTACCGCGCCTGCCTGCCGTCGATCCAGACGTGCCGGACCAGCGCCGCATCGGGCGCGTCGAGCGCGGTGCGCAGGGGAGCCGTCAGGAGGAGCAGGTCGGCGGGGGCGCCGACGGTGACGGTTCGCGGGCGGAGGTCGGCGCCGTGCAGGAAGCCGTCGAGCACGGTCCGGGTCGAAACCCGTTCGCCCGGGACGAGTTCGCGGGTCGCGGCGGCGCGCATGATGGCCCACGGGTCGAGCGGGCCGTAGGGGGCGTCGCTGCTCGGCAGCACCGGCACTCCGGCGGCGAGCAGGCTCGCGTAGGGGTAGAGGTGCGGGAGGTCGTCGGGATCGACCTCCGCGCGGTACCTTTCGCGATGGGCGACGACGAAACCGGGTTGGGTGACGACGGTGAGCCCGCGCAGCGCGGCGGGGTCGGGGATGACGGCGCCGTGCTCGATCCGGTCGCCGGGGAGGATGCCGACCTCGTCCAGCACCGCGAGGGTGAGCAGCAGGGACACCCTGGTGACGCAGTGGACGGCCACCGGGAGGCCGCGGTCGTGCAGGGCCGCGATGCGCTCGCGGAGTTCGTCGTAGCCGGGGAGATCGTGGTCGTGCAGGAGCAGTTTGCGCTCGCCGAGCAGGGTCACCCGTTGTGGCAGGGCGGGCACCGAGGTGCGGCCGGGGGTGGCGTCGGTGACGCCGGTGATGCCGTAGGCGGTGAGTTCGCGGCCGAGGGCGGTGAGATCGCCTCGGGGCGGCCAGGTTCCGCGGAGCAGATCGTCCAGGCGCCACAGCCGGCCGGTCGGCTCGCCCGCGGCGTCGCGTTCGACGCCGGGCAGGTGCGGGAGGGGCTCGAGTTCGGCGAGGGCGGCGGTGTTGAGCATCCACAGGGCGCCGGAGCGGTGCTGGACGCGGACGGGGCGGTCGGGGACGAGGTGGTCCAGGGTGTGCCGGTCGACCGAGACTCCGGCGCCGACCGCGCGGATACGGGAGGTCTCCACCGAACGCAGGGCGTCGAGACCGTTCGCGCAATCGACGGATTCGCGCGCCGCCGCCGCGCCGTGCAGGTGGATGTGGTGGTCGTGCAGGCCGGGCAGCAGTACAGCACCGCCGCCGTCGACCTCGGTCTCCCCGCGGGCGCGCAAACCCGGCCCCACCTCGGCGATCACCCCGTCGTCGAGGCGCACGTCGACGCGGCCGACCCGGTCGGTCAGGGTGACATCGCGGATCAGCCGGCTCACAGCAGTGACTCCAGCGGCTGCGTGCCCGGAGCCGGGCCGGGTGCGGTGCGCGGCGCGGGGGAGGCGACCGGGAAGGTGCCGGTCTCGCACTCGACCCACCACTGCCCGTCGCGGAGCGACACCGTGTGCGCGGCAACCGGTCCGGCCGCGGACCGCGCAGCGAGGTCGTGCATGGAGATGTCGATGAGGCGGGCGCGCTCGTCCAGCAGCGCCTCGGCGGCCTCGGCGGCGGCGACGGCGCCGGTGAGCGGGTCGGCGAGGGCATCGCCGCAGGGCACCGGGGTGTGGGCGCAGGGCACCGGGGTGTCGCCGCCTGCGTGCAGCCCGGCACAGGCGGCGATGTCGTCACCGAAGCCGACGCGGTCGGACCCCCGCCCCCGCGCGGTGATCGACAGCCACGAGACCCCGGCCGCGACCATTCCCTCGGCGTCGAGCCCGAGGCGGCGCAGGGCGCGCGGGCGGGAAGCCTCCACCACCAGGTCGGCGCCTGCCACCAGCCGGGCCAGGCGGTCGCGATCGGCCGGGTCGTCGAAATCGACGGTGACGCTCCGCTGCCCGTGGTGCAGCAGGTCGTAGAAACCGGCGGGGCCGGTGCGGGCGCCGTCGGGGCGGGTGCGGCTCTCGACCTTGACTACCTCGGCACCGGTACGGGTCAGCAGGTGGGCGCAGAGCGGGCCCGCCCACAGGGCGCTGAAATCGATCACCCGGGGACGCTCGCGCAGGCGTCGTCGGCGGCCGCCGGAGGTGCGGCGCACCGGTTCCCGGGTGGCAGGGGAGCCGAGCGCGCCGCCGGGCAGCCCGAGCAGGGCGATCCGCTCGTCGGCGGTCCGGACCGGCAGATCGCGGGCCCAATCGGCGAGCGCCGCCCACGGATCGGGGCACTCGGCGCGCTCGACCAGCGCGGGGAGCAGGGCGATGTCGTCGGGGCGCGCAAGCGACAGCCCGACGAAACCGTCGCGCGCGGGCACGGCCAGGAACCGGCCGCCGCAGGAGAAGGGCGCGTTACGGGTGAAGCCTGTGCAGGCGGCGCGCTCACCGAGCAGGCCGACACCGGGCAGCACCGGCGGGCGGCCGGTGCGCACAGCCGCGGCACGGGCGACGCGCTCGAGCGCCCGCTCGACGACGAGCGCGGGCACACCGGGCGCGGCCAGCGGCGGCTCACCGGGGAACCCCGTCAGCGCCATCGCCCCCGACCGCGCCCACGCGGCCAGCGCGGAAACGGAGGGTGCCCCCGGCGAGCCGCCGTCGTCGGCGGCCCATCCGGGCTCGACGGCCACCTCCGGGACGGATCGCGGGTAGCCGGCGGCGCATCCGGACTCGGCGGCCTCCGGCATGCCTACGCCCGCTCCCGCAGCGTATCGGCCAACCCCCACCGCACCGCCGTCTCCGCGTCGACATAGGCCCCGGTCAACACCATCCACGCCGCCCGCCAGCGCCCGATCCGATGCACCACCCCGACCGTCCCGCCCGCCCCTGGCACCAACCCCATGGACAGCTCGGGCAACCGCAGCCGCGCATCGGCGGCGACGTGCACACGGGTGGCGAAGGCGGGAACCTCGAGCCCGGCCCCGATGCACGACCCGTGCAGGTGCGCGTGCACGGTGGTGCCGGGCCGGACGGCCAGCCGATGCAGGGCGTACCCCGCACTGCGCTGCAACCGGACCGCGTGCGAGGTGGGGGCGTGCGTCGCGGTGCCGAATTCGTCCAGGTCCCCGCCGCTGCAGAAATCCGGCCCGGCCCCGTGCAGGTGCACCTCGGTGACCCCGGGATCCAGCGCGGCGATGTCGAGCGCTTCCAGCAGCGCGTCGCGGACCTCGCGGGCGAAGGCATTGCGCCGCTCGGGGCGGTTGAGCGTGAGGTCGAGCCGGTCGCCGCTGCGCTCGGCCAGCACCGGCGGGGCGACCGGATCGGGAACGGGCCGCACCGGCCGGGCGGCCCGCCAGGCGGCGAACTCGTCACCGGCGAGCAGCATGGAGTACGCCAGCGACTCCGCGACCAGCCCGGAAGCGACCGGAGCCCCTGCGGTCAGCCGCAGCAGCCCGTTCATCGCCAGGGCGGCCAGCGGCGCCCGAGCTACCGCTTCGACGATCAAGGGCAGGCTGTCGGGCTCGGCCACCACCCGGGGCGACCACTCCTCCGGTGCCAGCGTGCAGGTCAGCGCGGCCAGCAGCGGATCGGCCGCCTGCGGCGGACGGCGGGTGGCGATGCCGATGGCGACCGGACTCGCCGGGTCGGCCAGCACGGCGCACGCCGCCGCGACAGTCGCCGCGCTCCACCCGGTTTCGTCCACATCGACCACGACCAGCGGCGTCGACGGCACCCCGGCGGAGTCGAGCGTGCTGAACGAGGCGCCGAGCGCGGAGTCGGCGAGCTGCTCCACCGAGACGGCCGCGAGCGTCGGTGGCGGTGTCATGACTCGATGGTCGCACGCCGGGTTCCGGGTTGCATCCAGAGGTGAACGTGTGTTCACCTCGGGGGGAACGTTCGTTCGTCCCGGTAAGGAGCTCGCGTGCACAGTCCGGCGAAAGCGCCGCCGAATCGGCTGCTCACCGCGGTGCTCTGCCTCTCCGGCGTCGTGGTGGCGCTGCAGCACACCCTGGTGGTGCCGCTGCTCGGCGAATTCCCGGAGATCCTCGGGGTCGACTACCCGAGCGCCTCCTGGCTGGTGACGATCACGCTGCTCTGCGCCGCGGTAGCGACGCCGATCCTGTCCCGGCTCGCGGACATGTTCGGCAAGCGGCTCATGATGCTGGTGTCGCTGGGCACCATCGTGGCCGGGTCGCTGATCGCCGCGCTCGGCGGGACCTTCCTCGCGGTGCTGGTCGGGCGCGGCCTGCAGGGGCTGGCCTCGGCGCTGGTGCCGATCGGCATCGCCATGCTGCGCGACGAGCTGCCGCGCGCCAAGGTCGCGGGGGCGACGGCGCTGATGAGCGCGACGCTCGGCATCGGCGGGGCGCTGGGGCTGCCGCTTCCCGGCGTGCTCTACGAGCACCTGGGCTGGCAGTCGATCTTCTGGCTCTCCGCGATCGCGGCGGCGCTGCTCTTCGCCGCGGTGCTCGCCGTCGTGCCGGAGTCCGCGGTCCGCACGCGCGGCCGGTTCGACTTCGGCGGCGCGGTGCTGCTCTCGATCGCGCTGGTGGCGCTGCTGCTGGTGATCTCCAAGGGCGGTTCGTGGGGGTGGACGAGCGGCTACACGCTCGGCGCGGCGGCCGTCGCGGTGCTCGGCTTCGCGGTCTGGTTCCCGTTCGAGCTGCGGGTCAGCCTGCCCATGGTCGACCTGCGCACCTCCGCGCGCCGCCCGGTGCTGCTGACCAATGTCGCGGCGCTGCTCTGCGGGGTCTCCATGTACGCGAACATGCTGGCCACCATCCAGGAGCTGACCATGCCGGTCGGCACCGGGTACGGCTTCGGGCTCTCGGTGCTGGCGGCGGGGCTCTGCATGATGCCCGCCGGGTTGGTGATGGTGGTCTTCGCACCGATCTCGGCACGGCTGATCAGGCGAATCGGGGCCAAGTACACCCTGATGACGGGGACGACGATCCTCGCCGTCGCCTACCTGGTGCGCGTCCTGCTCAACGGCTCGGTGCCGCTGGTCATCGGCGGCGCGATGTTCGTGATGGTGGGCACCGCCATCGCCTACGCGGCCATGCCGATGCTGATCATGGGGTCGGTGCCGATCACCGAGACCGCCTCGGCGAACGGGCTCAACACGCTGCTGCGCTCGGTGGGCACCGCGATCTCCAGCGCGCTCATCTCCGCACTGCTCACCACGATCACCCTCGAGGTCGGCGGCGAGCGGCTGCCCGCGTTCGCCGCCTTCCAGCTGGTGTTCGTCATCGCGGCGGTGGCCGCCGCGGTGGCGACAGCGGTCGCGTTCTTCATCCCGCGGATCGAGCTGCCCGCCGAACCGGTGCCCGACGACGGCGAGCTCCCCGACGAGCTGGTGGTCACCGGGACGGTGCGGGGCGGCGGTGAGCCGATCCGGCACGCCGTGGTCACCGTGCTGCGCACCACCGGCGAGCCCGCCGACTGGGGGCGCGCCGACAACGCGGGGGAGTTCACCGTGGTGCTGCCCGCACCCGGGCCGTACCTGGTGATCACCGGGGCGGACGGGTGGGCGCCGGAGTCGCAGGTCATGGAGCTGGCCGCGGACTCGGAGCGGCCCAGTGTCGTGCTGACCCGGCGGCTCAGCCTGCGGGGCCGGGTCACCGCGGCGGGGGAGCCGTGCGCGGGCGCGATGATCAGCCTGGTCAAGGCCAGCGGGGAGTACGTGGCGGCCACCGTCACCGGCAGCGACGGCGGCTACGAGCTCGCGCAGCCGCCGAGCGGGCGCTACCTGGTGACCGTGCTCGCCGCCGACCGGCGCACCGCGACCAGGCACGTCGCCGTGCTGACCCGGCCGGCCGAGGTCGACTTCGAGCTGGACCACGCGCTGCAGGGGGCGCGGTGAGCGACCGCTCCTCCCGCGACACGGTGATCGCGGCCGCGCGCGAGCTCTTCGCCCGGCGCGGCTACACCGCGACCACGATCAAGGACATCGCCGCCGCCGCGGGCTGCTCGCCCGCGCTCGTCATGAAGCTGACCGGGAGCAAGGCCGAGCTGTTCGCCGCCGCCGACCCCTCCGGCGCCGCGCTGGACGAGGCGCCGCCGCCCGCGGGCGAGCCGCCCGGCGTGCTCATGGTGCGGCGGCTGGTGGAGCGGCGCCGCACCGACGAGCCGGAGCCGTGGGCGATGGCGCCGGTGCTCATCCGGGAATCCGACGATCCGGCGCGCACCCGCGCCGACGTCCGCACCCGCTACCTGGACGCCGTCGCGGAGCGGATCGGCGACACCGCGCCGGACCGGCTGCGCGCCCAGCTCGTCATGGCGCAGCTGCTCGGGCTCGCCGCCGCGCTGCGCCACCTCGAGCTGCTCGACCCCGCCGCCATCGACGACGAGGCGCTGATCCGGCGCTACGGCGCGCTGGTCCAGCGGATCGTCGACGGCGACGGGTGACCGGCTACCCGCCGAGCGCCGCCAGCCCCGCCGCCACCAGCGGCCCGACCGCCAGGTGCGCGTGCTCGAACCCGTCGCCCTCGGTCGCCCCGGCCCGGTGCCGGTGCGTGATCCCCTCGGCGATCACCGCGAGCTTGAGGTGCGCCAGCCCCAGGTAGAAGCCCCACTCGCCGAGGTCGCGGCCGGTGCGCTCGGCGTAGCGCTGCGCGAGCTCGTCGGGGCCGGGCAGCCGCGGGCTGGTCCAGGCCGCGGTCTCGCCGATGATGGCGTCGAGCGCGGCGTGGCGGTAGGTGCACATCTGGGCCAGGTCGGCGAGCGGGTCGCCGAGCGTGGAGAGCTCCCAGTCCACCACCGCGGCGACCCGGCCGGGCGCGGCCAGGATGGTGTTGTCGATGCGGTAGTCGCCGTGCACGATCGAGACCGCCGAGCGGGCCGGGACGGCGGCGGCGAGCCGGTCGTGCAGCCGGTGCAGGTCGGGCAGCTCGCGGGTCTTCACTCGCTCCCACTGCCGCGCCCACAGCGCGACCTGCCTGGTCAGGTACCCCTCGGGGCGACCGAAGCCGGCCAGCCCGACCGCGACGGGATCGATCTCGTGCAGCGCGGCGAGCACCCGGATGAGTTCGTCGGTGCAGGCGGTGATCTCGGCGTCGGAGAAGGCGGCGAGATCGTCGGCGGTGCGGACGACCTGCCCGTCGACGAACCCGGTCACCGCGAACGGCGCCCCCATCACCTGCTCGTCGGTGCAGAGCGCGACCGTCGGCGCCACCGGCACCCCGCTGCCCCGCAGCGCCGCGCAGACCCGGAACTCACGCGCCATGTCGTGCGCGGACGGGGTGAGCCCGGCGGTCGGCGGGCGGCGCAGCACCCAGCGGGTGCGGCCGTCGGTGATCAGGAAGGTCAGGTTGGACTTGCCGCCGGAGATCAGCTCGGCCCGCAGCTCGCCGTCGACCGCGACGTCCCGCTCGGCGAAGAACCGCCGCAGCGCGACCGGATCGAGCCCCTCGTGCACGGTCGCGGTCACCGCGCCTGCTCCCGCGCGGCCCGCTTGGCGGCGCCGACGACCCGCTTGGCCAGCGCCCAGCGGTGCACCTCGGACGGCCCGTCGTAGACCCGGAACGGCCGGACCTCGCGGGAGAGCCGGGCCAGCGGCAGGTCGTCGGAGACGCCGAGCCCGCCGCACATCTGCACCGAGCGGTCCACGATCCGCCCGATCGCCTCGGCGCCGAAGGTCTTGGCGATGGCGGTCGCGTTCGCGGCGGCGCCGCCCTGGTCCAGCTCCCAGCAGGCGCGCACCAGCAGGGCGCGGGTGGCGGCGATGTCGATCTCGTTGTCGGCGACCAGTTGCTGCACCATGCCGAGATCGCCGAGCACCGAGCCGAAGCCGCGGCGCTGCGCCACGTGCGCGACGGCGATGTCGTGCGCGCGCCTGGCGGCGCCGAGCCAGCGCATGACGTGGGTCATCCGGGCCGGGCCGAGCCGCACCTGGGCGTAGGCGAACCCCTCGTCGACCGCGCCGAGCACGGCCTCGTCGGGGACGAAGAGATCGTCGAAGAAGACCTCGCAGTGTCCGCCGATCATCGAGCGGTCCAGCGTGCTGATGTGGCGCTCCACCCGCAGCCCGGGCGCGTCGGCCGGGCTGAGGAACATGGTGGCGCCGCCGCGGTCGCCGGGCGCGCCGGAGGTGCGGGCCATGATGATGAAGAACCCGGCGCCGTCCGCGCCGGTGATGAACCACTTGTGGCCGCTGATCTTCCAGCCGCCCGGGGCCTTCTCCGCCCGGGTGGTGAGCGCGGAGGGGTCCGAGCCCGCGCCGGGGGCGGGCTCGGTCATGGCGAAGGCCGAGCGCTGGTCGCCGTGTGCGAGCGGCGCGAGGAACCGCTGCTTCTGCTCCGGGCTCGCGACGTGCGCGAGCAGGTGCACGTTGCCCTCGTCCGGGGCGGCGATGTGCACCGCGAGCGGCCCGAAGAGCGAGTACCCCGCGGCCTCGAAGACCGGCGCGCGGTCGCTCATGTCCAGCCCGAGCCCGCCGTACTCGACCGGCGCGTGCGGGGCGAAGATGCCGCGGCTCCGCGCCTCGCCCTGCAGCTCGACCCGGATCTTGTCGGAGCCCGCGACGGCGATGTCGCCGCCGTTGGCGTCCTCGACCGGGAGCACCACCTCCCGCACGAAGGCCTCGGTGCGGGTGACGAGGCCGGTGACCTCGTCCGAGTACGACAGCTCCACCGTCATGACGCTCCCGTCGGAATCCCGCCCGCACCTCGGCCGGCGCGGGCTAATGACCATTAGCCTAGCGTGCCGCTGTATTGACCGTGCGCGATGGGTTGGCGGCTACTCGGCGGTTGCCGGTGCGATTCGGTCGGATCACCGACAGACAGCGGCGGGTGCGGGCCCTAGGTTCGGAGTACCGGGATCGTCGCGCTCGCCGAAAGGATGTCCGTCCATGACCAGCACGCAGCTCCCGACGCCCCCGCCCCGGCGGTGACGGCGGCCGGGCTCGTCCTCGACCCGGCCGCGCTGCGCCGCGCCGTCCGCGCGGCCACCGCCGGACGCTCCGGCCCCGCGCTCACCCGCGCCCGCGAGCGCGCGCTCAGCGACTACGTCAACGGCGCCGCCGCGCACCTGCCGCCGGTGCGCTGGATGCGGGTGCACGACGCGCCGCCGGTGCTGGCCGCGCGCACCGACCGCTACCCGGAGCCCGCCGATGTCGCCGCCCGCTGGGCCGCGGCGCTGCGCACCGCCCCGCCCGCCGCCGACCGGCTGCCCGGCGCGATCTCCGCGCAGTGCTGGACCCCGATCGGCATCCTGCGGGTCTGGTACCTCACCGACCGCAACGCCTACCTCACCTACTGGCGGCACCGGCGGGGCGAGCGGTGAGCAGGCTGCTCGCCGAGATCGGCGCGCTGGCGACGGGTGTCCTGACCACCGGCCTTGCCGTGACCCTGCGCCAACAGCTGATCCAGGCGGAGTCGGTGCTGGAGCGGTGGCGCGCGGCCGCCGATCCGGAGGAGTAGCTCGCCTCCCCGGGGTATTCCGCGCCGAACTACTCTCGAGGGCCCGCCGGGCTTTCGTGGCCGGAAGGAACGCCTGGTGCCCGTCACGCTCGCCGATATCGCCCGCGATCTGCGCTGCCCGCTCCCGCCGGGGGCCGGGGACGCACCCGTCACCGACGTCGCCGCCGACTCGCGGGCGGTCGAGCCGGGCACGCTGTGGTTCGCGCTGCCCGGGCAGCGGCACCACGGCCTCGACTTCGAGGAGCAGGCGCGGCGCCGCGGCGCGGTGGCGGTGGTCAGCGACCGGCCCGCGCGCACGCTGCCCACCCTGGTGGTCGCGGCGCCGCGGCCCGCGCTCGGCCCGCTGGCCGCCCGGCTGCACGGCGACCCCTCGCGGCAGCTTCCGGTCTTCGGGGTGACCGGAACCAACGGCAAGACCTCGACCACCTACCTGCTCGACGCGGGGCTGGCGGGCGCCGGAATCCGGCGCGGGCTGCTCGGCGGCATCGTCGCCCGGACCCCGGCAGGCTCGGAACCGGCGACCCGGACCACCCCGGAGGCCGATGTCATCGCCAGGCACCTGGCCCGCTGCGTCGCCGACGGCGCGGGCGCGGCGGTGCTCGAGGTGTCGTCGCACGGGCTCACCGAGCACCGGGTGGACGGCACGCACTTCGCCTGCGTCGCCTTCACCGGCCTCGCCCGCGACCACCTCGACCACCACGGCTCGATGGAGAGCTACTTCGCGGCCAAGGCCGCGCTCTTCGACCCCGCGCGCAGCGAGCGCGCGGTGGTAGCCGTCGACGACCTCTGGGGGCTGCGGCTCGCCGAGCGGGCGTTGCTGCCCACCGTCACCTGCACCACGACGCCCGGGGTCGCCGCGGACTGGCGGGCCACCGACATCCACGCCGAGCTGACCGGAACCCGCTTCCGCGCGCACGGCCCGGCCGGCTCCTTCCCGGTGCGGCTGCGGCTGCTCGGCACCCACCAGGTGCGCAATGCCCTGACCGCGCTTGCCGTCCTGGCGGGCGCGGGAATCGACCCCGAGCTCGCCGCGGCGGGGATGGCCGGGCTCGGGGTGGTGCCGGGGCGGCTGGAGCGGGTCGACGCCGGTCAGGACTTCCTCGCCTTCGTCGACTACGCGCACAACGAGGACGGCCAGCGCGCGGTGCTCTCCTGGGCCAGGACCGCCACCGCGGGCAGGCTCATCATGGTGATCGGCGCGACCGGCGACCGGGATGCGGGCAAGCGCGCGGCGCTCGGCCGGACCGCGGCGCACCGGGCCGACCTCGTCGTGGTCACCGACGAGAGCCCGGAGCACGAATCCGCGCCCGACCTGCGCCGCCAGGTGCTCGCGGGCGCCACCGGCGGCGCGACCGTCGAGATCGCCGACCGGGGCGCCGCCATCCGGCACGCCGTCGCCGCCGCCCGCCCCGGCGACCTGGTGCTGCTCGCGGGCCGCGGCGCCGACACCGTGCAGCGCTACGGCGCCACGACCAGGCACTTCGACGACCGCGCCGAGCTGGAGGCGGCGCTGCGCGAGCGTCGCCCGGCACCGGCGCCTCAGCCCTCGATGCGGTCCAGGTAGGCGCGGCGCCGCCGGGCGTCGTACTGCCCGGGGGCGCGGCCGACGAAGCGCCGCTTCACCAGGCGCAGCGCCGCTTCGGGGACGCCCTGCTCGACCGTGCCCATCGGCGCCAGCCAGCGCGGAATCGTCACCTCGGCGCGCCGGTGCCGCACGGTGTCGGCGATGGCCTCGCCCACCTCCCCGGGCTGCAGGGTGGGCTGCAGCGCCAGGTTCACCCCCGAGGTGAGCTCGGTGTGCACCGCCGCGGGCATGACGGTGGTGACGCTCACCCCGGTGCCGTCCAGCTCGGCGCGGACCGCACGGGAGAGCGCGGCGACCGCGAACTTGGAGGCGCAGTACACCGCCGCGCCCGGCGTGGTCACCTTCGCCGCCATCGAGGCCACATTGACGATGTGGCCGCGCCCGCGCGCCACCATGCCCGGCAGCGCCAGGCTCATCCCGTTGACCACCCCGCCCACGTTGATCGCCAGCTCGCGGTGGTGCCCCGCGAGATCCAGCTCCAGGTAGGGGGCGAGCCGCATGATGCCCGCGTTGTTCACCAGGATCTGCACCGGCCCGCTCGCCGCCGCGGCCGCCAGGAACGCGGCGAAGCTCTCCGGGTCGGTGACGTCCAGCGGGGCCGCGTGCCCGCCGATCTCGGCCGCCGTCGCCTCCGCCGCGGCCGCGTCGATATCGCCGATCCATACCCGGGCACCGCGCGCGGCCAGCGCGAGCGCGGTGGCCCGGCCGATTCCCCGTGCCCCGCCGGTGACGCAGGCGGTCGCGCCGTCGAGCCGGGTCATCGCCGCACCCCCGGCCGCGGCGCGCGCAGGGCGAAGTAGCCGACCGCGCGGAACTCACCGCCGGTCGACCGCAGCTGCGCCCGGCCAAGGTACACCCCCGGCACCAGCTCGACGATCTCGTCCCTGACCCGTTCGATCGGCACCACCCGGCTGCCCGGGTTGCCGAGCACCGGGTCGGTGTAGGTCACCGCGACAACCTGGTTGTGCGGAGCCAGCACCGCCTGCTCGACCCGGTGCGTGAACCGGAAGCCGCGGTACCCGGTGCCGCTGCGCACCCAGCCCCGGTAGCCGGGGACCGCGGCCCGCAGCGCGAGGTAGGCCAGCCGGTTGAGCCGGTTGGCGCCGGTGCCGGTGGCGGCGTCGAAGCTCTTGCCGACCCAGCCGGGCTCGATCGCGACCACCGGGTTGAGCAGCGTCAGCTCCGGCATGCCGAAGAGCTTGCCGACCACGATGCCCTCGTAGTCGCCGTGCAGCCGCGGCGCGGTGCCCGCGGCGAAGAGCGCGTCGAGCAGCGCGCGGTCGTCGGCGGCGCTCGCCGCCAGCACGTGGTCCCAGCAGGCGAGGCGGGCGCGGGCGGGCGCCGTCGCGGTCAGTTCGCGGAGCTCGTCGAGCAGCGCCGCTGGATGGTCGCCGGTCTCGGTGGCGAGTGCGGACGGAATGGTCACGGGATTCCTTTCGGGGGCGAGTTCAGGCCGCGGCGGTCGCGGCCGCGGGGCGGATGTGCGCGCGGGCGAAGCGCGCGATCTCGGCGGTGAGCGCGCGGCTCTCCGGCAGGTAGGGGAAGACGACCGGGAAGGCGTGGATCTGGCCGTACCAGAGGTGCAGCTCGCACGGCACGCCCGCCGCGGTCAGCCGCTCGGCCATGACCTCGGAGTCGAGCCGGAGGAACTCGTCGTCGCAGGCGGCGAGCAGCGTCGGCGGCAGCCCGGCCAGCGTGCCGGAGACGGGGGAGAGCGCGAGGTCGAGGCGGCCGTCGCGGGTGCAGCCCAGTTCGGCGATGCGCGGGAAGGCGGCGGTCGGCAGGTATGCCTCGGTGGCGGCATTGCGGTGCGCGAGCTTGGCGGTCAGATCCAGGTCGAGCCAGGGGCTGAGCGCGACCACCGCGGCCGGGGCCGGTAGCTGCGCGGCGGCGGCGGCGATCGCGGTGCTCAGCGCGAGGAAGCCGCCTGCCGAGTCGCCCGCGAAGACCACCGACCCCGGCGCGGCGCCCCGCTCGAGCAGCCAGCGGTAGGCGGCCAGGCAGTCGCGCACCGACTCCGGCACCGTCGCCTCGGGCAGGTAGCGGTAGCGCACCTGGACCACCGGCAACCCCGTCGCCAGGGTGAGCTCGGCGGCGAAGCGGCGGTGCGTGTGCAGCCCGCCCGCGACGAAACCGCCACCGTGGAAATAGAGCAGCGCGCCTGCGCCGAACCCCGCCGCGACACCGGCGGCGCGCAGCACCGCCCCCCGCACCTCCGCCCCGCGCACCGGCTCGACCCGGACGGCGGTGCGCACCGGCAGCAGCCGCGCGCCGGCATCGACCAGCGAACCGGCGCGCAGCGCGAGCGGGGAGATGGGCACCAGGCGCAGCACCGGGCGGACCAGTTCGCGCACCGCGGCGGTGGCGAGCCGGGAGCGCAGGCTGGGGTGGCGGCGGGCGCCCGCGCCGAAGTGGTGCCTGGTGGTGGGAGTCATGGCGTCGCCTCTCTGGCACGTCCGAAAAAGATGAAGCAAGCGTTTCATCTTGAAACGGTTGATGTCAATACCGCCCCGGGATGGGAAGATCGCCGCATGAGCTCTCCGAAGCTGTGGCGCGGGCAGACCCTGCGGGACCGCTCCCTGGATCGCCGTGAGCAGATGCTCGATGTCGGCGAGGAACTGCTCGGCACCGGCGGCGCCGCCGCGGTGACCACCCGCGCGGTCATGCGGCAGACGAACCTGAGCCCGCGCTACTTCTACGAAACCTTCGACACCCGCGAGGATCTCGTGATCGCGGTCTACGACCGGGTGGAGACGCGGCTCTTCGAGCGCATGCGCGGTGTCTCCACCGCGGCCGGGCTGCGCGCCGCCATCAGGGAGATCTTCGAGATCTGCGCGCGGTACTTCGAGGAGGAGCCCGGCCGCGCCCGGATCCTGCTGCGCGAGCCGCTCGCCGACGACACCCTGCGCGCGCACAGCGCCGACCGCGCCCCCGCCTTCCTGCGGCTGCTCATCCCGATCCTCGGCGCGGAGGCGGGCGCGGTGGTCCCCGACGGCGACGAGGAGCTGGCGCTCGGCGCGGCCGCGCTCGGCGGCAGCCTGGTCTCGCTGTACCTGGAGTGGACCGACGGGCGGCTCGCCGTCGGGCGCGACCGGCTCGCGGACGCGGCGGTCGCCGTGGTCTTCGCGGTGCTCGGGGCGGTGCGCGAGCAGGGCTGACGCGCGCGGCCCTTGACAAGGGCGGGCCACAAGTTGAAACATGCGCTTCATATTGAAGCGACCGTTACTGCTTGCTGTCCGCCCGGAAGGACCCGCGCCGATGATCACCGAATCCCGTTCCACCCCCGACCGAAACATCGTGATCATCGGCGCCGGCATCGCCGGGATCGGCATGGCGATCCTGCTGCGCCGCAACGGCATCGAGGACTTCACCGTGCTCGAGCGGGCAGGCGACATCGGGGGCGTCTGGCGCGACAACACCTACCCCGGCGTCGGCGCCGACGTGCCCTCCTTCAGCTACCAGTACTCCTTCGAGAAGAATCCGCACTGGTCACGGCTCTTCCCCAGGGGCGAGGAGATCAAGGCGTACCTCGACCACTGCGTGCGCAAGTACGACATCGCTCGGCACATCGAGTTCGGCACCGAGGTGCTGGAGCGGCGCTGGGACGAGGGTGAGCGGCGCTGGCACCTGCGCACCGGCGACACCGAGTTCACCAGCCGCTACGTCATCAGCGCGCTCGGCCCGTTCGTGAACGCGCGCACCCCCGCGATCCCCGGGCTCGCCGACTTCACCGGCGCCGTCATGCGGTCCCAGCACTGGGATCACGACCGCGACCTCACCGGGCTGCGGGTCGGCGTGGTCGGCACCGGCGCCAGCGCCGTGCAGCTGGTGCCGCACGTCGCCGAGCGGGCGGCGCACCTGAGCGTGTTCCAGCGCCGCGCCATCCACGTGCTGCCCAAGCTCGACCTGCCGGTGCCCGAGCCGGTGCAACGCGCCCTGGCGGGCGTGCCAGGGGCGCAGCACCTGCTCCGCTACGCGTTCACCGCCCAGGTCGAGGCGCTGCTCGTCGCGGTCGCCGCCTACGGCCGCTCGGTCGCGCCGCTGGCCCGCGGGCTCTCGGCCACCAGCAGGGCGCTGCTGCGCAGCCAGGTGCGCGATGCCGGGCTGCGCGCGGCGCTCACCCCGGAGTACGACTTCGGCTGCAAGCGCCCGAGCGTCTCCAACGCCTGGTACCGCACCTTCGCCAGGGACGACGTCGCGCTCGTCACCGACCCCATCGAGCGCGTCACCGCCACCGGCATCCGCACCGCGGACGGCACCGAGCACGAGCTCGACGTCCTCGTGCTCGCCACCGGCTTCCACTTTGCGCACGAGCCGGTCAACTACCGGATCTCCCCGGTGCGCACCTCCGACGGCTTCGACCTGGCCGAGTTCTTCGAGCACGAGCCGCTGCAGTCCTACGAGGGCGTCAGCCTGCCGCAGCTGCCGAACGCCTTCTCGCTCTTCGGCCCCTACTCCTGGTCCGGCGGCTCCTACCACGTCATGGTCGAGACCCAGGCCGGCCACATCATCCGGGTGCTGCGCGAGGCCGAGCGCCGCGGCGCCGACCGGATCGCCGTCCGGCCGGAGGCGAACGCGCGGTTCCTGGAGTTCGTCCGGGCCCGCGCCGCGAACTCGCTGCTCGCCATCAGCAACTGCGCCCCGGCGGGCAGCTACTACTTCGACCACCACGGCGACTTCAGCTCGCTGCGCCCGACCACCGGGCTGCAGGCCTGGTGGACCAGCCGCACCTTCCCGCTCGACGACTACAGCTACGCCTGACCGGCCGCCAGCGCCCGCACCAGCAGGCTCGCGATCACCGCCTGCCCGGTCGTGGCGAAGTGGATGCCGTCCGCGCTGAGCAGGTCGGGGCGGTCGTTGAGCGGGTGCGCCCAGCAGTCGGCGACGGCCGCGCCGTGCTCCCCGGCCAGGGCACGGGTGAGGTCGTTGAGCCGGGCGACGCGGTCGGTGAAGTCCGGGAACGCGGGGATCAGGAAGGCCCGGCCGAGGGTGAAGACGCTCAGCCGGGCGCCCGTGCCGCGCGCCCAGGCGTACATGGCGCCGAGATCGTCCTCGATCCGGTGCCAGTCCGGGGTGCGGCGGATGATGTCGTTCGCGCCGCTGTTCAGGTGCAGCAGGTCGGGTTCGAACGCCTCGATGCGCCCGGCCTGCTCGCGCAGCGCGTGCGCGGTGGTGACGCCGACCCGCGCCGTGTTCAGGTAGGCGAGGTCGGGTCTGTTCAGCCGGAGTGCGCGCGCGACCCGGTCCGGCCAGCCGAGGTCCTCGTACCCCGGGGTGGCGTCGCCGACGCCGAGCGAGAGGCTGTCGCCGAAGACGCCGAACCGGCGCCACGGGGCGGCCGCGAGCAGCGCCGCGGCGGCGTCGGGGGCGAGCACGTCGGGGTCGGCGGCCTCGGTCGCTGCCAGGAATCGCGCGGTCATCGGCTCGCCACCCGCTCCGGCCGGATGCCGAGCGCGGTCACCGCGCCCGCGAGGACGAGCACCGTGATGAAGATCCAGCCCTGCCGGAAGCCGCTGCCCGCGGAGAGCTCGGCCCGGCTGCCGAGGATCGTCACCAGCGCGGCGACGCCCAGCGCGTACCCGGCCTGGCGCGCGGTATTGACCACCGCGCTCCCCGTCGCGGTGTCCGCGGGGGGCAGCCCGGCGACGGCGGCGCCGATCACGGTCGGCATGGCGATCCCGATCCCGGCCCCGATCACGACCCACCCGGGCAGGACGCCGGTGGCGTACTCCACCCCGCCGCCGAGCGCGAGCAGCGCCGAGCCGAGCCCGAACACCGCCAGCCCGGCCGCCACCACGTGCCCGGGCCGCACCCCCGCGGCCACGCGCTGGGTGAGCGCCGCGAAGAGCGGAACGGCCAGCGGGCCCGGCAGCAGGGCGAGCCCGGCCTCGAGCGGGCCGTACCCGGCGACGTTCGCCAGCCACAGCGCCACGCTCAGGAAGACCGCGCTGAACGCGCCGGTGAAGAGCAGAATCGTCAGGTTGGCGACGCCGAACCCGGGCGCGCGGAACAGCTTCGGCGGAATCACCGGCGCCGGATGGACGCGGACCCGGTGCACCAGCAGCGCGACGGCGAGCGCCGCGACCGCCGCCGTCAGCAGCATCCGGGGCGAGCCCCAGCCCCACTCCCCGGCCCGCACCAGCCCGAACGACACGCCGCCGACCGCGACCGCGATGGCCAGCGCGCCGACCGGGTCGGGAATCCGCGTCCGCGCGGACGGCGTCGACGGCGGAAGCAGCCGCGCGGCCACCACCAGCGCGACCAGCCCGATGGGCAGGTTGAGCAGGAACGCCCACCGCCACGATCCCTCCGCCAGCAGCCCGCCGATCACCGGGCCGAGCGCGCCGGCGAACGACGAGCTGGTGGCCCAGATCCGCACCGCGCCGGCCCGGCGGTCCGCCGGCAGCACCTCCAGGATCAGTCCGAGGCCGGCCGGGGTCAGCACCGCCGCGCCGATCGCCTGGAGCACCCGGAAGCCGATCAGCACGCCGAGCGTCGGCGCCACCGCGCAGCCGAGCCCGGCGAGCGTGAACAGCCCCAGCCCGACGAGGAATCCCCGCTTGCGCCCGTACCGATCGCAGAGGCTGCCCGCAGGCACCAGGCAGGCCGCGTACACCACGATGTACCCGGTCAGGACCCAGCTGAGCGCGGCGAGCGAGGAGCCGGGGTAACTCGCCCCGATCGAGGTGAAGGCCACGTTCACGATGAACAGGTCGAGCATCGTCATGAACGTGGCGGCGCAGAGCAGTGCGATGGTCCCGGTGGCGGCCTCGGGGGCTACCTGGCCGGTGCGGGGTCGTGAATCCGTAGGGGGCACAGCCACTCCCAGTGAGTTGGAAAAGCGAACTCACTCATCGTGGGGGAGTGGGTTTGAAAAAGCAACCCACTGGGGTGGAGAATGGGGCCATGCCAGCGGCACCTGCCGGGAAGACCCCGCGCGACTGCACGATCGCCGACGCCCTCGAGGTCGTCGGCGATCGCTGGAGCCTGCTGATCGTGCGCGAGCTCTTCTACGCCCAGCAGCGCTTCACCGAGGTCGTGCGCAACACCGGGGCGCCGCGCGATATCGCGACGGCCCGGCTGCGCAAGCTCGTCGAGCACGGGGTCATCGCCCGCGAGCAGTACAGCGAGCGGCCCGCCCGCTACGCCTACCGGCTGACCGAGTCCGGGCGCGCCCTCGCGCCGGTGCTGCTCGCGCTCAAGCGCTGGGGGCACGAGTACGTGCGCGACGGCGCCGATCCGGTGCGGTTCGACCACAGCTGCGGGCACGAGTTCGTCGGCGCGCTGCACTGCTCCGCCTGCGGAGACCCGTTCGAGTCGGGATCGCTGACGCCGCATCCCTGAATTCCGGTGCGGCCCGCGCGCTCAGGCGGCGAAGAGCTCCAGGCGGGGTGAGGGCTGGATGTCGCTGTAGTGCGCGGCATCGCCCTTGACGACCCGGCCTGTGGTGCCGTTGACGTCCACCGGCACGTCCCCGGCGAGCGTGATCCGGTGCAGCTCGCGCTCCTGGTTCCCGTAGTCGGCGATCCCGTAGTGCTGGGTGGCCCGGTTGTCCCAGATCGCGATGTCGCCGAGCCGCCAGTTCCACCAAAACGTGTTCTCCAGCTTGATGATTCGCGCCTGCAACAGCTGGTACAGCGAGTGGAACTCGGCGGAGCCGAGCCCGATGAAGCTCTTGGCGAAGTGGCCGAGCAGCAGCGAGCGCTCGCCGGTCTCCGGGTGCACTCGGACGACGGGGTGCACCGTCTCGTACTCGGTGCTGGTGAACTCCTGGTAGTTCGCGGGGGTGGTGCGCCCGGCTGTGCTGGTCTGGGCCGCGTAGTCGTAGAGGTTGCTGTGCGTCGCCCACAGCTCCTCGGTGAGCGCGCGCAGCGCGGGGGGTAGCTGCTCGTAGGCGGCGACGGTCGAGGCCCAGGTGGTGGCGCCGCCGTAGCCGGGGAGGGTGACGGCGCGCAGGATCGAGGCCTTGGGGATGCGGTCGACGAAGGTGACGTCGGTGTGCCAGCTGTTGGCGGCGCCGTCGATGGTGAGCAGCCTGGCGCCCTTGGAGGTCAGCGTCGGGTGCGGCTCGGTGGGCGTGCCGAGCAGCTCGGCGAAGGCGTACTGGGATTCGTCGTCGAGCTGGTGCTGGCCCTCGAAGACGACGACCCTATTGATGGCGAGCGCCAGTCGGATCGCCTCGACCCGCTCGGCGGGCAGGTCGCCGCCGAGCCGGACGGCGCCGATCCGCGCGCCGATGTGCGCACCGAGCTTCTCGACGGTGATCCCGCCCTGCCGGTAGATCTCCGCGGCGCCGGCCTCGCGGTCGGCCCGGATGTCGTTCTGTGCGAGTGTCATTGTCCCGATCTCCTCATTCGCCGAGCAGGAAGTTGCCGATGTATTCGCGGACGCTGTCGCTGCTCGGCGGGTGGAAACTGCCCGCGCGCACGTCCCGGTAGAGCCGCTCCAGCTCGTTGCGGCGGTGGATGGAGCCGCCGCCGCCGATCTCCAGCGCGAGGTCGACGACGTCGCGCGCGCTGCGGGTGCCGTTCTCCTTGACTGCGAACAGCGCGAGCAGCAGCCGGTCGCCGAGGTCGTCCCCGCGGGCCAGCCGCTCGGTGATGTGGTCGAGGTGCGCGGTGGCCGCCTCCAGCGCCAGCTCGGCCTCGGCCGCGTGGTACTGCACGAACGGCTTCCCGCCGACCGGGCGGTTGCCCAGGCTCAGCACGGTCCTGGTCCGCGCCTGCTCCAGCGCCACGTCGGCGGCCCGCCTTGCGATGCCGAGGTAGACGTTGACCAGCGCCGGGATCGCCCACGGCAGGATCGAGGCGATGAACGGGCCGGGGTTGTCGCCCGTGTCGTAGACGTCGGCCACGTGCTCGGTGGCTACGAACACGTCGGTCAGCACGGTGTCGTGGCTGGCGGTGGCCCGCACGCCGAGCGTGTCCCAGGTCTCGACCGTGCGCACACCCTCGCTGGTCCGCGGGACGAAGGCGTGCACGATGCGCGGCCGCTCCGGGTCGCTGTCGTCGCGGGCGTGGATGCCCAGCCGGTCCAGCGAGCTGTCGCCCGCGGCGATCCGGTCGGCCAGCGGACCGGTCCAGTACAGGTGCATGTTCACGCCGAGCGCGGTGGCGGGCGCCCAGTACGCGAGCGCCCGCTGCGCCCGGTTGAACTGCGGCAGCGTCCACCCCAGCCCGCCGTGGCTCACCGGGATCGCCGCGCGCAGGTAGCCGATCGCCCTGAGCTCGTCGAGGTCCTCGGCGAAGAAGCGGTTCTCGCGGTCGTACTCCGGCGCCCGCTCGTGGAAGCCGCGCAGCAGCGCCTCGGGCAGCACGCCCGGCTCCAGCGTCGCCCGGATCGGTGGAGCGGCGAGATCTGTCATGGCGCACTGTCCCCTCGTCTTGCGTCACCCGTCCGCGAGCGACGTGGCAAGGGTGACGGTAGGAGGCGGCGGTGCGGGGCGGAAGGAATGGAGTCAGCGCGAGTGCAACGGTGGGCGCGGCTGCATTGCGCGTCAAGGCATTACGCGCCGCCACCGAGACCGAGCAGTTCGGTGTTGCCGTGCTTGGCCGCCTCGGTCTCGATGGTGGACTCGCGCCGGAACGGGTCACCCGCTCCCGTCGTGATCAGGTTGTACAGGCTGTTCGTGAGGTAACCGCCCCAAGCGTTCGTGCACACGTCGTAGCACTCGCCCGCGGGGTGCAGGCCGACGTGGGTGAAGCGGATCTCGGTGCGGCCGTCGCGCTCGGCGAGGTCGAAGACCACATCGGTGTCCTCCCACTCCGCGGTGTCCGCGACGAAGGACAGGAACGAGTCGGTGACGTGCCAGACCAGGCGCTCGCCGGGCACGGACTCGGTGGTGGTCATGGTGCAGCGGTGCACGTCGGGCACCTCGAAGCGGTAGCTGTCGCCCACCGTTCCGGTGCTGCCGACGATGGTCTCCGACCACCAGCCGCGCACGTCTTCGATCGCCGCGAAAGCCTGCTCGCGGGTGGCGTCGACGGTGATGGTGACGGTGAAATCAGTTGTGCTCATTGGGGATTTCCTTCCTGACGGTCCAGATGGGCGCGGAGCGCGGCGAGCGGGCCGTCCCAGTCCCGCGCCAGCGCGGCGAGGAATTGCTGGGCCACCCGCATCGGCGCGGAGTCGAGGTGGTAGCGGACGCGGCGGCGCTCGCCGGGCTCGGCGATCACCAGCCCCGCCTCCGCGAGCAGGGCGAGGTGCTTGGCGATCGCCTGCCTGGTGATGGGGAGCCGGTCGGCGAGGCCGGTCGCGGTGGCGGGGCCGTCCGCGGCGAGGGTGGCGAGGATCGAGCGCCTGCTCGGGTCGGCGAGCGCGGTGAAGACCCGCTCGGCGGTGGCCTCGAGTTCAGGCCGCATCGAGGTACCGGTCGAGCTCGGCGAGCTCCTTGGCCCAGCCGTCGGTGTTGCCGTCGAACGCGACCCTGTGCGCGTCGTCGGTGAGCTGCGCGAACCCGGTCTCCACCACGGTGAGCCTGGTACCGGAGCCTGCCGGCTCCAGGGTGAACTCGACGTAGGTGCGGCGTGGGTCGTCCTCCGGCAGGCCGTGGATGTGCCAGGTGAAGCCGAAGACCGACGGCTCCTCGACCCGCTCCACCCGCAGGTGCTCGGTGTGCTCGCCCGACCAGGTGAGCTGGGCGGCGCCACCGGGGCGCAGGTCGATGCGGGCGCTGTCGCCGAACCAGCCGCCGAGCCCCTCGGCGGTGGTGACCGCCGCCCAGACGGTGGCGGGCGGCTGGGTGAGGTCGATGGTGCGGACGATGCGGTCGGGAAAGCTCATGTCGTGCTCCTCTATAGCAACCAGTTGATTGCCATAGACGCTATTGCAACCTTTCGGTTGCGTCAAGGTGTGTGCCGATTCGGTCAGTTGACCAGTTGGGTGGTTGTCGCCCGCGGACCCGGATCCCTACCATCCGGTAACCGGATCCCTGCCATCGAGGACAGTGCGACGATGCCTTCTCACCCTGGCGACAGCGGAATCACCCGCCGCGGCCTGCTCGGCGGCGCGGCGGCCGCCACCACCCTCGCCGCGCTCGGCACGAACGCCGCGCTCGGCACGAACCCCGCCTGGGCCGCGCCGGGCGGCGGTGACGCCGACGCCATCGTCGTCGGCGCCGGGCTGGCGGGGCTGGTCGCCACCGGCGAGCTCGTCGCCGCGGGGCGCCGCGTGCTGCTGCTCGACCAGGAGCCGGAGGCGAGCCTGGGCGGGCAGGCGTTCTGGTCGCTCGGCGGGCTCTTCCTCGTCGGCTCGGTGGAGCAGAAGGTCGCCGGGATCAGGGACTCCTTCGAGCTGGCGCGCGCGGACTGGTTCCGCACGGCCGGCTTCGATCGCGGGGTCGGCGACCCGCTCGGCGAGGACCACTGGGCCGCCCGCTGGGCCGAGGCCTACCTGCACTTCGCCGCCGAGGAGAAGCAGGCGTGGCTCTTCCGGGAGGGCGTGCGCTGGGTGCCGATCGTCGGCTGGGCCGAGCGCGGCGAGGGGCCGCAGACCCCGGGCAACTCGGTGCCGCGCTTCCACATCACGCTCGGCACCGGGCCGGGGGTGGTGGAGCCGTTCGAGCGCAAGGTGCGGCAGGCGCCGGAGCGGCTGCTCACCCTCGCGTTCCGGCACCGGGTGGACGAGCTGGTCACCACCGGCGGCGCGATCTCCGGGGTGCGCGGCGCCATCCTGGAGCCGAGCGGCGCCGCGCGCGGCACGCCGAGCTCGCGCACCGAGGTCGGCGAGTTCGAGCTGCGCGCCCCGATCGTCATCGTGACCTCCGGCGGCATCGGCGCGAATCACGAACTGGTGCGGCGTAATTGGCCCGCCCGGCTCGGCGCCCCGCCTGCCCGGCTGAGCACCGGGGTGCCCGCGCACGTCGACGGGCGGATGCTCGGCATCGCCGAGGCGGCGGGCGCGCGGCTGGTGAACCGGGACCGCATGTGGCACTACACCGAGGGCATCGTCAACCCGTCGCCGATCTGGCCCGGGCACGGGATCCGGGTGCTGGCCGCGCCGTCCTCGATGTGGTTCGACGCCGTCGGCAGGCGGTTCCCCAGTCCGGGCATCCCCAGCGTCGACACCCTCGGCACGCTCGAGCTGATCACCGCGACCGGCTACGACTACTCCTGGTTCGTGCTCAACAAGCGGATCGTCGACAAGGAGTTCGTGCTGTCGGGCTCCGAGCAGAACCCGGAGCTGACCGCCAAGGACCTCGTCGGCTACCTCGCCATGCGCGCCTTCAACGACACCCCGCCGCCGGTGCGGAATTTCCTGGACCGGGGCGAGGACTTCGTCATCGCCGATACCCTCCCCGAACTGGTCGCCGGGATGAACCGGCTCACCGGCACCGACCGCATCGCCCTCGACGCCATGCAGACGCAGATCGCCGCGCGCGACGCCGAGATCGGCAACCCGGCCAGCACCGACCCCGGCATCGTCGCGCTGCGCCGCTCCCGCGCCTACATCGGCGACAGCCTCGCCCGCACCACCGAGCCGCACCGCCTGCTCGACCCCGCCGCCGGGCCGCTCATCGCCATCCGGATGAACATCCTCACCAGGAAGACCCTCGGCGGATTGCAGACCGACCTCGCCGGGCGGGTGCTCGACGCCGCGGGCGCCCCGATCCCCGGGCTGTACGCGGCGGGCGAGGCGGCCGGATTCGGCGGCGGGGGAGTGCACGGGTACCGCGCGCTGGAGGGCACCTTCCTCGGCGGCTGCCTGTTCTCCGGGCGCGAGGCGGGGCGCGCCGCCGCCCGCGAAAGTGCCTGACCGGGAAGCCGACGGGGATGCGCCACAACGGTTTCGGGGGATAGGGCGTTGCGCGCGGCTGGGTCGGCTGTAGCATGGCCGCCGATGGGGCTCGTGCCGCCGGTGCGGGTCGCATCATCTCGGATACCGAGCTGCCGAGACCTTCGGGTCTCGGCAGTCTCCGGCCTGGTTCGAGACATGTACACATTGCGCTATGCGCATCAAACACTTTGTTGCATCAGCTGCGGAGCGGGTCGAAAGCAGCAGGGACGGCGGCAGACGGTATGCGACGGAGTTCGGTGCGCGATGCGAGGGTCCCCTGTGCGCCGGGTGCCGGCTCCGGGGGCGGTACCGAGCTGCCGGGGCAACAGTCGGCGAACTACGGCGACCAGCAGTTTTGTCCGGAAGGGATCACGGTCCGGTCTCGGCCGCCGTGATCAGGCGACAGCCGGGTAACAGCTTGGCCCCGTGCTGATTTCGATCAGCCCCGTCCGTTGCTCGACCGCACCGCCGTATTGCCGCCCCGGACCGCGCGGCCTACGGTCGAACCCCACAGTTCGTGATCACGGCGAAGCTCGCCGTATCGGGGTCCCCGGGGAGTTCGCGATGGGTCAGAAACCTAGGCCGACGACGGCGCCGCCGGGGCGGGCGCGCCCGGTGTGCCTGCGGGACTACTGGGCGAGCCCGGCGCGGGTGCTGCTGGTCGAGGACGATCCGGCGACCGCGGAGATGATCACCATCGTGCTCGCCGGCCAGAGCCTGATCGTCGACCACCTCGCGGCGGGCGCACAGGCCGCCGCCTACGCGCAGAAGCACCGGCCGGGGCTGATCCTGCTCGACCTCATGCTCACCGATCTGCACGGGGTCGCGGTGTGCCGGGCGCTGCGCGCGGTCTGCGCGACGCCGATCGTGATCGTCTCCGCCACCCGCGAGGAGGCGGTGATCGCGGCGGCCATGGCGGCGGGCGCGCACGACTACCTGCCCAAGCCGTTCGCCGTGCACGACCTGCTCGCGCACGTCGACACCCACCTGCCGCCCACCTCGGCGCCGCTGCCGATCACCCTGCCCGGGCCGCAGTCGGCGGCGTCCTCGCTGGTCGGCGCGGTGACTGCCGGGCAGCGCGCGGTTCGCTGATCCGAAAGCTGGTTCCGGACAGCAGTATTGTCCTACGCTGTACGGACTGGGGGACGGAACGACCCGGGAGAACGATGGCCACCCTCGAACAGTGCTATACCGATCTCGTCGAGGCCATCGAGGGGCTCGCGACGGTGCCCGATCCGAGCAGCCTCGCCGACCTGCGCGAACAGCACGCCGAGCTCGACGCCCGGTGCAGGCGCAGCACCCTCACCGCGCACGAGCGGCACCGCCTGCGCCGCGCCAGCCTGGAGGCCGATCGGCTGCTCGAGGAGGCGGAGGCGCGGGCGCGCACCGCGGCGCCGTCCGGCTACTCCGTCGCCACGGGCGGCGGGCTGAGCGCGGACACCATCACCGACCTGCGGGCGGCGCTGGATCGCTACCACGATCGGGGCCGGTTCCACTAGCGAGGCAGCTCCCGGCCCGCTCGAGCAGCAGGGTGCGCTCGGCGGTGTTGCCGGTCATGGCGGCGGCGCGCTCGAACTGCGCCCTGGCCTCGGCGGGGTGCCCGAGCGTGCGCAGCAGGTCGCCGCGGACGGCGGGGAGCAGGTGGTAGCCGCGCAGCGCCGGCAGCTCGGCGAGCTCGTCGACCAGCGCGAGCGCGGCCGCCGGGTTCCCGGCGCGCGCCACGGCCACGGCCCGGTTCAGCGCGACCACCGGCGAGCCGGTGAGCGTGCCGAGCTCCGTGTAGAGCGCGGCGATCCGCTGCCAGTCCGTGGCCGCCGGCTCCGGTGCGCGGGCGTGGCAGGCGGCGATCCTGGCCTGTAGCACGTAGGAGCCGGTGCCGCCGAGGCCGTCCGCGCGGCGCAGCGCGCCCTCGGCGTGCGTGATGAGCAGCCGGTCCCAGCGGGCGCGGTCCTGGCGGTCGAGCGGCACCGGGGCGCCGTCGGCGCCGGTGCGGGCGCGCAGCCGGGAGCCCTGGAACTCCATGAGCGCCACCAGGCCGTGCGGCTCCGGTTCGCCGGGGGCGAGCGCGGCGAGCATCCGGCCCAGCCGCATGGCCTCCGCGCAGAGCTCGGCCCTGGTCCAGGAGTCGCCCCCGGTGGCGGCGTACCCCTCGTTGAAGATCAGGTAGACGACCTCGAGCACCGAGCCGAGCCGGGCGTCCAGCTCCGCCCCCGCCGGAACCTCGAACGGCACGCCCGCCTCCGAGAGCGTCTTCTTGGCCCGGGAGATCCGCTGCCCGACGGTGGCGGAGGGGACCAGGAAGGCGCGGGCGATCTCGCCGGTGGAGAGCCCGGCCACGGTCCGAAGCGTGAGCGCGACCCTGGCGTCGCGGCCGAGCAGCGGGTGGCAGGCGGTGAACATGAGCCGCAGGATGTCGTCGCCGACCTGCCGGTCGAGGTCGAGCGCGGCGATCGGGTCGAACCCGTCGGGGAGGTCGCGGGCGAGCAGTGCGAGCTTGCGGCGCAGGGTGGCGCGGCGGCGGACCGCGTCGACCGCGCGCCTGCGGGCGACGGCGAGCAGCCAGGCGCCCGGCTTGGCCGGGACGCCGGTGCGCGGCCACTGCTCCAACGCCGCGAGCAGCGCGTCCTGGGCGAGGTCCTCGGCCAGGTCCAGGTCACCGACGGTGCGGGCGAGGACGGCGGTCACCTGCGCGGCCTCGATCCGCCAGACCGCGGCGACGGTGCGCCGACCCGCACTGCTCACCCGCGGCCCTACGCCTCGGCCGCCAGGTCGGCGAAGTCCTCGGGGCCGTAGAACGGCCGCACCTCGACCACGCCGCCGCGGATCGGGGCCCGGCGCACCCACTCCAGCGCCTCCTCGAGCGAGGAGACCTCCCAGATCTGGTAGCCGGCGATCAGCTCCTTGGTCTCGGCGAACGGGCCGTCGAGCACCGCCGAGCCGCCGTCGTCGTCGAAGCTCACCCGCTTGCCCGCCGAACTCGGCTTCAGGCCGTCACCGGCGAGGACGATGCCCGCCCTGGTGAGCTCCTCGGTGTAGGCCTCCATGGCGGCGAACTCCGCCGCGGTGGGCGGGATGCCCTTCTCGGTGGCCTCGGTGGCCTTACCCAGCACCATGACGCGCATATCGTCGCTCCTTCGTCGCACCGGGCCGGTCCACCGTGCGCGGACCGTTCCAACCCTGGCTCACCTCTCCGTCGATCGGCAACCCGGGTTTTCGACACGGCGGTCAGAGGGTGCGGAGGCGGGCGCAGACGGCGCGGTGGATTTCGGCGAGCCCGACATCGGCGTCCGCCTCGACCCACTCCTCGAAGGCGAGGTGCAGGGCGATCTGCGCGATCTGCGCGATCATCCGCAGCCGGGCGCGGTCCGCGGGGGAGCATCGGCCGTCGAGCGGGGCCAGCGAGCGCAGGGTGCAGTCCGCGTGCCTGGCGACGGCGGCCCGGCTGAGCGAGGCGTCGGTGGCGACCAGCTTCTGGATGCGCCTGGTGGTGGCGGCGACCTCGCTCTGCTCGTCGGCGCCGATGCCCGCGATCACCGCGGCGAAGGCGGCCTCGACGTCGGCGAGGGTGAGCGTCGCGGGGTCGGTGGTCGCCAGGCAGTGGTCGAGCGCGGCGTCGAAGCCGTAGACGTCGAAGAGGACGCACTCCTCCTTGGTCGGGAAGTAGCGGAAGAAGGTGCGCTGGGAGATGCCTGCGGCGGCCGCGATCTCGTCGACGGTGGTGCGCTCGGCGCCCTGGCGCTCGAAGAGCGTGAGCGCGGCCGCGCGGATGTCGATCCTGGTCGCGTTCCGCCTGCGTGCGCGGAGATCGGGGGCGGCCGGAGAGTTCACCCGGCCAGAATACGCAGCGGCATTCGATGCCGATATGGCAGTCACTGACAGCATTGGATAGTCTGCCCCGGTACCAGCGGCACGACGATCGGATGGGGCACGTGACAGAGACCGAGGTGGCCGCGAGCGACGGCACCACCGGCGCGGCCGCGCGCCCGCCCGGCACGATCCTGCTGATCGGGCTGCTGCTGATCGCTGCCTTCGTGGTGATCCTCAACGAGACCATCCTGAGCGTGGCGCTGCCGACCCTGATGGTCGACCTCGGCATCACCGCCGCCACCGCGCAGTGGCTGACCAGCGGGTTCCTCCTCACCATGGCGATCGTCATCCCGACCACCGGCTTCGTGCTGCAGCGCTTCTCGATGCGCGCGATCTACATCGCGGCCATGTCGCTGTTCACCGCAGGCACGCTGATCGCCGCACTGGCGCCCGGGTTCGAGGTGCTCGTGGTGGCCAGGGTGGTGCAGGCGGTCGGCACCGCGCTGATGATCCCGCTGCTGATGACCACGATCCTGAACGTGGTGCCCGCGGCGTCGCGCGGCCGCACCATGGGGCTGGTCTCGATCGTGATCTCGGTGGCGCCCGCCGTCGGGCCGACCGTCTCCGGGCTGATCCTGCAGTCGCTGAGCTGGCGGGCCATGTTCTGGATCGTGCTGCCGATCGCGGTCATGGTGCTCGTACTCGGCGGGGTCTTCGTGCGCAATGTGACCGAGCCGCGCAAGGCGCACCTGGACTACGTCTCGGTGCCGCTGGCGGCGCTCGGCTTCGGCGGGCTGGTGTACGGGCTGAGCAGCATCGGCGAGTCGGCCTCCGGGCACGCGCCGGTGCCGCCGCCGGTCTCGCTCACGGTCGGCGCGGTGGCGCTGGTGCTGTTCGTGGTCCGGCAGCTGAGGCTGGTCGAGCGCGGGCGTGCGCTGCTCGACCTGCGCACCTTCGCGATCGGGCCGTTCCGGCTGGCGGTGGCGCTCATGGGCAGCCTCATGCTGACGCTGTTCGGCGCGCTCATCGTGTTGCCCATCTACCTGCAGAACGTGCTCGGCAAGGACGTGCTCACCACCGGGCTGGTGCTGCTGCCCGGCGGGCTGGTGATGGGGTTGCTCGCGCCGTTCGTCGGCGCGCTCTTCGACCGGTGGGGCGCGCGGCCGCTGGTGCTGCCAGGCACCATCGCGCTGAGCGCGGGCGTGTGGGTGCTGGCCACGCTGGACGAGCACTCCGCCATCGGGCTGGTGATCACCGCGCACGTGATCGTCAGCGCCGGGATCGCCTGCGCGCTCACCCCGCTCATGACCTCGGCGCTCGGCGCCCTCCCGGCCGAGCTGTACTCGCACGGCAGCGCGACGGTGAGCACGGTGCAGCAGGTGGCGGGGGCCGCGGGGACCGCACTGTTCATCACGATGATGACGCGCGGGACCGAGTCGGCGCTGCGCGGGGGTTCCGAGGTGGTGGCGGCTACCGCCGACGGCGTGCACACCGCGTTCCTGGCGGCGGGGGTGCTCTCGCTGGTGCTGGTGGCCGCGGCGGCGATGGTGCGGTCGCCGAAGAAGGTCACGGTCGAGTAGTCCGGGGCAGTTGTCTTGACTGCCGGATGGACATCCGTCTAATTTCAGGGTCGTACCGCGGTGGCTCCGGCCGCTCGCCCGAGACGATGATCGAGGTCCTGCGATGGGTGATCCGACCGAGCCGCTACTGGGCAGAGCCGCGCTGGTGACCGGCGCCGCGCGCGGGCAGGGCCGCGCGCACGCCGTTCGCCTGGCCGAGCTGGGCGCCGACCTGATCGTGGCCGACGTGTGCGCGCCGATCTCGCCCACCGTCACCTACCCCGCCCCCACCGCGGCCGACCTGGCCGAGACCGCGCGGCTGGTCGAGGCGACCGGGCGCAAGGTGCTGAGCAGGGTCGTCGACATCAGGGACCTGGCCGCGCAGCAGCAGCTGGTCGCCGACGGGGTCGCGCTCTTCGGGCGGCTCGACGTGCTGGTCGCCAACGCGGGCATCCTGAGCTGGGGCAGGCTCTGGGAGCTGAGCGAGGAGCACTGGGACCGCGTGGTCGAGGTCAACCTCTCCGGCACCTGGCGCACCGTGCGGGCGGCGGTGCCCGCCATGATCGAGGCGGGCAACGGCGGCTCGATCATCATCGTGAGCTCCTCGGCCGGGCTCAAGGCGACCCCGGGCAACGGCCACTACGCCGCCGCCAAGCACGGGCTGGTCGCGCTGACCAACACGCTCGCGCTGGAGGCGGGGGAGTACGGCATCCGGGTCAACTCCATCCACCCCTACTCGGTGGACACCCCGATGATCCAGCCCGACGCCATGATGGAGCTCTTCGGCAAGCACCCGTCGTTCCTGCACAGCTTCCCGCCGGTGCCGCTGAAGCTGGCCTCCGACGGGCAGAGCGGGTTCATGCCCGCCGAGGACGTCGCCGAGGTGGTCGGCTGGCTGGCGGGCCCCGGCTCCGGGCCGCTCACCGGGGTACAGATCCCGGTCGACGGCGGCGCGCTCAAGTACTGACGTGTTCACCTTCGAGGACGTCGAGAGCGCCGAGATCGACCGGCGGGCCGCCGTCTACGGCCCGCTCGCCGACGCCGTGCGCGAACTCGTCGACGCCACCATCCGCAGCACCGCCGCCGAGCCCGAGATCCGCGCGGCCGAGGCCGCGATCCGCGAGGTCACCGCGCGGCTGCGCCGCGACCAGCTGCCCGGCAGCTTCGGCATCAGCTACAACGGGAGCGGTACCGCCATGCCGTGGGGCAATGCCGCGATCGGGCTGCGCAACGCCATCGCGCCGCCGCTGGAGATCGAGCCGGACCCGGACGGCGGCTACCGCTGCGACGTCGTGCTCGGCGCCGCCTACGAGGGCCCGCCCGGCCACGTGCACGGCGGTGTCTGCGCCCTCGTCCTCGACCACATCGCCGGCGTCGCCGCCTCCGACGGGGTGCGCGCCACCTCCACCGGCACGCTCACCCTGCGCTACCGCCGCGGCACCCCGCTCGGGCCCCTGCGCGCCAGGGCGAGGGCCGAGCGCACCGAGGGGCTGAAGACCTTCGTCACCGCGACGCTCGGCGATGCCGCCGGCGTCACCGTCGAGGCCGAGGGGATCTTCATCGTGCCGAGCTGGGCCCGCTGAATCACGGTCGAGTGCCGGTGAATTCGGCGATGTCGGCGGCGATCCGCTCCGGGTACTCGCCGTTGAGCGCGTGCGAGGCGTCCGGGTAGACGCGCACGGTGCCGCCCGGTAGCGCGCGCTCGGCGGTCGCAACGGCCGTGCCTGGGTCGTGCATGACCGAGCGGCCCGCGATGATCGCCAGCACCGGCGGGCGCAGCTCGGCCAGCCGGTCCTCGGCGATCCGGGTCGGCGCGGGGAGTTCGAGGCGGTAGTGCCGCATGCCCGCCTCGATCATGGCGGCGACCGGCTCGTCCTCGACGGGGGCGCCGCCCGCGGTGTAGGAGTTGAAGCCGTCGCGCCAGGATTTCGGCAGCCAGGGCAGCGCGGCGGGCAGTGAGCGGACGATCGTGCCCAGCGGCAGGTCGTCGAAGACGTGCACCGGGTCGATCAGGGTGAGCGTGGCGATCTGCGCCGGGTCGTGCAGGGCGAGGTTGACCGCGGTCCAGCCGCCGATGGAGAGCCCGACCAGGTGGAAGGCGTCTTCGGGGAGCGCGGCGAGGGTCTCGTGCAGCCAGGCGGCGTGGTCCGCGTCGCCGGTGATCGGGCGCTCCTGGATGCTCAGCCCCGGCTCGCCGAGCAGGTCGACGGTGTAGACGTCGCCGAGTGCGAGCAGCCCGGGCAGGTTGGCGGCCCACACCGGGGTGGCCGAGGCGCGGCCGGGCAGCAGGACGAACGGGCGGGCCGCCGAGCGCTCACCGGTGAAGCGATAGACCCGGACCAGGCCGTAGCCGGTGCGGATGTCGAGGGTGCGCGCCGGTGCGGGAAGCGCGGCGAAGGCGGTGTCGTAGGCGGCGCGGAACCGGTCCTGACCGGCGGCGTCGTCCCAGTGCCCGATCGGGGCGGGGGTCCGCACCAGCAGGGCGATGCCCGCCGCCGCGAGGGCGGCGACGAGGGCGGTCGTTCGGGTCCGGCGCCACCGGCGCGAACGCTTCTCGGAGTCGGTCACAGTCGTCTCCTAACCGATCGGTAAGTAATTCCACCGTACGGTAGAATCGGCGGATGGCCAAAGGTCGAGAGGGCAGATCGCCGACGCTCACCGAACGGGCGCGGCGCGCTCAGCTGATCGAGGTCGCCATCGAGCAGGTGGCCGAGCACGGGTACGCCGGCACCTCGCTGAGCCGCATCGCCGACGGTGCCGGGATCACCAAAGCAGCCGTGCTGTACCACTTCTCGTCCAAGGACGCGGTGATCCTGGCCGCCTACGAACACGTGCTCGCCGCGCTCGTCGAGACCGTCGGCGCCGCGGTCGACGCCGCCGATGACGCCGGGAAACCGGCGGCCTACGCCCGCGCCATGATCGGGTACCTGCGCGCCGAGCCCCGGCACACCCGGATGCTGATCGAGGCCGTGACCGGCACCGCCACCGAGCACGCCCCCGAAGCCCGCTGGCGCCCGCTGGCCGGGCTGCTCGACGGTGCCGTCCGCGCCCGCGGCGGTGCCGCGATCGACTCGCGGACAACGGCGCTCGCCATCGGCGGCGCCATCGACGCCATCGTGGCCGAACGGCTGCGCGACCCCGCCTACGACACCGCCGCCGCGGCCGAAGTGCTTGCCGCGATGATCGACACCTGGATCACCCGCTAGTGCCTTGTCCGAATCGTCGGGCTGCCGGGTTGATCCCGGGCTGTTGGCCGGTGGAGGTGGCGCGGATGGGGCGCAGTGGTGGTGATGGCTCCGGCGCAGCGTCAGCCTGTGCGGTTGATCGCCCGGCCGCTGCCCTCGAGCGGTCTAGCGGTCCACCTGTGCAAGTAGCCGAAGTATCTCCGCGGTGCCTTCTGTAGGACGCATCGTGGCAAGCTCCCCGGGAGTCTTCCCGCCCCAGCGGCCCGCCTGCGGCCCCATCCGAACATCAACCCGGGCTCCGGCCTGCAAGAGGGCTTGGACGCACTCGGGTGAACCACGGTCTGCTGCCGCGCACAACGGCGGCCACTCGGCCGGCAGATCCGGGTTCATGCCGTGGTCGAGCAGTAGCCGCACCGTCTCGGCATGGCCCTTGTCCGCGGCCTTCGAAAGAGCATTCGACTCCGCTTCGATGCCCTGGGCCAGCAGGTAGGCGAGGATCTCGGTTCTGCCCCACTCCGCGGCCCAGCCGAGGAGAGTACCTCCGGGCGCAGTGGCGCTCGCCAGGTCGACACCGGCTTCGTGAGCGCGTCGCACCCGGTCGGCGTCGCCACGAACGACAGCCATGACGAGGTCGAAATCTTCTGCACCGCGCACCACATCAGTATGTCGTGCCCGCCCTTCGATCAGTGCTTCGTCACCCTGGCCTGGCCTGCGATCTCGACACCCGCATCGCCGGCCGCGCCCAGGGAGGCCGGTGGCCGCCCGGTGTCGCGCCGTGCTGCCGGTGGTCGATCAGGCTGGACCGGCGCACGGGCGCGGCGAGGAACATGGTGATCCCGGCCTTGGTCCGCCACGGCAACCCGGTCGGGCACAGGTGCGCGAGAGTCGGGTAGCGGCCGGCGCGCTCTGGTTGCGCCGCTATCGGTACGGGTCCGCCGAGTGGACCGCCCCGCTGCGGTGTACACATTGATGGCCGGGACGACGGGAAGCGTTGCCACCGAGCTCATCTCGACCGGGACCCGACCGACACCGCAGCAAGGAGCCGCCCATGATCACCGACCCCGTCCTGTTGCGCATCGGCGAGACGGTGCTGCGCAGTCATTCCGGCGAATCGCAGGCAGCGCGGCTCGAACTGCGGCGACTCTGGGACGAGATAGGCGGTGACAGCGGCGATCCGCTGCGGCGGTGCACCCTCGCGCACTCGCTCGCCGACCTGCAGGAGGAGCCCGCCGACGAACTCGCCTGGGACCTCCGCGCGCTCACCGCGGCGGCGGAGATCACCGACGAGCACACCGCGCGGGCCGGGGTGGAGCTCCCGGCGGCCGCGCTGTACCCGTCGCTGTACCTCAACCTGGCCGAGTGCTACCGGAGGCTCGGCGATCTCGGCCGGGCGCGCGAGTATCTCGCACTGGCCCGGGACACGATCGGCAGGCTCGGCGACGACGAGTACGGACGGCTCATCCGGGACGGCCTGCGGACCGTCGCCGAACAGCTTGATGGTATCTAGATATCAGATTAGTTGATATGCTCGTACCGTAACCACGGGAACGGGAGGGTACCCATGCCGAAGATCGGCCGATTCACCAGTGATACCGCGCGGGACGAGTTCTTCCGCGCCTACGACAGCGTGGCGGCGAAGTGGCCGGTGCCCTCGACCGAGCACGATGTCGCGACCTCGTTCGGCACCACCCGGGTGCGCCGGTCGGGCGAGGGCGGCGGCGCGCCGATCGTGCTGCTCCCCGGCATCGGCGGCAACGGCAATGTCTGGTGGCGGTTCATGGCCGAGCTGGCCGGGGAGCGCACGGTCTACACCCCGGACGTGATCGGCTGGGCGGGCCGCTGCGTGCAGACCGCGCCGGTCCGCGACGCCGCCGACGTCGCCACCTGGTGCACCGAGCTGCTCGACGGGCTCGGGGAGTCTCGGGTGCACCTGGTCGGCAACTCGCTCGGCACCTGGCTGGCCGGCGCCGTCGCCGTGCACCACCCGGACCGGCTCGCGACGCTCACCATGATCGAACCCAGCGCCGCGACCTTCGTCCGCCCGCGGTTGAGCCTGCTGGCCAAGATGCTGATCGCCGGGGCGCGCCCGACCCCGGAGCGGATGCGCAAGTTCAACAGCTGGGCCATGCCCGGCTTCGTCCTCGACGACGACGAACTCGCGGTGGCGCTCGCGGCGACCAAGTATCGGATGGCGATGCCATGGGACCGCCCCTTCACCGACGAGCAGCTCGCCGCCATCACCGCGCCCACCCTCGTCCTCTTCGGCGCCGAGACGGTGGTGAACGACCCCGAGGTCGTGGCCGCCCGCGCCCGCGCGCACATCCCGGTGGTCGAGACCCGGATCTACCCCGGCATCGGCCACGACCTGCTCTGGGCGAACCCGGACGAGGTGATCCCGCGGCTGCTCGACTTCACCGCGCGTCACGAGCGGGCCAGGGCCTGACCGATCACCCGGGCGGCGGCCGGGAAATCGCCCGGCCGCGGGCCGGAGTAGTTGAGCCGCAGGTAGCGCCCGGTCGGCTCGGCGGGAAACCAGTCGTCGCCCGCCGCGACGACGACCCCGCCCGCCTCGCAGGCGCGCCCGAGCCGGTCGAGGTCGGTCTCGTCGGGCAGCCGCACCCAGAGGTTCAGCCCGCCGCTGGGAACGGCCTCCAGGTGCGCGGCGGGGACGTGTTCGGCGAGCGCGCCGATCAGCAGGTCGCGGCGGGCGGCGAGCTGCCTGCGCAGCGAGCGGAGGTGGGTGCGCCAGGCGGGCTGGGTGACCACGTCCAGCGCGACGGCCTGCAGCGTTCCGCTGACGTACATGGCCTGCGCCCGGGTGTCGGCGAGAATCCGTTCCCGGGCGGGACCGCGCGCCACCAGCCCGGCGACCCGCACCGAGGGGGAGACGCTCTTGGTGAGCGAGCGCAGGTAAACGACGTGCCCGCTGTCGTCGCGGGCGGCCAGCGGCGCCGGCTCGGCGGTGATGCCGAAGTCGTGCGCCCAGTCGTCCTCGATCAGGAAGGCGCCGTGCGCGCGCACCAGGCCGAGCACCGCGTCGGCGAGCTCGGGCGGCCAGCGGCCACCGGTGGGGTTGGCGAAGGTGGGCTGAGCGTAGAAGGCCCGCGCGCCGGTCCGGCGGAAGGCGCGGTCGAGTTCGTCGGGGTCGGGGCCGCTGGGTCCGCTGGGGATCGGGACCAGGCGCACGCCGACCTGGGCGGCGGCCAGGATCGCGCCCCAGTAGCTCGGTGACTCGATGAGCAGCGGGCGGCCCGCCCCGACCAGGGTGCGGAACAGCGTGCTCAGCCCGCTCTGGCTGCCGGGCAGGACGATCACGTCGCTCGCCGCGGGCGGCATGTGCCCGCCGAGTTCGGCGGCGAACCAGGCGCGCAGCTCGGGCAGCCCCGCCGCCGGTGACCGGTCGAGGACCGTATCGGCGCGGGCCGCCCTGGCGAAGGCCGCGCGGACCAGGCGTCCGGGAAGCAGCTCGCGGTCCGGGTAGCCGGAGTGCAGGGCGATCAGGTCGTCGGCGGTCGTTCGCAGGGCGGCGGCCGAGCGCGGCAGCCTGGTGGGCGATGCGCCGAGCGCGGCGGTCTGCCAGCCGTAGTCGCTGGGGCGCACCGGGCGGACTCCGCGCACGAAAGTCCCGACACCGGGCCGGGTTTCGACCAGCCCCTGCCCGACCAGCGCCCGCAGCGCCCGCTGCACCGTCACCGGACTCGCCCCGAACCGGTCGACCAGGGCGCGGGTGGACGGCAGCTGTGCGCCCGCCGGAGCGGACGCCACCCACGCACGCAGCGCTTCGACGATCCGGCCACTGCTACCCTCGGACATGAGAGCCGATAGTAGCGCTACCCTTGTGAAAGCTCCTCCGCTACCGCACGGGATGTGGTGGGGCCTGCTCGGCATCACCGCCTTCTCCTTCACGATGCCGTTCACCCGCATCGCCGTCGGCGGCCAGCTCTCCCCGCTCTTCGTCGGCTCCGGGCGGGCCGTTGCCGCCGCGCTCCTCGCCGCCGTGGCGCTCGCGCTGACCAGGCAGGCGATGCCACGCAGGCGGCAGTGGGCGCGGCTGGCCGTGGTCGCGGGCGGCGTGGTCGCCGGGTTTCCGCTCCTCACCTCCTATGCGCTCACCGCGGCCCCGGCGAGCCACAGCGCCGTCGTCATCGCCCTGCTGCCCGCCGCGACCGCGGTGGCGGCGGTGCTGCGCGGCCAGGAACGCCCGGGCACCGCGTTCTGGACGGCCGCCGCACTGGGCGCGAGCGCCGCACTCGGCTTCGCCGCGCTCCGCGGCGACGGCCTCGCCGGACTCGAACACGCCGACCTCCTCCTCTTCGCGGCGGTCGTCGTCTGCGCGATCGGCTACGCCGAGGGCGGGCTGCTCGCCCGCGAACTCGGCGCCTGGCAGACCATCTCCTTCGCGCTGGTCCTCGCGGCGCCGCTGACGCTCACGCTCACCGGGATCGCGGTGGTGCGCCACCCGCCCAGCGGCACGGCGGCCGAGTGGGGCGCCTTCGGCTACCTGGCCGTGGTGAGCATGTTCCTCGGCTTCTTCGCCTGGTACCGCGGCCTCGCCATCGGGCCGATGGCGCAGGTGAGCCAGGTGCAGCTTGCCCAGCCGGTGCTGACCATCGGCTGGGCCGCGCTGCTGCTGCGCGAGCCGGTCGGCCCCGCGACGCTGCTCGGCGGCTGCGCCGTCGTCGCCGCCGCGCTGTTCGCGGTGCGCACGCGGAATCGGCCGGGAGCCGGTGCTCGCCCGTCCCGGTGATTCGGTATCCGGGGGACTCCTCGATACGGTGGTTTCCGGCAATGGCGGGCATCGGACTATCCGGGGGCGATGGCAGGTGAGCAGAGGCGAGGACACGATGGATTTCGTGGTGTGGAAGGTCGCCGACGTGCCGCCGCTGCCCGCGCGGGTCGCCGCGGACAATATCGCCCGCCGGGGCGGCGCCGCCATCGACTGGCGGGTCGTCGCCGAGGCCAGCGCGGAGGCGGTCAGCGCGCGGCCGAAGGGGTGGACGCACCGGGAGTGGCGCGAGCACGGGCGCCGGCTCGGGCTGCGCGGCAATGAATTGTTCGCCTGGAGTGAGCTGTTCGCCCGGCCCATCGAGATCGCCGCGAACGGCGCGCAGTGGGTCGACGGCATGCACCGCGCGGCCCTGATGGCGGAGGCAGGCGCCGAGCGGATGGCGGTGCTCGACCCGGACTGGATGCCGAACTGGGAACCGGACGGTTCCGACCGGGTCTGACCGGCGCCGACCCGGGAACGCACCGCGTGCGGATGCGAGACCCGGTGCCTGGTTGTAGCGTTCTTGCTGGTGGGGCTGCGCATCGAGGTGAAAGCCGCCGGGCAGGAGCGCAGTTGACCACCCCAGGCCGCCCGGCGCCGCGCGGCCCCCGGCACGAGGGCCGTCGGTGATCGTCGGGAGGAGACCGCATGCGCAGCGAAGCCGAGTCCGCCGTCTACGCGGCGTTGCCGGTCGAATACCGGCAGCTCGTGGACGTGGTCGACCGCTTCCCGCACGGGGTGCAGGCCCGCCGGATCGCCCGGATGACCTACCCGGGCATGTGGGAGCTGGACGAGGCCGACATCGACAGCCGGATCGTCGGCACCCTGCGTGACCGGCTGTCGCAGCTGGCCGCCGACGGCTTCGTCGCCATCGAGCGCAGCAGCGAGTACGGCGACATCTACCGCCCGGTGAACAGCCCCCTGGACATGGCGACCTGGACCCTCGAGCAGGGCCGCGCCTACTACGCGAGCCGGCACGCCGAGCTGATCGGCGCCGACCAGCTCCCGGCCGCCGCCTACGCGATGGTGCTCGGCGCCTGGCGCACCCCCCTGCTCGAGGACGCGCACGCGGGCGACGGATTGAACCGGATCAGCGACGGCGAGATGTTCGCCGCCAACGTCGCCGCCTTCCGGATCATGTGCTGCTTCCTCACCGCCGCCGACCGCCGCCCCGAAGCGTGGCAGCGGCTTTCGCATACCCTCACCGACCCGGAGCGGGTGGCGGCGGGCAGCCGGACCGTCGCCGACCTGCTCGGTGAGCACTACCCGGAGTGGGCCGCCGACTGCGCGAGCGCGGTCCGCTACTACGCCACGCTGACCGCCCCGCCCGAGCACGACATGGCGTGGTTCATCGCGGTGAAGTCGTGTTTCGGTGCGGTCAGCGGGAATTGGTTCGGGATGCCGGGCTGGGCGCGGGTGGTCGACGCGTTCGCCGGGCGCACCGAGCCCGCCGTGCCTGAGGCCGTGCGCGCCGCCCTGCTCACCGCCCCCGACCAGCTCGATCCGGCGATCCTGGAGCAGTACGTTCGGGCCGGTATCGGCACGCTCTGAGCGGTCACCTCGGAGTCAGGCTCGCGGCACCGCGTGGTGCAGGTCGTGATTCCGGGCGGCCAGGGCGCGGGCCCGCTCCTCGTCCACCCCGTCGCGGGCCCAGTCCGCGGCCAGCTCGCTCAGCCGGGCGAGCAGCTCGCTCAGTGCGGTGCGCGCGGCGGGAGCGTCGGCGGCGGCCGCCACCACGGCGGGGAGCGCGAGCAGGTAGTGGCAGGCCAGCAGCAGGTGTTCGGCGCCGACGGCATCGGCGCGGTCGGTGATCGGCGGGGGCAGGTGCGGCAGCGCGGCCCACGGCGGGGTGTCGATGAACTCGCGGAACGCCGCGAGCTGGGCGGCCAGCAGCTGCTCGGCCGAGCCGGTCCCGGCGCGCAGCTCCCCGCGCAGGATGTCGAAACGGTGTGCCCACCGCTGCAATTCGGCGTCGCGCACTTCCGGCCTCCTCCACCCGGCCATCTGAGGACGAGCGTCGTCCAATCTAGGGTCGCCTACGATGGGGGTCAAATGGTGAGGCCCAAAGTCGAGCGGAGCTACGCGGGGGTGAGCGCTGCCCAGCGGCGGTCGGGCCGGCGCGTCGCGCTGCTGCGCGAGGGGCGCCGGATCTGGGGCGAGTCCGGGCAGGCCGCGGTCACCGTGCGCGGGGTGTGCAAGGCCGCCGGACTCACCGACCGCTACTTCTACGAGCACTTCGCGAGCCGCGAGGAGCTGCTGGTCGCGATCGCCGACGAGGTGCGCGACCTGCTGCTCGGCACGCTGATCCAGGTCGGGCTGACCAGCCCGGGCAGCCCCGAGCAGCGGCTGCGGGCGGCGCTGCACGCCCTGCTCGAGGTGATCGCGACCGACCCGCACGTGCACCACATCGCGGCGGGCGAGCTCAGCCCGCTGCTGCTGGAGCGCCGCCGCTCCCTGCTCGCCACCATGGCCGCGATCGTGGTCGAGTACGCCCCCGCCCAGCTCGGGATCGAGCCGGACCCGCCGTCGCTGGCCCGCGCCGCGCTCTTCGTCGCGGGCGGGCTGAGCCAGCTGGTGGAGGCGTGGCTGGACGGCACGCTCGAGCTGAGCACCGGCGAACTCGCCGAGCACGCCACCGGGCTGATCCTGCGCGCGCTGGTGCCCTGAACTCAGCCCGCCGTCAGGTACTCGACGATCAGCCGGTTCACCAGCGCGGGCTGCTCCAGGTGCAGGAAATGACCGGCGCCGTCGACCTCGACGACCCGGCTCCCGGCAGGCAGCCGCCGCTCCAGGCCGCGGAACAGGCCCGGGCGCAGGCAGCCGTCGGCGCTGCCGTGCAGGGCGAGCAGCGGGTGCCGCGGCGCGGCGCGGAGCAGCCGGTCGAGTTCGCGGTTGCGCGGGCTGCGGGCGCGGCGGCGCAGCAGGAAGCGGTAGTAGTCGGTGGCGGCGGTGCGGTGCGCGCGGGTCGGGGTGGCGTCGGCGAGGTGGGCCAGATCCGCGGCCGGGTCGTACCCGGGCGACCAGGTGCGCCAGAGGAACTCCGTGAGCCGGGCGAAGGCGGCCTCGGGCAGCGCAGGGAGCTGGTTGGCGAGGATATACCAGCTGTTGATCGACTGCGCGAGGGTCTGCGCCAGATGCGGGAGCAGGTTGTCCCGGCTCGGGGTCACGCTCGCGATCGGCGGCACGGCCAGGCTCACCACCGCGCGGAACGGGGTGCCGTCCAGCGCCGCGAGCGCGGTCGCGGTGAAGCCGCCCCAGTCGTGGCCGATCACCACCGCCTCCGGAGCCCCGACCCGGGCGGCGATGCCGAGCGCGTCGGCCACCCTTGCGCCGGTGGAGAGGTCGCCGTCGGCGGGGATGCCGGAGGGGGCGTAGCCGCGGCTGAACGGCGCCACCACGTGGAATCCGCGCCCGGCCAGCTCGGGGCCGAGATGCCGCCAGGTCCAGGCGGTGTCCGGGTAGCCGTGCAGGCAGAGCGCCAGCGGCGCGCCGGGCGTGCCCCAGGTCAGCGCGTGCAGGGTGACGTCGCCGAGGTCGAAGGTGTCGCGGTTCAGCACGGTTTCAGGGTACGAGGCGCCGGACCCGGCCGGGCCGTGGATCACGGGGGAGAGGCCGCACCGCGATCGGGGCGGCGGCGGCCACCCCCGGCGGCCCGCGCGCCGCCCTGGCCGTCCGGGCCAGGGTGGCCACCCCCGGCGGACGCTGACCCGCCCGGCCGTCCCGAGGCTGGTAAGTTAGCGGTCATTCTCGACGTGGGAGGAGATGGCCGGTGAGCGAGGTCGACGAGGACCGGACGGCGCGGCGGCTCGCGCTGCTGCTCGGCGGGGTCGGGGTGCTGCACTTCGTGGCTCCCGCGCCGTTCGACACGGTGATCCCGAAGCAGCTGCCGGGCAGCCCCCGGCTCTACACCCTCGGCTCCGGGGTCGCCGAGCTCGCGATCGCGGGCGCGCTGCTGCGCCCGAGCACCCGCAAGCTCGGCGCCCGCCTCGCGGAGCTGCTCTTCGTCGCGGTCTACCCCGCCAACATCCAGATGGCGGTGGACTGGATGCGCGACGAGCAACTGCCGAAGCCGCTCAAGGCCGTCGCGCTGGCCCGGCTGCCGCTGCAACTCCCGATGGTGCTCGCCGCGCGCCGGATCTACCGCGCGGGCTGAGCCGATGTCGGTGCGCGATGCGTCGGATGCGGTTTCGTAGTCGCGGATCAACGCGCAGAGTGCGGCCCGGGCAACTCGGCGCCTTGCTGCTCGGCACCCGGCAGCGGCACAGTTCCCACGGCACCGTCGCCGCGCCCCACCTGGATCCCGACGACGCAGGTGTCGTCGTCGCTGTTGGCGTCGCTGTGGTCGAGCAGGTGGTCGAGCCGCTCGTCGAGGGTGCCGGTGAAGCCCGCCGACATGTCGAGCAGCCGCTGCACGCAGTCGTCGAGGTAGCGGTCGCGGCGCTCGATCAGGCCGTCGGTGTAGAGCAGCAGGATGTCGTCGGCCGCCAGCTGCTCGGCGCCCTCCTCGTAGACCGATTCGGCGACGGCGCCGAGCAGCATGCCCGAGAGTTCGGGCAGGGTGACGGCGGTGCCGTCGCGGATCAGCACCGGCGGGAGGTGGCCGGCGCGGGCCCAGCGCAGCACCCTGGTCTCCGGGTCGTAGAGCCCGCAGACGGCGGTGGCGAAGATGTCGTCGGTGAGGTGGTGGGTGACCAGGTTGAGCCAGGTGAGCATCTGGCCCGGCCCGGCGCCGGTCGCGGCGAGGCCGCGTAACGCGTTGCGCAGCACCACCATTCCGGTGGCGGCCTTGATGCCGTGGCCGGTGATGTCGCCGACCGAGACCATGATCTGCTTGCTCGGCAGCACGATGGCGTCGTACCAGTCGCCGCCGACCAGGTGGTCCTGCTCAGCCGGGCGGTAGCGCACCGCGATGTGCAGCCCGAACGCCTCGATGACGGGCTGCGCGGCGGGCATGATCGCCTGCTGCAGCTGGCGGGCGAGCCTGCTCTGCTCGGCGGCGTGCTGCTCGGTGTGCGCGAGCCGGTCCTGGGTGGCCGAGAGCGCGACCTCGGTCCAGTGCTGGGCGGAGATGTCCTGGTAGGCGCCGCGCACCGCGAGCAGGTGCCCGGCGCTGTCCACCACCGGCTCGGCGATGATCCGGATGTGCCTGGTGTCGCCGTTGGGGCGGATCAGCCGGAAGGCGGTGGAGCCGGGGCGGCGGTAGCGCAGCAGGGTCCGCAGCAGCCGCCGCACCGCGTCGGTGTCGTCGGCGTGCACGTGCTCGGGCAGCCGGGCCAGCGGGACCGGGTCGGCGCCGGGGGCGAGGCCGTGCAGCGCGAAGAGGTCGCTGCTCCAGGTGATCGCGCCGCTGGCGGCGTTCTCCTCGAAGCCGCCGACCCGGCCGAGGCGCTGCGCGTGCTGTAGCAGCGCGGCCAGCCGGGCGGTCTCGTCCTCCACCCGCCACACCACAAGCACCGCGGCGCCGTGCCTGCTGATGCCGAGCGCGGCGGAGACGGTGAGCGGCACCTGGTCGACCAGCTCGGTGAGCTGCACCCGGTCGGCGCGGTAGGTCTCGCCGGTGGCGAAGACGTGCTCGACGTGCTCGAAGAGCCTGCCCTCGCTGGCCGCCATCGGGTACGCCTCGAAGAGCAGCGCGCCGTCGACCAGCCCGCGCGGCCGCCCGGCCGGGTCGACGAAGGAGGCGTTGAGGTGGTGGATGCGGAAATCGGTGAGCGTGCCGTCCGGGCCGAGGTGCGGGAGCAGCACCAGCGCCGGATCGAAGAGCCCGTCGGCGAGCCGGACCAGGTCGGCGACGCCGGGCCGGGCGGGGGCGCCGACGGTGACCGGGTCCGATTCCAGGGTGTGCGCGCACAGCTCGGCCAGTGCCTCGAGCTGGCGCCGGATCTGCGGCGGCTGCGGCTCGAGCGGCGTGGGCCAGCAGACCTCGAGCACGCCGATGAGCCGCCCGCCGATGCCTGCCGGGATGGCGGCGCGCCCGCCCTTCCGCTCCCCGATCGAGGGCAGCCCGGAGCGGGCGATGTCGGCGATCCACTGGGGTTCGCGCAGCGCGAGCGCCTGGCGGGCCGGGGTGACGACGCCGGGCGGGAGGTAGCGCCACCGCTCGGCCTCGGCGCGGTCGATGCCGGCGAAACCGGCGAGCGCGAGCGAGGAGTCGGTGCCGACCGCCCAGATCGCCACCGCGGTGGCGCCGAGCGGGGCGGCGGCGTGCTCGAGCAGCGACTGGGCGACCCGCTGCGGGTCGCCCGCGGCGAGCAGCCCGCTCTCCGCGGTGCGCAGCCGGACCGCCTCGGCGGGCTGCTGGGGCACCGGCACCGCGACCGCCTCGTCCTGCGCGGCCTGGCCGACCAGCTCGGCCGCCAGCTCGACGGTGCTCACCCCGGAGCGCCTGGCCAGCGCCTCCAGCTGCCGCGCCGCCTGGGCCGGGCCGCAGCGCAGCCGCTCGATCAGCACGCCCTTCGCCATCTCGACCAGCGCCCGCCCGTCCGCCGTCGCCTGCGCCTGCTGCACCTCCGCCCGCAACCGCTCGACCGTCGCCGCCAGCCGGGTGACAACCGGCTCGGCGGTCTCTCGCCCGCCGCCCGGCACGCCGGTCCCGCCGCCCGGCTCGCCGGTCCCGCCGCCCGGCACGCCGGTCCCGCCACCCGGCACGCCGGTCCCGCCATCGGCCGCGACAGATGCGCCGTCGGCCGCGGCCGTTTCGCCCGCCGTCCCGGCCGGGCCGGACCCGGCCCGCGTCCCGGTCACCGTGACCCCAGCCAATGCTGGATGCAGGTGAGCAGCGCGTCGGCGTCCACCGGCTTGGTGACGTAGTCGTTGGCGCCGGAGGCGAGGCTCTTCTCCCGGTCCCCGAGCATCGCCTTCGCGGTGACCGCGATGATCGGCAGCTGCGCGTACCGCGGCATCTCCCGGATGGTGGAGGTCGCGGTGTACCCGTCCATCTCCGGCATCATGACGTCCATCAGCACCAGATCGGTCTCCGGATGCGCCACCAGCGTCTCGATCCCCTCGCGCCCGTTCTCCGCGTGCAGCACCGTGACCCCGTGCAGCTCCAGGATGCTGCTGAGCGCGAACAGGTTCCGCGCGTCGTCGTCCACGATGAGCACGGTGCGCCCGGCCAGCCGCCCGTCCGGCCACTGCGGCGCGGGCGCGGGTTTCTCGTCGCCGCGCACCAGCGGGAGCACGTCGCCCGGCGCCTCGGCGGTGATGTGCAGTGCGATCCGCTCGCGCAGCTCGTCCAGGCTGGAGAGCAGCTCCAGCGGGCGCTGCGCGGTGCGCTCCTGCAGCAGCCGCTCCTGCTCGGAGCCGAGCCTGCGGTTGTTGTGCGCCAGCACCGGGACGGTCCGCGCGGCGCTGTCGCCGTCCATGGTGGCCAGCAGCCGCAGTGCGGCGTCGCCGGGCATGTTCAACTCCAGCACCACGCAGTGGAACACCTCCGCGGCCATCGCGGCGGCCGCCTCCTGCACCCCGATCGCCGTCACCACCTGCACCGGCCCGCGCGGGTCGTTGCTGTCGGCGAGGTCGGCGACCGCGCTCTGCGCGACCAGCGAGAGCAGCCCCTGCGGCCGCTCCTCGACCACGAGCAGCCTGCGCGGCTGCGGCGGCCCCGCGGGCAACGGCAGCGGCTCCGGGCTGCGCACGTCCTCGCGCACCGGCGCCTGCAGGAAGTCGGGGCGCGCCACCGGCAGGTAGAAGGTGAAGGTGCTGCCCCGCCCGACCACGCTCTCCGCGATGATCGCGCCGCCGAGCAGGTAGGCGATCTCCCTGCTGATCGAGAGCCCGAGCCCGGTACCGCCGTACTTGCGGCTGGTGGTGCCGTCGGCCTGCTGGAACGCCCCGAAGATCGACTCCAGCTGGTGCTCGGCGATGCCGATCCCGGTGTCGATCACCCGGAAGGCGATGGCCGGGCCGTGCCTGCGCGCCGCCGCGGGCAGCTCGCCGGGCGCGGCCGGCTCGATGCGCAGCTCCACCGACCCGTTCTCGGTGAACTTCACCGCGTTGGAGAGCAGGTTCCGCAGCACCTGGCGCAGCCGGGAGTCGTCGGTGAGCAGCTCGGCGGGCAGCCCGGGCGCGGTGCCGACCCGGAAGCCGAGGCTCTTCTGCGTGGTCATCGGCCGGAAGGTGGCCTCGACGTAGTCGAGCAGCTTGCGCAGCGGCACCTGCTCCGGGGCCAGCTCCATCTTGCCCGCCTCGACCTTGGAGAGATCGAGGATGTCGTTGATCAGCTGCAGCAGGTCCGAACCCGCCGAGTGGATGATCCCGGCGTACTCGACCTGCTTGGGGGTCAGGTTGCGGTTCGGGTTCTGCGCGAGCAGCTGGGCCAGGATGAGCAGGCTGTTCAGCGGCGTGCGCAGCTCGTGGCTCATATTGGCCAGGAACTCCGACTTGTACTTCGAGGCCAGCGAGAGCTGCTGGGCCCTGGTCTCCAGCTCCTGGCGGGCCTGCTCGATCTCCAGGTTCTTCGCCTCGATGTCGCGGTTCTGGGTGGCGAGCAGCGCCGCCTTCTCCTCCAGCTCGGCATTGGAGCGCTGCAGCTCGTCCTGCTGCACCTGCAGCTCCTCGGAGCGGGCCTGCAGCTCGGTGGTGAGCCGCTGCGACTCGACCAGCAGCTCGTCGGTGCGGGCATTGGCGATGATGGTGTTGACGTTCACCCCGACCGTCTCCATGAGCTGGTCGAGGAAGTCGCGGTGGATCCGGGTGAAGCGGTGCAGCGAGGCCAGCTCGATCACGCCGAGCACCTGGTCCTCGACCCCGATCGGCAGCACGAGCAGGTTCATCGGCGCGGTGCGGCCGAGCCCGGAGGAGATGGTGACGTAGTCGCCGGGCACCTCGTCCACCGCGATGGTGCGCCTGCTGCGCGCCGCCTGCCCGACCAGCGACTGCCCGAAGGCGAGCCGCGGGGCGCTGTCCTCCGGGCTGCCGTAGGAGCTGATCAGCCGCAGCTCCGGCCGCTCGGTGGTGTCGTCGGCCAGGTAGAAGGCGCCGAACTGGGCACGGACCAGCGGAGCCAGCTCGTCCATGATCAGCTCGGCCACCACGTGCAGGTCGCGCTGGCCCTGCATGAGCCCGGAGATCCGGGCCAGGTTGGTCTTGAGCCAGTCCTGGTCCTGGTTGGCGGTGGTGGTCTCGCGCAGCGAGCCGACCATGGAGTTGATGTTGTCCTTGAGCTCGGCGACCTCGCCGGAGGCCTCCACGGTGATCGATCGGGTCAGGTCGCCCTCGGCGACCGCGCTGGTGACCTCGGCGATCGCGCGCACCTGCCTGGTCAGGTTGCCCGCCAGCTCGTTCACGTTCTCGGTGAGCCGCTTCCAGGTGCCGGAGACGCCCTCGACCTCGGCCTGACCGCCCAGGCGCCCCTCCGACCCCACCTCGCGGGCCACCCGGGTGACCTCAGCCGCGAAGGCGGAGAGCTGGTCGACCATGGTGTTGATGGTGGTCTTCAGCGCCAGGATCTCGCCGCGTGCGTCCACGTCGATCTTGCGGGTCAGGTCGCCCTGCGCCACCGCCGTCGTCACCTGGGCGATATTGCGCACCTGGTTGGTCAGGTTGTTCGCCATCGAGTTGACGTTGTCGGTGAGGTCCTTCCAGGTGCCTGCCACGTTCGGCACCCGTGCCTGCCCGCCGAGCATGCCCTCGGTGCCGACCTCGCGGGCCACCCGGGTCACCTCGTCGGCGAAGGCCGAGAGCGTCGTGACCATGGTGTTGATCACCCCGGCCAGCGCCGCGACCTCGCCCTTGGCCTCTACGGTGATGGTCTGGCTCAGGTCGCCGCGGGCCACCGCGGTGGCGACCTGGGCGATCGAGCGCACCTGGTTGGTCAGGTTGGAGGCCATCACGTTGACGTTGTCGGTGAGGTCCTTCCAGGTGCCGGAGACCCCGCGCACCGTCGCCTGCCCGCCCAGGTTGCCCTCGGTGCCGACCTCGCGGGCCACCCGGGTGACCTCGTCGGCGAAGGCGGAGAGCTGGTCGACCATCGTGTTGATGGTCTCCTTGAGCTCCAGGATCTCCCCGCGCGCATCGACCCGGATCTTCTGGGTCAGGTCACCGCGCGCCACGGCCGTCGTCACCTGGGCGATCGAGCGCACCTGGGCGGTCAGGTTGTCGCCCATCACGTTCACCGACTCGGTCAGGTCCTTCCAGGTGCCGGAGACGCCCTTGACATCGGCCTGCCCGCCGAGCCGCCCCTCGGTACCGACCTCGCGGGCCACCCTGGTCACCTCGTCGGCGAAGGACGAGAGCTGGTCGACCATGGTGTTGATGGTGTTCTTGAGCTCCAGGATCTCCCCGCGCGCGTCGACGGTGATGTTCTGCGTGAGGTCGCCGCGCGCCACCGCGGTGGCGACCTGGGCGATCGAGCGCACCTGCGCGGTCAGGTTGCCCGCCATGAAGTTCACCGAGTCGGTGAGGTCACGCCAGGTGCCGGAGACGCCCTTGACGTCGGCCTGCCCGCCCAGGCGGCCCTCGGTGCCGACCTCGCGGGAGACGCGGGTGACCTCGTCGGCGAAGGACGAGAGCTGGTCGACCATCGTGTTGATGGTCTCCTTGAGCTCCAGGATCTCCCCGCGCGCGTCCACCCGGATCTTCTGGGTGAGGTCGCCGCGGGCCACCGCGGTGGTCACCTGGGCGATATTGCGCACCTGCGCGGTGAGGTTGCCCGCCATGGCGTTCACCGAGTCGGTGAGGTCCTTCCAGGTGCCGGAGACCTCCGGCACCTCGGCCTGGCCGCCGAGCCGCCCGTCGGTGCCGACCTCGCGGGCCACCCTGGTCACCTCGGAGGTGAAGAGCGAGAGCTGGTCGACCATGCCGTTGAAGACCGTCGCGATCTCGCCGAGCAGCCCGTCGGCGTCGGCGGGCAGCCTGGTGCCGAAGTCGCCGTCGCGCACGGCGGTCAGCCCGGCCAGCAGCTGGCGCAGCTCCACCTGGTCGGACTGGTGGCCCACGGGCGCCGCTGTCTCCGTCATTGCCGTCCTCGTTCCGATGTGCGGGCCGGACCGGGATCGCACCGGTCCGCCGAAGCTGGGCCGCCGGATGTGCCGACGGGGGTGTGCGACCGAATTCCTCGCTGTGAAAGCATTGCTCCGAGTGACTTTCGAGTCGGGTCGGAGCGGCGCCCGGCGCACGCGCGGCGCGGCATCGGAGCGGTGCTCGTCGCGGGTTGGCGGCTACACCGTGCCCCGGCCCGTCACGGGCGACTCGAGGTCACCTCGGAAGTCAACCAGACCGGCCGGGCGCGCGCACACCGCTTGCCGCAAAGCGCGCCGCCGAGCGGGTTCGGCCGCGCCGACGCGGGGAAGTCCGACGGCGTGCGCGGCACCGCGCACGACAGCGAAGGGATCGTGGATGGCCACCTTCATCGACCTCGGCGACGAGTTCGAGGGTTTCGTCAATGCCGAGCAGGTGGTCCGGATCGGGATCCGGAACGATCGGGCCTGGATCTACACCGCCGAGAACCGGCACCGCTTCCCCGGCGGCAGCACCGACGGCACCGACGCGGTGCCCGCGACCTCCGTGCTCGAGCAGCTGCTGCACGAGCTGAGCGAGCCCTCGGTGCTGCCGGGCACCAGGGTGATCGCCTTCGCCAAGGGAAGGGTGGTCTCCCGCTACCTCTGAGCCGACGACGGTGGCCCCCGCGGTGTTCGCGGGGGCCACCGTGTGCTCGGGGCGGGTCAGATGCCTGCCGTGCGCGCGGCGGGCCTGCGGCCGAGTAGGACCCCGAGCCCGATCATGCCGACGCCGAGCACGAAGTGCAGCCAGTTGTCGGCGGTGTTCAGCGGCACGAAGTTGGCGCCGCTGTGCTCGTCGATGGCCAGGCCGTAGAGCCACAGCACCAGGTAGACGGCGCCGCCGACGATCAGGTACAGCTGCGAGGTCCGGATGGCCCGCGCGGCGAGCAGCCCGGCCGCGCCGAAGGCCAGGTGCACCAGGTTGTGCAGGATCGAGACCTGGAACAGCCCGAGCAGCTTCGCGTCGGAGTGGTGCCCGGCGAACTGCAGCGTGTCGTAGTCGGTGGTGACACCGGGGATGAAGCCCAGAATGCCGACCAGCAGGAAGACCGCGCCGACGATCAATGCCGCGCCCCGCACCGGCGAGCGGTCGCCGGTGCCTGGGGTCGATCCGATGGATGCCATGGGAGTGCCTTTCTTCGGTGCCGTGGTCGGCGCCGAGCTACCCGTGGCCCCGGGTGCCAAACCGGCTCCGCGGCAGCGCCGGTCGGCCCGATTTCAGCAGATCTTCGTCGCCGGTCCGCCGCCGGCGAGCACCCGGCCCGCGCTGGTCACCGTCGCCGAGACCTTGATGCAGGTGCGGCCGGGCGCGAAGACCTGCGGCGAGATCTGCCGCCCGGTGCGCGCGGCGGTGCGCTGGTACAGGATGTCGGTGGCGGCCACCGCGATCGAGGTGTGCACCTCGGCCGTGCCGTCCGGGTAGGGGTTGTCGATCTCCACCCAGGTGGTGTCGCAGGCGGGCGAGCGCAGCACCCGCAGCGTGAGCGCGGTCGTCTCGCCCCGTTCGTCGGGGAGCGGCAGGTTCGCCGTCACCGACGTCTTCGCGGCGCAGCCGCTCGCCACCGGGTCGGTGCCGTTGCGCGACATATCCGCGCCCGCCGGACCCGCACCGAGCGCCGCACCGCACACCGCGAGCGCCGCACCCACCGCGACCATTCCTGACCAGCTCACCTGACCTGCCCTTCCACGATCGTCCGATAGTTCCGGGACTGTGTCGTGGCAGTGCTGTCCGGTATGACGCCCGGGAGGAAACATTTCGCCCGGTTCGGGTGCGCGGCCGTCCGGCGGTCGGTATCGGGGCGGTGGTCCGGGGATCAGTCCGCGGAATCGTCCTCGTCCGGTTCGGTGAGTTCCGGGGCGTGCTCGCGGGTGGCCATGCCGCCGTCCCGGCCCTGGTCGGTGGGGCCGGGGCGGCCGCCCTTCGGCTCGTCGTCGCCGGTCTTCTTCCGCTCGCTCACGGCGGCTCCTCTCGTCGGGTACCGGCTGTGGTACCCCGGAGCGGGCCGGATGAACGGGTCAGCCGTTCTCGGTGACGGTGGTGTCCGGGTGCCTGCGGCTGGTGTCCGGCTTGACGAAGTGGCCGGTGATGGCCGATCGGTCGCGCCGGTTGTCGCCGGCGTGCGCCTCGTCCTCGCCGAGGGTGGTGCGCGGGTTCTGCTCCGCGGTCTGCTCGCTCACGTACTCGCCGGTCTCCGCCGAACGGTGGCTCTCCGCCATGGTCATCGCCTCCTGATACCCGAATGTTCCTGCAGTCGGGGGGATGCCACGGTTGGGCGGGGGAAAACGTGCGCGGCGCAGCCCGATCGACCGCTGATGGGCCGAACGGGCTGCGCCGCAACGCTTTCGCCCTTTCGAATTCTCCGGCGTCAGGCCCGTACCCGGAGCCGGTGCAGCGCGGTGCGCAGCCCGGTGTGCGGGCGGCCGGGAATCCGGACCGGAGGCAGCGGGGCGTCCGCGAACTTCTGCTCGGAGGCCGTCTCCGGCGCGTCGTGGGAGTCCCTGGTCAGGAACCGGTCCGGCAGCGAGAGCTTGTGGATGGTGCGCAGCGTGAGCAGGTACTGCGCGAGCAGCGGCCCGCTGGTGTAGGGCAGGTCGTAGCGCTCGCACACCGCCCGCACCCGCACCGCGATCTCGGCGTACCGGTTGCTCGGCAGCTCCGGGAACAGGTGGTGCTCGATCTGGTAGCAGAGATTGCCACTGAGGAAGGCGAGCACCCGCCCGGCGTCGAAATTGGCGGTGCCGAGCATCTGGCGCAGGTACCACTCTGCGCGGGTCTCCCGCTCGGTGACGCTCGCGTCGAACTTCTCCGCGCCGTCCGGGAAGTGCCCGCAGAAGATCACCAGGTAGGCCCAGACGTTGCGGACGATGTTCGCGGTCGCGTTCGCGGCCAGCGTGCGCTTCCAGCGCCGCCCGCTCAGCAGCGGCAGCACCAGGTAGTCCTTGCCGACCTGGCGCAGCATCTTGCCGCGGATGGCGGCCAGGTGGCCGCGGCGCTCGTCCTTGCTGATCGAGCGGTCCAGCTCGGCGTAGAGGCCGTGCAGCGCGATGCCCCACTCGAAGGTCAGCGCGAGCAGCAGGTTCTGGACCGGGGCGAACAGGTGCGCCGGGCGCCACTCCTGGTCCCTGGTGACCCGCATGATGCCGAAGCCGAGATCCTCGTCGTGGTCGAGCACGTTGGTGTAGACGTGGTGCTGGTAGTTGTGCGAGTAGCGCCAGTGGGCGGAGGCGCCCATCATGTCCCACTCCCAGGTGCCGGAGTGGATCTCCGGATCGTTCATCCAGTCCCACTGGCCGTGGCCGATGTTGTGGCCCAGCTCCATGTTCTCGATGATCTTGGCGAGCGCGGTGCCCGCGGTGCCGAGGGCGACGGTCTTGCGCGAGCGGCCGAAGACGATCAGCGCTCGGGAGACCGCGTCGAGCACGCGCTGCGCGGCGATGGTGTGCCGGATGTACTTGGCGTCCGCGGCCCCGAGGCTGCCCGCCACGTCGGCGCGGATGGCGTCCAGTTCGCGCCCGAACTCCTCGATGTCCGCGGGGCTCAGGTGCGCGTAGGGACCGACCTGGGTGATGGCGATGGGAGGCTCCTCACATGTACTGGGCGATCAGCGCCGGTTGCGGCGGGGCGGTGCGGCGTCGAAGTCGGCCTCGCGGGGCTGCGCGTTGCGCGGGTCGCTGAACACCGGGGTGGGTACCGCGCCGGTCTCAGGGGTCTGCGTGGGCAGCTCGGCCGCGGGGGCGTGGCTGAACAGTTCGGGTACGTCGTTGCTGGTCACAAGGTCCTCGTGATCGGGTTCGGGGGAGCGGTGCTCCGAAGGTGCGCCCGGCCGAAGAATCGGCAGGAGCTGCCCGGCGGTCGCGGCGATGGCCGTGGCCGGAGTGTTCCTGTCCTGTCCTGTCGGGCGCTGCGATGATCCGGCGGCACGCGCCGATTCGAGGCCGCGATTCTCCTTCCGGATGCCTCCACCTTACCCGGCCCCGCCGGAACTGCCCGCGTGGCGCGGCGCGGCCGTGTCGGGCGAAATCGGACAATCAGCGGATAGCACTGTGGGACAGCGGTTTTCGATGTGGGTGACCGGGTGCGGGAAGGGTCCGGGTACCGCCCGACCTGGATGGCGGGTAGGGTTCAGGGGGTAAGGCCGCCGCGAGCCGATGATTCAACACATTTCTTTCCGGTCATCGCGGGGCGGCCCGTCGAGGAACCCGCTGAGTGGAGTTAACCGCTGTGCAGGGTCGGGCGGGCCTCTGCGTTTCGCAACGGAAGGTGCCTCGATGCGCCCGACGAACTCCGCTGTCCGCGCCAAGCGCGGTCCCGATTCCTACGACGACCTCGAGCCTCGGCTCACCGAACTCGCCGCGCTCGACGAGACCGACCCGGCCCGTGCCCGGCTGCGCGCCGAGATCATCACCGCGGCGCTGCCGCTGGCCGAGCACATCGCCGCCCGCTACGGCGGCCGCGGCGAGGCGCTGGAGGACCTGACCCAGGTCGCCACGGTCGGGCTGGTGCAGGCCGTCGACCGCTTCGATCCCGGCCTCGGCAGCCCGTTCCTCGCCTTCGCGGTGCCGACCGTGATGGGCGAGGTGCGCAGGCACTTCCGCGATCGGGCCTGGGGGGTGCGGGTGCCGCGCCCGGTCAAGGAGCTGCAGCAGCGGCTCGGCGGCACGATCGAGCTGCTCTCCCAGCGGTTGCAGCGGATGCCGACGGCGCGCGAGATCGCCGCCGAGCTCGACGTCGACGTGGTCGAGGTCACCCAGGCGCTGCTCGCCCGCAACGGCTACCGCTCCGAGTCGCTGGAGGCGATGAGCGCGGGCTCGGACGAGTCCGGCTCGGTTCCGGCCGGGATCGAGCAGCGCAGCGGCGCCGTCGACCCCTCCTACCGCCTGCTCGAGGACGCCATGACGGTCGGCCCGCTGCTGCGCGAGCTGCCCGAGCGGGAGCGGCAGATCCTGGTCTGGCGGTTCTTCGACAACCTCACCCAGAGCCAGATCGCGGCCCGCCTCGGCATCTCCCAGATGCAGATCTCGCGGATCCTGAGCCGGACCCTGGAGCGGCTGCGCGAACAGGCGCTCGCCGAGTCCGCCGCCTGAGCGGACGGGCCGCGCCCGCGTGCGAGCCGGACAGGGGCCCGCCCGCGGGCACTCCGTCCGCCGCATCGGTGGTGCGCACCTCCACCGTGGCGGACCTCCCCACCGTAGAACAGCGCGGAATGATCGGCAACATAATCGCCGAAAACCGCTGTGCGCGTGTCGATTCCGAATGGAATTAGTACTATTCGGCGCTGACATCGACGCGGCTGCGCGGCGACGCGCGGGGGGATGCGGTTGACTATCGCGGACTATGTAGTTCACTGGAGTACGTCACGCGGTTCAGCCAGCAGCCGTGCGCGGGCGGGATATCACCTGCCCAGGCACTGGACAGAGGGCGGTGGCGGGTGCGAAACCTCACGTTCGACAGCACGAATCTGAGCGAGACCGAAGAGTTCCTGAATCGGAACTACACCAGCATGCGGATCGGCAACGACAGCCAGGGCTCGGCCGAGGCGCACGTCCGCAGGGATGTGCTCGGCCCGGTGTACCTGGATCGGGTGCACTTCGGCTTCGACATGGCCTACGACGCCGAGCCGCTGAACAAGGTCTGCCTGGTCAGCGTGATCACCGGCGCGATCGAGGAGAACTATCACGACACCGGGCCGGACACCTTCCTGCCCGGCCAGACCGGGCTGCTGACCCCGCCCGAGCTGCCGTACTCCGGGATCATCCGCTCCGCGCGCTACGACATCACCATGTTCGATCCCGTCCTGCTGGACCGGGTGGCCGCGCGCGGCGGGGAGCCGGTGCGGCTGATCGGGCACCGCCCGCTCGACGACGACGCCAACCGCAGGCTGACCGCGGTGATCAAGCACCTGCAGCAGATCGCGGCCGCCCCGGAGTTCCCCGCGGACTCGCTGGTGGCAGGCACCGCCGCGGACTACCTGGCCGCCACGGTGCTCGCCACCATGCCGACCTCCGTGCTCGCCGGCCCGACCGCCACCGACCGCCGCGACGCCCGCCCGGACACCGTGCGCCGCGCCGTCGCCTACCTGGAGACGCATCTGCGCGAGGACATCGCGCTCGCCGACGTCGCCGCGGCCGCCTTCGTCACCCCGCGCGCGCTACAGCTGGCCTTCCGCAAGCACCTCGACACCACGCCGCTGCAGTACCTGCAGCAGCTGCGGTTGCACGCCGTGCACGAGCAGCTCGTCGCCGCGGGGCCGGGCAGCGGCCGGACGGTCGCCGCCATCGCCAGGCAGTGGGGTTTCGCGCACGCCGGGCGCTTCGCGCTCGCCTACCGCAGGCACTACGGCCGCTCGCCGAGCGACACCCTGCGTTCCTGACGGTTCGCGGGTGTCGCGGCGCCGCTGCGGGGTAGCTGCGCGGCATGGACCTGCACACCGCACTGCGAACCGCCGAATCCGCCGGACGCCTCGACCCGGCCGCCGCCCGGGTGGCCGAGGTCGTGGCGGGCGCCGTCGGGGAGGGAAGGGCCGCGGGGCTGCTCCGCGGCTCCTGGCTCGGCCACCCCGTCCACCCGCTGCTCGTCACCGTGCCGATCGGCGCGTGGAGCGCCTCGCTGGTGCTGCGCTCGCTGGGGCAGCCGGCGGCCGCGCGCACCCTGATCGGGCTCGGCCTCGCCGCCACGGCGCCGACCGTCGTCACCGGCTGGGCGGAGTTCCCCGCGCTCGGCACCGAGGCTCGCCGGGTGGCGCTGATCCACGCCGCCGCCAACGCCACGGCCGCGACCCTGTTCCTGAAGGCATACCGGGCCCGCACCGGCCGGGCCGCGACGACCTGGAGTCTGCTCGGGCTGACCGCCATGGGGGTCGGCGGAGCGCTCGGCGGGCACCTGTCCTACGCCCTCGGCGCGGGGGTGTTCCGGTACCAGCGGGGCGCGCGCCGGTGAGCCGGGGCACGCCCGGTTTGCCCCGGGAGCAGCCCGGGTAGGCGCTCGCCGATTCCGGATCGAGAGGAGACACCGATGGCCCGAACCCTGGCCACCCAGACCGAGGCGGAGCTCGGCGGCGCGCGCAGCGTGCTCGTCCTGCAGCGCCGCGACCACCAGCAGCTCGACCGGCTGCTGCGGCGCGTCGCCGCCACCGCGGGCGCCGAGCGGCAGGAGACGCTGACGGCGCTGTGCCGGCTGGTGTTCCCGCACGCCTTCGCCGAGGAGGCGGTGCTCTGGCCGCTGCTGCGCCGGGTCCTGCCCGACGGCGACGAGCTGACCCTGCGGGTCGAGCAGGAACACCAGGAGATCAACGAGCTCTTCACCGAGCTGGAGACCACCGAGCCCGACACCCCCGCCTACGAGCAGCTGCTCGAGCGGATCACCGCGCTGCTGCGCGCGGACGTGCGCGACGAGGAGGACATCCTGCTGCCCCGGCTGCAGCAGGTCGTCGACGTCAGGACGCTGCGCCGGGTGGGGCTGGCGTGGCTGGTCGTCCGCCGTACCGCGCCGACCCGTCCGCACCCCGTCGTCGCCCGCCGCCCGCCCGGCAATTCCCTCGCCGCGCTGCCGCTCGCGCCGCTGGACCGCTCCAGGGACCGGCTCGACCAGCTCTCCCGCCGCGCCCCCGGCCCGGTCGCGCGGGGGTGCGGGCGGGTGAGCCGCGCGCTGGCCGCCACCGCGGGTGCCGTCGAGCACCTGCCGCCGCTGCGCCGCGGTGAGGATCCTTCGACCCGCGCCTGAGTTGTCGTTCGCAATCCGGCCCGCTATCCGAAATACGTTGTGTGGCAGCTGGTTTGGATGCCACGAGTCGAGGTAGGACGTGGCGGCAACGACCCCGAAGGCAAGGGAGGCCCCCTGTGTTCCGTCATACCGATCATTTGCAGTTCGATGCCAAGCCGGAGAAGCCGGATCCCGTGTACGCCCGCAAGCTCCAGGAGTTGATCGGGGGTGCCTACGGTGAGATGACGGTGACGATGCAGTACCTGTTCCAGGGCTGGAACTGCCGGATGCCGGGTAAGTACAAGGATCTGATCATGGATATCGCGACCGAGGAGATCGGTCACGTGGAGATGATCGCGACGATGGTCGCGCGGCTGCTCGAGGGCGCTCCGGCGACGCATTCGACCGAGGCCGCGGCCGGTGACCCGGTGGTGGCGGCGGTGCTGGCGGGGATGGATCCGCAGCAGGCGATCGTCTCCGGTGGTGGCCCCACCCTGGCCGATTCCAACGGTGTTCCGTGGAACGGCCGGTTCATCGTGGCGAGCGGGAATCTGCTGGCCGATTTCCGGGCGAATGTGGCGGCGGAGTCGCACGGCCGGTTGCAGACGGCGCGGTTGTACAACATGACCGATGATCCGGGGGTGAAGGACATGCTGCGGTTCAACCTCGCGCGCGATACCTATCACCAGAACATGTGGCTGGCCGCGATCGAGGAGTTGAAGGCCGACGGCGTGGAGGAGGTCGTGGCTCCGGCGGCGTTGCAGGACGAGGAGTACACCGAGCACGCCGAGACGCTGTGGCATCTCTCCGACGGGACGGCGTCGGATCAGGGCCGGTGGGCGTTCGGTACCGCGCCGGACGGCAAGCACACGAACCGGTTCCTGGCCGATCCGCAGCCGCTGGGGGAGAAGGCGTCGGCGCCCGCACCGGATCCATTGCTGTATGCGACCTATGACGGGTCGATGGGCAAGCCCCGCTCGACCGCGTTCGGGACCGAGGGTGGTCTGGTCGGCAAGATCAAGGACACCCTCGACCCGAACAAGCCCTGAGGTTCCGGTTTCGGAGCGTGCGGCGGGGTAGGCGCGGGACGGCGGCACACAGTGCGGTGTGCCGCGTCCCGCCCGCTCACGTCGATGTCGAAGGACGAATTCCATGAGCACACGCGACACCACGGCCCTGCTCACCCAGCTGCGCGCCGTCCGTGACCTCACGCACACCGAGATCCAGATCGCCGAGACCAGGATCGCCCAGGCCAGGACCGAGGCGGTCCGGCGCGAACTCACCGAGAACGCGGAGAACGGCCGCTCCCGCGCCGCGGCGATCGAGGCCGTCATCCGCGGGCTCGGCGGCGTCCCGCAGCTGATCGGCCCGCTGCTCGGCCGCGCGACCGCCGCGGTCAAGGCGCTCGGCGAGCAGGCCCAGCCACTGGACGAGGCGCTGCTCGGCGACCTCGCCCTGGAGCATCAGCTGCTCGACCGCGCCCACTACATCAGGGCGCTCGCCACCGCCGCCGACCATCCGACGGCCGAGGCACTGGCCGACCGGCTGATCGCCGCGCACTCCGCCACGGTCGACTGGCTCGGCACCGTCCTCGCCGAGGAGGCGCTCGGCGGCCCGGCCGCGCTACGCCGCACCCCGCTGCAGGCGGCGACCGGCACCGCGGTCAAGCTGGTGAACCTGCCGGTCACCTGGTCGGCCCGGCGCATCGACCGCGCCCTGGATACGGTCCGCGGAACCAGGCCCGCCGTCGACCAGTTGCTCACCCGCGGCGCGCACGCCACCGCGGTGGCGGCGAAGGCGGCGACCGCCGCGGGCGACTCCGCGCTGCGCACCGCCGAACTGGTCACCACCGACGAGGGCGAGGACGGCGCCGCCGAGACCGTGCACCGGGTGCGCACCGCCACCGGCCTGCTCGACCAGGACGAACTGCCCATCCCCAACTACGACCGACTCGGCGCCACCGAGACCATCCAGGCCATCCGCGATCTCGACGAGCCCGGCGACATCCGCGCCGTCGTCGCCTACGAGGAAGCACACCGCAACCGGCACGGCGTGGTCTCCGCCGCCCAGACCCGGCTCGCGGCCATCGCCGAGGACGCCTCCGGCCTCGACTGACCAAGGAGAACGAACCATGCGCTGCCCCGGGGAGATTCGATCATGAGTGCCGAGAACCGCCCGCTCGGCGGCTACCTCGCGACCATGATCGCGTACGGCATCCTGGTGCTCGGCACCACCCTGCTCGGCAGCGCGACCGGGCGGCGGCTGCCCCGCGGCATGAGCACGCGGGAGTTGCTCGGCACCGCGCTCGCCGCCCACAAGGTCTCGCGGCTGGTGACCAAGGGCGCGGTCACCGCCCCCGTCCGGGCCCCGTTCACCCGCCCGACCGGCGAGGACGCCGGCCCGGGCGAGGTGAGCGAGGCCCCGAAGGCGCGGACCGGGCTCCGGCACAGCGTGGGCGAGCTGCTCAGCTGCCCCTTCTGCCTCGACGTCTGGGTGATCACCGGCTTCACCATCGGCCACGTCTTCGCCCCGCATGCCACCCGCCTCGTCACCGACGCCGTCGCCGCCCTCGCGGGCGCGGACTTCCTGCACCTGGCCTACGCCACCGCGCAGCAGATCGCCGAGGGCGAGATTCCGCTCGCCGCCTGACAGCTGCCCCATTTTCGCCCGTGCCCAGCCATGTCCGGAAGTACTCCTCGACGCAGAGGAGAATGGCATTGACGCTGGAGGAAAGCGTTGTTACCGTACTGAGCACCGCACGGTAGGTGTCGGTTCAGCGCGCACTTCAGGGGCACTCCATGACCAGTACTCTCGATGCCACAACCGATCCGGCGCTCGACGGAGCCCGGCTATGGCTGGCAGCCCTCGACGAGGCCTTCGCGTCCCGTGACCGGAGCCGATTCGAGGGGCTGTTCCTCGAGGAGAGCTTCTATCGCGATCTGGGAGCGCTCACCTGGAACTTCCGGCAGGCCGCCGGTCGCGACAACCTGATCGACCTGATCCTCGGCAGTATCGACGGCGTCAACCCGCGCGACTTCCGCGTCGACGAGAACAAGCCGACCGTGCCCGCGCTCACGCAGGAGGAAGGCGGGCCGCGGGTCATCGAGGTCTTCCTCGCCTTCGACGTCGACGCCGGGACCGCCGACGGCCTCGCCTACCTCGTCGAGGACGCCACCGCGCCCGCGGGCTGGCGCGCCGTCAACCTGCTCACCCGCATCGAGGGGCTGCGCGATCACGCGCCGCACTGGCCGCGCCGCGACCGCTTCGACGACACCCACCCCGATGTCCGCTGGTCCGAGCACCGCGACCGCGAGTCGAGCTTCACCGACTCCGACCCGGACGTGCTGCTGGTCGGCGGCGGCCAGTTCGGCGTGATGATGGCGGCGCACCTGAACCGGCTCGGCGTGCCGAACGTGGTGATCGACAAGCACGAGCGGGTCGGCGACACGTGGCGCAAGCGCTACGAGTCGCTGCTGCTGCACCAGCCGCACGGCATGCTCTACTTCCCGTTCCTGAAGTTCCCCGACAGCTACCCCGAGTACATCCCGAAGGACAAGTTCGCGAACTGGTTCGAGGCGTACGTCGAGGCGCTCGACATCAACTTCTGGACGTCGTCGGAGTTCGAGGGCGGCACCTACGACGAGACATCCGGCCGCTGGACCGTCCGGATCGCGCAGGCCGACGGCTCGGTGCGGGAGCTGCGCCCGAAGCATGTCGTGCTGACCACCGGCGGCAGCCAGAAGCCGCGCATCCCCGACATCGCCGGGCTGCCCGACTTCGCCGGCGAGGTCGTGCACTCCAGCAAGTTCGTGGACGGCAAGCACTACGCGGGCAAGAACGTCCTGGTCGTCGGCACCGGGACGAGCGGCCACGACATCGCGCTCGACATCCACAAGCAGGGCGGCATATCCACGATCCTGCAGCGTTCGCCCGCGATCGTGCTCGACATCGAGACCGCGAACCTCTCCTACGCGCCCTACAACCCGCGCGACATCCCGGTCGAGCTGATCGACATCCGGTTCATGTCGGGCATGGTGTACCCGCAGCTCAAGCAGAACTTCATCGCGCAGACCAAGATCGGTGACGACATCGATAAGGAGCTGCACGACCGCCTGCGCGCGGCGGGCATGAAGATCGGCTCCGGCCCCGAGGACACCGGCTTCTTCTACAGCTACTTCCTCACCGGCGGCGGCTACTACCTGGACGTCGGCGCGTCGCAGCGAATCATCGACGGCGATATCGGGATCGTGCAGACCGACGACGTCGAGACCTTCACCGCGACCGGCGTCCGGCTGAAGAACGGCGAGGAGCTTCCCCTCGACGCCGTGATCCTGGCGACCGGCTACGAGCCCATCGAGACCGCGATCGAGGAGTGGTTCGGCGCCGAGGTGCGCGAGAAGGTCGGCAAGGTCTGGGGCTTCGGCACCGACGGCGAGATCAACAATGTCTGGAAGCCGACCCCGCAGGACGGGCTGTGGATCATGCTCGGCGCGGTCGCGCAGGCCCGGTGGTACACCCCGACCACCTCGCTGCTGATCAAGGCGTACATCGAGAACCTCGTCCCGCGGGAGTTCCTGGCCGAGGGGCACCCGTCGCGGACGCCGAAGGAGCAGATCGTCGAGATCTGACGCCGTGACCATGCGCGGACCCGGGCCCATCGGCCCGGGTCCGCGCTGATCTGCGTGTCGGGGTCCCGCGCGCGCCCGGTTCGTGGCATACCTGAGGGATGGCCCACTACCGCAGCCTCGGCGACGTGCCGCCGAAGCGGCACACCCAGCACCGGGATGCGAGCGGCGCGCTCTACGCCGAGGAGCTGATGGGCGAGGAGGGGTTCGCCGGGGACTCCTCGCTGCTCTACCACCGCGGCAGCCCGTCGGCCATCACCGCGGCCGAGGTGTGGGAGCCGCCCGAGCAGGCGACCGTGCCCAACCACCCGCTCAAACCGCGGCACCTCCGGCTGCACGAGCTGTTTCCCGACCCCGCCGATATCGACGTCGTCACCGGAAGGCGGCTGCTGCTCGGCAATGCCGACGTGCGGATCTCCTACGTGGTCGCGCGCCGGGAGTCCCCGCTGTACCGGGATGCCGCCGGTGACGAGGTGGTCTTCATCGAGTCCGGCGCGGCCAGGGTGGAGACGGTCTTCGGCGCGCTCCCGGCCCGGCGTGGCGACTACGTCCTGCTGCCCGCCTCCACCACGCACCGCTGGATCCCCCTCGGCGCGGAGCCGCTGCGGGCCTACGTGATCGAGTCGAGCGGCCATATCGCGCCGCCGCACCGCTACCTCTCCCGGTCCGGGCAATTCCTGGAGCACGCGCCCTACTGCGAGCGGGATCTGCACGGACCCGCCGAGGTGCTGCTGGCTGACGGCAGCGAGGTCGAGGTGCTGGTGAAGCACCGCACCGCGCGCGGCATCGCCGGCACCCGCATGGTCTATGCCCGGCACCCGTTCGACGTCGTGGGGTGGGACGGTTGCCTGTACCCGCTGACCTTCGACATCGCGGACTTCGAGCCGATCACCGGGCGGGTGCACCAGCCGCCGCCGGTGCACCAGGTCTTCGCGGGCAGCGGTTTCGTGATCTGCAATTTCGTGCCGCGCAAGGTCGATTACCACCCGCTGGCGATCCCGGTCCCGTACTCGCACCCGGAAATGTCCGTGGGCCGCAGCAGACACACCGAGACGGCGTGTTCATAGAACGAAACAATACCGCCTGCAACACCATTCGACCACACGAGCAGCGATCGGTGCGGGGCACCGATGGACCTGGCGACCGTACGGTTGCAGCGGACGCCGCCGGAGGTGGACTTCGTTGCCGATGGGAAGCGAATACTGCTGCGCGAGGCACACTGGGCGGACGCATTTCCCGCGCCGTCGGCGAGCTAGGTTCTGTCTCCCAATCTGCTTGAATCGCTCCGGGTGGGCCTGGTGGTGGTGCAGCATGTTCTGCTGTGACGGGGCTGGTGGTCGATCGGTATCAGGTGCTGACGGACAAGCAGTGGGAGTTGCTGTTGCCGAGTTCCGAGGGCCAGTGGGGCGCAACTTCGCCAACAACCGGCTGGTGGTGGAAGGGATGTTGTATCGGTTGCGGACGAGTTCACCGTGGCGGGATCTACCGCCGGTGTTCGGGCCGTGGCAGACGGTGTGGAAACGGTATCGCCGCGGACGGGACGTGGGATCGGGTGCTGACCGCACTGCTGGCGCTGGCCGATTCGACCGGGAATCTGAATTGGGTGACCTCGATCGATTCCACGATCGTGCGGGTGCACCAGCACGGTGGCGGGGCCCGGCGCGACTCGGTGGGTGGGCTATGAACCCGCTGATCAAGCGATCGGACGCTCACGCGGTGGGTTGACGACCAAGGTCCACTTGGTCGCAGAGGGCCGCGGGCGCGGCCTGGCCGTGGCTATGACGCCGGGGCAGGCCGGCGATTCCCCGATGCTGGCGCGGTTGCTCGACGTGGTCGCGGTGCCGCGCTTGTCCGGTGGCCCGCCCCGGCGCACTCCGCAGGTGGTGATCGCCGATAAAGCGTATTCCTCGGCTGCCACGCGGGCACTGTTGCGGCGCAGGGGTATCCGCACCGTCATCCCGGAGCGGTCCGATCAGATCGCCCACCGCAAACGCCGCGGCAGCCACGGTGGACGACCACCGAGCTTCGACCGGCACACCTACAAACGGCGCAACGTCGTCGAACGGGCCTTCAACAGGGCCACGCACTGGCGCGCGGTCGCCACCCGGTACGACAAGCTGGCCATCACCTACCGCAGCGGGGTCGTGCTGGCCCTGATCATCGAATGGCTGAAGGCATGAGGAGACACAACCTAGGAATGCTGACCCAGGCATGCAGGTCCACACTCGCAGGTCACAGCCGCACGTCCGGAAGGTGGCGATGAGGCGGGCCGCTGGCAGCGCCTGGCCTCGTCGCCCATTCGATAGCGCACCAGCGGCACCGGGCCCGCGGGGGCGCAGTGCAACCTGCCTGTATCGTCGGTCTCGGTGTAGCGGTAGTGCGGATCGACTTCGACGAGGATCGGCAGTGCCTGACCCGCGCCGAAGAGTTGCTCCCGCAGTCGGGGGTCGGACGCCGCGAGTCGGCGCACCACTATCGTACTCGGCATGTCGTGCTCCACTAACCCCACATCGGCGATACTGCTGATCAGATAGGTGTCGGTGGGCTTGCCGGGCTTCGCGATCAGCTTGAGTAGTCGCTCCCGCCAACGCTCGCTGATGTTCTCGCCCGACAGAAGGATCTTCAGGTCCTGGCTCAGCACCGCCGGGCCCGCGCCGTCGAGGACATCGCGCACGAACGGCGGGTAGCCGAAGATCACCACCTGGTCGTACGCGGGGCCGAGCGCGGCGATATCCGCGCGGACGGCCTCGGGATTCGGCCCCGGTGTCACCATCGAGATGGGAAAGCCCCGCGTGGCAAGTGCCTCCAGACAGGAGACGGTGTTGTTGTCGCCAACCCAGTTGCTCATCGCGAAGGTCACTACGACCAGCGTAGAGCGCTCGTGCGCGCGGATTCGGCGCAGGATGCGCCCGTGCAAAGTGCTGCCCTGTGTGCGGGATTCGGCACCGCGTGCTCGGTGGAGTGCGCGTCCGGTGCGGCCGGCGTTGCGCGACCAGAACGCAGCCCCGGTCGGCGCACCGTCGGACATCGGTTCGTGGCGGGGGCACCTCGCTAGGTAGCGTGGCTCTATGCTCGGCAGCAGAGCGAAATCCGCCGGAGGTCGGATATCGTGGGGATCGATCTCGTGCTCGGCCAGGAAGTGGGCGTAGGCGGGTACGGGCGCGGCGGCGAGCTGGAGTGCCCGCAGTGCACGGGCGAATCCGGGCGGTGTGATTCGGGACATCGGTACTCCTGTCGTCGTGCGGCGCACACGAGCGCACGCATCGGGCACACCTCGTCCCTGGATGTCGCTTGGGCGTCCTCGGCGTGCACGCCGGCGCGAATCCAGCCGAGGCCGCCGACTGGTTGCGGACCGGGTTCTGGGAGCCACTCCAGCTCCGGCTCGCCGGGGATGAGTACGGGTCTACCAGATTGAGCGCGACCAGCCCACCCCTGCCCGCAGCGCAGCGCCCCACAGTGTCAGCGCGGCCTGTCCTCACCGGGAGCGGCCGGAGCGGTCGGCCTACCCGTCGAGTTCCAAGCTGGCCCGCCCCACCCGTCAACTATTCGCGCTTCAACACCTCGGTCGCAGACAACACCGGAACATTGCCGACTGAACGACCGATCCTCGGGAGGTGACACCCTTGCGTAGATCGGCGAAGATAGGCCCGTGCCCGAACTGCATGACGACCTTTACAGCGTTCTGCCGCGTCCATTGGCGATCGAGCTTCTTAACCGCCTTCTGCCGGGTGTGGGCTGGGATCATGCGGTAGATCCAGGATATCTTCGAGCGAGGGGGTTGTCAGCCTATCGAATCGGTGAAAGCACTGTTGCTGAGGCTCTCGCTGCGGATCATAATTTGTGCACTGTAGTCGGTGTGAGCGCGTTGCGCGACAGCGATTTCCGGGGGAAGATTCTTCGATCTGACGGACCCCTCGTCGTCTCGCTGATGGAGGGTTGCACTCAGGAGTTCTGCGAGGCGTTAATGCGCGCATCATCCGACGCCGCAGAAGAGCAGTATGCATGGAAGATCGATCTTCTAGCCTGGGCGAAGCGAGAACACTCCATTCCAGGACTGCGGACCGCATCCGACGTAGCTGAAGGTTTGAGCGCCGGTCTGGCTACAGCCGAATACCACAAACTCGAGGCCAGCAGCAGGAGAACACGGGACTTGCCCCCGGACGTGAATGATCTCTCCTGTGACACCGCCCGGGTCGTCGCCTCTGCCGTCGCGTGCCAGCATCTGAATCGACGCGGTCTCGGAGTGGCGGGCCTCGGAATACGGCGACATTTCCACGAGATAGTGCAACGTCATCCAAGTGCCTGGGTGGAAGCCTTAGAGTGGCTGCTGCTGATCCTCGATCCTCGATCCGAAGAGATCGTCGACGGGACGATCATTGCGTTGGGACAGTCGCAGGATGTTGCCGCAGCGCTGATCGAA